>JANMAE010000013.1:0-3036 GCA_031359445.1 Hyphomicrobiales bacterium | reverse complement strand
ATTATTCGTAATCACCACGGCCGGACATTTGAAGGCGTTGGGTGCTCCGTCGACTGATAAGAGCAGTCGCAATCGCGACGGATCGGCCAGGGCGGCAAAAAAAGCGCGCACACCACCTAAAATCTTGGTCAATCGGGAACTATAGCCCAGATTTTCCCGCATCCGGACTATTTTGGGATGAAGACCAAAAGACACTTGCAGGAGAAATGTTCGCCCATTTATTCGGCCCACATCGACATCCACAACTATGGTATGAGCAAGAGATCTCAGTGCGGCTTCCAGACTGTCTGGCATACCCACAGCCTTCGCAAAAAGGTTCATGGTGCCAAGAGGAAGAACGGCAAGGGGTATATCTGTGCCCAGAAGTTGATGAGCGACCCCACTGATTGTGCCATCACCACCGCCTACCGCAATGGCCGATACGCCCTCGGCTATTGCCTTCCGCACGCAAGCGTCAATTTCGTTGCCTTGCAGGACATGGAGTTTGAAGGGGAGCTGAAGTTCTTGAACGACATTGTCAATCAGACTGCGGACATTCGTGATCCCAAGGGTTCTAACCGTGCCCGCGCTGCCGTTGACAAGAATAATTCCCGGCAATTTTCTATTGAGTTTCGTTGCCTTCGCCACTTACTTGCCTCGCACTGGTCCGATTCTGTTGCTCTGATAAGGGGTTGGGAAAAATGAATTCAAATGGGGCGGAAGATATGAACAAAAAGGCCCAGAATTTCTTCCAGGCCTTTTTAATTTTTGTAACTCTTTGAAAATTTTTGTTAATGGCCGGCGAGAACCGCCAGAAGCAACAAGGCCACGATATTGGTGATCTTGATCATTGGATTTACAGCTGGACCTGCGGTGTCCTTGTAGGGGTCGCCTACGGTGTCGCCGGTTACGCTGGCCTTATGGGCATCTGAACCCTTCATGTGCTTTACGCCTTTGCTGTCCACAAAGCCGTCCTCGAAGGACTTCTTGGCGTTGTCCCAGGCACCGCCGCCGGCGGTCATGGAAATGGCCACGAAAAGTCCCGTGACGATCACGCCCATGAGCATGGCGCCTAGTGCTGCAAAGCCTGCTTCCTTGCCTGCGATCCAGTTGATGACGACAAACACTACGATAGGTGAGAAGACAGGGAGCATGGACGGAAGGATCATTTCCTTGATGGCAGCCTTGGTGAGCAGATCCACGGCGCGCGCATAATCAGGCTTTTCTGTTCCTGCCATGATGCCGGGGCGTTCCTTGAACTGACGACGCACTTCGACCACGACCGACTGTGCGGCACGGCCAACCGCGGTCATCGACATGCCGCCGAAGAGGTAAGGCAAGAGGCCACCGAAGATCAGGCCAACAACCACGTAAGGATTAGACAGATCGAAGGTCACATGCACATTTTCAAAGAAGCTGCCGGGTGCTGCATGATCGGCAAAGAATTTGAGATCTTGCGTATAGGTTGCAAACAAGACCAGCGCGCCGAGGCCTGCTGAACCGATGGCATAGCCCTTGGTAACAGCCTTGGTGGTGTTGCCCACGGCATCAAGCGCGTCCGTGTTATGGCGCACTTCCTTGGGAAGGCCCGCCATTTCAGCGATGCCGCCCGCGTTATCCGTTACCGGACCAAAGGCATCAAGCGCCACAACCATGCCCGCAAGTGCCAACATCGTCGTGACCGCTACGGCAATGCCGAACAAGCCGGCGAGGTTGAAGGTTACAATGATCCCAGCTACGATGATAAGAGCTGGCACGGCAGTTGCTTCCATGGATACTGCGAGACCCTGGATGACGTTGGTGCCGTGACCTGTGATGGAAGCTTCGGCGATGGAGTTTACCGGTCGTTTGCCGGTCGCCGTATAATATTCCGTGATCCAGATGATAAGGCCTGTAATGACAAGCCCGGTTACACCGCACCAGAACAGTTTCATAGGTGTGAAGCCGCCGAGATCAGTCGACATGCCGCCAAACATGAATGAGATCACCGGATATAGGGCCACCAGTGAAAGAATACCGGTTGCAATGATGCCTTTGTAGAGGGCACCCATGATATTGTTATTGGCGCCAAGCTTGACAAAGAAGGAGCCGATGATCGAGGTGATCACGCACGCGCCGCCAATGGCTAGCGGGAGAACCATACCGTTCAGCTTCAGAGCGTCAGGCAAAACGATCGCTGCAAGAACCATTGTTGCCACTGTGGTGACCACATAGGTTTCAAACAAGTCTGCGGCCATGCCGGCGCAGTCGCCAACGTTGTCGCCAACGTTATCTGCAATGGTTGCCGGGTTGCGCGGATCATCCTCCGGGATGCCAGCTTCAACCTTGCCGACCATGTCGCCGCCCACATCTGCACCCTTGGTGAAGATGCCGCCGCCCAAACGGGCAAAGATGGAGATAAGGGATGCGCCGAAAGAGAGCGCCACGAGTGCATCAATCACGGTGCGGCTCGTAGGTTCCAGTCCTATCGATTGCGTGAGAAAACCGAAATACAGAGTGACACCCAGAAGGCCGAGGCCAGCCACGAGAAGGCCTGTCACGGCTCCGGACTTAAACGCCAGGTCCAAACCACCTGCCAGACTTTTGGTTGCGGCCTGCGCCACGCGAACATTGGCGCGCACCGATACGTTCATGCCAATGAACCCCGCAGCACCGGATAAAACCGCGCCAATCAGGAAGCCAATTGCGGAATAGCCTCCCAACAAGACCCAAGCCAGAATGAAGATGACCACGCCTACCATGGCAATCGTCTGATACTGGCGTTTGAGATAGGCTGCGGCGCCCTCGCGCACTGCGGCTGAAATTTCCTGCATACGGGCAGAACCCGCATCGGCGGCCATGAGGCCCCTTGTCGTGATTATTCCATAAACGATGGACAGCGCGCCAGCGAGCACGATCAGCCAGAGAGTGGAGGTCATGAATCAACCCTTTATTTGTTTGTGTTGCCCCGGAGAATTTCCAAAGACGCGAATCTGTCCGCATCTCCGGCCCCTGCCCCGGAATGATGCACCGGATATGCCAAATCGGCTCCTAAGAAGCAATGGGCAATCGCCGGAG
>JANMAE010000005.1:0-29639 GCA_031359445.1 Hyphomicrobiales bacterium | reverse complement strand
TGCCGAGCAAATGGGTTTGGCATCAGCCCAGTGGTATAAATGCCCGATTGAACGCAAGCGCTTGAAGCAACTGATGCAGCGCCGGGATGCGCCCGCTATCCGCGATACCATCATCTGGTTTGCGGCATTTATCATCACCGCCGGATCAGCCATCTATTTCTGGCCGGGCTGGCTGTCGCTGTCATTCCTTCTGGCCTATGGCGTGCTCTATGGCTCCTCGACTGACTCGCGCTGGCATGAGTGCGGACATGGCACCGCCTTCAAGACGGCCTGGATGAACGACGCGGTTTATCACATCGCCTGCTTCATGATCATGCGCAACCCGACGCGCTGGCGCTGGAGCCACACCCGCCATCACACCGATACAATCATCGTGGGGCGCGATCCGGAAATCGCCGTCATGCGGCCGACATGGGTCCTCAAGGTAATATCGATGTTTTTCGGAATCCCGCAGACTTGGGGATCAATCAAAAGCATCTTGCGACACGCCGCAGGCTCCATGACGGAAGAAGAGAAAAGCTTTATCCCCGCGATGGAGCGCGGTCGTGTCTTTGTCGTGGCGCACGTCTGGGTGGCAATTCATGCGGTCGCCATCGTCGTCGCAATTGCCATCCATTCCATTCTTCCGGTACTGCTGGTGGGTCCGCTGCCCGCAATGTATGGGGCATGGCTGCACATCCTTACAGGTCTGACCCAACACGGCGGATTGGCGGAGAATGTCCTGGACCATCGCCTGAACAGCCGAACGGTTTACATGAATCCCGTTTTGCGCTTCATCTATTGGAACATGAACTATCATATTGAACACCACATGTTTCCCATGGTTCCCTATCATGCGCTGCCGGCGTTGCATGAGGATCTAAAGCCCTATATGCCAAAACCCAGCCCCAGTGTGATAGCCGCGTACCGGGAAATCATCCCGGCTCTGTTGCGTCAGGCGCGGGAACCTGACTGGCATATCACGCGCGAATTGCCTGCAGGTGTGTCACCTGTAACTGCTCCACAAGGATAGAGACAATATGAGTCAATGGATTGAAGTGTGTTCGGTAGACGCCATAGACGAAGAAGACGTCATGCGCTTTGATCATAAGGGCCAGACGTTTGCCATCTATCATTCGCCCGATGACAAATTCTATGCAACTGATGGGCTATGCACACATGAAAAGGTCCATCTCGCCGATGGCCTGGTGATGGACAACATTATTGAATGTCCTAAGCACAACGGTCGCTTTGACTATCGCAGCGGTGTAGCCAAGGGTGCGCCGGTATGCGTGAATCTCAAAACCTATCCGGTGAAAGTGGAAGCCGACAAAGTCCTGATCGATACAGGCGCTTGATATGAGCAAGGCTGGAATGGTCATTGTAGGCGGCGGCAAGGCGGGCGCTCGCGCTGCCATCGCTTTTCGTGAAAATGGTTGGGAAGGACCAGTCACGCTGATCAGTGATGAGGCCCTGCTGCCTTATGACCGTCCACCTTTGTCAAAGGCTGCAATCACTGATGATGCCGAACCCGAAGCGGTGCTTCTTCTCGACAAGGACATGATCTTCTCCCTCAAACTGACTTATATTGCCAATGCTGCAGCCACATCTGTTGATCGCGAGAAGCAGATCGTCGAATTGTCGGACGGCCAGCACGTTCCCTATCAGAAATTGCTATTGGCCCTGGGCGCCGAACCCCGCAGGCTTTCTCTTGCAGGTGCCGAGCGTGCCCTGATGCTGCGCAATCACGGTGATGCGCTGAAAATTCGCCTGGCCTTTGTGCCTGGAAAGACCGTCGCAATTATTGGCGGAGGATTCATAGGCCTTGAGCTGGCGGCAAGTGCCGCAAAGCGTGGATGCAAGGTGACGGTGATTGAAGCCCAGCCCCGCATACTCATGCGTGGCGTGCCGGAATCGATTGCCATCCAGGTCCATGACCGACATGCCTCTTTTGGCACTGCCCTTGTAACCAGCACTGCGATTGACAGTATAACCGCTAACGAAGTCGTGCTTAGCAATGGCAGGCGGATTCTCGCTGAAATCATTGTTGCAGGCATTGGGGCATCCCCTCGGATTGCCCTTGCGCAGCAGGCGGGCCTTTTGATTGACAATGGTATTGCATGTAGTGCGGGCATGCAGACCTCCGATCCCGATATCTATGCAGCGGGCGACTGTTGCTCATTTCCCCATTCCGTATTTGGAAATGCCCGCGTGCGGCTTGAAGCATGGCGGAGCGCCAGCGACCAGGCAGTTGTGGCAGTTGAAAACATGCTGGGCGGTAGTGCCACCTGTATGGCCGTTCCATGGTTCTGGTCCGACCAACATGACCTTACCCTGCAAATCGCTGGCCTGCCGCATCTCGGCACGGCAACGGTTAACCGCCCCGGCAAGGACGGTGCCTTTATCTTGTGCCATCTGAATGCAGATGGCAGGCTTGTGGGAGCCAGTGGTATCGGTCAGGGCAATGCAATTGCACGCGATGTCCGCCTTCTGGAAATGCTCATTGGCAAAGGCGCCAAACCCGACCATGCCCTTTTGGCTGATGGCAATGCGCAGCTAAAGGCATTGTTGAAAGCCTAAAATTTTACCTAATCTGTTCACGCTTGCTTCACCATAGTCCGCAACAGACAGCTTATGTAAAACTTTGCGCAGTAAAATTCTGGCAAAAGGCCGGATATGAATACGCCGCAAAAACCTCTGTTCAAGGACGTTCTGGCTATAAGGTCAGCATGGCTTTTGGTGCTTACGGCAATGGCTTTGGCAATCTTTTGTCTTGTGACAGGCCTGCACTTTCTTGCAGTGCTGTTCCAGCTTGCAGCAGTTGCCGCAATGGTCATGTATAAGCGCAGGACTGATCGCAGCCTTGCAGCCTCTGCCACAACAGCAAACCAGATGCAGCAGGCACGCACGCAAGCCGAGGCAGCAAACCAGGCGAAATCCCGTTTCCTTGCCACCATGAGTCACGAAATACGCACGCCCATGAACGGTGTTATCGGCATGATAGGGTTGCTCAGGGAAACAGAACTGACAGCCGAACAGCAGAACTATGCTAAGGCCGCCGACGTCTCGGGCCGCGCCCTCCTTTCCATCATCGATGAAATCCTTGATACTTCGAAGATTGAATCCGGACACTTGAAACTCGAGCACAAGCCCTATGAAATTCTGCCCCTCGCAGAAAGCGTGATCGAATTGCTGGCGCCCCGGGCCCACGCCAAGAATATCGAGATTTCCTGTCACGTCGATGTTCAGGTCCCAAGCTGGATAGTGGGCGATGAGAATCGGTTGCGCCAGGTGCTCTTCAACTTGTGCGGCAATGCCATCAAATTTACCGAGCACGGCGGTGTGGCTCTGGAATTGCATTTCAATGCCGCAACACAGCGCCTTTTTATTGATGTCGTGGACACTGGAATCGGCATGGTTGAAATTGAAATCTCCCGCATATTTGATGAATATGTCCAGGCAACGCACTATACCGCGCGAAAATTTGGTGGCACGGGCCTGGGTCTTTCCATTTCCAAAAAACTGGTGGAAGGCATGGGAGGCAGTATCGCGGTTACAAGCCAAAGCGGGGTGGGCACAGTTTTTTCTGTAGACCTGCCGGGCGTTATACAGAAAGAAGAAACTCCAACCCAACCGTTGCGGGGCCGCGAATATATTATGGCGATGCCGAAAGGACCTACCAGTCGTCACCTCGCTGCCACCCTTGTTGAATTAGGGGCAAAGGTAGAGGTCGTCCATGATGTCAAAACGATCCGCATGACCTTGATGGAAAAACCGCACAGCACCAGACCTGGGCTGATTTGCGATGCATCTTTTGAAGGTGAACTCTCGAGCTGGGCACGGTCGCACAAGGCAAAGTCACAACAGAGGCTGCAGATCTGGGTTCTTATGCAAGCTGAGCAACGCCGCGCAATGCAAGTGTTTCTGCAGCCGCCTTTTGCAGGTTATTTGTTGAAGCCGTTTCGTCGCGCCACTGTGGTGCGCCAGCTCACTGCCCATGACCAGCGGAGCATTCGAGGTGCTGTGAAGGAACTGCGTCGCATTGCAAATCACGCAACGCCCGCAAAATCACTGGCCATTCTTTTGGCTGAGGACAATCCCGTTAATGCGTTGCTTGCAAAAACCATGTTGGAAAAGGCAGGTCACAGGGTGAAGCATGTTAGCTCGGGCTTACAGGTCCTTGCAGTCCTGGAGCAGAAGCAGAAATTCGATTTGGCCATTATGGATGTTGAAATGCCGGATATGGACGGGTTGGCCACCACCCGCGCAATCAGGGCTGCCGAAACCGGCTCTCACAGGCTTCCAATTCTCGCTTTGACTGCAAATGCGCGCAACGAAAACCACGCGGAGTGTCTGGCGGTAGGAATGGACGGGCATCTTGCAAAGCCTTTTGATCGCCACGATATGGAAGAAGCGATAGCGAAGCTTACATATCTTAAGCCCGCCGCTTAAACCCGTCACAGAACTTCCATATTGAGTGGCTTTATGACAGATTTGCAGCAAGGAGGCCGGATTTCCATTGAACGTAAGTGAAACCATACCGGGCATTTTGGCGAATCGCAGTGATCTCACCGTGCGCTTAGCCCGCACGACCCTGGAGGTGGAAATAGCCCAGGCTTTGCGCTACCACGTTTTCTATGAAGAACTGAATGCTGTCGCCAAACCCACCTCGGTGCGGCGTCCCACAGATTCGGACCGCTTTGATGCCTTTTGTGACCATTTGATTGTCGTCAGCAAATCCCCTGCGAACGTACAATCACGATTTGCCGTGGGTGATGGTGAAATGGTCGGCACCTACCGCCTGCTGCGTCAGACCGTGGCTGAAGCAAATAGCGGCTTTTACACCCAAAGTGAATTTGATTTGAAGCCTCTGCTGGCATCAAAGCCAGAACTGAATTTCCTTGAGCTTGGACGCTCCTGCGTGCTCAAGCCGCATCGCACCAAGCCCGTATTGGAATTGCTGTGGCAGGGCATTTGGAACTATGTGCGCCTCCACCGGCTCGACGTGCTGTTTGGCTGCGCCAGCCTCGAAGGGAGTGATCCCCGACCGCATGCTGCTACTTTGGATTTTCTTGCAAGAAATTGCGCAGCGCCAGCGGAATGGAATGTACGCGCGCTGCCGGAACGTTACATCCCCATGCAGCGGAAAGATGCGCCGCACCTTGACGCTAAAACGGCGCTGCGGGCATTGCCGCCCTTGATCAAGGGCTATCTGCGATTGGGCTGTTATATCGGTGAGGGCGCCGTGGCGGATGCGCAGTTCAACACCACAGACGTTCTCATCATCCTTCTGGTTTCAAATATCAACCCCAGATTTTTTGCTCATTTTGGCGCTCCTAACGATTGATGTCGAAGGCGGCAATGGCTGCCAGGTTCACGATATCGGTTGTGGTGGCGGACATGGATGCAATCTGCACCGGCTTGGCAAGCCCCGTGAGCAATGGTCCCACGACAGTGATCCCGCCCAACTGCTGCAGCATTTTAGTGGAGATGGATGCTGAATGTGCGGCCGGCATCACCAGCACATTGGCAGGTGCTGTCAGGCGGCAGAAGGGATAGAGCGCCATGGCATCACGCGACAGCGCAACGTCGGCTGCCATTTCACCATCATACTCGAAATCAACCTTTTGCTTGTCGAGCACGGCCACCGCATTGCGCACATATTCAGCGCGTTCACCGCGCGGATAGCCAAAGGTGGAATAGGACAGGAACGCCACGCGCGGCTCATAGCCAAAGCGTCGCGCAACGCCCGCCGCTTCCATGGCAATTTCCGCCAGCTCTTCGGCTGTTGGAAGTTCATGAATGGACGTATCAGCGATGAACACTGTGCGCCCCCGCACCAGCGCCATGGTCACGCCAATCGGGCGGTGGCCTGCACGATTGTCGATAGCGCGGCGCACATTGTCGAGCGCCACCGAGAAGTTACGGGTGAGGCCTGTGACCAATGCATCCGCATCACCCAAGGCAACCATGCAAGAGGCAAAGACGTTGCGGTCCTGGTTGGCAAGCCGCTGGCAGTCGCGAAACAGGAACCCGTTGCGTTGTAGCCTTTCATAGAGATAATTTGCATAGTCCACATTGCGGTCGCTAAGCCGCGCATTGAGGATTTCCACATCCTCATGCAGTTCCAGGCCGCTCGCCTTGAGGGTCTGACTAATGTTTTCTTCGCGGCCGATCAGGATAGCTTTGCCCAGACCGCTGGTGGCAAAACTGTTGGCCGCACGGATCATGCGGTCCTCTTCGCCTTCAGCAAACACCACACGCTTGGGCTTGCTGCGCACATGATCGTAAACCGACTGCAATGTGCCAGCGATTGGATCGAGCCTTGCCGATAATTCCGCAGCATAGGTGTCAAGGTCCGCCAGGTGTTTGCGGGCCACGCCGGAATCCATGGCAGCCTTGGCCACCGCCACAGGAATGCGGGATATAAGCCTGGGATCAAACGGTACCGGGATCAGATATTCAGGCCCGAACGTCAGCCGTGAACCGTGATAGGCGGCCGACACCTCATCAGGCACATCTTCGCGCGCCAGGCTTGCGAGAGCCTGGGCTGCCGCAATTTTCATCTCTTCATTGATGGTCCGCGCCCGAACATCCAGGGCACCCCGGAAGATATAGGGAAATCCGAGAACATTGTTCACTTGGTTGGGATAATCCGAGCGGCCAGTCGCCATGATGGCATCGGAACGCACCAGAGCCACTTCTTCGGGCGTGATTTCCGGATCAGGATTGGCCATGGCAAAAATAATGGGATTGCGCGCCATGCTCTTGACCATGGCGGGCGTGAGGGCGCCGGCCACTGAAAGGCCAAAGAACACATCCGCACCTTCCATGGCATCTGCCAGGCTCCGCGCCTTGGTGGGGGTGGCATGCGCTGACTTCCACTGGTTCATGCCCTCGGTGCGGCCCTGATACACCACACCCTTGGAATCGGCCAGAAGCACATGTTCACTGGGAACGCCCAGCGATTTGATTAGCTCGATGCAGGCAATGGCTGCGGCGCCTGCGCCATTGCACACAATCTTGCAGGTCTTGAGGTCGCGCTTGGTAATGTGCAGCGCATTGATGAGCCCGGCGGTCGCAATGATGGCCGTGCCGTGCTGGTCGTCATGGAACACAGGAATGTCCATGAGTTCGCGCAGGCGCTGCTCGATCATGAAACATTCGGGCGCCTTGATGTCTTCGAGATTGATGCCGCCGAAGGAGGGACCAAGATAGCGCACGGCATTGATGAATTGGTCAACATCCTTGGTGTCAACCTCAAGGTCAATGGAATCGACATCTGCAAAGCGCTTGAACAATACGGCCTTGCCTTCCATGACGGGCTTTGCCGCAAGTGCACCCAGATCGCCAAGGCCCAGGATCGCTGTGCCATTGGTGATCACCGCCACGAGATTGCCCTTGGCCGTGTAATCATAGGCAGCATCGGGGTTTTCGGCTATGGCGCGCACCGGCACGGCAACGCCCGGACTATAGGCGAGCGACAGGTCGCGCTGTGTGGCCATGGGCTTGGTAGGCGTGATTTCCAGCTTGCCGGGCTTTCCCCGCGAATGAAATTCAAGCGCCTCTGCATCGGTTATGGACGGGCGCTTGTGGATTTTCTTTTCGGTGCTCATCGCGGCTGGTTCCCCTGCTGGAAAGCAGGTTGTAGAGAAGCCCCCTCCAATCCTCAAGCATCTTAATTTTGCACGAGGTATAACAGTACAGCAGGATTATCTGGTATAGAACCCGCCATGAATGAAATGGCGTCAATTGCTGGGGCAGATGCGGTGGCGGAAAAGCCCACGCCGATGATGGCCCAGTATCTCGAAATCAAGGCTGCCTATCCCGGCTATCTGTTGTTTTACCGCATGGGTGATTTCTACGAGCTGTTCTTTGAAGATGCCGAAAAGGCTTCGCGCGCCTTGGGGATTGCCCTCACCAAACGTGGCAAGCATCTGGGGATGGATATCGCCATGTGTGGCGTGCCCGTTCATGCCGCAGACCAATATCTGCAAAGACTCATAAGGCTTGAACACCGGGTCGCCATTTGCGAACAGATGGAAGATCCTGCTGAGGCCCGAAAACGTGGTGCAAAATCCGTGGTCAGGCGCAACGTGGTCCGTCTGGTAACGCCGGGTACCATCACCGAGGACACTCTGCTGGAAGCCCGCGCCAACAGCTATGTGGCTGTCCTTGCGGCAACCCGCGGTAACCAGGAAATGGCGCTGGCCTGGGCCGATATTTCTTCCGGCGAGTTCCGCGTGTGCGTGACTGATGCCAAGCATCTTGCAGCCGATCTCGCACGCATTGAGCCGCGCGAAACCATTGTAAGCGATCAGCTGCAGGAAGACAGCCATATCAGCAACTGCCTGCAAATAACTGGGTCTTCCGTGACCACCTTGCCTGCCCACCGCTTTGACAGCGCCTCGGCGGAAAGGCGATTACATGCCCATTTCAACGTCACGACATTTGACGGGTTCGGCGCATTTTCGCGCGCTGAAGTCGCGGCTTTAGGCAGTCTGCTGGATTACATTCTTCTCACGCAGGTGGGCCAGGTGCCTTATCTGCGCCGCCCCCAGAAGCAGGGCACAGATGCAGGCCTCCTCATGGATGCAGCGACCCGCGCCAATCTCGAGCTCACGCGCAGGCTTTCCGGCGAGAAAGAGGGAAGCTTGCTTTCGGTCATCGACATGACGGTGACGGCCTCAGGGGCGCGTCTGCTGATGGGCCGTCTCACGCAGCCCTTGGCAAATGCTGCTGATATCGAAGCCCGTCTTGATGAAATTGAATTTTTTGACCAGGCCGTTACCCAGCGCAAGACCTTGCGTCAGCACCTGAAATCCATGCCCGATCTCGAACGCGCACTGGCGCGGCTCAATCTCGTCCGCGGTGGTCCCCGCGATCTGGCAGCCATCCGGGATGGTGTAAGCTGTGCCGAGCATATCGGCACATTGCTGGACGGACTTCAGCTGCCAGCCAATCTCGCAGCCGCAATCCGTCTTCTCAAGAACATACCGCACGCTCTGGTGCATGAGCTCGAGATCGGTCTTTCCGAGGAACTTCCCATGCTGGCCCGGGATGGAAATTTTGTCCGCAAATTCTATCACGCTGAATTGGATGCAGCCCGTAGCCTACGCGATGACACGCGCCAGGTGATTGCCAAGTTGCAGAATCAGTATTCCGAAAAAGTGGGTGTGAAGAACCTCAAGATTCGCCACAACAACATGATCGGTTACTATATTGAGGTGACTGCCCAGAATGCTCCAACCCTTCAGGACGTGAAGTTTGCGGGAGAGTTCATCCACCGCCAGACCGTGGCCAATGCCATGCGTTTCACCACACTTGAGCTCTCTCAGCTTGAACAGCGTATCGCTTCAGCTGCGGCGCGGGCGCTGGCCATCGAAATGGAAATATTTGCGGGCTTTGTGGGAGATGTGGCCCGCGCCAGCGATGCGATTTCAGACATTGCCACCGCTTTAGCGGCGATCGACGTCGCCTCTTCGCTCAGTGAACTGGCGGAGCTCCGCCGCTATGTCCGCCCCAAAATCGACCAATCCCAAAGCTTTCACATCGAAGGCGGGCGTCATCCCGTCGTTGAAAACATGCTGCAGGGCAGGGGTGAAACAGGCTTCATCGCCAATGACTGCGATCTGTCGCGCGAGGGTCGCAGGCTCTGGCTGCTCACCGGTCCCAACATGGCAGGTAAATCCACATTCCTCCGCCAGAATGCATTGATCGTCATTCTTGCCCAGATGGGGTCCTATGTGCCCGCGCGCGCCGCACATCTTGGCATTGTGGACCGGTTATTCAGCCGCGTGGGGGCCGCCGATGATCTGGCGCGTGGCCGCTCAACCTTTATGGTGGAAATGGTGGAAACGGCTGCCATTCTCAATCAGGCAACCCAACAATCGCTCGTTATTCTGGATGAAATCGGGCGGGGCACCGCAACTTTCGACGGTCTTTCAATAGCTTGGGCAACCGTTGAACATTTGCACGAAAACAATCGCTGCAGGGCGCTGTTTGCAACCCACTATCATGAGCTCACGGCCCTTTCCACAAAGCTTGCAGGTCTTGCCAACGCAACCATGAAGGTGAAGGACTGGCAGGGTGAAGTGATTTTCCTGCATGAGGTCATAAGCGGCGTGGCTGACGGGTCCTATGGCATACAGGTGGCCAAGCTCGCAGGCCTGCCGCAAGCGGTGACCGAAAGAGCTAGCGCCATTCTGGCCCAACTGGAAAAAACCGAGCGCGCCTCCAGGCGTGAAACGCTGATTGACGAACTCCCGCTGTTCAGTGCCGCTCAAAACCTGCGTCAGGACAAGAAGACAACAATCATTGAAGACATGGTCGCCAATCTGAAGCCCGATGACATGTCGCCTCGCGACGCACTTGAATTTCTCTATGCTCTCAAGGCCCGGCAGAAAGAAACCCCATGATTTTTGCTGCCATAACACAACCGGAAAAGTTGATCGATGTTGCAGCCCTGCGCAGCAAGTTCAAGGCCTGTTGCGTAGCCACCGGCATAGACCTCGTGAAATTGCGCCCGGCCTTTGTTGAACTGCTGAAGCCAATTGTCAAAAATGGACGCACCGAAGCCGAGCGGCGCCTGCTCAAGGATGGCAAGGGCACACAATGCGCCATGAACTTGGCCTTTGTGCAGGACGAAATCATTGGAACATTATACGACTTCCTGCGCAAGGAAATATTTGCCAATAGTGCCAGCGAGGAATTGGCTGTCATCGCCACTGGCGGTTATGGGCGTGGTACGCTGGCTCCCGGCTCGGACATTGACCTGCTCTTCCTGCTTCCCGGCAAACAGGATGTGATCAGCGGCAAGCTTATCGAATTTATTCTCTACACGCTTTGGGACCTTCGCCTGAAAGTGGGCCACGCGACGCGCAGCACTGAGGAATGCGTGCGGCTTGCGAAAACCGACAACACCATTCTGACATCCATTCTGGAAGCGCGTTTCATAAGTGGCAGCCGACACCTCAGCGAACAGATGCAAGGTGCCTTCCGCCGTGACATCGTGCAGGTGGGCGCACGAAAATTCGTGGCCGATAAATTGGCAGAGCGCGATGCCCGACATGCCAAGAATGGGGAAAGCCGCTACCTCGTAGAACCCGATCTCAAGGATGGTAAAGGTGGCTTGCGCGACCTTCACACGCTGTTCTGGATTGCCAAGTTCATTTATGACACCAATTCGCCGGACGAACTGGCAGACAAGGGCGCATTTACGCGCGAAGAACTGGCGCGCTTCCAGAAATGTGAGGATTTCCTCTG
This sequence comes from Hyphomicrobiales bacterium, assembly GCA_031359445.1. Lineage (GTDB taxonomy): Bacteria > Pseudomonadota > Alphaproteobacteria > Rhizobiales > Aestuariivirgaceae > Aestuariivirga. The sequence continues at coordinate 18,395 of JANMAE010000005.1, read as the reverse complement.
GGCCGTGCGCTGCCACTTGCATTTTATCGCAGGCCGTGGCGAAGACCGTTTAAGCTTTGACCGGCAGGCGGAACTGGCGGCAAGGCTGGGATACCAGTCGCATGCGGGGCTCAAGAATGTTGAGCGCTTCATGAAGCATTATTTTCTTATAGCCAAGGAAGTGGGGGATCTCACCCGCATTTTCTGCGCCAGCCTTGAGGCAAGGCAGGTGAAGGAAGTACCCGTTCTCAGCCGCATGCTGGGCCGCTTCATGCCAAGGGCGTCGGGAAAAATTGCAGGCACCACCTGTTTCCGGTTTGAAAGTGGCCGCATTGCTGTGAACGAATCCACGGCATTTGCCGATGACCCCGTCAACATCATCAGGCTTTTTTCCATCGCAAGTGCCCATGGTGCCGAAATCCATCCCGACGCACTGAAGACCGTTCGCCTGTCTCTGTCATTGATTGATAGAAAGCTGCGCAACAATGTTGAAGCCAATGCGCTCTTTATGGATATGCTCACAAACAGCAATTCATCCGAAACGCTGTTGCGCATGATGAACGAGGCAGGCGTTTTGGGCCGCTTCATTCCCGAATTCGGTCGCATCGTGGCGATGATGCAATTCAACATGTATCATCATTTTACGGTCGATGAGCACTTGATCCGCGCAGTGGGGGCGCTTGCCGCCATTGATAGAGGCAGGCTTGCGGAAGAGCATCCCCTGGCCACCGCAATCTTTCCCACGCTCAAGAGCCGCCGTTCGCTGTATGTGGCAACGCTCCTGCATGATATTGCCAAGGGTCGGACCGAGGATCATTCGATTGCTGGTGAACGCATTGCCCGCCATCTGGGATCGCGCTTTGGCTTGACCGCAGAAGAGACGGAAACCACGGCGTGGCTCATCCGTTATCATCTCCTGATGAGCGAGACCGCACAGATGCGCGATCTCAATGATTTCAAGTCCATTCTGGATTTTACCGCGATTGTGCAAAGTCCGGAGCGCTTGAAGCTGCTGCTCATTCTCACGGTTGTCGATATCCGGGCTGTGGGTCCCGGTGTGTGGAATGGTTGGAAAGGCCAGTTGCTGCGCACGCTCTACTCCGAAGCCATGCCAGTTTTGACTGGAGGCCATGTAGGAGGCACGCGCGCCGACCGGGTGCAAGAAGCCCAGAGAACCTTCCTCGCCAATTTCCCGTCTTGGAACGACGCCGAAGTCAAGACAGCAACCTCGCGCCATTATGAAGCCTACTGGCTTAATGTCGCGCTCGAAAAACAGCTCTCGCACCAGAAATTGATTGCGCAAGCGCCACCTCGCAGCGTGGTAACAGAAGTCTTTACCGATGAATTCACGGCCATTACCGAACTCACGATTTATGCGCCTGATCATCCACGCCTTCTGGCCCTCATCACCGGAGCCTGTGCCACCGCCGGTGCCAATATCTTGGGCGCTCAGATTTTCACCACTACCGATGGCCTGGCGCTTGATACCATTCTCATACAGCGCGAATTTGCAACAGAAGACGATGAGCGCCGCCGCGCCCAGCGTATCGCCGAAATTATCCGCAAGGCGCTCCAAGGCGAGTTGCGCCTGAAGGAAGCCGTGGCCAATGCCAGCCAGTATAAGCCGCGTGTTAAAGCCTTTTCAGTGGTACCCCGCGTCATTATTGACAATCATTCTTCCAACCGGTTTACCGTGATCGAAATCAACGGCCTTGACCGAATCGGCCTCCTCTATCATTTGACCGATGCGCTTTTCCATCTGAGTCTCAACATCGCTTCCGCCCATGTCACCACATTTGGAGAAAAGGCGATCGATGTTTTTTATGTAACCGATCTCACCGGCGGAAAGATTGTAAATCCCACCCGTCACGCCCAGATCGAGCGCGCCTTGGAGATGGTATTGCGGCCACAGGAGGAATTGCTTGCGAAATCCGGCTGAAAATGCGCTAACCGCCTGCGCTAGGGATTTCGTGTGAATGTCGCTTCTTAAATCAGCAGCCACCGTTGGCGGATTTACCATGGTGAGCCGCCTGCTGGGTTTTCTCCGCGACCAGCTTGTGGCCTATACTTTGGGAACAGGTTTGATCGCAGAAGCCTTCTTTGTGGCCCAACGATTTCCCAACCTGTTCCGTGCCCTCTTTGCTGAAGGCGCATTCAACTCAGCCTTCGTTCCGCAATTTGCCCGCAAGGTTGAAGGTGAGGGAAAAGCCACCGCCCACAGTTTTGCAATTGATGTCTTCTCCGCCATGCTTATCTGGCTTCTGTTCCTGACTGCAATCGCCATGGTTGCCATGCCCCTGGTGATCTACGTGATCGCTCCTGGCTTTTCCGATGACCCCGCACAACGCCAGCTTGCCATTGATCTCACGCGGATTTGCTTTCCCTATCTTCTGTTCATGTCGCTCACAGCCCTTCAGTCGGGCGTGTTGAACAGCCTGAACCGGTTTACGGCAGCAGCCGCAGCTCCCATCCTGCTCAATATCGTCATGATCATTTCAAACATCGTGGCTTGGTATTTCCAGACCGGCAACACGGCAGCAACCGGTTATATTTTTGCATGGGGGGTTTCCATTGCTGGCGTTGCCCAATATGCGCTTTTGGCAATTGCCTGCCGCCGCGCCGGAATGCCATTGTTTCCGCGCATGCCGAAATTTACCCAAGACGTAAAACGGGTACTTGTACTGTCACTCCCCGGCCTGGTTTCCGGTGGCATCATGCAAATCAATCTGCTGATTGCCACGATCATTGCCACCAGCATAGATCATGCGGTGGCTTACCTCTATTATGCTGACAGGCTCTATCAACTGCCACTTGGCGTGATCGGTGTGGCAATAGGCGTGGTGCTCCTGCCGGATCTCTCACGCAAGCTGCGCGCCGGTGATAACCAGGCCGTCCTGAACAGCAAGAACCGCGCGCTGGAACTTTCCCTGTTTCTCACCATTCCTGCCGCCGTTGCATTGATGGCTATACCCATTCCCATCCTGCACACGGTTTTTGAACATGGCGAATTCAAATACGCAGACACGCTCGCTGTCGCACCCGCTGTGCTGGTCTTTGCCGCAGGCCTTCCCGCCTACGCCATGACCAAGGTGTTCCAGCCTGGCTTCTATGCCCGCGAAGATACCAGAACGCCCATGCGCTTTGCCGTGGTTTCCGTGGTTATCAACATCATGGCAAGTCTGGTGCTGTCGCGTTATTTCAGCCACGTGGGGATTGCCATGGGCTCAACCCTTGCAGCCTGGATCAACGCGGCCCTGCTGGGGACAACGCTTGCCCGGCGTGGATTTTTTGCAGCCGATAAGCGACTGAAACAAAGGCTGCCGCGCATCATTGCCTCCGGCTTGCTGATGGGCGCTCTCCTGCTCTTTGGGTTCTGGGCCTTGCGCGAAAATTTCTCGGAAACCTCGCGGTTTCTCAACTCCTTGGTGTCCCTCCTGGTTCTGGTATTGGGGGGCATGGCAAGCTACTTCGCCCTGGCCCATCTCACCGGTGCCATGACGCTTTCAGAATTGCGGACGGTAAGGCAAAGGTAAGTCTTTTCACGATGGAATTTTGTGGGCATAAGGCGCCTTTGTTTTACTGGATTTTGGCACATGACAGGTTTTACGCCCCGGGTCTTTTCCGGCATGCAACCCACCGGCAATCTGCACTTGGGAAACTATCTCGGTGCCATGCTGAACTGGATCAAGCTGCAGGATATGTATGAATGCATTTATTGCGTCGTGGACATGCATGCCATTACCATGTGGCAGGACCCGCCGGAGCTGCACAAGGCAATCCTTGATGTGACAGCGGCCTATCTGGCTTGCGGCCTTGATCCCAAGCGCTCGATTGTTTTCAACCAGAGCCAGGTTGCCGAACATGGGGAACTTGCATGGATCTTCAACTGCGTCGCGCGCCTGGGCTGGCTCAACCGCATGACGCAATTCAAGGACAAGGCCGGCAAGGACAAGGAGCAGGCGTCTGTCGGGCTCTATGTCTATCCCAATCTGATGGCGGCTGACATTCTGGCCTACAAGGCAACCCATGTACCCGTGGGCGAAGACCAGAAACAGCATCTTGAACTGGCGCGCGACATTGCCGGGAAATTCAACCTGGATTTTGGCGATGCCATTCGCGATGCTGGCTACACCGGGCATTTTTTTCCCCAGCCTGAGCCCTTCATCATTGGACCGGCAACGCGCGTGATGTCCTTGCGCGATGGCACCAAGAAGATGTCGAAGTCTGATCCTTCGGATCTGTCCCGGCTGAATCTGACCGATGATGCAGAATCCATTGTGCGCAAGATCCGCAAGGCGAAAACCGATACAGATGCCTTGCCCTCGGAACCTGCCGGACTGAAAGGCCGTCCTGAAGCCGAAAATCTAGCTGGTATTTATGCAGCCCTTTCCGGCCAGACGGTGGAATGGGTTCTTACGCAGTTTGGCGGCGGGCAGTTCTCAAGATTGAAGGAATCCCTGGCTGAACTCGCCGTGTCGAGGCTTGCACCCATTACAGCGGAAACCCAGAGGTTGCAGCAGGATCCAGGCTATGTCGCAGCCGTGCTTGCCGATGGATCAGCCCGCGCCCGTGCCATTGCGGCCCCCATTTTGCGTGAAGTCCGCAAGATTGTCGGTTTTGTGGTATCATGAGGCTTTCTCTAGTTTGAAATCATTCCAAACTGGGCTTATATAAGGATCAAAGGACACCCTCATGTTTATCCAGACCGAAGCAACGCCAAACCCCGCCACCCTGAAGTTCATTCCGGGAAAGCCTGTCCTGCCGGGTTCCACCCGCGAATACAGGAGTGCCGATGATGCTGGCGAGTGCCTGCTGGCACAGCAGCTATTTACGGTAGCAGGAGTATCTGGCGTATTCCTCGGCCAGGATTTCATCACCGTCACCAAGGGCGAAGGCGAATGGCAACATCTGAAACCTGCCATTCTGGGTCATATCATGGATCATTACCTCTCAGGCGCCCCCATGCTTGTCGGCGAAAAGCCATTGAATATGTCCGATTCAGGTGAGTTTTTTGATGAATCCGACAAGGCCCTCGTGGGGACCATCAAGGAACTCCTGGAAACCCGCGTGCGTCCAGCCGTCGCTCAGGATGGCGGCGACATCACCTTCCACGGATTCCGCGAAGGCATTGTTTATCTCAACATGAAGGGCTCATGCGCCGGTTGCCCCAGCTCCACGGCAACATTGAAGCACGGCATTGAGAACCTGCTGCGCCATTTCGTGCCGGAAGTCACGGAAGTCCGCCCCGTCTGATTTCTATTTCTGGCAGGTCGGACAATAGAAGCTGGACCTGCCGGATTGCACAATGCGCCGGATCACGCCGATACAGCCCCGCCTCAAGCAGGCCTCGCCTTCCCGGTCATAAACCGCAAAGCGCTGCTGATAGGACCCGGCATCGCCATTAGCTCCAACAAAGTCCTGCAGCGTGGAACCACCCGCCAGGATCGCCTCGCCCAGTATATCCCGTATATTGCGAGCGAGGTCTTCCAGCTGCTGAGGTTTACGCACCAGGGTGTGGGCCTTGCGCCGGGGTGACAGCCCGCTCCTGTGCAAAGCCTCGCTCACATAGATGTTGCCAAGCCCCGCAATGATGCGCTGGTCGAGGAGCGCTGCCTTGAGGGGCGCGGTTTTACCCCGGAACTTCTCCGCGAGATAAGCTCCGCTGAATTCATTGCCCAAGGGTTCCACGCCGATGTTTTGCAGCAGCTTATGGGTGGCAAGGCTGTCTTCATGGATCAGATCCATGAAGCCAAAACGGCGGGGGTCGGTGTAAACCACGACCACGCCGTCATCCAGCGACAGGACAACATGATCATGCAGTCCGCCACCCGTATCAGCCGTTTCAGAAGCGTAATAGAATTCTCCAAGGGCCACAGGCTTTTTTCCAATGACCGTGAACCGCCCCGTCATGCCGAGATGGACAAGAAGGTGATGCCCGTCATCTAGCGCGATTAAGATGTATTTCGCGCGCCGCACCATGCCGGTGATGTGCCGACCCTCAAGCCGTGTCGCAAAATTTTCAGGAAATGGGAAGCGCAATCCCGCGCGGCGAAGTGATATGCCCTCAATACGGCGGCCCATGAGGACCGGAACGAGGCCGCGCATGACTGTTTCAACTTCTGGCAGTTCCGGCATGAAAGCTCCTAAGTCAATGCCGTCCACAGCAAGGCCAACCCGCCCATCAGCAGGCTCGTTTGTGTCAATACCATGCCCATGACCCGTCCCATGCTTGCTCCCGACGTTTTGCTCAGGCCATAGGCATGCGCGGCACGGCCTGCAATCATCGCAAGGCCTACGGCGTGGATAACCCATGTGGCAGCCCCCAGAAGCGCCAACATGATCAATAAAATCATGCCAAACGGGGCGTTTTCCGCGTAATTTCCATGCACCCTGATGGCGCGCGCGAGTTGCTGATTTCCGCCATCGCCAATGCCTATCCTGTTACCCCGGCGTAGCCGAATAACCATAATCGCCAGCGGAACCAGTCCGATCACGAGAATTGCAATATAAATTGCCGAAAGGCGGAAAGCGGGAGTTGCGGTAAGGTCAAGCATGGGGTTTTCTCATCGTATAAAGGTTAACCTGGCAGATACGTGCCCCAGCCCATAATGTATCTGCTACAACTGGTACAATAGAATTTGCATGACGTCTGCTTTAGGAAGTAACTGATGACCGATCAGCAGGAAAAAGATGTGGCCTTTGGCTTTCGCCGCGTAGGCGAGGCTGAAAAGCAGGGCTTGGTGAACGAGGTTTTTTCCAAGGCTGCCCTGCGCTATGATCAGATGAATGATCTGATGTCGGGCGGCTTGCACCGCCTGTGGAAAGACGATTTTGTAAGCCAGCTCAATCCACCACGCAGTGCACGGAGCTTCAAGGTTCTGGATGTGGCAGGTGGAACGGGCGACATCGCATTCCGCATTGCACGTGACGGTGGCCCCGGCACGCATGTGACGATTGCGGATATTTCTCCAGAAATGGTGATGGAGGGCCAAGTCCGCGCCGAACGCGAGGGGTTTCTAGCAAAGTGTGATTTCACGGTCGGCAACGCCGAACGCCTCGCTTTCCCCGATAAGAGTTTTAATGCCTATACAATTGCCTTCGGCATTCGCAATGTCACCCATATCGACCGTGCCCTGGCGGAAGCCTACCGCGTGTTGAAACCTGGCGGCAAGTTTCAATGCCTCGAGTTTTCTCATGTTGATCTGGAACTCCTGCAGAAGGCCTATGACAGCTTTTCCTTCACTGTCATCCCCGCCGTCGGCAAGGTGGTGACGGGAGACGGCCAGCCCTATCGTTATCTCGTCGAAAGCATCCGTACATTTCCAAAGCAGGACGAATTCAAGGCCATGATTGCGGCCGCTGGATTTTCGCGCGTGAGCTATCGCAATCTCACAGGCGGGATTGTGGCCATACACGCAGGCTGGCGCACCTGATGTTTTCAACACTAAGAAACCTATGGCAGCTCGCCCGTGCCGGTCGTGTAATGGCGCGCTATGATTTCTTTCTGCGGCAGGACCAGCTTGCCGATGTGCCGTGGCTGGCGCGCGCCGCCATAAAACTCATGCGTGCCGGTGCGCATCCTCCCACGCAGGATATGCAGGGTCGCATCACAACCGCACTTTCACTCTTGGGACCAAGCTATATCAAGCTCGGTCAATTTCTCGCCACCCGCCCCGACGTGATCGGTGCCAAGCGCGCCTTTGAACTCAAATCCCTGCAGGACAAGCTTCCACCCTTCAGCATGCAGGAAGCGCGCGCCGCTATCCGCAATAATCTGGATCGCGACGTGGAAGAGCTGTTCTTCGAATTCGGAGAGCCCGTTGCTGCTGCATCCATAGCCCAGGTTCATAAGGCGCGGACCATCGAAGGCAAGGAAGTTGCAGTCAAGGTTCTGCGTCCGGGCGTCGAGCAGCGGTTTGCCAGGGATCTCGACAGTTTCTTTTTTGCGGCAAGCTGGATGGAGCGCTTGTCCAGCGAAGGACGAAGGCTCCGCCCCGTGGCGGCAGTGGCCATGCTCGATCAGTCGATGCGGCTGGAACTTGATCTCCGCATGGAAGCCTCCGCCATGTCCGAAATGGCTGAAAACACCAAGGATGATCCGGACTTTCGCGTGCCCGAGGTGGACTGGGTCCGCACCGCACGGCAAGTTCTCACCACGCAATGGATTGACGGAACTCCTATTGCTGAAGTTGAAACGTTGCGCACCAAGGGTTTCGATCTTGTGGCGCTGGGCGACACCGTCATTCAAAGCTTTCTGCGGCATGCCATAAGGGATGGTTTTTTCCACGCCGACATGCATCAGGGCAACCTGTTTGTAGACGACAAAGGCCAACTCGTGGCTGTCGACTTCGGCATCACGGGAAGACTGAGTATCAAGGAGCGCATGTTCCTGGCGGAAATTCTCTATGGCTTCATCACGCGTGACTATGTCCGCGTCTCCCAGGTGCATTTTAATGCTGGCTACGTGCCAGCCGACCAGAATCCCAATGATTTTGCCCAAGCCTTGCGGGCGATCGGTGAACCCATTCTTGGCTTGAAAGCCAATGAAATATCCATGGCACGCCTGCTCACCCAGCTGTTTGAAGTGACTGGCCAGTTCAACATGGTGACACAGCCGCAGCTCTTGTTGCTGCAGAAAACCATGGTGGTGGTGGAAGGTGTGGCGCGCACGCTCAATCCCGAGCTCAACATGTGGAAGACGGCAGAACCCGTGGTGCGCGTCTGGATTGAACGCAAACTGGGTCCCATCGGCAAAATCGAAGAAGCCGTCAACGGCGTGGGCGCTGTTGCGAGGCTGGCCCATATGTTTCCCGACGTGGTGAACGAAATCGTGCAGGCAGGGGGTGTGAGGCTGGACCAGGAAACACTGAACAACATCGCCAGAAGCCAAAACAAGGCAACGCAGGTCCAGCGCTATGCGCTCATGGCCTGCGCTGTTGCCCTGACAATTATCGCCATCAAACTCGTTCTTTAACCCGCCCCCGGTTTTCTGCTAGGTTCCACCCCATGTCCAAACTTTCAGGCAAGACCGTTCTTCTCATCATTGGTGGCGGCATTGCCGCCTTTAAATCCCTGGAACTCATCCGCTTGCTGAAGAAGCAGGAGGTACGCGTTCGCTGCATCATGACCCGCGCGGCCGAGGAATTTGTAACGCCTCTGAGTGTTGCAAGTCTCACGGGCGAGAAGGTCCATAGCGAATTGTTCAATCTCACCGACGAGGTGGAAATGGGCCATATCGAATTCTCGCGGGCCGCAGACCTGCTGGTGGTGGTGCCCGCAACTGCCGACCTCATGGCAAAAATGGTCCACGGCCATGCCAGTGATTTGGCCTCCACCACGCTTCTTGCAACAGACAAGCCGGTTTTAATAGCGCCTGCCATGAATGTGCGGATGTGGAACCATGCCGCGACCACGCGAAACCTCAGGCAGTTACAACGTGACGGCATTCTTGTTGTGGGTCCTGCAGATGGTGAAATGGCCTGTGGCGAATACGGCCCCGGTCGCATGGCCGAGCCTCGGGAAATTCTCGTGGCTATTGAAACAGCCCTGGCGCCAAAGCCTCGCCTACTTACCGGCCAGAAGGTACTGGTGACCGCAGGCCCAACGCGCGAGGCCATTGACCCCGTGCGTTACATTTCGAATTATTCCTCAGGCAAGCAGGGCTATGCCATTGCCGCTGCAGCCGTTGCACTGGGTGCTGAAACAATTTTGATATCCGGACCCGTGGATCTTCCCATTCCCCTTGGCGTGCAGATGATGTCCGTCACCAGCGCTGTTGAGATGCTTGCAGCCTGCCAACGCGAAATGCCCGCGGACATAGCCATATTTACGGCAGCTGTAGCGGATTGGCGGGTCGTGGAACAGCCATCGCAGAAAATCAAGAAAGGCAAGTCAGGTCCTCCCACACTGGAGCTTGTGGAAAACCCGGACATTCTGGCAACCATCTCCAGCCCGTCCACGAAGCGCCCCAGATTGGTAGTTGGTTTCGCTGCCGAAACGGAAGATGTAACCGCGAACGCCAAGGCGAAGTTGCTGAAGAAGAATTGCGACCTCATGGTCGCCAATGACGTAAGTTTTGAGTGGGGCGTATTTGGCGGAGATGAAAATACTGTTGTTCTTGTGTCGAAGGAGGGCATTGAAACCTGGCCCAAGCTTTCCAAACAAGCCGTGGCCGTCCGTCTTATGGAGAGGTTGGCGGGCATTCTGGCGGAAAAGAAATGACAGGTGTACCCATCAGTCGGCTGTCCCATGGGCAAGGCTTGCCGCTGCCCTCATATGAAACTTCGGGTGCAGCTGGCATGGACTTGCGCGCCGCAGAAGATGCTGTTTTGCAGCCCGGCGGGCGTTGCCTGATGCCTACTGGCTTTGCCCTGGCGCTTCCCGAATATTTTGAAGCGCAGGTCAGGCCGCGTTCCGGTCTTGCTGTCAAGTATGGTGTGACCGTGTTGAATGCGCCCGGCACCATCGACAGTGATTATCGTGGAGAAATCAAGGTACCACTCATTAATCACGGCAGTGAAGATTTTATCATCAAGCGCGGCGACAGGATTGCGCAAATGGTCATTGCAACAGTTACCTATGTCAAGTTGCAGGAGGTCGAAAGTCTTGATGAAACCACCCGTGGCGCCGCAGGTTTCGGTTCTTCAGGAATGCGCTGATGGCCTTGTCCCCTGAAGAGCTTGAGCGTTACGCCCGTCATATCGTCATTCCGGAAGTGGGAGGCCCCGGCCAGGCCAAGCTCATCAAGTCGAAGGTGCTGGTGATTGGCGCAGGCGGCCTTGGCGCTCCGCTCCTGCTTTACCTTGCTGCCGCAGGCATTGGCACTATTGGAATTTGCGATGACGACACAGTGAGCCTGTCTAACCTGCAGCGCCAGGTGCTACATACCACCGCGCGTGTGGGTGATCATAAGACCGCCAGTGCCCGCGCCACTTTAGGCAGTCTCAATCCCCATCCCTCCATCGTCGAACATAGCTTTCGCATTGATGCCAGCAATGCGCTCGACCTCATCGGAAATTATGACATCGTGGCCGATGGCAGCGACAGTTTCACAACCCGCTTTCTGGTAAGCGACGCCTGCTATTTCGCGAAAAAAACCCTGGTGTCTGCGGCGGTGGGCCAGTTCGACGGCCAGATTTCAACCTATAAGCCCTATCAGACCTCTCCATCCGGTGAGCCTTGGCCCACCTATCGCTGCTTTGTAGGCGACCTGCCCGCCCGCGGGCTTTTCCCCGCCTGCGAGGAGGCGGGCATTATCGGCGCACTTCCTGGAATTGTGGGCTCCATGCAGGCCATGGAAATCCTGAAAGAACTGCTGGAAATAGGCGAAAGCCTCGCAGGCCGCCTCGTCATGGTGGATGCATTGGCCACGCGTTTCTATGAAACCAGATTGACGTGGAATCCCGCCAACCCCCTGAACGGTCGCAACCCCAGCATCACTTCGCTGGACCTTCGGAACTACATATAAAGATTTCTTTATATCCTGGTTGCAAGCCCAATATCTGCCTGCTATAGCCCACCTCAAACAACCTCTTTCTGGAGCATGTCCCATGGTCGCATTCAAGGATTTCCACGTCGCAGATATTTCGCTGGCTGATTGGGGCCGCAAGGAACAGGATATGGCCGAAGTGGAAATGCCGGGCCTCATGTCCACACGCGCCGAATACGCCAAAGCCCAGCCCCTGAAGGGTGCCCGTATTTCCGGATCCCTGCATATGACCATACAGACAGCAGTGCTCATCGAAACATTGAAAGCGCTGGGTGCCGATATCCGCTGGGCCTCCTGCAACATTTATTCCACCCAGGATCATGCAGCAGCGGCCATTGCCGCCGCAGGCATCCCGGTGTTTGCCTTTAAGGGTGAAACCCTGAAGGAATATTGGGCCTTCACAGCTAGGATTTTTGATTGGGCTGACGGCCAGCCCACCAATATGATTCTTGATGATGGCGGCGATGCAACCCTTTACATATTGCTCGGCGCCAAGACCGAAAAAGATGCAAGTCTGATTGCCCATCCCAAGAGCGAAGAAGAAGAATGCCTCTATGCGGAAATTGCCAAGCGGTTGAAGTCCAGCTCCGGCTGGTTCTCCAAAGTGCGCGCATCGATCATTGGCGTTTCTGAAGAAACCACCACAGGTGTTCATCGCCTATATGAAATGCAGAAGAAGGGCGAATTGCCATTTCCTGCTATCAATGTGAATGACAGCGTCACCAAATCAAAGTTCGACAACAAATATGGCTGCCGCGAATCGCTGGTGGATGCCATCAGGCGTGGCACGGATGTGATGATGGCTGGCAAGGTCGCTGTGGTCTGTGGCTATGGCGACGTGGGCAAGGGCTCGGCCCTGTCCTTGAGAGGCGCTGGCGCTCGCGTTGTTGTGACGGAAGTTGATCCTATCTGCGCGCTGCAGGCCGCAATGGATGGCTACTCTGTCCAGACACTTGAGGATGTGATCAGCACGGCCGACATCTTTGTCACCGCCACTGGCAACAAGGATGTGATCACGATTGATGATATGAAGCAGATGAAAGACATGGCCATCGTTTGCAACATTGGTCATTTCGACAATGAAATCCAGGTAGCTGAACTCAAGAATTTCCAGTGGACCAATATCAAGCCCCAGGTTGATCTGGTGCATTTTCCCAAGGGTAACCGCATTGTTCTGCTTTCACAGGGTCGCCTGGTGAATTTAGGCAATGCCACAGGCCATCCGAGCTTTGTCATGTCAGCCTCGTTCACCAATCAGACGCTGGCCCAGATCGAACTTTTCACCAATGCCAAGACGGGCAAATATAAAAACGAGGTTTATGTTTTGCCAAAGCACCTTGACGAGAAGGTGGCAAGGCTCCATCTCGACAAGCTGGGCGTGAAATTGACAACCCTGAGCAATGAGCAGGCAGAATATATCGGTGTCACGCAAAAAGGCCCCTTCAAACCTGACTATTACCGCTATTGATCACTTTCGCGTCACGTGCCGGAAACTTTGCGACAAGGATATTTCCGGCGCGTCACGTTTAAGTCTATATCGATAACTGGGCGGCACGCTGATTCGGAAGCGCGCAGGTGATCGGACCGGAGATGGGATGCGGGGAGAAAGCAGCACAGCAGACGCGGCAAGTCATGGCGCGGTTCTGGCTTTTTCCACGATCATACCCGGTGGCAAGGCCTATGCTGCGGCTTTCATCATGCCGGACTTCGATGGTTTTACGGCATTCCTGATACTTGCCAGCATTTGCGTTTTTGTCTGGGCCTATTTTGCAGTGCGCAGGCTGGTAGGCAGCGAGTCAAAAATCCGCAAGCGCCTGAGCGAAATGGAAATGCGTCTGAACGAGGCCGAATCAGCTTTTGCCGCTGAAGCGCATGTGATGATCGTCTGGCATGGCAAAGAAGAAAAACCCAACCGCCTGATCGGCAGCATGTATGGCACGGCCACCATACCGCAGACCGTGGATGAACTCCTGGATTTTGCAAATTGGCTGGAGCCGGATTCGAGCAGCGCCATTTTGGCGGGTCTCTCAGCCCTGCGCGATGTAGGCAAGCCTTTCAATATCGGGGTACGCACCAGGAACAATGAGTTGCTGGAAGCAGATGGAAGAACAGCAGGCGGCATGGCCACGCTGCGCTTCAGGCCCTTGTCAGGCGAGCGGTACCAGATCACGGAATTGAACTATGACGCGCGCAAACTTGGCATGCAGGTGCAGCGCCTGAGCGCTGTGCTCGATGCGGCACCTTTACCTATTTGGCTCCGCAACAGGGAAGGTCAATTGACCTGGGTCAACCGCGCTTATGTGAAGGCTGTCGAGATGCCTGACAGTGATGCCGTCTTGCGCTCCGCCGTGGAAGTGGCCATGGCTGACCGCATTGACAGATCGCGCGCCGACGCAAAGTCAGGCCTCTTGGGCCGCACCCATGCCGTGTTTGCGGGCGCCATGCGCGCCCTCAACATCCATGAAATTGAACTGGTGGAAGGCAAGGCAGGATTTGCCGTAGACGTTTCAGCTCTGGAAGAAACCGAAAAGGAACTGGACCGCCACATCAAGGCACACGCCTCAACCCTCAATAAACTTGATACGGCCATTGCCATTTATGGTCCAGACCAGCGCCTGCGTTTCTATAATATGGCTTTTGTCCAACTCTGGCCCATGGACCCCAAGTTTCTGGATACTCATCCAACCGATGGCGAAGTGCTCGACCGTTTGCGGTCCCAGAGATGCATCCCCGAACAGGCCAATTACCGTGAATGGCGCGCCAAACAACTCTCCTCTTACACCACGCTCGAAATGCGGGAAAGCTGGTGGTACCTTCCTGACGGGCGTTCGCTGCATGTTGTATGCGAGCAACATCCCTTTGGCGGCGTAACCTATCTCTACGAAAACGTGACCAAGGAAATACAGCTCGAAAGCCGCTACAATGAGTTGATCGGCGTGCAGCGCGAAACGCTCGACAATCTCGATGAAGCCATCGCCCTGTTCGGTTCTGATGGCCGCCTCAAGCTCTACAATCCGGCATTTACGAAATTCTGGAGCTTCGAACTCACACTGTTGCAGAAGGAACCGCATATTGATCATCTCGCCGATGATGAGACAGTGATGAAGGAGGCGGGTTCCGCTTGGCAGGAAATGAAATTCGGTGTGACCGGATTGGAATCTGAACGCAAGGCCATGCGTGGCCGTCTGCATGCTGGTGAACGCATTCTCCAATACAGTTCTGTGCCGCTGCCGGACGGGAATACGCTGCTCACATTCTCGGATATTTCAGATCCAGCCAAAATGGAGCAGGCACTGCGCGAACGCGCTGAGGCTCTCGAGGCCGCCGACCGGCTCAAGAACAACTTCCTGAGCAATGTGTCTTATGAGGTGCGAACCCCACTGACCAGTATTCTGGGCTTTGCCGAAACGCTTGATCTCGGACTTGTGGGTGAACTCACGCCCAAGCAGCACGAATATGTCCTCGACATCAAACGGTCTTCCGAGGATCTCAAGTCCATTATTGACGCCATTATCGATCTCTCGGCCATCGACGCGGGTGCTATGGAACTCAAACTTGAAAGAGTTGACGTGGCGGCAACTCTTGAACTCGTGGCCGAAAAACTCACACCCGCCATGGCCAGGCGTGACCAGACCGTCAGCATAGAAATTTCCGAGGAAGAACTCGCCTTCATCGGCGATCCCCTGCGAGTTGAACAAATCCTTTCAAATCTCCTGTCCAACGCAGTAGGATTCTCGCCTAAGGCCGCACAGGTGCGGATGGGGGCCAGACGGCATGGCACGGATGTCCAGATCTGGGTGGCAGATACAGGACGTGGCATTGACCCTGACTACCAAAAGAAGATATTCGACCGTTTCCAGTCAAAGCCCATGCCGGGTAGCCACCGTGGTCCGGGCCTTGGCCTTTCCATTGTAAAAAGCTTCACCGAATTGCATGGTGGCAAGGTGTCCCTTGTCTCTAGGCTCAACCACGGCACCACTGTCGTATGTGCCTTTCCAATTGATGGCCCCCAGAAGCGCGATGTCAAAAGCCGGCTGACAAATCCGCAGCGTGCGGCATAATACCGGGCCATGATAAGCAGTTATCTCTCAAACTCTCCTGCAGACACGGAAAGCTTTGCCCGCGAAGTTTCACTTTGGGCAAGGCCTGGATATTGCATTCTGTTGTCAGGTGAACTGGGTTCCGGAAAATCCACTTTCGCGCGCGCCTTCATCCGGGCACTGGCACCTGGTGAAAATTTCGATGTTCCAAGTCCCAGTTTTGCGATTGTCCAGAGCTATAAACAAACCCGCGTTCCTGTGGCCCACATCGATCTCTATCGGCTGCAAACTGAAGCCGAGGTGGAAGAACTGGGTTTGGACGAACTTCTCGACACCCATGTGATGCTGGTGGAATGGCCAGAAAAATTTTCGGCAAGCCTTTGCCCCGACATCTTGAATATCAATTTTTCAGGCATGGGAGAAACCAGAACCTTAACGCTTGAAGCACGGGGAATTTGGCCAGCACTGCTCCAGCGCAATGCGCAAATCAACGCATTGATCGGACAGTCCACGCTGCGCGGCGGTGTGCGCTCATTTCTGGAAGGCGATGCTTCTTCACGGCGCTATGAAATGGTAACGGCTCTAAAGAGCACCGCCATCCTTATGGATATGCCGAAAAGGCCGGATGGCCCCATTGTAAAAAACAACAAGCCTTATAGCGCCATAGCCCATCTCGCGGAAAACATTGGTGCTGTGGTGGGCGTGAACGATCTGCTGCTTGAGCGTGGCTATAGCGCCCCGGAAGTATATGAACTTGATCTCAACCATGGCCTTTCTCTCATTGAGCCTCTTGGAACTGAACTCTTCGGAAAAATGCTGATGCGGGGAGATGACATGCGCTCCCCCATGCAGGCAGCCGTGGACGTGCTGGCTGATATGGCAGGCAAGAGCTGGCCCGCTTCAGTCCCTGTGCGCAATGGTCCACCCCACCGCATCGCTCGCTATGACATTAGTGCCATGATGATTGAAGTGGACCTCCTCCCCTCATGGTATTGGCCTCACATTAAGGGGGTGCGAGCATTGGCCGATGTCTATGAGGAATTTACCCGACAGTGGGAAAAGCTTCTGCCGCTGCTTGATGCCTCACGCCCGGTTTGGACGCTGCGGGATTATCACTCGCCCAACCTTCTCTGGCTGCCCGAAAGGCCCGGCATGCGACGAGTTGGGCTCATTGATACGCAGGACTGCGTATTGGGCCATTCTGCCTATGATCTCGTTTCTCTTCTGCAGGATGCACGCGTTGACATTGAACACGATATGGCAACGCAACTTTTCGAACATTACTGCGGCCTGAGGTCATCTCAAGGGAATTTCGACCGGGCAACATTTGCGCGCGACTTCGCAATTTTGGGCGCCCAGCGCGCCACCAAGATTCTCGGCATTTTTGCACGGCTTTACAAACGTGACGGCAAGCCTGCCTATCTCAAGCATATTCCGCGTGTCTCGCGCCATCTGTCCCGCAACCTTGCCCATCCTGCACTCTCTGCTCTAAAGGCGTGGCATGACCGCAATCTACCCCTCTCCTGAAATCTCCATCGGCCATCATGCCATGGTGCTGGCCGCAGGCCTTGGTACCCGCATGCGCCCCTTGACCAATGATCGCCCCAAACCTTTGGTAAAGGTTGCCGGAAAGGCCCTGATCGATTACGGCATGGACAGGCTGCGCGAGGCGAAGGTGCAGACCGTGGTAGTCAATGCCCATTATTTTGCCGATCAGATCGCGTCGTGGGGCGCCAGCCAGATATGCCCCGAAATTTGCATATCTGATGAGCGTTCAGCCATACTGGATACCGGGGGTGGCATTGCGCTGGCCCTGCCGCTGCTGGGCGAGGATCCCTTTTTCGTGCTCAACAGTGACAGCTTCTGGATTGACGGAAGCCAACCCGCATTGCATCGGTTGCGCGCGGGTTGGAATGACAGCATGATGGATTGTCTTCTTCTGTTGTGTCCTCTCAAACAAACGGTGGGCTATGACGGGGCGGGGGACTTTCTGCTGGCCGACGATGGCAAGGTAACGCGCCAAAAAGGTGGGAAAGCCTTGGCGTATATTGGCGGCTATCTCGTTCATCCCAGGCTGTTTGAGAACGCGCCTCCCGGCAAATTTTCCATGAACGCCCTCTGGGACCGCGCCATCGAAAAAGGTCGCCTGCACGGAATAGCACATGCTGGAATGTGGTTGCATGTGGGTACACCCGATGCCATTGCTTTAGCTGAGGCAGAGTTGTTAAAATCGTCACAATGACGCAAAGCCAACCCAACGTCTACACGATCGCAAGCTGTTCAGACTTCCTTGATGTTCTGGCGCGCGAAATCCTGCGCGGGTTTCCCTGCGATACTTTGAAGCATAATATTGCAGATCTGACAGTCCTTCTCCCCACCCGCCGGGCCGCGCGCGAACTCCAGGATAAGCTTCTGGTCCACAGCAGCAAGCGTGCCCTCCTGCTGCCAAGAATTGTGCCCATCGGAGACGTCGATGAGGACGTTCTGGAATTTAATACCCCAGATCACCGTCTCAACGACGCTATTTCATCCGTAGGCAGACAATTTACCCTGGTAGGCTTGCTCGATGAATGGCTGAAGGATAATGCGCAGAACCGGGTGGCGCGCGAAATGCAGCAATCCCCGCAGCAGGTGCAGGCCCTGGCCGCAAGCCTCGGTGAATTGATCGACAGTTTGGAAACCGAGGAAATCTCGCTGGAAAAACTGGCTGAGGCCTATGCGATCGACCTTGCCAGCCACCAGCAGGTTATGTTGGGATTGCTGGATGTCATCCATAAGCGGTTGCCGGCGGCACTTCATACCGAAGGTCTGATGGGTGCGCACCAGCGGCGCAGCAAATTGATTGCGCTCGAATCCCAGCGTTTGAAAACCGAACCCATGAAGGGGCC
>JANMAE010000135.1:0-3158 GCA_031359445.1 Hyphomicrobiales bacterium | reverse complement strand
GCAGCGTTTTACAAGCGACTGGGATTTGTTGAATCGCCGCTTGACGCTTTGATGCTGATGGTGCGGGTGAGTGCGTAGCGGTTGCCCCTCACCCTCCCATTGCTGGCGCAATGGGCCCCAACCCTCTCCCCGTAAACGGGGCGAGGGAAAGGAAGGAAATCACGCGTTGAACTTACTACTCCCTCTGCCCGCTTCAGCGGGGAGAGGGTTGGGGCCCGCGCCAAAGGCGTGGGAGGGTGAGGGGCGTTTCCAAGAAGTAACAATCTGGTCCATTATCCCTCATCCACAATGGGCGACGACCCCGCAAGCTGGTAACTTAGCCAAATCGTAAGGAGGAATTCTATGGACGAAGAAACCAAATTTCACTGGGCCGAAGGAATGAAATATGTATTGGAAGGCATTAAAGCAATTTTTGTTTTGAATGGGGCCGCAACAGTTTCAATTCTTACCTTCATCGGCAATACTAAAACCAAATCGGATTTTCTTGTTTATGCAATGGTTTGTTTTGCAATAGGTGCTCTAACTGGGCCAATTTCTTTTCTTTTTGCATATTTGACTCAATTAAATTACGGAAACGCTTCTCGTACTGCTGGAAAATGGGAAAGTGGACAGAGTTTCCATAAAGGCACCTATTTGGCAGTAGGATGCGGGATGCTGTTGTTCATTGGCGGGATTGTTTTGGCGAGCTGCGGATTCCTTGAGGCGAACGCAAATATTCCCAAATAAGCCTACCCCCGCCGTCTTACCCGCCTCGCCCCACCATCATCACCCAACGTCACAATCTCCTTCACCGGCGGCAGCGTCACTACCTTCGCCAAATTCGCAAATACCGCGGTCTTGTGCGGTATCGCCATCGCTTCCACGAAATGCTGCTGGAATTTGGGTTCCACGGCGGTTTCGATTTTTTCGATGCGTCTCACAACAGACTCGATTTCGTCGCGCGCACCCTTGTTGAGGAGTGCGATACGCGCGCCGGTGCCGGCGGCGTTGCCGGCGGAGGAGACGTGCTCCAGGGGCGCGTCTGGAATAAGGCCTAGGATCATCGCGTATTTCACGTCGATATGCGTGCCGAAGGCACCAGCCAGGCGGATTCGGTCAACGTGGTTGATGTCGAGTTTGTCCATGAGCAGGCGCACACCTGCGTAAAGTGCTGCCTTGGCCAGCTGGATGGCACGCACATCATTCTGCGTGATGGAAATGAGCGGTTCGCCATCGCGCACCACATAGGTGAAGGTGCGGCCATTGGCGCGAACGCGCGGCGAAATGGCTGACATGCCGCCGTCCACCTGCCCATCCTGGTTGATAATGCCGGTGAGATACATTTCTGCGATCACCTCGATGATGCCGGAGCCGCAGATGCCGGTTACACCCGTGCCGGCAATGGCCGCATCAAAGCCAGGATCATCCGACCACAGATCACTGCCGATAACGCGAAAGCGCGGTTCGAGTGTTTCGGGATCGATGCGGATGCGCTCGATGGCGCCAGGAGCGGCGCGTTGTCCGCAGGAGATTTGCGCGCCTTCAAACGCGGGGCCTGTGGGCGATGAGCATGCCAGCAGCCGCGCGCGCGAGCCCAAAATGATTTCGGCATTGGTGCCCACATCAACCGCGAGCACGATTTCGTCTGACTCCTGCGGCGCTTCGGAAAGCACAACGCCTGCGGCATCCGCTCCCACATGGCCTGCGATACACGGCAGCACATAGCACACGGCACCAGCGTTCAGCTTCAAATCCAGTTCACGGGCAGGGCAGGTGATGGCCATGCCCGTGGCCAGAGCGAAGGGCGCGCCGCCAAGCTCGGTGGGATCGATGCCGAGAAACAGATGATGCATGACGGGATTGCCCACCAGCACGATTTCGAGAATATCACTGAGTTCAATCTCAGCCTGCGTGGCCACCTGCTGGGCGAGGGCGTTGAGCGCTTCACGGATGGCAGCGGTCATCTCCTTCTCGCCGCCGGGATTCATCATGACGTAGGACACCCGGCTCATCAGGTCTTCGCCGAAACGAATTTGTGGATTCATGAGGCCAGCGGACGCCGCCACTTTACCCGTGGTGAGATTGGTGAGGTGGGCCGCAACCGTGGTGGAACCCACATCGACGGCAAGACCGAATATTTTGTCATGGAAGCCGGGCCAGATCGCCACAAGCTCTGTGGCACTTGCGGTGGCGCGGCTGTTGACTGCACACGTGATCTTCCACGCGCCTTTTTTGAGCGTGGCCTGCAACTGCGCGATAATGCTCAGGTTGCAGGTGATGTTCCTCACATCCCATTGTTCGGCCAGTGCCTTGAACACGCGCTCGAGATCCGACGAGGGCTTGTGCATGTCCGGTTCTTCCACCTCAATGTAGAAAAGCCTGGTGGCGGGATCCATTTCAATGTCGCGTACTTCGGCGGCCTTGCGCACCACCTGCTTGTGCACCTGGGATTCCGGCGGCACGTCGATGACGACATCCGCGAGCAGTTGCGTCTGGCACGACAGGCGGCGTCCGGGGAGGAGGCCGCGCAGCTTGTCATAGCGCTCCTCGACTTTCGAAAATGCACTGAGATGATCCACATCAGACGTGATGCCATGCTTGGCGAACTCGCCTTCACCCACATTGATCTGGCACCGCCCGCAAATGGCGCGGCCGCCGCAGACGCTGTCGATATCAACGCCCAGGTTGCGCGCGGCCTGCAGAATGGGAGTTCCGAGAGGAAAGCGTCCGCGCTTGCCGGAGGGCGTAAAAACGATCAGCGCGTCGGTCTTGTCCATCAGCGCCTGCGCCTTGCCTCGCGAGCGGCCCGGCGGGCTTCGATATCCTCATTTGATGAAATCTCGCCGGCAGCTTGCGCGGCCTTGGAAGGTGCCGCCGTCATCTCACGAAACTTGTTCGTCCAGAACTTGCAGTGCTTGTCCGTGCCGTTCAGGACATTTGCGCCGAAAATCGCATGCATGTCTTCATCATGCAGGGGGTTCATGATGGCTGACGTCATGCCGTGACTTGCGGCCATGGCCAGAAAATAGCCCGTAAGCGCGCGGCGGTTCGGCATGCCGAAGGAGACATTGGAGGCGCCACAAGTCGTGTTGACTTTCAATTCTTCGCGAAGCCTGCGCACCAGCCGGAACACCTGCTGGCCTGCGGTGCCCATGGCACCGATTGGCATGACAAGCGGA
>JANMAE010000126.1:0-5286 GCA_031359445.1 Hyphomicrobiales bacterium | reverse complement strand
CAAAGAGCCGCTCACCTTTCGGGCTGCGTCCACTGGCTTTTGTCATCTTGGTATTGGTGCTTGTTTCGTCGAGAAAGATCAACCGCCCCCGATGTTCACGCATCCTGGGTTGGCGGCCTTGCTTCCATTCCGCCCGCGCCTGGATCAGGTCAGGCCTGTCTTGTTCGCTTGCCCGAAGCGTTTTTTTGAAGCTGAACCCGCAGCCGATCAGGAAGCGCGAGAGCGTGGCAGGAGCAACGGTGGTTGCCTTCTCAGCCAACAAAACAGCTGCCAGTTCCGGCATCGTAATGTCGCTACGGACCGCAACTGTCTTCAAGATAAAGTCCCGGTGCGGCGGTAGTTTGCCATGGCGGAAACCGCCACGGGGGCGGGCCTCGAAGCTACCCGTTTCCCGGAAGCGGCGGACAATTCTGACTGTCGTCGATGGCGCAGTCTTGAAGATGCGCGCCGCTTCCCGTCGCGAATGGCCCTCTTCAACAAAATCGACAACACACTCACGCTCTCGTCTCGATAAAGCTTGCGGCATGATCAAAACCCTCCGCAAACCTTGAATCATCTTCAAACTGATTTGTGAACCCCATTCGATTCACATCGACCGTCCGACGCTCTAGCAACGCGATGTCTGCAAAGAAGCGGATTCCAGAAGTCGGCCTTCTCCCAACTCTACTCAATTGCTTGAGCGCGTGCTGTAAACTTTACCAGCTTCGTGGTACCACCATAGTACCATCATCCAAGGCACTTAGCCATCATGTGAGGATGGCATGGGAACGCTAAACTCATGAAAATCAATTAGTTGGGAAAATGCTGGTTCTGACAGGTAATTATAGGATAAGTCACTCCGAGAATTGAAAATCCGCGTGTCACTGGTTCAATTCCGGTCCCGGGCACCACTTTCCATCTCTCCCTTCACCAGTGGCGCATCTGCCGATGTTCTAGACATTTCTGTCAGCCGGGCTAATCTCATTTCCGAGGTGGGCTGCGTAACCTCATGGACGATACAAAAGCAAACGCAGGTGGAGGAATAAATGTCAGAGAAACCAGCTTTAAAACGGATCATGTCGCGCCGCAACGTGCTCGCCGCTGCCGCAGCACTGGCAGGTGCGGGATATACATTAGGCAATGCCCGTGCCGACGAGCCCATGAAAGTTGCTGCAATATTTGCAACGCCAATAGAAGAGCCGTGGGATAACCAAATTCACGTGGCGCTGTTGAAAGCTGCCAAGGAAATGGGCATTGCGTACAAGTGGTCGGAAAAAGTGGGTGCTGCCGATTTCAGCCGCGTCATGGCTGAATATGCCAATGGCGGCTACCAGCTTGTATTGGGCGATGCCTTCGCAGCCGAACGCGAAGCCCGCAGGACTGCAAAGCAGTTTCCCAAGGTTGCCTTCCTGTTTGGTTCAGGCTCCGGCCCCGCTGAACCCAACTTTGGCGTATTCGACAACTGGATTCATGAGCCCGCTTATCTCTCAGGCTTGATCGCGGGAAAAATGTCCAAGTCCGGCATCGTGGGCGCAGTCGCGGCCATGGGCATTCCGGAAGTGAATAGATTGGTAAATGCCTTCTTTGCGGGAGCCAAGGAAGCCAATCCGAATATAAAGAAGAAAGTTGCATTTATTGGCTCTTTCTTCGATCCGCCCAAAGCCAAGGAAGCTGCATTGGCCCAGATTGATTCTGGTGTCGACGTGATTTACGCCGAACGTTTTGGTGTGATCGAAGCAGCCAAGGAAAAGGGCAAACTGGCCATTTCCAACATGTCTGATCAATCGGAGTTGGCACCCGATACAGTCATAACCGGTCCTGTCTGGGATATGTACCCCACGGTGCAACAGGCCATCAAGCTGGTGAAGGCGGGCGTTTATTCTGCCACAGACTTCGGCGATTTCTCTCGCATGGTCAAAGGCGGTTCGTTCCTCGCACCCTATCATAATTTTGATAAGACATTGCCTGCAGACGTGAAGGACATGGTTGAAAAGAAGAAGGCTGAAATCATGGAAGGAAACTTCCGGGTAGATGTCGATGAAAACACGCCCGTTTCAGACTGAACCTTCGTAATGGCAATCGCTGCGCAACGCCAGAGCAGCGGTTGCCACTCCCATGAGTTGGAAATCCATGTCGTTTCCCATCATCGAGATGCGCGGCATCTCAAAACGTTTTGGCTCTGTCCTTGCAAATGACGGGGTGGGCCTCTCCGTGGCGCCTGGCGAGATTCTTGGCCTCTTGGGAGAGAATGGCGCGGGCAAGACCACACTGATGAACATCCTGTTCGGCGTATATGCAGCCGATCACGGTACGATCTTGATTGATGGTAAACCCATTCGCATTCGCAATTCGGCGGACGCTTTACAGCTTGGCATCGGCATGGTGCATCAGCATTTCCATCTCGCCCCCCGCCTGTCAGTTTTGGAAAATCTGCTGGTAGGAACGCCTGGCAGGAATGGCAAGCTCGATATCACGGGGGGATTGGAAAAACTTGATAAAATAGAGCGGGAATTTGGCCTTAAGCTCGATCCTCACAAAACTGTTTCCTCCCTTGCTGTCGGTGAACAGCAGCGCCTGGAAATTCTCAAGGCCCTGTTTCGCGATGCCAGGCTCCTGATCCTTGATGAACCCACGGCCGTTCTGGCACCGCCTGACGTCGATGGGCTGTTTGCCGCCCTTCGCGCCATTGCTGCCAAGGGCTTGGGTATTATTTTCATATCGCACAAACTGAACGAGGTGCGTGCTTTGACATCGCGCTGCGTTGTGCTTCGGCATGGCAGGCTTTCAGGCGAAGTCAGCAATCCTTCTGGCGCAACTGCCCGGCAGATCGCTGAATTGATGTGTGGCCACGAGATTATTCCACCGTCCAGGCCACCGTCGAAACCGGGCAGAACGCTGCTCGAACTGGAAAATGTCGGAACTGGCAATCATCCCGGAACGCCCCTCAGGAATATTTCTTTCAAGCTGCGGGCAGGCGAAATTCTGGGTGTAGCAGGCGTATCGGGAAATGGGCAAAGAGCCTTGGCGGATGTGACCTCAGGCTTGCTGAAGCCAGCAGCGGGCCGCATCACAATTGATGGTCAAACCGTCACGGATTTTTCACCGCGTGGCTTGCAGGCAATGGGCGTTGGTCGCATTCCGGAAGACAGGCTTGCCGCTGGACTCGTCAGCAACATGTCTCTGGCCCAGAGCATGGCTTTACCGCGGATCAGCCAGGCACCGTTCAGCAAATGGGGCCTGTTGCAGCAGGCAGAAATCGCAGCCTTTGCAGCAAGGCAGATCCGGGAATATCAGATCCGATGTCCAGGCCCTGTTGTGCGCACCGGCACGCTGTCGGGTGGCAATCTGCAAAAGGCTCTCTTGGCGCGGGAACTCGCCTTCAACCCCAAACTGCTCATTGTCTCACAGCCGACCCGGGGCCTTGATGTAGGCGCTGCGCAATTTGTCTATGAAAAATTCCTAGCCCTTCGTTCTGCCGGCTGCGGCCTTCTGGTGATGAGTGAAGACCTCGAAGAACTGCTCACCATCTCTGATCGGATTTTGGTTCTTTATGAAGGCGAAAACGCAGGTCTTCTGGCATCCAGGGATGCCAGCATTGCAAGGCTGGGCCTCCTGATGAATGGTGCGAGGGAACTGGCCGCGTGATCCGCTTGGAAGCAAGAAGCGCCACGCCGGCATGGTTCAATGTGGCATTGCCACTGGCCGCCGTGGCCGTTACCTTGATATTTTGCAGCAGCTTGATCTTGCTGGCAGGTGCGTCCGTCTTTTCATCCTACAGGATCATGGCCGCAGCCGCCTTCGGGAATGTTTATGCGATCACCGAAACACTCGTGCGTGCAGCCCCCATGATTTTCACTGGGCTCGCCGTCGCTGTGGCATTTCGTGCAAAGTTCTGGAACATCGGGGCCGAGGGCCAATTACTGGTGGGTGCCGCGGCAAGCTGCGCCATAGGCGCTGTTGAGATACCGGGTCCCATTGCCATCCTGGCCATGGCTATTGCAGGCGCCATTGCAGGCGGCCTTGCAGCACTCGTGCCCGCATTATTGAGAGTGAAACTGAAAGTCGATGATGTGGTGAGTTCATTGCTGTTAAACTCCGTCATATTTTTTGCCCTTACCGCCTTGATCGAAGGACCGTGGAAAGATTCGCTGAGCGGCTATCCCATCTCTCCACCCATTCTGGATACAGCCATTTTTCCGGTATTCATTGCGGGAACCCGGTTGCATCTGGGCGTCATCGCAGCACTCCTCATGAGCCCAATTATCTGGTTTGTGATTTCGCGGAGTGTGCTGGGCTTCTCTATCACCGTCACCGGTGAAAACCCGGAAGCCGCGCGCTACGCGGGCATCAACACCGAACAGGTTTTGATTTCAACGGCCTTGCTTTCCGGCGCATTGGCGGGGCTTGCAGGTGTATGCGAGGTGGGCGGCGTACATTATCAGGTCATGGCTGAAATATCGCCAGGCTATGGCTATTCCGGCATTGTCATTGCCATGTTGGCGCGCCTCAATCCCTTGGGCGTGGTGCCAGCTGCAATATTTCTCAGCGCGGTCATGACCGGTGCGGATGCCATGTCGCGGGCAACGGGGGTTCCTGCATTCCTCAGTGATGTGATCCAAGGCACGGCGCTGCTATCAATGCTGGCTGCCCTTCTCTTCATGAACTACCGACTGCGTTTTCAGGGGCGGGCAGCATGAACGCAGTTTTTGAACAACTCTTTCAAGTGGGCTTTCTTGCAGCCATCATTCGCATTGCAACACCCCTGGCATTTGCAACCCTGGGCGAAATGATTTCTGAACGTTCAGGTGTTCTTAACCTCGGTATCGAAGGAATTATGCTGCTGTCGGCCATGACCGGATTTACTGCGGCCTATTACAGCGGCAATCTGTGGATAGGCGTCCTTGCTGCAGCAGCAACAGGCGCGGCTGTTGCCGCGATACACGCTGTTTTCACGGTGGCCCTGGGCCTGAGCCAGCACGTATGTGGAATTGGCATCACGCTTTTTTGTACAGGTCTTGCCTACTTCCTCTTCCGGTTGCTGTTTCAGAATTCATCAAACCCGCCAACAGTGACAGGTTTCCAGACCTTGGCCCTGCCCATCCTGTCTGGCCTGCCGGTTCTGGGACAGGCCATATTCAACCAGTTTACGCTGACCTATGTGGTTATGATCGCCGTCCCGCTGATTTCGTTCATCCTGTACTATACGCCTTGGGGTCTCAATCTGCGCATGACAGGTGAAAATCCGCGCGCCGCGGATTCAGCAGGCGTAAATGTTCAGGTCGTGAGGTTCCAGGCGGTCATTCTGGG
>JANMAE010000122.1:0-5877 GCA_031359445.1 Hyphomicrobiales bacterium | reverse complement strand
CGACTACGCCATCAAGATCGACGGCTTGAAGGCCGGGCGCATCATGAGGCTGCAGCGCTCGCACATGCGCTTTGTGTGGCTCTGGACCTTGACCGCGCCGATCTGGCCCGATCCACAACGCAACCACAGTGGCGAAGCGGAAACACTGGAAGCGGCGCAACAGGCGTTCAAGGCGCGGTTTCAGGAATGGCTGGCCTGGGCGGTGACGGCGCAGGGCCCGGTGCAGTGGTATGTCACGGCCAATGCGTGAAGGGCCGCAGCACGGCCGCAAGCTGGATTCCGAAAATCAACAGCGCGACGCACAGGGCAAGAGCGGTGAACAGCCGGTCTTTCATCACCCACGTCTTAATCCTTCCGGCGCGACAGCGACACGCCGGAAACGCGCCGGGTTTCCGCCCATGATTGCCCATGATATCGGCGAACATGAAGTGAACATAGCATGGGCAAGTGAATGTATTTATCTATATAATTCAATAATTTAGCATTAGAGCACTACCTTGACATGGTAGTGGCCACAGGTTCGATCCCTGTACCGCCCACCATTTCATTCTTCCCTTTTTTTGAGGTCTCTCAATCCCGCGCAGGACAAGTCTGTAGTTCCGGGGATTTTAGTTGTTACTATATGCAACGGACTTAAAACCCGTTTTCCGTAAGGAAGTGTCAAACAGATCGATTGCTATTTCTTATGCGGTGAGCGTCGAGCCCCCGGCCCCCCATTCCGGGGAAAGTCATGAATCCAGGTTTCGCAATAGATCGTACCGGGCAAGGGCCTCCGCGTTACCAAGGTAAATGTTGCGGCAACCAGAACATACCACCCCTTGCTGGAGACTTGCGAGCGCCCGGACAATCATTTTGGATCATTCCTCCTTCAAGGCTGCATCGATGATCGCTTTAACAGCCTCGTAGGGTTGGGCTCCATTGATAGGGAAGATGTGTCCTTTGGAGTTGATCACGAGGCTGTAAGGCGTTCCGGTTCCGCCGGAGGTCGCAGCGTCCTGCACGTTTGCCTCAATATGAGCAGCAAATTTGCCACCGCGCTGGTCGCCTTCAAGACAAGCTGCGAATTTGACTTTATCCAAGCCCATCCCTTCTGCGATTTTTGGCAACAACGCCAGATCCAGGCGGTTGTTTGATGGCGCTATTTCAAACAGCCCATCAGCAAAAGCCCAAAAGGCCTTGTTGCCGCCAAGCTCTGCAGCACATTCGGCAGCCTGTGCTTCTTTCCGTGCTTTGGAATGAAGTTCATCAATTGGAAAGTGACGATAAACCCAAGCGACTTTACCATCCTTTTCGTAGTCATTCATTGCCTGCTTTACCGACGCGTGAAAGCTCTTGCAAAAGGGGCACTCGAAGTCCGAGAACTCGACGATCTTGACGGGCGCGTTTGCATTACCGCGGATGTGATCTTCGCCAATGACTGGCTTCATGCCCTTGGCTTTTGCACTGAGCCTTTCATCCTCAGCTTGCTTTTCTTGATCTTGCAATTTCTGCAAGGCTTCGGTGATCAGCTCAGGATGATTCAGGAGATAGTTCCGGATGACCCGTCCGATTTCCAGGGTTTGTTCCACGCTGAATGGCGTGGCCACTTTGCTTTGATCATCGGCCCAAGCGGGTGCGAGGAGCGCAAGTGAAAATGCCATGGCAGCAATCAATTGCATGACGAGGCTCTTTATTTTCATGGTTTTGTATCCTAGAGGTTAAATTAGGTAACGCGGAAAATGGCCATCAGACCCGTCATTAGTGATCGGTAAGGCGAGTTGGCCAGAGCCATCAAAATCATGCGCTGCCATTGCCGAAATTGATTTGGGTGGAATGCGGCAACAGTAGAATCCAAGAGTCAAATCGCTATCGCGATCATTTGACTTGAACGTACTGTTACCGCAATCGCAGTTGGAAACGGAATGCCTATTTCAGCAAATCGCCATCCAAGTTCGGCAAGGTTGTGACATTGGCAGCGCTCATCTCGGCATCGCAAGTCTTAAGCGCCACGAGTCCCTTGTCGATGAGATATCCATCTTCGCCAATCGCCTGGGTCGAGGTGAATTCCGTGAGGTACTCAAGCATGCCAGGAACCATGCCAAGATGCGCTTTCTTCGCGTAGATATAAAGAACGCGCGAACCTTTGTAATTACCATTGGAAATCGACTCGTAGGTTGGCTGGTCGCCATCGATCGGGGCAGCTTTAATCATGTCCTTGTTCTGTTCGAGGAAGGAATAACCGAAGATGCCGAAAGCTTTCGGATTTGCTTCCAGTTTCTTGATGATCAGATTGTCATTTTCGCCAGCTTCCACATAAGCACCATCTTCGCGGAATGCCTTCCACACGACATCAAAAGCTGTCACGTCTTTCTGCTCCAGCGCCGCGAGAGATTCAAACTCGACTGCACCCTTCTTCAAGACAAGCTCGGCAAAGCTGTCGCGCGTGCCGGATGTTGGAGGCGGGCCAAGCACTTCGATCTTTTCAGCAGGAAGTGCAGGATCGATTTCATTCCACATCTTGTATGGATTGTCGATGAGCTTGCCATCCTTGTCTGGAACTTGCTTGGCCAGAGCTTGGAAAAGCTGCTTTCGCGTGAACTGGACATCCGGGCCGCCGGCCGCACTTGAGACCGTTAGGCCGTCGTAACCGAGCCTGAATTCCACAACTTCGGTAACGCCGTTCTGTTTGCAAATCTCAAACTCGGTCTTCTTCATCTTGCGCGAAGCATTAACGAAGTCGGGCGTATCTTCGCCCACGCCTGCGCAAAACAGTTTGATACCACCCCCTGTACCCGTAGACTCTACAATCGGTGCCTTCATTCCGGTCGACTTGGCGAATGCCTCGGCCACGACTGTTGCAAACGGATAAACGGTGGATGAACCCACGATGCGGATCTGGTCGCGGGCGAAAGATGGTGAGGCTGCAAGGGCGATAAGCGACGCAGCAAGCAAAAGACGCTTCATTGCGATAGTCTCCTAATTTGAGTGATTGATTTGTGTTTGAGCGGCGTGGTGGACGTTGCGCGAAGCCTGCGCAGCAAACTGCAGGCTTCGCGATCGGACTTCATGCAGATTGTGATTAGAAGCTGACCCTTGTGACTACGGCACCGGTGAGGCCGTCGTTCGAGGTGGCGGCAGGCTTTCCATCATCCAAATAGTCGGCCTCCAATCCGAGAGTCAAATACGACATAGGTGAGTAATAAAGGCCGCCAGTAATCACTTTTTCCGTGCGGTTATCTGCTGCAGTGGGTGACTTGCTGATTTTCTTCAAACCCGCACCGATGCCCCCGCCGATGGTCTCTGTCAGCGTGAAGCCTATAGAGCCAGATAGGTTGTACATATCAGCACCATTCCAAAGTTTGCCAGTCTGCGCTCCAATGCTGACGGGGATACCTGGGATGAAGTTGAGTTCGGCGCCTGCTCCAGCCAGCCATTTCACGCCGGTTTGTTGGGCGATCGGGAGGAGTTTTGCAGTATCTTCCCCCCAATAGCCGCCAACCACTTCAAAGCCAATCATGTCCCCGGAATAGAGACCTTTTGCGCTGACACCCGTAGCATCGTCATCGTAGCCACCACCTCCAACACCGCGCGTTGCGTCATGCGCCCGAACGTTGAGGGTGAGGGGGCCACTGGAATAGGCCAGCCCCAGGAAAGCATTATAGGCGTCTCTGTCAAAAAAACCATTTCCAGCGTTTTCCGCTCTCACTCTCCTGTTGCCAATAGTCCAGATTCGCCGTGTGTTTTTGTCAATACCATTTTCGAGACGTCCAGCATTGCTCCGCCCCATTTCAAGCTTCATTGTATCGGCAAATTGCCAGAAGCCGATAAGGCCATCGTCTCTGAGTGCTGGCGTTGCTGAGTTGGTCGTGCTTTCGGCAATGTCCCACTTTGCTTGTATGGTGGCGCCAACTTCACCAAGCGGAGACTGCACCGAGCCTTTGACATTCACACCACCTTCGACATCGAAGTCACTGCTTGCATCCCTTGGAAGCCCGGCGATCGTTGGGAGCCCATCCTTTACTTCGCTGTAGATATATCCTGCCTTGATATAACCTGACACTTTAACCTCGACGAAAGGTTCTTCCACAACTGGAGCTGCATCTACGGGTGCTGAATCTGCCGTCGGGAGAATTGTATAACCGTTAGGAACCTGTACCGCAATTTGATAGGCGGCATCTTTGGCGTTGATCATCTGCATGAGCGATTTCAGATCATAAAGTTCGTCAGCGTGAGCTACCGCTGAAACAGCGGCCATCGCAACTGTTGCATAAAAAGCAGCCTTAATTGTCTTCATCATTTTTTTATCTCCCAAAACAATTGTTGAATTCGAGAGCCCCCGTCCCTTCAAGTGAATACCCGTCCCCTTAAGTGAGTAGGTGGCAATGCGCAGTTCTTCGCGCGCGCCTTAATCCCAGCGAAATTTAACAATGAGTTAACAATTAGATGACAACACCAGCTAAAACAGGGGATCAGCAAAAAAGCTGTGGAATATTATAGAGAGACTTTGCTCTTCGTGAAATTGTCACAAGGCCGTTGCAATGGCCTGCAATCTACCGCCCCGTCTAGGTCAGAGGTGGTTCTGGCTGGATTAAATTAAACGGAGAAACCCAAATGATGATTCGAAATATTGCGCTTGCCGCTGCGTGCTTCCTGTCTTTGTCGTCAGCCGCTGAAGCTGCCTGCGTTATTCACTACAACCGCACTGCCTGCCCAGGAAAAGAGGCCGAATCGTATTCGAAGTGCAATGGCACCAAGGAATGCGACAAGGAAGACTCATCTGCCACATCGATCGCGGCATGCGAACAGGTTGTGGCCGCAGCATGTGCAAATACACGCCTGACAATCACCAAATCCAAGGTTATCACCGGAAAATTCAATGGCACAGCGCTTCGTGGTGGCT
This sequence comes from Hyphomicrobiales bacterium, assembly GCA_031359445.1. GTDB lineage: Bacteria > Pseudomonadota > Alphaproteobacteria > Rhizobiales > Aestuariivirgaceae > Aestuariivirga. Next base: position 998 of record JANMAE010000122.1, on the reverse strand, counting down.
CAAATTTCTGTGCGTCCAATCGCCCAGACTTCAACCAGTGCGCAAAATAGCTAGTAATTCCGCACAGAACAGCGGAGGTCGGATCCATACAGGTCTGATCTCCGTTCGCCAAAGTTTAACGGAAGCACATCTTTGTAAATCGCGACCTACCAGCGCACCGCGGCGTGCTCGGGTGGGCGATGTTAATTGCGTCCAGTCTGCTTCATGCCGCAACCGATTACCAAGAGACTAGTTTCTGTTCATGTCAGCCATGGACTGGGAAGCAGACCGGCTCTCCTAGTCCAGCGTCTTCAGATTGAGCCCCTGGATTCCTGTGACGATCAGAGACCGGTTCACACATGACTTCGCCTACCACAATTTCATTTTCTGAATTGCGCCGCCGCTTGGGGAACAAAGGCTTGGAGCGCGCTCCTGACACGGCGACTTCTCCATGAGTCTGGTTGGAATTTGAGCCTTTTGGAAATCAGAGTATACAGAAAGCTGGCCGCGCTTTGATATGATGTCATGCAGGCTTGCTGAAACAAGTCTTAACTGATTGGGACGTGCTTAATGAAAATCAAGATATGGGTGATGGCCTTGGGGCTGGCGATGAACTTATCAGGGATTTCCGCAGCGACCGAACACGTTGAGGAAGGGTTTGCGGAATATAATTGCGGTGATTGTGCTGCGGCTTTGCAAAATTTCCGGCGTGCGGCGGAGCAGGGTGATGCTCATGCACAGTTCAGGCTTGGTTCCATGTATGAACGGGCACTTGGTGTTCCGCAGGATTATATGACAGCGCTGAAATGGTATAGGCTTGCCGCCGACCAGGGCAATGCTGCTGCCCAGCTCAGGCTTGGGGTGATGTATATCTGGAGTCTGGGGGTTCCACAGGATCTGGTTCAGGCGCACATGTGGTTCAACCTCGCTGCCATTGATCCACGCCTTGCAACAGCGGTCCGTAACCGGGATTTCACCGCCAAAAGGATGACACCATTTCAGGTTTTGGAAGCGCAACG
>JANMAE010000101.1:0-2020 GCA_031359445.1 Hyphomicrobiales bacterium | reverse complement strand
CTTCTTGATTTCGACACGCTTGAGCAAGCTTGCGGCTTCGGCGCGCGCGTCTTGATAAGAAACTTTCCGGTGGGCCTGGATGGTTTCAATAATTTGGTGGCCCATCGTAAAGACGGGGTCGAAAGCCGTCATCGGGTCCTGGAAAATCATGGCAGCAACAACGCCGCGAACTTGCGATAGTTGGTGCCGGTCAGCGTTCAGCATGTCAATATTGGCGAGGGTCAGGCGATCAGCGGATACGCGTGCAGGTGGTTGGCGCAGCAAGCGGAGTGTCGCCAGGCACGTGACGGATTTCCCTGATCCAGATTCACCCACAATGCCAAGGCTTTCGCCAGCGTCGACATGCAGCGACACACCACGAACAGCCTGAATCACGCCATCATGTTGGGGAAACAGTACAGACAGATTTTCAATCTCGAGAAGTCTCATGGGCTACTTGAAATGATAGCGCCTTCCAGATTACTCCGGAAGGCGCACATGCCATGACTATTTCTTCACGTGCGTGTAGAAATACAGTCCCAACTGGCGCAGAGGTGAATAACCCAGCTTGTTAGGCTGTGTTGCATCGCCCATCAGGTCCTTGCTGACGACAGCATTGGTGATGGGGTGAACCAGCGGCACCATTGATGCGTTGTCGATCAACACCTGTTCGGCATCCTGGTAGAGCTTGTTGCGGTCTTCCCATTTTGGGCTGCTATCAGCTTTTGCAACCAGATCATCATAGGCCGCAACATTGTGATGATGGCGGCCACCTTTGAAAAAGATTCCATAGAAGTTCGAGGGATCAAGATAGTCATACTCATAGGGTGCCAGGAACAAGTTGTTCTTGCGTTCCATCAAACCGGCCATCCAATCCTTCGTGGGCATAACCTTGATGTTCATCGTAATGCCGAGATCTTTTTTGAACTGCGCCTGAAGATATTGGAGCATAGGTGCTGTGATCGCACCATTATAGCCGCCTTGGTCACGATACCAGATTTCCACCTCGGGGAAGCCCTTGCCATCTGGATAACCGGCCTTGGCCATAAAGTCTTTGGCCTTGGCCACATCATAAACCGCTTGCGATGTAATCTTATCGTTGTAGCCAGGGTAACCGGGAGGCAACAATGATTTGCCGGGCACAGCTAGGTTTTTCAGGACTGTGTTGGTCATCTCATCGCGGTTGATGTCGTATTGCAAGGCTTTGCGAACATTGATGTTATCAAATGGTTTTGATTCAAGATCAAATGACAAATAGGAAACCGCAAAAACCGCATTGCGGGCGATCTGGCCGGGGAAGCGCTTCTCAACGAAGGGAATTTGGCCAGCATTGAGATAAGAGAAATCTGCTTCACCTGCCATGAAAGCGGGAAGACCAACTTCAGGTGCGCCCAGCGATGGATCAATCGAAATCTTGTCAGCTTGCGCTTGCCATGGGCCTTTGTAAGTTGGGCTCTTCACAAGAACCATGGAGTTATTGGATTTCTCCCAACTTTCAACCATGAAGGGCCCTGATGTAACAAGCGTGTTTACATTGGCGGCATATTCATCGCCCAGTTTTTCAAACACATGTTTTGGAATGGGATACCAAAGGCTGACGACACCGGGCAGATAGGGCTTTGGTGTTTCGGTTGTCACTTCAAGGGTGTGAGCATCAACGGCCTTGATGCCCAATGTCTTGGGGTCACCTTTTTCTTCGGTCACAGATTTCCAGTTTTTGATGCCGCCAGCATAGCCCCAATACCATGCAAAGTCATAGCCAGTGGTTGCCGCGCGCGTGAGCGAAAGTACATAGTCATCAGCGGTCAATGGCTTGCCATCGCTCCATACCAAACCATCACGCAGCTTGAAGGTCCACGTCAGGCCATCGGCCGATTGCGTCCAGCTTTCTGCGGCCATTGGACTGAGTTCAAAATTATTGTCGAAGCTTGTGAGTGGAAGTTGAATGATTTCAGGCGTGCCTGCGCGCGCATAAACGGTTTTCATATAATCCATATAGGTGCCGCTGGTGCTGTCACCGGCACTCAAGATCGTTGAGTCA
>JANMAE010000100.1:0-2021 GCA_031359445.1 Hyphomicrobiales bacterium | reverse complement strand
CTTCTTGATTTCGACACGCTTGAGCAAGCTTGCGGCTTCGGCGCGCGCGTCTTGATAAGAAACTTTCCGGTGGGCCTGGATGGTTTCAATAATTTGGTGGCCCATCGTAAAGACGGGGTCGAAAGCCGTCATCGGGTCCTGAAAAATCATAGCGGCAACAACGCCGCGCAGCTGCGAAAGCTGGCGTTGATCTGCGTTCAGCATATTCGTGTCGGCGAGGGTTAGGCGATCTGCTGAAATGCGGGCAGGGGGTTGGCGCAGCAACCTGAGCGCCGCAAGGCATGTGACTGATTTTCCAGATCCGGATTCTCCGACAATGCCAAGGCTTTCACCAGCGTCGACATGCAGAGTCACGCCGCGCACAGCCTCAATGAGACCATCATGCTGGGGAAACTGTACGATAAGATTTTCAATGTCGAGAAGTCTCATGGGCTTCTTAAAATGATAGCGCCTTCCAGATCGCTCCGGAAGGCGCATGTGCTCATGATTACTTTTTCACATGGGTGTAGAAATACAACCCCAACTGACGCAACGGTGCATAACCCAATTTGTTAGGCAGCGTTCCATCGCCCATTAGACCTTTGCTGACGACAGCATTGGTGATGGGGTGAACCAGCGGCACCATCGACGCGTTGTCGATCAGCACTTGTTCAGCATCTTGATAAAGCTTGTTGCGATCTTCCCATTTTGGGCTGCTATCAGCTTTTGCAACAAGATCATCATAGGCCGGAACATTGTGATGGTGGCGGCCACCCTTGTAGAAAATGCCATAGAAGTTTGATGGATCGAGATAGTCATATTCATATGGTGCGAGGAACAAGTTGTTCTTGCGCTCCATCAAACCAGCCATCCAATCTTTCGTGGGCATAACCTTTATGTTCATGGTGATGCCCAGATCTTTTTTGAACTGCGCTTGCAGATACTGTAGCATAGGTGCCGAGATTGCACCGTTGTAACCACCTTGGTCGCGGTACCAGACTTCAACTTCAGGGAAGCCCTTACCATCTGGATAACCAGCCTTGGCCATAAAGTCTTTTGCCTTGGCCACATCATAAACTGCTTGCGATGTGACCTTGTCGTTGAAGCCAGGGTAACCGGGAGGCAACAATGATTTGCCGGGCACCGCCAAGTTTTTCAAAACCGTATTGGTCATTTCATCGCGGTTGATGTCGTATTGCAATGCTTTGCGAACATTGATGTTGTCAAACGGTTTTGATTCAAGATCGAATGACAAATACGAAACTGCAAAAACCGCATTGCGAGCGATCTGGCCGGGGAAGCGCTTTTCAACGAAGGGAATTTGGCCAGCGTTGAGATAAGAGAAATCGGCTTCACCTGCCATGAAAGCGGGCAATCCAACTTCTGGTGCGCCCAATGATGGATCAATCGAGATTTTATCTGCTTGGGCTTGCCATGGGCCTTTATAAGTTGGGCTCTTTACCAGTATCATTGAGTTGTTGGATTTTTCCCAGCTCTCGACCATGAAGGGGCCGGATGTAACAAGTGTGTTTACATTGGCTGCATATTCATCGCCCAGTTTTTCAAAAACATGTTTTGGAATGGGATACCAAAGACTGACTACACCGGGGAGATAAGGTTTCGGCGTCTCGGTTGTCACTTCAAGCGTGTGTGCATCAATGGCCTTGATGCCCAATGTCTTGGGGTCACCTTTTTCTTCGGTCACAGATTTCCAGTTTTTGATGCCGCCAGCATATCCCCAATACCACGCAAAATCATAGCCCGTGGTCGCAGCGCGCGTGAGTGAAAGAACATAGTCATCAGCGGTCAATGGCTTGCCATCGCTCCATACCAAACCATCACGCAGCTTGAAGGTCCACGTCAGGCCATCGGCCGATTGCGTCCAGCTTTCTGCGGCCATCGGACTGAGTTCAAAATTATTGTCGAAGCTTGTGAGTGGAAGTTGAATGATTTCAGGCGTGCCTGCGCGCGCATAAACGGTTTTCATATAATCCATATAGGTGCCGCTGGTGCTGTCACCGGCACTCAAGATCGTTGAGTCA
>JANMAE010000084.1:0-5835 GCA_031359445.1 Hyphomicrobiales bacterium | reverse complement strand
CAAAAAAACGCGGCTGGTGCTCATCATGGTTCATGTAGCCAAGGGAATAGACATGCACGAGAGATGAAATCGTGTTCACCACCACGAGCATAACGGCAGTGAGCGTATCAATGCGCAGTGTCCAATTGGCCGACAGCGCACCAGAATTTACCCAACGCAGAACTTCAACCTTTGTGGTGTCGTGGCCTTCGGGAAGAAAACCAAAGAACACAATCCATGACAGCACTGCCGATACGCAGAGCAATCCTGTGCTGAGATACATGGGCCAGGGCGGGCCATCATAGTGGCCGTGGTGGTCATCATGGGCGTGATCAGCCTGCACATGGGCCGCGTGATCGCCGTAGACATCCGCATCGCTGCCGAGGTTTTTGAAAACCTTGGTGCCTGCGAGCCCCGCGATGAGGGCGCCAATGAGGGGGAGAAATACGATGACCTGATACATTGGGTTTCGCTTCAGCCCTTCATGAGATTGATGTCTTCCACCGCGATGGAACCGCGGTTGCGGAAGTATGTTACGAGAATGGCAAGCCCGATGGCGGCCTCACCGGCGGCCACAGTCAATACAATCAATGCGAAAACCTGCCCCACCAGATCATGTAAAGCCGCTGAAAAAGCCACAAGGTTTATGTTTACGGCCAGCAGCATCAATTCAATCGACATCATGATGACGATGACGTTCTTGCGATTGAGGAATATGCCGAAAATGCCCACGGTAAAAAGTATGGCAGCAACGGTGAGATAATGCGACAGGCCGATTACCATGGTTAAATCCCCTGCCCCGGCTTGACTTTGATAATTTCAACCGCTGTTGCGGGATTTCGCGCTACCTGCACAGAAATGTCCTGGCGTTTCACACCTACCTTGTGGCGGAGGGTGAGCACAATGGCACCAATCATGGCGACAAGCAGGATGAGGCCTGCGGCTTCGAAATAATATACATATTTGGTGTAGAGAATTTCGCCAAGCGCCTGCGTATTGGTTGTGCCTCTGGCCGTGGGTGACGCAATTGTCGTGAGAGTATCGGGCGCTATTGTCCAGGAAGCAGTAACCAAAGCTAGTTCTACGAGAACAATGAGACCAACGGTTCCCCCCACCGGCACATAGTTGAGCATGCCCTGACGCAGCTCCACGAAATCAACATCCAGCATCATCACTACAAAGAGGAACAGAACTGCTACCGCCCCTACGTAAACGACCACCAAAATCATTGCGAGAAATTCGGCACCCATGAGAATGAAAAGCCCTGCTGCATTGAAGAAACACAGGATCAGAAAAAGGACGGAATGCACTGGGTTGCGCGATGAAATTACCATCACGGCGGAGGCTACAGCCACGCAGGCGAAGAGATAGAAGAAGAAAGCGGGCATCATGTCAGTTTCTCACCATTACCTGTAGGGCGAATCCATCGCGATGTTTTGCGCAATCTCACGCTCCCAGCGATCACCATTGGCCAAGAGTTTTTCCTTGTTAAAGAGAAGTTCTTCGCGGGTTTCCGTGGCATATTCAAAATTGGGACCTTCTACAATTGCATCCACCGGGCAGGCTTCCTGGCAAAAACCGCAGTAAATGCATTTCACCATGTCAATGTCATAACGCGTGGTGCGGCGCGTACCGTCATTGCGGCGCGGTCCAGCTTCGATGGTTATCGCCTGCGCCGGACAAATAGCTTCACACAGCTTGCAGGCAATGCAGCGCTCTTCGCCATTGGGATAACGGCGCAACGCGTGTTCGCCCCGGAAACGCGGGCTGTAAGAACCTTTTTCATGGGGGTAGTTGAGCGTTGCCTTAGGCCCAAAGAAATATTTCAGCGCCAGCCATGTGGCTGATGCAAATTCCCTCAGAAAAAGTGAACGGGCAGTATTTTCAAGTTTCATTGGTCTTATCCTGCCGGTTTCTGGAAATAACTTCCCACTACATAGCCCAGCAACGGCATCAGTACGAGACACTGTATTTTAACAAGAGCCATGATGCGCGATGGATCCATACCTTGACTTGCCGTGGTCTTGGCCTTCTCGTAACGCCACCGCAAGGCTGGATAGATGGCGATTTGAACAATTATAAGTTCAACCAATCCCAAAACCAGGAAGATAAATGCGGTAAGGATCATGGAAACCAGCCAAATGTTACTATTACGCCAGCAGTTATGACCACCCAGGCAAGGGAAAGCGGCAGGAAGACTTTCCACCCCAAACGCATGAGTTGATCATAACGGTATCGCGGGACAATGGCCTTGACCATTGCGAACATGAAGAAAACGAAGCAGAGCTTGAGCATAAACCAGACGACGCCCGGCACCCAGCTCAGGGGGGCAACATTGATGATGGGCAACCAGCCTCCGAGGAACAGGATTGTGGTCATGGCGCACATCAAGGTGATGGACACATATTCGCCCAGCATGAACAAGAGGTAAGGCGTTGAAGAGTATTCCACCATGAATCCTGCCACCAATTCGGATTCTGCTTCCACGAGATCAAATGGCGGGCGATTAGTTTCTGCCAATGCCGAAATGAAGAAGACCACAAACATCGGAAACAGTGGAATGAAATACCAATCAAGGAATGAGTTGGGGAGACCGAGCATCGTTCCCAAGCCGGTCCTTTGGGTGTTTACAATATCTGTGAGGTTTAACGATCCAGCACACAACAATACGGTGATGATGACAAAACCAATCGAGACTTCGTAAGACACCATCTGTGCTGCCGAACGCAGTGCGGCGAGGAAGGGATATTTGGAGTTTGAAGCCCAGCCGCCCATAATGACGCCATAGACGCCCAAGGATGAGAGCGCGAAAAGATAAAGCACGCCCACATTGATATTGGCGATCTCCCAGCCATCTGCGATCGGGATTACGGCCCAGGCAGCCAAGGCCAAAGCAGAAGTCACGATCGGGGCAAGCAAGAACACGCCTTTGTTCGCACCATCAGGGATGATCACTTCCTTGAAAACGAATTTTAGCAGATCCGCAAAAGATTGCAGAATGCCCCATGGCCCAACCACGTTGGGACCACGGCGCATTTGCACTGCGGCCCACACTTTGCGGTCCGCATAAATCAGAAACGATACCACGATGAGCAGCGAAACCAGCAAGGCCAAGCTCTGCAGGATAATTAAGCCGACAAGAGCAACCATTTCACTCATGGCTTATTCCGCCGCCTGGAGTTGAATATTTTTTCTCAGTGTAGAACATTCCGCCATGGTGCGCGAGGCGCGCGCAATGGGATTGGTCATGTAGAAGTCCGTGACAGGGGAAATAAAAGGTTCATTGGTTGTTTTGCCTTCGCCTTTGCCAAGATCAGAAAGCATCGCCGCATCTGCGGGGAAAATCTGGTTAATTGCTGAAAGTTGGGGAGCAACAGCATACATGGCATTCCGGAGCTCGTGCATGTTGTTCCAAGGTTGGGTAACGCCCAACACGTCCGAAAGCGCACGAAGAATAGCCCAGTCTTCTCGGGCTTCGCCTGGAGGGAATGTCGCACGCGTTGTGAGTTGCGGCCGGCCTTCGGTGTTCACGTAGGTTACCGACTTTTCAACATAAGTCGCAGCGGGCAATATCACATCAGCGCGATGGGCGCCGACATCGCCGTGCGTACCCATATAGACAACAAATGTCTCTCCCCAGCCATCCGTTTTGATTTCATCAGCGCCTGCGAGGAATAGCATATCCAGACCACGACTTTTGGCCGCGGAGAGAATAACGTTGGTATTCATGCCACCGTCCGAGGGAAGCGCACACACATCAAGTGCTCCCACCCGGCCTGCCGCAGTGTGAAGGATATTGAAGCCGTTCCAGTTTTCCTTAACAACGCCGACAGAGGCTGCGGCCTTCGCGGCAAGCGCCAGTATGGCAGACCCATCGGGCCGCGCCAATGCGCCCGGACCAATTATGAACATCGGCTTCTGGGCTTTTGCTGGCGCGTGTTCGACAAACTGAGCGAGACTTTCTGCGCCCGCACCCAGATAAGTATAGTTATACGTAAGGTCGGCCCGCTCTCCGATCAAACCGATCAAACAACCGCCCTTCAAACTGCGCTTTCTGATCCTCGCGTTGAGAACAGGCGCTTCGAGGCGCGGATTGGTGCCGATGAGCATGATGGCATCGGCTTCTTCAATACCAGCAATGGTGGAATTAAAAATATACCCTGCCCGACCGCCCTGCTCTCCCAACGGTGAGCCATCCTGCCGACAGTCGATGTTCTTAATGCCCAGGGATTGCGCCAATGACTTCCATGCGAAAGCCTCTTCCGCAGCAATCAGGTCCCCTAGCAAAATTCCTATTCGCTTGGCATTGCTGGCCTTTACACGCTGGTTAATGCGGGCAAATGCTTCCGCCCATGTGGCGGGGCGCAACTTTCCAAGTTCCTTGATATAGGGTTGATCAAGTCGCTGGGTTTTTAGACCATCCCACACAAACCTGGTCTTGTCGGAAATCCATTCCTCATTAATATCTTCATGCGTGCGCGGAAGGATGCGCAAGACATCGCTGCCACGCGAATCCACACGGATATTTGAGCCAAGCGCGTCCATGGCATCGATCGTTTCCGTTTTCCGTAGTTCCCAAGGCCTGGCACGGAATTCGTAGGGCTTGGATGTTAGGGCACCCACGGGGCAAAGATCGATAATATTGCCTTGCAGTTCGGAACTTATGGCTTGATTAAGATAGGTGGTAATCTCAACTGTTTCACCACGGCCCGCGAGGCCCAGTTCCTGGACGCCACCCACTTCTGTTGTGAAACGGACGCAACGCGTGCACTGGATGCAGCGGTTCATCTGCGTTTTAACCAGCGGGCCAATGTATTTGTCTTCCACCGATCGCTTGTTTTCTTCAAACCGGTTGTTGGACTTGCCATAGGCCATTGCCTGGTCCTGCAAATCGCACTCGCCGCCCTGGTCGCAAATCGGACAATCCAGGGGATGGTTGATGAGAAGGAATTCCATGACGCCTTCACGGGCTTTTTTCACTTGCGGCGTGCGCGTGAAAACTTCCGGTAGTTCCCCATTAGGTCCGGGGCGAAGGTCATTCACCGACATGGCGCAAGACGCCTGCGGTTTCGGCGTACCCTTCACTTCAACGAGGCACATGCGACAATTGCCTGCAATCGACAAACGCTCATGGAAACAGAAGCGCGGCACCTCTGCACCTGCAATCTCGCAGGCCTGCAGCAAGGTGGTACCATTCTCAATGTCGTGCTCTACGCCGTCTATCTTGATCTTGGGCATTTCACATTCGCCTTGTCATGCGCAGCGCTGGTTCCGCCAGCGCTCCACATCAATTACCTGGGCCCAACCGAAGGCATTTTCGGTCGCACCATTGTTTTCATAATCCACCAGCCGCTCCATTGCTTCTGTAAGCGTAGGTTGATGTCCTTCGGGAACCCACCAGAACACCATGTGTGGCTTTTCCATGAGTTCAAACCATTTCGCACGGTTTTTATAGAATTGCGCATGCACAGTCTTGAACACGTAATTTTCCAATGCGACAGGTGTTTCCCAAACGGACAGGTTCACTGCGTGGTCGTCACCCACACGAAAATCCGTGGCATTGTTGTTGTCGCCCTTAAGGCGCCATACAAAACCTGGACTGCGCTCAGCCAATGTATTTATCCGATCGAGATTATCCATAAAACCTGCCATGCGCGGATCGCTGGTTGGATATCTGAACTTCCCGATATTGAGTTCGGCAATGTGCATGACGGCTACTCCGCTGCATGGCGAACTGCGCCATCGCTATCTGCGTTGCGGGAATATTGATCGATACGGTCTTCTATCACGTGGCGGAAATGGCGAATAAGGCCTTGCACCGGCCATGCTGCGGCGTCACCCAGCGCGCAGATGGTG
>JANMAE010000076.1:0-19163 GCA_031359445.1 Hyphomicrobiales bacterium | reverse complement strand
AACGCCAGGACATTTCTGTGCAGGTAGCACGAAATCCCGCAACAGCGGTTGAAATCATCAAAGTCAAGCCAGGGCAGGGGATTTAATCATGGTGATTGGTCTCACGCATTATCTCACCGTTGCCGCCATACTTTTTACCATAGGCATATTCGGCATATTCCTGAACCGCAAAAATGTCATCGTCATCATGATGTCGATAGAACTCATGCTGCTTGCGGTAAACATAAACCTCGTGGCTTTTTCAGCGGCATTGAATGATCTGGTGGGTCAAGTTTTCGCGTTGATTGTATTGACAGTAGCTGCCGGTGAGGCCGCCATCGGACTTGCCATTCTTGTAACATACTTCCGTAACCGCGGATCAATCGCGGTGGAAGACATCAATCTCATGAAGGGCTGACGCGCAGCATGTATCAGGCCATCGTATTCCTTCCGCTTATTGGTGCACTCATCGCAGGCTTCGGCGGCACGCGCATATTTCGGAACCTGGGTTCTGACGCCGATGTTTACGGCGATCACGCCACTCACGCAGACCATGCGCAGCATGATCATGAGGGTCATTACGATGGTCCGCCTTGGCCCATGTATCTTACAACAGCTCTTCTTTGCATTTCTGCCGTTCTCTCATGGATTGCTTTCGTAGGTTTCCTGAATGATGGCCAGGACGTAAAAATTGAAGTCATGCGCTGGGTAAATTCTGGCACGCTGTCGGCGAACTGGACGCTCCGTATCGACACGTTGACGGCTGTCATGCTCGTTGTTGTAAACACGGTCTCGGCCCTCGTGCATATTTATTCGCTGGGCTACATGAGCCATGATGAACATCAGCCGCGCTTTTTTGCTTTTCTTTCGCTCTTCACGTTTGCCATGCTCATGCTGGTAACCTCCGACAATCTATTGCAAATGTTCTTTGGCTGGGAAGGCGTGGGCCTTGCCTCCTATTTGTTGATCGGTTTTTGGTACACCCGCGAATCCGCCAATGCCGCCGCCATCAAAGCCTTCGTGGTAAATCGGGTCGGCGATTTCGGTTTTGCCTTGGGCATTTTCGGGTGTTTCTACATCTTTCAATCCATCGAATTCGATACGATTTTTGCGGCGGCTCCCTCTGCCGTTGGCAAAACAATGCATTTCCTCAGTTGGAATGCGGACGTGCTTACGGTTCTGTGCCTGCTGCTCTTCATGGGAGCAATGGGCAAGTCAGCACAATTTCTCTTGCACACCTGGCTGCCCGACGCCATGGAAGGCCCGACACCCGTCTCAGCCCTCATTCATGCTGCGACGATGGTAACCGCCGGCGTATTTCTGGTTGCGCGCATGTCACCGCTGTTTGAACTTGCGCCCCACGCCAGGGAATTCGTAGTCATCATAGGCGCCGTCACCGCCTTCTTCGCCGCAACTGTGGGTCTCGTCCAGAACGATATCAAACGTGTGATCGCTTATTCCACATGTTCGCAGCTGGGCTATATGTTTGTGGCATTGGGCCTGGGTGCCTATGGCGCTGCCATATTCCACCTATTTACGCACGCATTCTTCAAAGCCTTGCTGTTCCTGGGATCGGGTTCAGTTATCCATGCCATGTCCGGCGAACAGGATATGCGAAAGATGGGTGGCCTTGGCCGCTACATCCCCAAAACCTGGGGCCTTATGGTGATAGGCAATCTTGCCCTGACTGGTTTTCCCCTGACTGCTGGTTACTATTCGAAGGACGCGATCATTGAGAGCGCCTTCGCGGGAAATAATCTGCTGGCCTTTAGCCTCCTGATTATCGCGGCTTTCTGCACCTCGTTTTATTCATGGCGATTGGCATTCATGACATTTAACGGCAAACCCAACGCGGACGCTGAAACAATGTCGCATGTGCATGAGAGCCCCAATGTCATGTTGGTCCCGCTCTATGTTCTGGCTGCCGGAGCGCTTGCCGCGGGTTTCATTTTCAAGGACTATTTCATCGGCCATGATGAGGCGTTGTTTTGGGGATCATCCCTGTACCGCGCGCCCGGCAATGAAATTATTCACGCCATCCATGAAGTTCCACAACTGGTTTCTCTCATGCCTTTCATTGTGATGGTGCTGGGTTTTCTGGTGGCATACCAGTTTTATATCCGCGACACCTCGCTTCCAAGAAAACTGGCCACAATGCATTGGCCGATCTACCAGTTTCTGCTCAACAAGTGGTATTTTGACGAGTTCTATGATTTCATTTTTGTACGTCCGGCAATGTGGCTGGGCAAGACACTCTGGAAGCAGGGTGATGGCGTTGTCATCGACGGCCTGGGACCAGATGGTATTTCTGCACGCGTTGTTGACGTAACGCGCGGCGTGGTTCGCCTCCAATCCGGTTACTTGTATCACTATGCCTTCGCCATGCTGCTTGGAGTAGCTGCATTTGTGTCCTGGTTTACGTTCGGAGGAACACAATAATGCAGGCCTGGCCTATTCTTTCCTTCGTGACCTTCGCACCACTTATTGGGGTGGCATTCATCTTGATAACCCGCGGTGACGATGAAACGTCTAAACGAAGCATCCGTTGGACCGCCTTATGGACAACCGTAGTCACCTTCGTTGTTTCACTTCTGGTATGGCTGAATTTCAATACAGCCGAATCCGGGTTCCAATTGGTGGAACGCCGTGACTGGATGGGCGGTATCGCATTTTACCAGATGGGCGTGGACGGCATTTCGATGCCATTTGTGTTTCTAACCACCTTCCTGATGCCGATCTGCATTCTTGCAAGCTGGCATGTGGAAAAACGTGTGCGTGAATACATGATCGCGTTCCTGGTGCTGGAAACCTTGATGATCGGCGTGTTCTGCGCGCTGGACATCGTGTTGTTTTATGTCTTCTTCGAAGCTGGCCTCATTCCAATGTTCCTGATTATCGGTGTTTGGGGAGGTCCCCGCCGTGTTTATGCAAGCTTCAAGTTCTTCCTTTATACATTGCTGGGATCAGTCCTGATGCTGATTGCCATAATCGCGATGTATTGGCAGTCCGGCACAACCGATATCGTCCAGCTCCTCTCCCGCAATCCGGGCTTTCCTCCCGAAATGCAAACATGGTTGTGGCTGGCATTCTTTGCTTCCTTTGCAGTGAAGATGCCGATGTGGCCTGTGCATACTTGGCTTCCCGACGCTCACGTGGAAGCGCCAACAGCAGGTTCCGTTATACTGGCGGCCATCCTTTTGAAAATGGGTGGCTATGGCTTCCTGCGTTTCTCGCTCCCTATGTTTCCCGACGCCTCTCACTATTTTCAACCCTTCATTTATACGCTGTCGGTCGTTGCCATTATTTATACATCGCTGGTCGCCCTGATGCAGGAGGACATGAAAAAGCTGATTGCCTATTCGTCGGTAGCGCATATGGGTTTTGTCACCATTGGAATTTTCGCCATGACCCGGCAGAGCATTGATGGCGCCATGTTCCAGATGATCTCGCATGGTCTGGTATCGGGCGCATTGTTCCTTTGCGTGGGCGTTGTTTACGATCGGATGCATACACGTGAAATTACCGCCTATGGCGGGCTTGTGAGCCGCATGCCGCTTTACGCCTTCACTTTCATGTTGTTTACGATGGCGAACGTAGGGCTTCCTGGAACGTCAGGCTTTGTGGGCGAATTCCTTGTCTTGCTTGGAACCTTTCAGGCCAACACCTGGGCTGCCTTCCTGGCAACAACGGGAGTCATCTTGTCGGCATGCTATGCCTTGTGGCTCTATCGCCGCGTCGTGTTCGGCAAAATGGAAAAAGCTTCGCTTTCAGCAATTGTCGATATGACCCCGAGGGAGGTTCTGACATTAGCCCCGCTGGTGGTTCTCACCATCTTCTTCGGCATCTATCCCGCGCCAATCCTTGATGTGTTTGGCGCAACAGTCGAAAATCTCATGAAAACGGTTCAAACCGTCGCAATGCAATAGGGGCAGTCGCAATGAATTTCCTGCAAAATTATGACTCTGCTGCAGCCCTTCCGGAAATCGTGCTGGCAGTTCTTGCCATGGCGCTTCTCATGTTCGGTGTATTTAAGAAGGGCGATGCCACCAATCAGGTAACAATAGGCGCAATCCTCTCGCTCGGACTTGTTACGCTACTCGTGATATTTACGGGAGGCGACACGCAAGCAGCTTTCGGCGGTGCCTTCGTGGTAGATAGTTTCGCGCGTGTCATGAAGGTTCTGGCTCTTTTTGGGTCTGCGGTGGCAATAGTTCTCTCCAGCAGCTTCATGAAGCGCATTCAAATGGAGCGCTTTGAATACCCCATTCTGGTCATGCTTGCCACCGTGGGTATGATGATGATGGTGTCAGCAGGGGACCTCATTTCCCTTTATGTGGGTTTTGAACTCCAGTCCCTGGCCTTATATGTGGTGGCCGCCATTGACCGTGAAAGTTCCCGATCTTCCGAAGCAGGGCTGAAGTATTTTGTGCTGGGCGCCCTGGCATCAGGAATGCTCCTCTACGGTGCATCATTTGTTTATGGATACACAGGTACAACAACATTCCAGGGAATCGCTGCTGCACTTGCGGCCTATGGCTCAGGCATTGGCCTGATATTTGGGCTGGTGTTCATCATAACAGGCCTTGCCTTCAAGGTTTCCTTGGTTCCCTTTCATATGTGGACGCCGGACGTCTATGAAGGCGCTCCCACACCCGTCACAGCGTTTTTTGCTGCCGCACCCAAAATGGCTGCAATGGCCCTTTTCATTCGCGTCATGGTTTCTCCCTTCGCCTCAGTCGTTCACGACTGGCAGCAAATCCTGGTTTTCATCTCTATCTCTTCCATGGCTCTGGGAGCATTTGCTGCCATTGGCCAAAACAACATCAAGCGACTGTTGGCCTATTCCTCAATAGGCCACATGGGTTATGCACTTGTGGGGCTCGCCTCCGGAAGTCAGGAAGGCGTACGCGGCATCGTTGTATATATGATGATCTATCTCATCTCTACATTGGGTGTATTCGCCTGCGTTATCGCCATGCGGCGCAAGGGGCAGTATGTTGAGCAGGTCTCTGATCTTGCGGGCCTCGCACGCAACAACGCAGGCCTCGCTTTTGTATTCGCCATGTTGATGTTTTCGCTGGCAGGCATTCCGCCGCTTGCTGGTTTCTTCGCCAAATACTTTGTCTTCCTTGCCGCCGTCAAATCGGGCCTCTATGCACTTGCAGTAATTGGCGTGATAACGAGTGTCGTAGGTGCCTACTATTATCTGCGGATAGTAAAGGTCATGTACTTCGACGATCCCGCGGCAGAATTCGATGTCATGGATGGCGAAGTAAAATGGGTGGCCTACGCGAGCGGTGCATTCACCTTGCTGTTTGTAGGCTTCGCAAATTATCTTGTAAGTTTGGCGGGAACAGCCGCCCAATCGCTCTATTGAAGCTTCCACAGGGCCATCGTCTTCTGCATTTCCACAGCATTGATTCAACCAATGCCGAGGCACGGCGTCAGGCCTTGTCTGGTGAAACAGGTCCGCTGTGGATATGCGCGGACAAGCAAATTGGCGGCAGGGGTCGCCAAGGTCGAACCTGGGTATCAGAGCCGGGAAATCTCTATGTCACCTATCTGTTCTGCATGGCATGCGCACCGCAGGCGGCAGCGCAGATCAGTTTTGTAGCTGCAATTGCAGTTCATGAATTGGCCACAGAGCTGAGACCGGATGCGTCATTCTCTCTCAAGTGGCCCAACGATGTTCTCATGGATGGTGCAAAGTTTTGCGGCATCCTGGCCGAAGTTCTAAATACATCACCCACGCAAATAGCTTTGGGATGCGGCATAAATCTTGGCAATGCTCCAGCCGATACACCTTATCCGGTGGCTGCCTTGGGTAACAGCTTACCTCCTCTTTCGGTATTGGAGAAACTTGCAGTAAGCCTTTGTAAATGGATAGTAATTTGGGATGAGGGCAAGGGGTTTCCAATCATTCGAAATGAATGGATGGACCGTGCGGTGGGAATTGGAAAAAACCTTTTGCTGGACGGCAAGCCAGGTTATTGCAACGGAATAGCCACCGACGGCGCCTTGCTCGTGACAATGAGTGATGGAATTGCAAGATCGGTTTACGCGGGCGATGTTCGGTTTGCCGAACTGGAAAATCTTCGATCAGGAAAACAATGAACGCGAATAAGAAAAACCACGGCGCGAATTTCGTGATATTGCCAATGGGCGGCACCGGCGAAATTGGCATGAATTGCTACTGCTATGGGCAGGGGCCAGATGACCATCGTGAATGGTTGATGGTTGATCTGGGGGTCAAGTTTGGCGAAAGCGCTGAACCCGGCGTAGATGTCATTTTGCCAGATGTGCATTTCATCGCCAAGAATAGAAAGAAACTGGCAGGCCTGGTGCTCACCCACGCCCATGAAGACCACATTGGTGGCGTCCCTTGGCTTTGGCCACAACTGCGTTGCCCGATCTATTGCACGCCCTTTGCAGCCGAGCTTCTCAACAACAAATTGAAGGAACACGGACTTGACGAGGAAGTCAAAGTTCATATTATTCCGCTGGGTGGAAAATTCCGAATTGGAGGCTTTGACCTGGAATTCGTGAACGTTACGCATTCAATCCCAGAACCCTGTGCACTTTTCATCAAAACCAAATATGGAACAGCCTTCCATTCAGGCGACTGGAAAATCGACCGCACTCCAACACTAGGGGCCGGTCTTGACGAAAAGCGTTTGATTGAAATTGGTAATGAAGGTGTGGATGTTCTGGTGTGTGATTCCACCAATGTGCTGCGTGAAGGCCTGTCACCAAGTGAAAGTCACGTAGCCGAATCTCTGATGAACATTGTGGGCCAGGCCAAAGGCCGAGTTGCAATCACCACTTTTGCCTCTCATGTGGAACGCATGGCCTCTGCCGTTCGTGCAGCGCGCGCGCATGGCCGCGAAGTCGTGCTCGCCGGTCGCGCCATGCGCTACACAATAGAAGCAGCGCGAGCCTGCGGATATCTGCAGGACGCAGGCGCATTTCTTGACGAAGACTCTTTTGGCTATCTTCCTCCAAGAAAAATTTTGTTGCTCTGCACCGGCAGCCAGGGCGAGCCGCGCGCCGCAATATCACGAATAGCGGAAGACCAGCATCCCAATATTGCGCTGAATTCAGGAGATCTTGTGGTCTTTTCGTCGCGCACGATTCCCGGAAATGAAAAAGAAGTGTCCCGCGTTCACAATAATCTGGCGAAACTGGATGTTGATGTTCTCACGGCAGACGAAGCTCTCGTCCATACATCAGGCCATCCCCGCCAGGGAGAGTTAAAAATCATGTATGACTGGTTGAAACCCAAGGCACTGGTGCCCATGCATGGGGAAGCCCGACATTTGCGCGCCCATGCGAAGTTCGTACAGGAATGTGGTATCACCCAGACTCTCGTTCCGGTGGACGGCAATATAATGCGTCTCTCCCCATTCCCCTTGGAAAATTATGATCAGGTAACAAGTGGGCGTCTTCACGTAGATGGTAAGCTTATAGTTCCTGCTGAGGACGGTCCCGCCAAGCAGCGAAGAAAAGTTTCCATTGTGGGCATCGTATTCCTTTCCTTGGCCCTTGATGAAAAACATCACCTTGCCGATGATATGCAGATAACGTCAGATGGCCTCCCGGCAGGACTTGAGGCTGATCTGCTCGATGCTGCAGAAGATGCCTTCGAAACCATGCCAAAACTCCGCAGGAAAGATGACGCAACGGTAGCGGAAACTGTTCGCATCGCCGTGCGGCGCGCAGCCGAGCAGGTATGGGGCAAAAAGCCCATCTGCAAGGTGTTGGTACAGCGCGTTTAATCACACTGCTATACTTGAACGAATCATGAAAAAAACACCCATTTCTCCGCCAGAAGAACCCAACAAGGTCGAACCCATTCAACTGCGCGAAGCGCTGGAGGAGCGGTATTTGGCCTATGCCCTGTCAACCATCATGCATCGCGCGCTCCCTGATGTCCGCGATGGCTTGAAACCTGTCCACCGCAGGCTATTGCATGTCATGCGGCTGCTGCGGCTTGATCCTGGAACGGCATTCAAGAAATCCGCGAAGATCGTGGGTGATGTCATGGGCGGCTACCATCCGCATGGCGACCAGTCGATCTATGATGCATTGGTGCGCCTCGCGCAGGATTTTTCGTCCCGTTATCCCTTGATTGATGGCCAGGGAAATTTTGGCAACATCGATGGTGATAGTGCTGCTGCCTATCGCTACACCGAAGCACGAATGACAGAGGTGGCAAAGCTGCTGCTTGAAAATCTGGACGAGGACACCGTTGATTTCCGCCCCAACTATGACGGCACCGTGCAGGAGCCCGTAGTGCTGCCAGGCGCGTTTCCAAATCTCTTGGCCAATGGATCGACCGGCATTGCCGTAGGCATGGCAACATCCATTCCCCCGCACAATGCTGCTGAACTCTGCGATGCGGCTCTGCATCTCATCAAGTTTCCCAATGCTGGGGTGGAAAAGTTGACGCAGTTTGTGCTTGGGCCTGATTTCCCGACTGGCGGCATCATTATCGACGATCGTAGTTCCATACTGGAAGCATACAAAACCGGACGGGGCGGTTTCCGCGTGCGTGCACGGTGGTCGGTGGAAGACTTGGGCCGTGGGGCATGGCAGATTGTAATCACCGAAATACCATATCTCGTTCAAAAAAGCCGTCTCATCGAAAAATGTGCTGAGCTGCTCACCTCAAAAAAACTCCTGTTGCTCAACGACATCCGGGATGAGTCCGCAGAAGATATCCGCATTGTTCTTGAACCAAAATCGCGCGCGGTGGATCCCGCGGTGATGATGGAGCAAATGTTCCGCAATACCGAACTGGAAGCCCGCATCCCGCTCAATCTGAATGTGCTGTCTGCTGGCAAAATCCCCAAGGTGATGTCGCTGGCCGAAGTGCTCCGCGAATGGCTTGAACACCGTAAGACGGTTCTGGTACGCCGCACCGAATTCCGGTTAGGCGAAATTGCCCGCCGACTGGAAGTTCTTGGTGGCTATCTCATCGCTTATCTGAACCTGGATGAAGTCATTCGCATCATCCGCGAAGAAGATGAACCCAAGACAGCTTTGATGGCCCGCTTTAACCTCACGGATGTGCAGGCCGAAGCCATTTTGAATATGCGCTTGCGAGCCTTGCGCAAGCTCGAAGAAATGGAAATTCGCACGGAAAATGACAGTCTGACCAAAGAGCAGAAGGGTCTCAAAGCTCTTTTGAAATCCGACGATCTGCAATGGCAGCAGGTGGCAGACGAAATCAAGTCGGTGAAGGAAAAATTCAGCAAGAAAACGCCACTTGGCAAACGCCGCACGGATTTTGCCGAAGCTCCGGAAATTGATCTTGATCTCGAACAATCCATGATCGAAAAAGAACTTGTCACAGTGGTCTGCAGCGAAAAGAACTGGATCAGGACCATGAAAGGTCATCTCGAAGATCCTTCCGCTTTGACCTACAAGGACGGTGACAGTGGCAAATTCGTCTTTAATGCCTATAGCACCGACAAAATCATGCTGTTCTCGTCATCCGGAAAATTTTTCACCTTGGAAGCAGCTAAGTTGCCGGGCGGCCGCGGCCATGGCGAACCTGTCCGTCTCATGGCCGAACTTGAGTCTACAGATTCCATTGTGGATCTTTTTGTTCACAAGCCAGGAGCGAAACGCCTTGTGGCGTCAACAGAAGGTGACGGGTTCATTGTAATGGAGGACGAATGTGTGGCGAACACCCGAAAAGGCAAACAAGTACTTAATGTTAAGGTCCCCGTCGAAGCGCAAGTTTGTTTCGCAGTGGGTGAAATAGACAACTACGTTGCCACCGTAGGTGATAACCGCAAAATGAACATTTTCAAATTGACAGAGCTTCCTGAAATGGCCCGTGGCAAAGGCGTCCGCATGCAAAAGTTCAAGGATGGCGGTCTATCGGATGCTTGCACGTTTAACCTGAAACAGGGGCTTACGTGGCTGGATGCGTCCGGTCGGACATGGACCGTTACCGATCTTGCGGATTGGATAGGAGAGCGTGCCCAATCGGGTAAGCTGCCACCCAAGGGTTTCCCTAAAAGCAACCGGTTTTCTTAAGTATTATTGTATTTACCAAGACAGAAGGTTGCTAACGTTTTATGCATTTCCACATAAATCCTTAACTTGCTGTTATCTTAATCAATAACATCATGTGTATATCGCGCAAACTCATCGTTGCGGCGACGGAGATGGCATGGACGGCCAAAGATTTTGGATTCAATCGGGAAGAAAGCTTCAGTTTTCTGCTGCCGATATAGTTTCTCCAGAAGTGGAGCATGCTCGACTGCATCAGGAAGGTTCTGTGCGGGTTACAACGGGCACTCACGGCACCGAAGTGAAATGGTCAGTTTTCTCTCCAAGTTTCGCGTCCCTATATTACGTCATCGAAACGCTTCCGACGGCGCGTTTACCAGTGGTTTTACGATTTTATTTGTCAGGCTGGTTCGAAGAAATTTTCCAAACGGCCAAGGCTGCCATTGACCGCATCGAGCAGGTAATAGGCAAAAGCGAACTTCACATTACCAAACGTGCATATGTGGAACAACAGGATCCATCCAACCAGAACTTGCCACCGCTTCTGCAAAAAATGTGGAACGATCAATCGACAATGGATGAAGCATCTATCGATTTTGTGTTTGAGGAAGATTCCCAACAATACATGATAGAACGGATAGGCTCTCAATCCACAATAGCAAAATTTTATGGCCTGTCGCCGCGATCCTATCCCTATGTGAACGGTGGCTCATATGATGATATCGTCTATGAAGCATATTCCGATGTCCTCAAAACCGGAAAGCGGAGATATGATCATGTCTTGGCCGCAATGCGGATGCCGGACAATATTGTGAGATGGGTGCCGTATCAGCGAATTGTTATTCCAAAACCCGGATCCAAATCGCATAATCGCGTCAGCGTCGTAACGGAAATTGCTGAAGTGGGAATCAGGCCGGTTTAAATTCCGTCCTCATGCGAATTCATGTCGTTGATCATTTGAGCAATCGCTGAGCGCTCGGCAACGTTCAACCACTCCACATGATAATTTTCTTCACTGGTCCACTTCCAACGCAAGAAACCGCTTTCAAGATATGGATATCCCATGCGGTTGGGATGGCCATGCGCAGCCATATTCTTGCTGCATAAAGCCCAAACAGCATCTGGGTTCCATTTAAGGTGCGTGAGAATCATGCCCAGCCTTGAAAACACTTCGAGAAGTTTCCGGTTGCGTGCATGCGGGTCGATCCAAAATTCGCCGTGGTAAACCAGCTTGCCTTTAAGGCGGCGCGATATGCTGTTCCTGGGTGGATCGGTATGAAGTGGAATCAGCATTTCCTGTCGCCGCATATAAAGACCTATAATATATGAAGGCCCCCATTCAGCCAAGCTGGGGTCAACCAGATCATATCGATAGGCCTGAAGAGCAGCAATTTTGCCATCGCCGTTGGTGAGCTTCATCCAAAAAAACCGTTCAGGGGTAAAGCCGCAAACCGCTGGATCGAAGTAAGGCGTGAGAGGATTTTCACGCGCTGCAAGTTTGTCTTCGGCAAACTTGTGCGGATCATAATCCAGCTTCATCGAGTATCCAAACGCCTCAATTTCGCTGAGGAGCCGGGCGCAAACCTTCACGGCGCCAAGCGGGTCTTCGATGCAGGAATCCGACATAACAAGTTTCCAAATTTTCAGAATAGTTCAAAAAGGCAAACTACTGCGCAAAATCGCTTTGCCAATAGCCACCGCCCAATATAGTTTATGGTTGTAAGAAAGCCGCGTTACGCACCGGAATAGAGCGTCCAGCCCTCCGGCGTTAACCTTTGTTGCGGCAGGAATCTCGCCTTATAGGCCATTTTAGCGGAATCTCGCACCCAATAACCAAGGTAGAGGTAGTCCATCTTCATTTCTATTGCCCGTCGGATGTTATCCAGAATAATGAATGTGCCCAGGCTCCTGCTTTCAAATGTGGGTTCATAAAAGCTGTATATGAGGGAAAGCCCATCATCGAGTTGGTCAACCAGCACAGTTGCTGCAAGTTCACCCTTGGCCTCGCTTTTTTCAGTAAACCGGTATTCCACCATGTGGCTGTCAACGTAAGTCTCATCCACCATCGAGGCAAAATCCAACACACTCATTTCAGCCATGCCACCAGCTCCATGTCGGCTGTCAATGTAGTCTCGAAACAAGCTATAGTGCTCGCTCGTTGCCTTGGCGCGAACCGCCGTCCCCTGCAAATCACGGTTGCGTTCAAGCGTGCGCCGGAACGATTTGCTCCAGCGAAAATCTTTCACCGGCACCCGCACTGAAACACATGCACCACACCCCTCGCAGGCCGGCCGGTAAGCGATATTCTGGCTTCGCCTGAAACCTCCCCGAGAGAGCTGTGTATTGAGGGCTCTCGCGTCCTGACCGACAAGATGAGTGAATACCTTTCGTTCAAAGCGCCCTGGCAGATAAGGGCAAGGGGCAGGTGCAGTAATGAAAAACTGCGGAAAATTTCGGCGTTCAATACTCAATGGAAATTATCCTGAAACTCGCTCAAAATTCTAAATTATGCGGGTTATGTGAAGCATGCAAGAAGGATTGAATGACGGGTGGAATATAAGACATGAGAAGGCTAAGAGAGGCTAAACTCGGAGGGTCGTGAACATGGCAGTGAAAACAAGCTGGATTGGACTGGGTGTCATGGGATACCCTATGGCAGGCCATTTGGCGGATAAAGGTGGCGTGGAAATGACGGTGTTTAACCGCTGTTCCGAAAAGGCCCTGAAATGGACCGGCGAACACAAAGGCAGGCAAGCGCCAACACCCGGTGAGGCAGCCAAAGAGGCAGATTTTGTATTCGCCTGCGTGGGCAACGATAATGATTTGCGCGAGATCGCCCTGGGCGAACACGGCGCATTTCATAAAATGAAGCCCGGCGCCGTTTTTGTTGATCATACCACAGCCTCTGCAATTGTGGCCCAGGAACTTGCCGCTGAAGCGGAAAAGCGCGGATTGGGCTTTGTTGATGCGCCGGTCTCGGGCGGGCAGGCGGGTGCTGAAAACGGCCTGCTCACAATAATGTGCGGTGGGAAACCGCAGGATTATGCGCAGGCCGAACCCTTGATCACCCACTATTCTAAAATGCGCAAACTCCTGGGTCCGGCAGGCTGTGGCCAGACAGCTAAAATGTGCAATCAGATAGCAATTGCGGGTCTGGTGCAGGGTTTGGCTGAATGCATCAGTTTCGGAACCAAGGCAGGTCTCGATATGGAGTCCGTGATTGAAGTGATCTCCAAGGGAGCGGCCGGATCATGGCAAATGGAAAACCGTCACAAGACAATGATAGCCGGAAAATTCGATTTTGGTTTTGCCACTGATTGGATGCGCAAGGATTTGGGAATTTGTTTAGACGCAGCGCGAAAGAACGGCGCACACCTGCCGGTCACTGCATTGGTTGACCAATTCTATTCCGAAGTGCAGAAAATGGGCGGTGACCGTTGGGATACGTCAAGCCTCATAGCAAGGCTCAACCGTTAGCTTTCAGCACCCGAGCCACGTCCAGTGCAAAATAGGTAAGAATTCCGTCGGCACCCGCGCGCTTGAACGCCATGAGGCTTTCCGGGATGACTTTCTTTACATCGAGCCAGCCGCGCTCAATGGCGGCCATGAGCATGGCATATTCTCCGGACACCTGATAGGCGAAGGTAGGCACCCCAAATTCTTGTTTAACCCTGGACACAACGTCCAGATAGGGCATGCCAGGTTTGACCATCACCATATCAGCACCTTCTTCAAGATCAAGGGCCACTTCGCGCAGCGCCTCATCAATATTTGCGGGGTCCATCTGGTAACTTCGTTTGTCGCCCTTCAAGGTGCCTGATGAACCAACAGCGTCACGGAAAGGCCCGTAGAAGCCAGACGCATATTTGGCACTGTAAGCCATGATCTGAACATCGCTTTTCCCCGCTGCTTCGAGTGCCGCCCTGATGGCGCCGATGCGCCCATCCATCATGTCCGAAGGCGCTATGATATCGCAGCCGGCTTCTGCCTGGCACAAGGCTTGCTGCACAAGCACCGCAACCGATGCATCATTAGCAATCACACCGTCCAAAAGTAACCCGTCATGTCCATGTGACGTATAGGGATCAAGTGCCACGTCACACATGATGCCAAGCTCAGGCACGGCCTGCTTTATCGCGCGAACGGCTCGACAAACCAAATTGTTGGTGTTCAGGGCTTCGCGCGCATCTTCTGTTCTCAAATTCTGTTCGGTGTTTGGAAACAGTGCGATCACGGGTATGCCTAGCCTTGCTGCCTCTTCTGCGCTCCGAACCGCGAGATCAACGGAATAACGTTCAACGCCCGGCATGGAGGAAATGGGAATTGTCGTGTTGGAGCCTTCCACGATAAACATCGGCCAGATCAGATCAGAAGTTTGAAGAACATTTTCCGAGGTGAGCCTGCGTGACCATTCCGCCTTGCGGTTGCGTCTCATGCGAATGGCGGGAAAACTGGCATGCAAATATTTAGACATGCCGTTTCTTATGCGTTTTGCCTATCAATGAGAAGTTCATTTTTAACGATGTTGCGGAGGATTTGGTTAACGGTGGAAAAAAAGACTCCATAAACTGTCTTCTAAAAAGCGACAAACTATCGAAAATATAAGGATAAATTTACCGAGCCTGTTCAGTTCGCCTTAAATTCCTTTGCGTATTCTTTGGTCATAAGAGGAATGGACAACGAAGCCATCCTCACCAAACAAGGGAATAGGTGGATAACATGAATATGCAAGTTATTGGGGGAGTCCGCGTTGTCGAACCAAGTCCGGCACGCCATGAAATCAAGCATCGGTATATGGAAGCGCTGACACTTATTGAACGCCTGCATCGCCGTTTGCTTGATGTGATCAAGGATGATTTTGAGCGTTCAGGCGAGCCCGAGGTCAATCCTGTACAAGCGCTGCTGCTGTTCAACATTGCCGATTCTGAACTGACAGCAGGTGAACTGAAAACCCGTGGCCATTACCAGGGATCAAACGTTTCGTACAACCTCAAGAAACTGGTTGAATCGGGATATGTAAATCACGAGCGCTCCAATTCTGACAAGCGCTCCGTACGGGTAAAGCTCACCCCAAAAGGCCAGGCCATCCGCGACCGCGTTGACGCGTTGTACAATCGTCAATTGCAGGCCGTAGAAGAAGTAGTTGGTCTTTCGATTGATGAATTTGACCGTTTGAATAAGGCTCTAACTCGTCTGGAACGCTTCTGGACTGATCAGATTCTCTATCGTCTCTAAAAATCAGTAAAATTCCCAGGACCTTGTGGCCAAAAAGCCTCAAGGTCTTTTTTTATGCGAAAATCGCCTCACAATCGTCACTCCAACCGGATTATGGCCTGAATTTCTAGGCTAAGAGCAACTCATGATGCTCCTCATTTTTTGACGGCGCGCATCAGGACTGGTAGAAAGTACCATAATCGGTTGGTGATTTGGGCCTGAAAACGGCACCACAAAGTTGTTAATGAGGCAATAATGATAGTGAAATCTGGCAGTTTGCGGAAATCCGCCGGTGTGACCTTTGCAGTGATTCTGAGTGTTTTCATCTTTGGCGTGCAAAGCGTTCGGGCTGAACTGTCTGAAGAGGAGCGCCAAGCTAGATTTATGAAACAGCATGGCATGAAGGCACAGCCAGTCACGACATCGTTTGCAACCAACCATTCCTCGCCCGCGGCCCAAGGTAAAGCGACAACCGCCACGGAAATTGTGGCATCGCAAAACGTTGAGCCAATGCTTTCCGTAAATGGCCCATCTGCGATGGCAGCAGCTGAGAGCCGCTACGCCCAGATCGTCAGCAGTGGTGGCTGGCCAACTGTTCCAAAGGGCAGCTATAAGCAGGGCAGCACCAACAAGGGAATTGTTGCCCTGAACCAGCGCCTCTTCCTCGAAGGTTACCTCCGACAGGAGGCAACACAAGGCGAATTTGCCTCAATTTTTACATCCGCCACTAAAGATGCCGTCATGCGGTTTCAACGCAATAACGGCTTGGTCGCAAGTGGCCAGGTCGATGGAGCGACGCTGCAGGCTTTGAATGTATCTGCTGCCGAACGTCTATCCACCCTCAGGGCAAATATTCCACGCCTTGCAGAATATTCGCAGAACCTGGGTAACCGCTACGTGGTAGTGAACGTGCCAGCCCAGCAAATTGAGACCGTGGATGGAAATTATGTGTTTTCCCGCCACAATGCCATTGTTGGCAGGCCCGAACGCCCGACCCCCGTGGTAATGACAGCTCTGTCGAACGTGGCCTTCAATCCCTATTGGAACGCGCCTCCTTCTATTATTGAGCGCGACATTGTCCCTAAGATTATGAACGGAAACACTTCCATTTTGCGTGATATGAACATTCACGTATTTCAAGGGGTAGGGGGGCCAGAAGTGGACCCAAGCCACATTGATTGGCGTACGGCTGTCGTGGACAACTATCACTTCCGACAGGAACCGGGCGGTGAAAACGCTATGGCCACCGCGAAGATCAATTTCACCAGTCCTTTCGGAATTTACCTGCATGACACGCCCGAACGCCAACTGTTTGCGACGGGTGGACGTTTCTATAGCTCAGGCTGTGTTCGTGTGGACAAGATCGCCATTCTGATAAATTGGATTCTCAACGGACAGAATGGCTTCAACGCCGAAAAGATTGCGTCCTTGGCAGAATCTCTCGAGCGCTTGGACGAAGTCATCGTGAACCCGCCGCAGCTTCGCGTAGCCTATCTTACGGCCTGGCCGACAACGGGTGGCACCGTTGCGTTCCGCCGCGACGTTTACAATTTGGATGGCACTGGATTTGTCGTGGGCCAGCCTTTGCCGGTTGGTGAATCGAGTGCGGACGGACAAAGATTTGTGCTGCAACCCATTCCGCGCCAGGTCGCTGCCCTGGACGCAGCCGAAGCAGACAGCTTCTCCTTATTTGGCCGACGTATCGGTAAGAAGCCAACAATGGCGATGTTAAATCCGGCAAAACCCGCTGCAGCGATTTCATCTGCTGTCACGAGGATTGCGGCAAAAGCTAATCCTGCGGCTTTCAAACGCAAGTTCCCAGGTCTTTTTGATTGGGCAAATTACCATCCGGAAACAGTAAAGCCCAAAACGCCGGTGAAAAAATTAGCAACAACATCCACAAGACCGAAAGTACTTGCGGTCGCAAAGCCGGTGAAGTCTGTTGACAAGAAACTTGCAGTCGCTACCGCCAAAGCAAAATCGCCGGTTCCTGTTGCTGATGCAAATATTGCAAAGCCCAAGCTCGTTGTTGCCAAAGTGAAGCTTGCTTCCACAACAGCGAAAAAACCCGATACCAAATGTAAACTTGGATCTGACGGCAAGCCTGTGAAGGATTGCAAAGTCGAAGCTTCCGCGCAGACAATTGCGCCAGCCAAGAAAATAACAGTGAAACCAGAAAAGACCGTGTCTGCAACAAACTGACAGGCGCAAAAATAATTAAACACGGTCGCTTTCCAGCACACGTGCTTGCCATATCCATATAGTACTGGACCTCACGCGAGCATTTGTTATTTTGCCCCGCAACGTAGAGGGATTCTCATGGCAGTGAAGAAAACGATCCAGAAGAAGCGGAAAGCAAAGGCTCCCCTGTTTCCTGGGTTTTTCAAGGAAAAACTGGCAAAGACCGATCCCAAAATCGCAAAGGCTATCGCAAAAGAGCTGCAACGCCAGCAAAACGAAATCGAGCTGATTGCTTCCGAAAACATCGTCTCGCGCGCCGTCATGGAAGCGCAGGGCTCGGTCATGACAAACAAATACGCCGAGGGCTATCCCGGTCGCCGTTATTATGGCGGCTGCCAATATGTGGATGTATCCGAAAACTTGGCCATCGAACGCGCCTGCAAGCTGTTTGACTGCACCTTTGCCAATGTGCAGCCCCATTCCGGCGCACAGGCAAATCAGGCCGTGTTCTTCGCGTTGCTCAATCCTGGTGAAACCTACATGGGGCTGGACCTCGCTTGCGGTGGTCACCTCACCCATGGTTCGCCGGTAAATCAGTCCGGTAAATGGTTTAAGGTAGCGCCCTATAAGGTGCGCGAAGATAACCATCTGATAGACTATGACGCGCTTGCCGCTCAAGCGCTGGAAGTAAAGCCCAAGCTCATCATTGCGGGTGGCTCAGCCTATCCCCGAATTCTCGATTTTGCCCGTTTCCGCCAGATTGCAGACAGCGTAGGCGCCTATCTCATGGTGGACATGGCGCATTTTGCCGGCCTCGTGGCCGGCGGCGCACATCCAAGCCCATTGGATTTCGCCCACATCGTCACCACCACGACACATAAAACACTCCGAGGCCCGCGTGGGGGCTTGATTCTGTCGCGCGATGAAGCCATGGGCAAGAAAATCAATTCAGCCGTCTTCCCCGGCCTTCAGGGAGGCCCTTTGGAGCATGTCATCGCGGCCAAGGCTGTGGCTTTCGGGGAAGCCCTGCGGCCTGCCTTCAAGAAATATGCAGCCCAGGTGGTAGCCAACGCAAAGGCCCTCGCACAGGCCATGATGGACGGTGGTTGCGATGTCGTTTCCGGCGGAACCGATACCCATCTGATGCTGGTCGACCTGCGCAAGAAGGGCCTGACCGGCAAGTCCTCCGAAGCCGCCCTCGGTCGCGCCTACATCACCTGCAACAAGAACGGCATCCCGTTCGACCCCGCTCCCTTCACCATCACCTCGGGCATCCGCTTGGGCACGCCAGCAGGAACCACCCGCGGCTTCGGCAGGGAAGAGTTCCAGCACATCGGCGCGCTGATCAACGAGGTGCTGGACGGCCTCGCAAAACACGGAGAACAGGGCAATGCCAAGATGGAAGCAGCGGTAAAGAAAAAGGTTTTGTCGCTCACCAAACGCTTCCCGATTTATTCCTGAAACCTGTCAATGCCTCGCCCCATTGCTGTGGCATTTCCGACACATTTTTGCAAAAACGAGCTTGTGTGGGCAATGAGCGCTTTCCTTAACTCTCGATGAAGCTGTATCGTGCTTGAAGTAGACGTTCCGATTTGATTCCAGAGGATTGCAAGAATGAAATTCAATGATGCGAGAAGACTATTGGCAGGCGTTGCGCTCACGGCGGCGGCCCTCTTGGCCCCCCAGGCCAATGCGGCGGATATGATCGATCCAGCGACCGGCTATCCCATTTACGTCAGCATCTTCGGCGGCGCCAGCTTTTTGGA
>JANMAE010000059.1:0-18755 GCA_031359445.1 Hyphomicrobiales bacterium | reverse complement strand
GCCTCGATCTGGCGGATACGCTCTCGCGTCACGCTGAACTGCTGGCCCACTTCTTCCAGCGTGTGGTCGGTGTTCATGCCGATGCCGAAGCGCATGCGGAGCACGCGTTCTTCGCGTGGCGTCAGTGAGGCGAGCACGCGGGTTGTGGTTTCCCTGAGGTTCGCCTGGATGGCGGCGTCGATCGGGAGGATGGCGCCCTTGTCCTCGATGAAGTCACCGAGATGGGAATCTTCCTCGTCGCCCACGGGCGTTTCAAGGCTGATCGGCTCCTTGGCGATCTTCATCACCTTCCGCACCTTTTCCAGAGGCATCGAAAGCTTTTCCGACAGTTCCTCAGGCGTCGGCTCGCGGCCGATCTCGTGCATCATCTGGCGTGACGTCCGCACGATCTTGTTGATGGTCTCGATCATGTGCACGGGGATGCGGATGGTGCGCGCCTGGTCGGCGATCGAGCGGGTGATGGCCTGCCTGATCCACCAAGTGGCATAGGTCGAGAACTTGTAGCCGCGGCGGTATTCGAACTTGTCGACAGCCTTCATCAGCCCGATATTGCCTTCCTGGATGAGATCGAGGAACTGCAGGCCGCGGTTGGTATATTTCTTTGCAATGGAAATCACCAGGCGAAGATTGGCCTCCACCATTTCCTTCTTGGCAATGCGCGCCTCGCGCTCGCCCTTCTGCACCATGGCCACGATCTTGCGGTATTCCGGAATTTGCAGGCCGGTGGCGGTGGCCAGCTCGAAGATCTCGTCGCGGATGACGCGGATCGATTCCTTCTCGTCATTGGCGAATTTCTTCCAGCCATGCTTGCTGAGGCGGCCAACGCGCTTCAGCCAGTCCATTTCCAGTTCCTCGCCCTGGTATTCCTTGAGAAACTCCGTACGCGGAACTTTATAGGTTTCCGCCAGCCGCATCAGGCGGCCTTCCAGCGAGTTCAGCCGCTTGTTGATGTCATAAAGCTGTTCAACCAGCGCCTCGATGCGCGCATTGTTGAGCGACAGTGATTTCACTTCCGCAATGATGTCATCGCGCAGCTTGCGGTAGCGCCGCTCCTGGGAGGGCGAAAGCTCGGTGGATTCCGCCACCTCCTGGTCCTGCAGCTTGCGGAGCGACTTGTATTGCTTGGCAATCGAGTCAAAGATTTCGAGAACCTTGGGCTTCAGTTCCGCTTCCATGGCCGAAAGTGAAACACCAAGATCATCGCCCTCGTCGTCATCATCTTCTTCCACAACGGGCTTGTCGAAATCCTCGGGGCTGAGCACATCGCCATATTCATCATCGGCGCGGCGTGAGGCCTGCGCCTGCTTCAGGCGTTCGGGCCGCTTGAGTTCGGCCTGCTTGCGCACTTCTTCCTTGGGCGGCACATAGGGTTGCGGCGCCTGCACCGGCTGATTGTTCTTGGCATCAGGGCCGGCATAGGTGGCTTCCAGGTCAATGATGTCGCGCAGCAAAATCTTGCCTTCATTGAGTTCATCGCGCCAGATGATGATGGCCTGGAACGTCAAGGGGCTTTCGCAAAGCCCGGCGATCATTGCCTCGCGTCCGGCCTCGATGCGCTTGGCAATGGCAATTTCGCCCTCGCGTGACAGAAGCTCCACCTGCCCCATCTCGCGCAGATACATGCGCACGGGATCATCGGTACGGTCGGTGGGAAGCTTCGCGGCCTCAACCTTGACAACGGCGGTTTCAGAGCTCTCCTCGCCCTCAACCTTGGCGACCACATTTTCGGTTTCTTCTTCGCTTTCAACAACGGTAATCCCCATGTCGGCCAGCATGGAATAGATGTCCTCGATCTGGTCGGAGGTCACCTCTTCAGAAGGCATCACCGAATTGAGCTCGTCGAGCGTCACATAGCCGCGTGCCTTGGCCGTTTTGATCAGCCGTTTGACGGCAGCGTCAGAAAGGTCGAGAATGGGGGAATCAGAACCATCTGCCGGCGCATCGGCCGCATTGTCCTGGTCTTCTGCCGTCTGGGCATTGTCCTGGTCTTCTTGCTTGGTTTCGCGGGTTGGGGCTGCACGGGCCATGAAATAATCCTTAGGTCGACGTCATGCGATGGGTGATTCGCACAAAATGGGGTGATTCGGGTGAAAACTAGACAGGCCGTCTTAAGCGGCCATTAACCAGCTTCAATCCGATGATGCCTCTCAGGATATCGCGTCAACCACACGGCCAGAAGCGGCGCCGAAGCCTGCAATAAGGGCTTCAGAACCAGTGGCCGAAAGCAATTCCTCGCGCAATCCCGAAAGGGCGTTGAAATTCTCCTCAGTCGGATCGGCAACAAAAACGGCCTCTGCCGCCTTTAGCTCCCGCTCGAGCGTAACGGTTTTCCGGTGTAAGGCGAACATTTGACGCAGGCCAGTCCGGGCATCATCTTGTGCAGCCGCAGGACCCAGAAACCATTCGTTCAAACGCGTCGCCTGGTTTTCGAGGCGGTCCAGATCAGGACCGAAACCTCTTGATATCAGGTGGCTCCTCAAGGCGGAATTATCAAGTCCCGCCCCCGAAGTCGCGCTATTTATGATTTGTGTACGGAGGGAGTCAAGCGACCTGGCCGAGAATTCCACTGCGGCAAACTCGTCCAGAAAGTCGGAAATGAGCTCCGGATG
The DNA here is from genome assembly GCA_031359445.1 of Hyphomicrobiales bacterium. Taxonomy (GTDB): domain Bacteria; phylum Pseudomonadota; class Alphaproteobacteria; order Rhizobiales; family Aestuariivirgaceae; genus Aestuariivirga. Next base: position 16,146 of record JANMAE010000059.1, on the reverse strand, counting down.
ATTGATCAGTGCCAGAACAATCATGTTTTGCCGCCTTTCCAATGCCTTGGCAGCCGTGGCGCCGCCCGCCATGGCCTTAAGCTGGGGCGATGCCGGAGATTGCATTTCCCAGGCCTTTTGGCCCTTTTTCCAGGGCTTTTGCGGGCTAAAAGCGGTTTTTGCGCGAAATCCGCCAAACCGCGGGGCGCGCTGGAACAGCGTATCCAGCCTTGTTGTCATGTCTGCCATGTAGTGCTTGCGCACGCTTTCATCTGAAATCCGCGAAACCAGCAGCCTTAAATCTTTTTCAAATTGCGCCTTGCGCTCGGGGGTTACCCGGTCATTTTCCGCCAATGCCCTCCGCCAAATCACCTCCGAAAGGGGCTCTGCGGCAAAAACCACGGCTTTCACCGCCTCTGCCCCATCGGTTTTCAGGAGGTCATCGGGATCCTTGCCTTCCGGCAACACCGCGAATTTGAGCGAATGTCCGGGCTTCAACAGGGGCAAAGCCAGGTCCAGCGCGCGATAGGCGGCGGTAACACCTGCGCCATCGCCATCAAAACACAGGGTGGGTTCCGGTGCCATTTTCCACAGCATGGCGAGCTGGTCTTCGGTAAGAGCAGTGCCCAGTGGCGCAACACTGTGCTTAAGGCCCGCCCGATGCATGGCAATCACATCCACATAACCTTCCACCGCGATAATCTCGCCTCGCTCATGGGCAGGCCCCCGCGCCTTGTCGTGGTTGTAGAGAACCGAGCCCTTGTGAAACAGCGGCGTCTCGGGCGAGTTCAGGTATTTCGCGGGAACATCTGCCCGCAAGGCCCGCCCGCCCAAAGCTATCACCCGGCCCCGCGGATCGCGAATGGGAAACATCACACGGTCGCGGAACCGGTCATAGGCCACCGGAATATCTTCACCCGATATCACCAACCCGGCTTCCGCCATCTGCTCCACGGAAACATTTTTGGAAGCCAGATGATCGCGCAGCGCATGCCTGTCGTCAGGCCCATATCCCAACCTGAATTCCTTCTGGATGGCGGGCGTAAGTTGCCGGTCTGAAAGATATCCCCTGGCTTTTGCGCCGCGCGCTGTCTGGAGTTCAGCCTCGAAAAATTTCACGGCAATTTCCATGATGTCGTAGAGACTTGTGCGCGCCTCTTCGCGCCTCACATCATCTTCGGAAACCACCGGCATGGGAAGCCCGGCTTCCGCTGCCAGTTGTTCCACGGCTTCCGGAAATGAAACTCCTTCCTTGTCCACCAGGAATTTGAAGATATCGCCGGACTGCTTGCAGCCAAAGCAATGGTAACGCCCTTTGCGGTCTTCAACATGAAACGAGGGAGACTTCTCATTGTGGAAGGGGCAGCAGGCCCAATAATCGCCTTTGCCCGCATTGGTCTTTCGCCGGTCCCAGGACACGCGCCGCCCCACCACGGATGAAATCGAAACCCGGCCGCGAATGTCGTCAAGAAATGAAGGTGGAAAACGCATGGGCTTATAATAGCGCCGCGGCCCGCGCGATGAAAGTGAAACCCGCAACTGCCGCAATCAAGGCGTCAATGTGTCATTTCACTTACCAATTTGTAACGCCCACACGCCCTGAAAATCAGCCAACTGTCAGGCGCCGCTGACTATTTCGAAACGCAGAGTCATCCATCGGCAGATTGCTCCATTACGTAAATTTTAAAAGGACTGTGAAGTATGAATATGTTTTCTAAAACCGCTCTTGTAACCGTGGCAGGTCTCGTAGCCCTTTCCATTGCCCCTCTTTATGCAGCAACCTCCGCCACCAAGGTGCAGGTGTCATTGGATGGTGAAGCCGACCAGCCGATGAAGGTGCTGGTGGATCAACCCACCGTCAAAGCTGGAACAGTAGTGTTCAATGTCAAGAACGTGGCCGTTGGCACCGACCATGAAGTGGTGCTCGTCAAGCTGGAGACAAAAGATCAGCTCATCAAGCCTGATGGCAAAACCCAGCGCATTGACGAAAAGAAATTGAATTCCATGGGCGAAGTCGCAGGCCTCAAGCCAGGCGATGACGGTGTGCTCAAGGTGAAGCTCGCGCCGGGCAACTATGTCTTGCTGTGCAATCACAAGGCGCACTACGGCCTTGGCATGTCCACGCCCATCACCGTCACAAACTAAGCCCATTCGCACTCGGCAGAACGATAACAGTTGCATTCGGCCTTGAAGTATTTACAACTTGCGCGTCAACAACAGGAGCTTCCCCATGAAACTTGCATACACAGCCCATGCCGTCGCAAACGGTGGCGGCCGTGATGGCCTCAGTCGAACCGATGATGGCCGCGTAACCGTTACCTTGGCGCCACCCACCGAAATGGGCGGTTCCGGCAAAGGCACAAATCCCGAGCAGCTCTTCGCCACAGGCTATGCCGGATGCTATCTCGGCGCGATGCGCTTTGCCGCCAAGAACGCCAAGATCGCCATGCCCGACGCCGCAACAGTCAATGTCAATGTCGGCATCGGCCCGCGCGATGATGGCGAAGGTTTTGGCCTGCAGGTTGTGATGGACGTAAACCTTCCAGGCATGGACAAGGCAGCAGCCGAAGACCTCACCAAGCGCGGCCACGTCGTCTGCCCCTACTCCCATTCCATCAAGGGCAATGTCCAGGTCACCACGAACGTAACCGTATAAAGCGAGATCCCTTTCCCTCTCCGAGGGGAAGGGGATTTTCCCAACGCCGCGACTCTTAAGTTGCAAAACCTCAAAGATGGATTTGTACTGGCCGAAACCATCTAATTCGCTTCCATAACGTAGATGTCTGACCTTGACCGAAACGATCTAAGCTGGCAATTGACGCAATGCTGAGGGCAAGTTCGTGTTTTTTCAGGAAGTTGATAGAGTAAGGATGCGCAATGGAAACAAACGAGGCTCGCGTCTCCTCTTCCTTGCTAAAACGGCAGCGTAAGGCTCCCCTCAAACAAGCGCTTCCGCCGCTGCGGGAGCTGGGCGCGGGATGTTGGGAATGGGACATTCGCGCCAGCCGCGTGAATTGGACGCCGGAAATTCGGGCGATTTACGGGATCGAGGCGCAGGATAGCTTCGAACCGTCGATTGAAGCCTTCTTGAAATATGTGCATGAAGACGACCGCGCCCAGGTCATGGCCACAGTCAGCGAAACGCTGGCGCAGCACCGCCCTTCCCACGAGCAGCGCTTTCGCATATGCCGCGCCGATGGAACAATTCGTCACATCCTGAGCCGCGCCCGTTTCGAACTCGATTCCGATGGCAATCCTGCTTTCCTCAAAGGCATCGATATTGATCTCACCTCCCAAACAGAAGACACCGCGGCCTTGCATTCTGGTGAGCTGCGCAAGGCTTATCTTCTAAGACTTGAGGAGAGCCTGCGTACGGCCGTTTCGCCGCATGAAATGATCATGGGCTCTTGCGCGGCACTTGGGCAGGCGTTGGGCGTAGCACGTGTTGGCTATGGCGAAATCGAGCCTGAAGGTAAAAGTGTTCTGGTCGAGAAAGAATGGCGCAGAAGCGGGATGCCAGCGGCAACCGGCAGGCATTTTTTTGCGGACTACGGCGCGGAGCGGATTGCGCCGGCACTCTCCGGCAAGAACGTCATTGTGGCAGACATTCTGAACCATCCCCAAACCACCGATCCCGATGTCCAGGCAAAGTTCGCAGCATTTCAAGTCCAATCAATCGTCGATATGCCGCTGCAGCGCGATGGGAGCACGCGTGCATTGCTGTTTGTCGCCGACAATGTGGCCCGCCAGTGGAACGAGACCGACATAGAACTCATCCGCCAAACGCTTGAGCGCACCTGGCACGCCGCCGAACGAATACGCGCCGAAACGAAACTCCGTGCCTCGGAAGAAAAATACCGCAGCCTGTTCGAGTCGATCGATGAAGGATTCTGCATTGTCGAGATGCTGTACGACGCGGCTGGCGAGCCTGTCGACTATCGCTTCCTCGAAGTCAACAAGGTCTTCGAGCAGCAAACCGGATTGGTCAACGCCGTGGGTAAAACGGCTCGAGAACTGGTTCCAGAACTTGAGCAATGGTGGATCGACACCTATGGACGGGTTGGATTGACCGGAAAGAACGCGCGTTTCGAGCAGGGTTCAGCCCCCATGGGCCGCTTTTTCACTGTCTTTGCAGTACGGGTCGGAGATGAAACCAGCCGGAAAGTCGCAATCGTCTTCAACGATATTACCGAGCGCAAGCAAGCCGAGAATGCCCTGCGTCAAAGCGCGGATCGGCTGCAACTCGCGGCAGAGGCGCCCGGTTTCGGGGTTTACGAGCATGATTCCACGCTGCGACAGTCCATATGGTCAAAGGAAGTATTCGGTATTTTTGGGATCCAACCAAGCGAGCATGTTGAGGTCGCTATTTTGATAGCAGCTATTCATCCTGATGATCGCGAAGATTACAAAAGGTTTATGGAGCAACCGGTCGAAGAAGAAAATGGGAATATCTACGAACACTTCTATCGCATTGTCCGCCCAAACGGTGAGCTGCGCTGGATTAATGAAAAAGGACGTGTGGAATTCTCTGGCGAAGGCGAAAATCGCCGCGAAGTGAAGACCAGGGGCACGATCGTCGATGTTACGCAGCGCAAACAGCAAGAGGAACACGCCGAAATGCTGATGCGGGAAGTCAATCACCGGGCCAAGAATCTGCTCGCTGTGGTGCAGGCGGTGGCGCGCCAGACCACCACATCTGATCCAGAGCACTTCGCCGAGCATTTTGGCCAGCGGCTGTCCGGCCTGGCCGCAAGCCACGATCTCCTGGTGCGGTCGGAATGGCGCGGGGTGGAGCTTGGCGATCTCATCCGCTCGCAACTCTCGCATTTCTCAGGCTTGATCGGTTCGCGCATTGTTTTTGAGGGGCCGCAGGTTCAGATAACGCCAACAGCAGCCGAGGCAATCGGCATGGCCATCCACGAACTCGCCACCAACGCCAGCAAACATGGAGCGCTGTCGGCCGAAGCGGGCAGCGTCCGTGTCTGTTGGACCTTGCAAGGAACGGAAAGCTTCACACTCGAATGGCGCGAATCTGGCGGCCCGTCTTGCGCGCACCCGAGCCATCGCGGCTTCGGTCATACGGTCATCGTCAAAATGGTGAAACATGCACTCGCGGCGGAGGTATCGCTCACCTATCCCGCATCAGGATTGGTATGGCAGCTCACCGCCGAGCCCGGACACGTATTGTCTGCCCTGCCTGTTGCGGGCTGAACACCTACCCCAGCAGCGTCTTCACAATGGCACCCACCTTGCCAAAATCCATTTGCCCGGCATGGGCAGCTTTCAGTGCCGCCATCACCTTGCCCATGTCCTTGACTGAGGTGGCGCCAACCTCGGATATGACTTTGGCCACCGCCGCCTTGGTTTCATCATCGGACAACTGTTTCGGCATGTAGCTTTGGATGATGTCGATTTCCTCGCGCTCCTGCAGCGCCAGTTCCGGCCGTCCACCCTGGTCATACATGCCAGCACTTTCCTGCCGCTGCTTCACCATCTTGGCGAAAAGATCAATGATCCCGGCATCTGCCGTCAGCGCGGAATCATGGCCCTCGGTGCGGCTGTTGATATCCTTGTCCTTGATCGCCGCCTGCATCAGGCGAACGGTGGCAAGCTTGCGCTTGTCGCCCGCCTTCATGGCGGTTTTCATGTCGTCCAGAATCTGTTCGCGAATACCCATGGGCAGAAATCCTCTTGTGGAAAGCAGCTCAATTACGACCAACCACGCCATTCCGCAACCTTGACGCCACGCCCATGTCCGCCCATAGAGTGCCAACTTCCCGGAGATGATATGATGAGCAGCGCGAAAACCGCCAAGGCCCCTCCACGCAAACCCTTCAGCGATTGGGACATCCAGCGCACCACCGGCATTTTGGTTCTGGCTGATGGCACCGTCATCGAAGGCCAAGGCTTTGGCGCCGAAGGCGAAGCCGTGGGCGAAGTGTGTTTCAACACGGCCATGACGGGTTACCAGGAAGTCCTCACCGATCCCTCCTATGCGGGCCAGATCGTCACCTTCACATTTCCCCACATCGGCAATGTGGGAACCAACGACGATGATCTTGAAACCACCAATCTCGCCGCATCCACGGGCGTCAAGGGCTGCATCGTAAAAGCCGCCATAACCGAGCCCGCCAATTACCGCAACAATAAGCATTTCGAAAAATGGATGAAGGCGCGCGGCCTCATCGGCTTGAGCGGCGTGGATACGCGTGAACTCACCAGTCTCATCCGTGAGAAAGGCATGCCAAACGGCGTTATCGCGCATCATCAGCGCGGCAAATTCGACGTCGAAAAACTGGCAGGCATGGCACGCCGCTGGAGTGGCCTGGAGGGCCTCGATCTCGCCAAGGATGTGTCCCTCACCCAGCGCACGGAATGGGATGAAAACCTGTGGACGTGGAACGAGGGTTATAGCCATGCTGAAGGTGGAAAATACAAGGTCGTGGCCATCGACTATGGCTTGAAGCGCAACATTCTCCGCTGCCTCACAAATGTGGGCTGTAATGTAACAGTCGTGCCTGCCACAGCCCGCGCCGAGAATATCCTTGCCATGAATCCGGATGGCATATTCCTGTCAAACGGTCCCGGAGATCCCGCCGCCACCGGCGAATATGCCGTGCCCGAAATCCAGAAATTGATTGCCTCCGGCACGCCCATTTTCGGAATCTGCCTTGGACATCAAATGCTTGGCCTAGCCCTCGGTGCCAAGACCAAAAAAATGCACCAGGGTCATCACGGTGCTAACCATCCCGTTCAGGATTTTACCACTGGTAAAGTTGAAATTACCTCCATGAACCACGGTTTCACGGTGGACCGCGATACGCTGCCTGCAGGTGTGACAGAAACCCACGTTTCCCTCTTCGACGGCAGCAATGCAGGACTCGCACTTTCCGGAAAACCGGTATTTTCTGTGCAATATCATCCCGAAGCCAGTCCCGGACCACAGGATAGCCATTATCTCTTCCTACGTTTTGTCGAGGAAATTGAAAAAACCAAACGTGAAACTTAAAGTCGAAAAAATATTGCGGAACAATATTCCGATATAGGCGTTTCATTTTACGGAAACCGGACATTTAAGGTCCGTATTTGTTGTTAATGACAAGCAGATTGGAAGTAATATGTTTGACAGAAAATACTCTCTCGCACTGGGTGGCGCCTTGGCACTCGCGCTGAGTGCTTCAGTTGTCCCAACAGCTTCGGCTGCAATGCCTTTTTCTGCCCAATCGAACACGCCAACATTTCAAAACAACAGCGATATGCTCATTCAGGTAGAGTCGCGGCGCCAGGCAAATCTCCGCGAGCGGGGCTTTGGCTCATATAACAAGTCACGCCATGGTGACTATTGTCAATTCCGCCGTGCTGGCTGCAACAATTATTACAGGGGTCGTTACTACGAGAGACAGTGGTGGTTGGCGCCTGCAATAATTGGTGGCGCAATAATCGGCAGCCAGCTCAATGGTAACTATGGCCGTGATTATGGTGATGACCATGTCTCATGGTGCGAAGATCGCTACCGTTCCTACAATCCACGCGACAACACGTGGGTTTCCTACAGCGGCGAAATCCGGCAGTGCAATAGCCCTTATCTCTAAGGACATTGTACATCTCACGAATGAACCTTCGACTTAAACCCCCTGCAAGGAGTTAAACTAATGGCAACAACCCCCAATCAGAAGCCCCGGCCAATCGGCGTGGATCCTGAATATGATGATGTTACACGCACCACCTCCAATCGTCCGGATGTGCGCGTCAATCAGGCCAGCGATGGTACAGGCAAGGCAATTGCTTATATTGTGGCTGCCATCGTGGCGATCATAGCCGTGTATTATCTCTTCACGAGCAACACTGGTCCGAATACATCATCGACAACGAATAACAACACCACGACAACCGCGCCAGCAGATGGCACGACGACAACGCCACCTGCTGCAACAACCACAACGCCGGATGCGTCCACAACGACGCCTTCCACTGATACAACCACAACCACGCCTCCTGCTGCGACCACGACCACACCTCCAGCAGACACAACCACAACACCACCAGCTGATAGCACAACCACAACGCCACCAGCCGGTTCAACCACAACGACGCCGCCGGCTCCTGCAACGCCACCTGCGTCAACCACAACGCCCTAGTTTCCAGCGGCGACAGGTCCTCCCCCCTGTCCTGTCCGCCACCCTGGGAAACGAGAAAGCCTCCAGCAATGGAGGCTTTTTTCGTTCAGCTTTACTGTCCACCGGATGTCCTGTTATCTGCTCCCACCCCGCCATCATGCGTCACCCCGTCGAAAAACGGGGCCCAATTTTCCGCGTGAAAACTCTCGCACCTTGCGGCCGGAGGCCCAAAATAAGGAGTGTACAGATGAATAGAATGCCTGACATTAATTGAGGCATTAGATTTCAAACTGATACACTACCTGTCCATCGACAGTTCCTGAACTTCTGCTCTGCCTGTCTTGCGCGAATAGAGGCACAGCATGCGGCCATGTGCATTCTTCATGTGGGCTTGCGGATCAATGCCGCTGACGATGCGTGCGTCGAGACCCATTGCGTCAGAAAAATGAATGCTCTTGGCCACGGAAGGTTTGCGAAAACCCGCGGCCTTGACACAGGCGCTGGCCGATGCCTTGTCCAACGCAGCCCATGAAGCGCTAGTGGAAGCATTGGTAACGGGAACAGTCACACACCCCACGACCGCCAAACAACAAATTGCAAACCTCTTCATCATCATGTGCTTTCCTTTTGAAATTCAAATTCACATTTTATCATCCCAGCGCCTCGAACGATACGGGGAACGATATTGTTGCACTGGCGTTAGGTGTTGCACACCGGAGTCCATAAATGCACATTTCGTTCAAAGCAATATTGCTTGCAGCTGCCGCAATTATTCTTTTGGGAGGAACCGCCGTCTATCTTACGGCAGGAGAAACCTCCAAGCTTGGTTTTGAGCCAAGCGTTGGCCCCAACCCTACGCTACCGCAACCTACGAAATCTCTCATACCCACCGTTAAGATTGCCAAGGCTGTAGGTTGGCTGAATGGTGAAAAGCCCGCAGCCGCACAAGGCCTGAGCGTAACCGAGTTTGCATCCGATGTGACCCACGTGCGCTGGCTTCTGGTTCTTCCCAATGGAGATGTGCTGGCGGCCCAAAGCAACGCGCCCAACAACCGCCCCGATGACAACACGGGGATAAAGGGAATGGTTATGGGCGTGGTCATGAAAAAGGCCGGTGCAGGCGTGCAAAGTCCGGATCAGATAAGCCTCCTGCGCGATACGAATGGCGATGGCGTGGCCGAGGTCAAGCAGGTTTTCCTGTCAGGCCTTCACTCCCCATTGGGCATGGCTCTGGTGGGCAACAATTTATATGTAGCTGACACAGATAAAATTCTGCGCTTTCCCTATAAGGAAGGTGACACGTCCATCACAGCTGCGGGCGAGAAAGTAACTGATCTCCCAGCGGGCACCATCAACCATCACTGGACCAAGGGCCTCGTTGCCGACAAGGATGGAAAATTCCTCTACGCCTCCGTGGGCTCCAACAGCAATGTCGCGGAAAATGGCATTGCCGCCGAAAAAGATCGCGCGGCCATTCTCCAGGTTGAAATCGCCACTGGCGCGCAGCGTGTTTTCGCATCCGGCCTGCGCAATCCCGTGGGCATGGCTTGGGAACCGCAATCGGGTGCCTTGTGGGCAGTCGTCAACGAACGCGATGAATTGGGCAGCGATCTCGTGCCCGACTATCTCACCTCCGTAAAGGAAGGCACTTTCTATGGCTGGCCCTACAGCTATTATGGCCAGCATGTCGACGATAGAGTGAAACCCCAAAATCCCGAGATGGTGGTCAAAGCCATTCCACCTGATTACGCTTTGGGCAATCACGTGGCACCACTCGGCCTCACTTTTTCCGAAAGCGCCAATCTCCCTCCAGCATTCCAGCACGGCGCGTTCATCGGCGAACATGGTTCCTGGAACCGCGATCCACCCTCAGGCTACAAGGTTGTGTTCGTGCCCTTCGAAGCCGGAAAGCCCAGCGGCAAACCTGTCGATATTCTGACGGGCTTCCGCAGCGAGGATGGCAAGGCCCATGGCCGCCCCGTAGGTGTCGCCATTGACAAGTCAGGTGCGCTTCTGGTGGCCGATGACGTAGGCAGCAAGGTCTGGCGCGTCACAGCCCAAGCCCCCAGCACGAACTGAGGACGTTCATTTCGGCACTTCAGCCTTCAAATTTTTTTTGCCACCAACGCCCGCCTTGTCTTCCACTTCCTTGTTCACCTCAGCACCGATGATGACAATGGTTGCCGAAAGCCAGCACCATGTCATGAAACCGATGACTGCGCCCAGCGATCCATAGGTTTCATTGTAGCTGGCAAAATTCGCCGCATACCAGGAAAACAGGATGGACGTGATCACAAGGCCAATCCCAGCAAACACACTACCAGGAGTTACCCAACGCCATTTCACATTCAAGCGATCCGGCCCATAGCGATACAGCACCGCAAGCCCCAGCAGCAGCATTGCCAGAAGCACCGGCCAGCGTCCGAGGCTCACGAGCAGATCAGCCACCGGGCCCAATGAAATGAAGTTCAGCACGATGGGCAATATCGCCACGGCCGCCACAATGACAATCAGCGCCAATATGCTGGTGAGCGTCATGAAAAGCGATTGGAGATTGAGTTTAATGAAGGATCTGCTGTCCCGCACGCCATAAGCGATGTTAAGCGCTTCGATCATGGATTTCATGCCGGCATTGGCGCTCCACAACGCCAGCCCCAAGCCAAAAATCAGCGCGAAACTCAATGCGCCATCCCCGCTCTGCGAAATTTTCTGGATCTGGTCGGAAATTAACGTCAGGGCCTCGCGCGGCATGAAGGACGATAGAAACCCGATATGATTCACGATGGTCGCGCGATTGGCAAACAGTCCGTAGATCGAAACCAGCGCCGTAATCGCCGGAAACAGCGACAGCAAACCATAAAACGTGACACCGCCTGCCACCTCCATCACCCTGTCCTCGCCAATCTGGTTATAGGTGTTCTTGAGAATTTGAACCCAGCCCTTGGCAGAAATCTGTTCCGGGCTTTTGGCATGTCGAGAGGTCTCGGGCTTCACCTCGTCCACAGCGTCAATGCGCGGCTTCTGCAAGCCTGCGCGGGTGCTGGCAATAACGCCCGCAAACATGATATTTGCCGCCGAAGCAAGTGTCGCCCGCGCAAATTTTTTGGCCATATCAGCTTGTGTCTGTGTCATTTCATGGCGTCCTGAAAAATATCTGGGGCATATTGACTCAATGCGCCACGCGCGTTGCAGTTCCCACATCACACCTGTTATGGCTGGTCGCTAAACCTAAGGAATCAACAATGTCATTTGCCAAACTTGAAGCGCTCGCAAAAAAGCTGGATGCGCTCGCCCACGCCCAATCCATGCTCGGTGTTGACGAAGCCGTCCAGATGCCCTCGGGCGGTGGCGAAAAACGCGCCGAAGCCATGTCGATGATTGCCGGCATGTCGCATGACATGGCCTCAGCCCCTTACATCGCGGATTGGATCGAGGCCGCGAGCCGTGAGCCGCTGGATGACATGCGGCAGGCAGCGCTGCGGGAATTCCGCCGCGTCTACATAAACCTCACCTGCCTCTCGTCAGATTTCGTGCGTCGCCAGGTGGAAACCTGCATCCGTGCCCAACAGCTCTGGCGTGCGCTCAAAGCCACCGACGACTGGCAGGGATTTCTTCCCAGCTTTGAAGCCATCGTGACACTCGCCCGTGAGGAGTCCCAACTGCGCGCCAGCGTGCTGAAATTGAGCCCATATGATGCCCTCATCGAGCAGTTTGACCCCGGAAGCCGCGCGGCGGACGTAACACCCGTCTTCACCGAGCTGAAATCCTTCCTCAAGGACTTCATCCCCAAGGCGCTGGCGCGGCAAGAGCAGAAGCACGCCGTAAATCCAGCCAGGAATTTCAACGCCCCCTTCCCCGTTGAACGCCAGAAAGCCTTGGGCGAGGCCATGATGAAAGCCATAGGTTTTGATTTCAACCATGGCAGGCTGGATGTCTCGCATCATCCCTTCTGCGGCGGCGTGCCGTCTGATGTGCGCATGACCACGCGCTACACCACCAGTGAATTTCTCTCCTCACTCATGGGCATTCTGCATGAAACTGGCCATGGTCTTTATGAGCAGGGCCTGCCGCGCAAATGGTCGCATTGGGCCGTAGGCAGCAGCCGCGGCATGGCAGCCCACGAAAGCCAGAGCCTGTTTGTCGAAATGCAGGTGGCGCGCAACCCCGCCTTCTGGGAATGGGCCATGCCGGTGGTGCGCGAGCATCTGGGAGAAGACGCGGTTGCGGGCTGGGCCAAGGAAGATGTGCTGGCCCATGTGCACAAGATCGAAAAGGGCTACATCCGGGTGAACGCCGATGAAGCCACCTACCCTCTCCACATCATCCTGCGCTTCGAGATCGAGCAGATGCTGATCGAAGGAAATCTCCCGCCCCGCGATGTGCCCGAAGTGTGGGATGCCAAGATGCGGGAATACTTGGGCCTGTCCACCATCGACAAGCCAGCCAATGGCCCCCTGCAGGACGTGCACTGGCCCTCAGGTGCCTTCGGCTATTTCCCGAGTTACACCCTGGGCGCCATGATGGCGGCACAGCAATGGGCCGCCATCGCCCGCGAAAATCCCGGCATCAATGCGGAGGTAGCCCAAGGCAACTTCACCACATTGAACGACTGGCGCCGCAAAAACATCTGGCAAAAAGCGTCAACCCTCTCAACCCCCGAACTGATGCGAAAAGCCACGGGCGAAACCCTCCAGGCCAGATATTTCACCGATCATCTGCAACATCGTTACCTCGCTTGAGTGTAAAAACCCTGGCATTCCGCAGCGCTCGTCCCCAGATATTATGAACGGGAAGGCATAAACGCGTTCAGGAGTTCTTATGGCCAAAGTCATTTACAAGATCGTGGAACATGCAGGCGGCTGGGCATACCAGGTCGATAAAACCTATTCCGAAACCTTCCCCACCCGCGAAGCCGCAAGGGCCGCCGCCCACACCGCCGCCACCGAACAAGCCCAACCCGGCAATGACGTAGGCATCTCCTTCGAAGACGCCTCCGGAAAATGGCACGAAGAACTCGCAAAAGGCCGAGATCGTCCGGAAGCTATCGTCGAGGGTTGAAGGCCCAAACCCAATTCATTACGGATGAACTCGGTGGAGTCAACTTGATCGAAAATCTTGGTCAAGCAGTGCTTCTTCTTTTTGCGGCCTCATCTATTTCAAGCTTCAAGCCTTCCGCAGTGACAAAATCTTGCAAGTTTCCTTCGGTAGCGCAGGAAATCGGACGACCAAAACTTTCCATTGCATTGCCATATGATGCGAAATCGATTGCGGATTGAAAATACCATGTATCGGTCAAATCATCTTTGGAAAAATTCATGCCCAAATAGACGAAGCTCTCGATTACAGGATAGCGTAATTTTACATCGGCCCACGTTAAGCGAAAATAGACTTCACCTTGAACAAATCCATAATTATTAGAAGACTGCGATGGGTTGATGGGAGTTAGCGATGGCATAAGAACTCCCAATTATCCACTTAATCCAAACGGTTCCCCATTGGGCCACGTCAACTCAATTGACTGCGGAAAATCTTGCAACTGTAATTGAACAAACCTAAATGCTAACTCAAGGGCATGCATTGGATCAATCCCCACAATATCCTGTGCCCTGCCAGTCAGCCCTAAGATTTCCACAGGACATGCGGCAACTTCATCAACGATTTTCCAATAAGGCATACCTATTGTGATCGACAGCGGACGAGTTTCTCCACTTATCTTATTTTTTAACAAAAGCTTTCGGCAGAGTATCGCCGTGAAATTAATGCTTGAATTCATGCTGAAAACCTATAGGTCAAAAATCCTCCTGGCAATGGGAGAGTCCAGCAGCAGAACTTCACCAATTTCAGAAGCAAAAGACTCAAAACCTTTAGATCGAGCATTTTCAAATGGAGTTTGCGTTAGAAGAACATTTGAGCCGTTTGGCAAAATACGGCAAATTTCGACCGTCTTGGTTTCATCATCGAACCTGATGGTATGAGAATATTTACTCTCTCGCATTTCAATTGTTCCAAGTGTCTAGTGAAGATGAGTCAGGTCCACAACTCGATACGCAAATTCAAGTTGCTTCATATTGTTCACCGTCCGGCCACCGCAAGACTTTAGATAGTGAAAGCTCCGATAGGAATGCGTCAGTAAATTTTATCGCCGAATGCAGCGCATCGATAGGATCAATTCCTACAATATCCCGCGTACGGCCAATTAATCCTTCAATTTCGACAGGACAAGCGGAATTCCTTCCATTATCTATGGTATAAGGTTTGCCAATCCGGATTGTCACCTTTGTGCCAAGATTTCCACCGACTCCCCTGATAAAGAGAACTCGTTCAGCTATACATTCAAATATGTTTCGGTCGTTTGGTTCATTCATTTTGAATAGCTTACAGAAATGTTGTTTAAAACAAGAAACCTCATTTCAACGCGCAATTGATGCGCCTCCATAATGCGGCAAACCTGTTTATTTGTCATGTGCTCCCGTTGAGGTTAACGCAATCCCACTGGCAACAGCCAGAACGTGACAACAAGAGCTGTCATTCCCCCCGAAGCTATCGTCGAGGGTTAACCCCCCACTGCGCACAGTCCTCCCGCCCCGCAATCAGCGCCAAACCATTCGCCACAGACACCAACTCGTCACCGCTCTCGATACGGTCAGCACCGAAGCGCAGGGCAAACATGTGCCGGATTGCGGGAATGAAAGACGTGCCGCCCGTGAGGAACACTTTTTCAATCTCGCCACCACTCACGCCGCTGCGCGCAAGTGTGCCATCCAGCACTGATGCAATCCGCTCGAGATCACCCTTGATCCAGCTTTCAAAATCACGCCGCTCGATGCGCGCGGCAAATGCCTCTCCCAACGCGGGAAATTTCAATTCTGTATGCGTGTCGAAAGACAAGCGCATCTTCGCTTCTGAAACAGCCTTGTAAAGCGGATAGCCCTCGTTGTTCTCCACGAGATCAATAAATGTCTGAATTTTTTCCGTTTCATGGCAATAACGCAGCAGCTTCTTGAGATCGGCAAACTCACGCGAGGTCTTGAGCACCGACAAAAGATTCCACCGCGCAAAACCAGCGAATGGGCTGCGCGGCAGCTCCAGCGTCTTGCCCATGCTGTCATATTTGCTGCCGCGTCCAAGGCGTGACAGCAGCACATGGTCGATGATCCGGAAATCGAAATGATCGCCCGCAATGCCAATCCCGCCATGGCCCAGCGGCTTGGCCATAACCTGCCCATCAGCTACTTCAAACCGCACCACCGAAAAATCCGTCGTGCCCCCGCCAAAGTCGGCCACCAGCACCATGGCCGAATGCGTGAGCGCGCGCGCAAAAAAGAACGCCGCAGCCACAGGCTCATAAACATAAGTCACGCGCTCAAATCCCAAACGTTGAAACGCCGTATCATAGCGCTGCATCGCAAGTTGATCCTGGGGATGGGCACCCGCAAAAGTAACCGGCCTTCCGATAACCACGTGCCCCCGCCGCTGCGGCTCATCAACCCCAGTATAATCACAAAACCGCGCAACGAAGGCCTCAAGCAAATCTTCAAACTGGTACCGCTTGGAAAAAACATTGGTCCCCTGGAAGGAAGCGCTCGCCGCAAAAGTCTTGATCGATTGCAGAAATCGCGTGTCCCAAGGGTTCTCAATGAACTGGCGGATGGCGAAAGCCCCCGCCTCCACATGCAAACGGTTTGCATCCCCCTTCCAGAACCCAAGCGCAGTCCTCAGCGCATTGTGGCTCTCACCTTCAAATGCAAAACCCAAGGGCTGCAACTGACCATCCGAGGCATGGCGCGCGAACACGCTATTGGTCGTTCCAAAATCCAGCCCCAGGGAATACGTCACACCAGCTCCTATGCTCCAGCACCGCAACTGGTGCCAAGCCAGGCATTGACGTCATCAGCCGAGAGTTACAACTGTTTTTGAAAGCGGCAGTATCCTCAAGCTTGGTGACCCCTCTGATCAACCAAAGCAAAATCATGTCCAAGCTGCTTTCGCTTGTCCTGCAGCACCCGGTAAAGCTGATGAGTATTCTCAGGCTCCTTGGCGATCTGGCCAA
>JANMAE010000130.1:0-6652 GCA_031359445.1 Hyphomicrobiales bacterium | reverse complement strand
ATGGCGCAATCACTTGGCCGTGCCGCGCACTGCCGCCTCAATCACGGCAACATCAATCTTCTTCATCGGCATCATCGCCTCAAAGGCGCGTTTGGCTTTTGCGCCGCCCGCCGCCATCGCATCGGTCAAAACCTTGGGCGTGATCTGCCACGAGATGCCCCATTTGTCCCTGCACCAGCCGCACTGGCTTTCCTGACCGCCATTGCCCACAATGGCATTCCAGTAGCGGTCGGTCTCCGCTTGGTCATCAGTCGCAACCTGAAATGAGAATGCCTCATTGTGCTTGAACATAGGGCCGCCATTGAGGCCCACGCAGGCAATGCCAAGAACAGTGAATTCCACTATGAGGGGTTCGCCCTTCTTGCCGCCCGGAAAATCGCTGGGTGCATGATGCACGCCGCCCACTGCGCTGTCAGGAAAAGTCTTTGCGTAAAACCGGGCTGCTTCTTCGGCATCCTTGTCATACCACAGGCAAATCGTGTTTTTGGCCATTCCAATACTCCTGAATGATCTGGGTTGCCGGTTCGAAATCTAAGTCTGTAATAAACGGGCCTGCGAAGTGTGACGCAGGTTACAGTCGGCCAGTCCATTTCCTTGTAAGCCGTCTTGGCGCCAACCGCTGCTGTGTTTCGCCCATTGTGCTCCGTGAAAGGAATTTTGCAATGAAATATGTTCTTGAACTCAAAGACTATCGAACACCCAGGTCCTTTGACTCGAAAACCAAGCAATCAATCAATCGCAGTAAACGCAATCCGGGCCGTGATGTCAAATTCGGCACAGCCATCACAGCCGTGTCAGAAGCCGTAGCACTGGCTTTCGTGTTGGCCTGCGCGGCACCCTTCGGCACGGTCACGCGCAAGCCAGGCTATGCCCCAGATGATGACCTCGGCGGCCGCGACCCAAACTGGTGAGGCACTCACGATTTCCGTTCCACTGTGACGCAGGTTGCAATCGGCAAATCCAATTTCGTTTGGGCGGTGAAGGAGGGGGCGCAACGCTGTTTCGGGCGTTGCGCCCCATGACAGGGGGTCTTGTTCCATCCGAATTCACAGCTCAATCACCAAGGCCAGCACATTGCTGTTTTGGGCTGGCAAAACAGCAATTTTCGCTTTAGATTAGCCCACACCGAAGGCGGGGATTGGCTGCGCGGCTGGAGTTGAACGATGCGAATTTCGGTGAACAAAATCTCCGCGTCGTGCATTAAGCTGAATGCAAAACTTTCTGCATGAAAAATGACCAGATGCTAAAGTTGTCTGTGGTTGAAAGCACGATATCAACTGATGGCAACATCAGTTGGTTGCGCCGTTCCTGGGGGGCACAACCGTTCCTGCTCCATCTTGTGCTGTTTTATGTGGCCTATGTGCTGGCCGGAGGCTTTGGCCAGGGGTTGGCTCTCATACCCGGTGTCACGATCATATTCTGGCCGCCGGCGGGCATTTTCGTGGCAACCTTGCTCCTGAGCTCCAGATATAGCTGGCCCTGGTGGATTTTGGCCGGCGGTCTTGCTGAACTCACCTGCAATGGCATCTGGTTTCACAATGCAATTCCGCTGGCTGTGGTCTATTTCAGCGCCAATGCCCTGGTGGCTCTGACAGCCGCAACTCTGATCCGCCAATTTTTAGACAAACCTTTTCGGCTTGAAACACTGGAAGAAGTGGCGGCCTTTGCTGTGCTCGGCGCGGGCATTGCGCCACTGGTCAGCGCGACGGTGATCGCTACCACGGATGCGCTATTGGGGAAACACCTGTTCTGGACAACTTGGCCCCTCGTGTGGCTGGGCGACAGCACGGGGCTTCTGGTGTCGGCACCACTCACTGTCGTCGCCTTGCAGGTTTGGCAGAACCGGGCTGGCGTTTCTTGGTCGCGCGCCTTCGAAGCTGTGGTGCTTCTCGTAATTCTGCTGGGGGTCAGCATACTGTCTTTCAAAAATTATCTGCCAACGCCTTATGTGACGTTGCCGCCCCTGCTGTGGTTGGCAGTGCGTTTTCATATCAACGGCGCTGCCGCAGCGTTGGCACTCATTGCCATCATGGAAGCACTGTTCGCTGTAACCAGCCAAGGCACGCTTGGAGGGCAGCCTGGACTGATAAAGGATAACATCATTGGTCTACAGGTCTTTCTTGGCATAACAGCGATTTCATCCCTCCTCGTGGCTGTCCTGTCGGCACAATACACACAGACGCTGCACAAGGTGATTGAGGCAAATGCCAAACTTGAAAGGCGTGTTGCGGAACGAACCAAAGACTTGCAGGAAATCAACACGCAACAGCAATTGGCCTTGGCCGCTGCCAAGATGACGGCATGGCACTTCAATCCGCAAAATGGCGTGGTGAAGTTGAGCCCGGATGCAGCCGTCGCCCTGGAACTTCCTGCGGAACAGACCATTGAAAATGCAACACAAGGTTACGCGCTTATCCATCCCGACGACCTGAAAGAGCATCGCGCCAAGGTGGAGCAGGCTGTGTTGACCAATGGTCATTACGTCAGCCGTTTTCGCCATGTCCACGACGGGAATATCGTCTGGTTTGAAGAGCACGCGCAAGCCGTCCTCAATGCCACTACGCTGCAAACTGAACTCATCGGCATAACCATCAACGTGACTGAGGAAAAAGCTGCCGAGGAAGCGCTTCGGGCGAGTGAGCGCGACCTTGCCGCTCTGTTCGCCGCCAGTAATGTTGGCATAGCGCAAGCCGATCTCTCAAGCCGCCGCTTTCTCCGCGTCAATGCGGCGATGAGCACCATCACGGGCTTTAGCGAAATAGAGCTGCTGGCAATGACCGTTGATGATCTCAATCACCCTGATGTTCGCGCGCAAGACCGGGAAGCTTGGCGCAGCGTGCGAGGTGAAAGCGGCTACGCTGCTGAAAAGCCATATAAGCGCAAGGATGGCAGCACGGTTTGGGTGCACGTGACCGCCAATCTCATTCATGATTCTGAAGGAAACCCCCTTCGCGCCGGAGCGATCATTTACGACATAACGTCGCGAAAGCTGGCCACGGAGGCGTTGGAGGCAAGTGAAAGGTTTAGCCGCGGCGTTCTCGAGGCGAGCCCGGATTGCGTCCAGGTGATGGCGCCGGAAGGGCAAATCGAATTCATGAATGGCAACGGCCAAATACAAATGGAAATCGACGACTTCGCCAGGTACGCAGGGGCACAATGGAGTACGCTCTGGCCGGAGGAGACGCGGCCGATCATCGAAAATTCACTGATGGCGGCAAAGTGCGGCGTTGGGTCCCGTTTCGAGGCCTTTGCTCCGACAGCCAAGGGAACGCCCAAATGGTGGGATGTCGTCGCCACTCCAGTTCTGGACGCACACGGCCGCTGTACCCGCATCGTGTCAGTCGCGCGCGAAATAACCGCGCGCAGGCAGGCGGAGAATGCCTTGCGGGAAAGCGAAGAGCGCTTCCGCGGTTTCTTCGAGAACTTCGGCATTGGCGCGGCGCAGATCAACCTCGAGGGGCGCATCACCCACATCAATAACCGCTTTTGCCAAATCACCGGCTACTCACGCGAGGAATTGCTCGGCGAACTTGGGCCGCTCCACCTCGACCATCCCGATGAGGTCGAAACCGACGAGAAGCGCATTACAGACTTTTTCCAGGAGGGGTCGGCTTATCTCCGCTATGAAAAGCGCTACCTGCATAAGAACGGGCATGTCGTTTGGGTGCGCGTTACCGTCACGCCCATTCTCGACGATCGCGGCAGCACGCGAACGACCGCCGCTCTGATTGAGGACATCACCGAACACAAGCGCCACGAACAGCATCAGGCGTTGCTGATGAACGAGTTGAATCACCGGGTGAAGAATACACTGGCAACCATCCAGTCCATGGCCTCGCAAACCATGCGCTCGAGCCCCAGTCTTGCCGAAGCCAAGACCCGCTTCGAAGCCCGGCTCATGTCGCTCTCCAAGGCGCATGACGTGTTGACCCGCGAGAAGTGGGAAAGCGCTCCGCTGGCTGATATCGTCGATCGGGCCATCCAACCCTATCGCGAATCAAGACAAGACCGGTTTGCGGTGAACGGACCTGACATCCGGATCTCCGCCCCAATGGCGCTCGCCTTTTCCATGACGCTGCACGAATTATGCACCAATGCTGTGAAATACGGCGCATTGTCGCAAGACAAAGGCAAGGTGACGATTGCCTGGAGTGTTTTGCGGCGGAAGAACGCGGGGCCCCTTCTGAAATTCCGCTGGAGCGAGAAAGGTGGCCCGCCGGTTGCACCTCCCACCTCAAGAGGCTTTGGTACCAAGCTCATCGAACGCGGTCTTGCCAACGATCTCGGCGGCGACGTCAAGATCAATTTCGCCAGAAACGGCGTCAGCTGCGTGATCAACGCCGTGTTGGATACCGGGGAGGGGGCATTCCTAAACCTGGCAAAACCTTTAGCCGAGATGTAATGTGATGGCGGGTTCCCACATGTCTCCAAGCCTCTTTCGACGTCATCCAAAATTAGGATCATCAGACTGAACCGCCCATGATATCCAAAAAAACGCTTACAGGCCTGAAGGTTCTTGTCATCGAAGATGAGCCATTGATTTCAATGTTCATCGAAGACACATTGGCCGATATCGGGTGCGAGATTGTTGCCACTGCAACAAACCTGACTGAGGCCATGACCAAGGTTACCGAGATCGAATGCGACGTCATCATGCTGGACGTGAACTTGAGCGGCACACAGACATTCAAATTTGCCGAATCTTTGTGCGAGAGGCACCTGCCATTCATTTTTTCCACGGGTTACGGAATAGCTGGCATTCCCCCTCATTTGCACCACGTGCCTGTATTGCAGAAGCCGTTTCAGGAAAGCGATCTCCGAGAAATGCTTCACGATGTGCTCAATGCCGAAAGAACATGAAAGTCCACGGCGACACAGTCTGATAGGCCCCACGTGCCACATTAGGGTAGTGGGTCAGTAATCTTTCCCTAGACTAAGGGCATTGAAGGTAGGATTTTCTCGGAAAGCACAACGAGGAGATCCTGATGAGGAAGAGCAGATTTACAGAGGCCCAGATCATGGGTATTTTACGCCAGGTTGACGATGGCTTTGGCGGCGATGTGGACTATGCAATTCTCCAAAAGGTCTATAGTTCATCCCCTGAAAGCGCCAAGGGCAAGTATAGCCCCGCTGAATGCATCGAAACCCAAAAGCACTGCATAGAAGGTGACCCTGATTTACAGTATGTGAGCACATTTTATGTTGAGCGCACAAACCTTGCCAGGCGGATGCATATGCGCTGTTTCACAAGGCCTACGAATTGCTTTTCAAAGAAGGTTGAAAACCATGCCTATGCCGTGGCCCTTCACAGGATGTATTATAACTTTGTGCGCCTTCATTCTAAGCTGCGTATGTCACCAGCTATAGCCGTCGGCGTATCTGACAACTTTTGGAGATTGGCGACATTGTCTCGTTGGTTGAAGCGGAAGAAGCAAAGTTTGATCGAGTGCGTGGAATAAAAAAGCCCAGCTTTAAAGCCGGGCTTTTTCAAACAAATTACCAATAGACCGTAACCTACTGGGTGCTGGCGTTACTCAGCGTCGTACATACAAAATAGCTATTAAACCTTAACAAATCAAGAGTCATTCATGACACAAAAACCAAGGGCCATTCTCTATGTTGACGGTTTTAACCTATATCACCCCATGCACGATCTAGGCATTAACCATCTGAAATGGCTTGATCTAACAGCCCTTGGAAAGCTTATCTGCCAAGATAGGTCGCACAAACTGGTGGGTGTGACATATTGCACAGCTTTTCAGAGAAATGACCCCGCCAAGATGGCAAGGCATAAAACCTACATTTCTGCGCTGGAATCAACCAGAATAGTCACGACAGAGCTTGGCCACTACATGTCGCAAGATACTCCCGCATGTAAAAAATGTGGCAAAGTTGGAAGCAAAGAAACAGAAAAACAGACCGATATAAATGTTGCGCTCAGTTTATTTTCTGACGCCATGCAAGATAAATTTGATTGGGCCTATCTTTTAAGTGCAGATTCGGATCAAGCTGCAACGGCAAGATATTTAAAATTGTTTTTCAAAGAAAAACGGCTTGTAACAGTCGTTCCACCGGGGAAAGAAGTATCAAAAAACATCGCAAATTTTGTTGATGGGAAAAGGAAGTTAACCCGTGAAGATTTGGAAAAATGCCGATTCAATTCAATCTTGATATTCAATGATGGCAGAATGCCCATTAGATGTCCGAGAGAATATGATCTCCCTAAAAAATAATCCTTCAAACAAATTTCAAACTGACCCACTACCCACATCAGTGTTCTCGGGAATTATTCATACTAACATGTTAGTATGAATAACTTACGTTCAGAAATTGCAGCTCTTTTCAAAAAAACTTCACTTCAAATCGCGGTTTTTTGCACGCTTTTCACGTTAATTTTGACCCGCCACGCCAACGGTATCACACATTTCCACCCCGTTAAACCCCTGTAAATCCTATAGTTTCCCAACCTAGGAACTGTTTCACGTGAAACATCTCGCCCAAAAATTTTTTCCACCAAAAAATCCCAAATTTCCCCACAAAATCGCAAGGCCTTTTCTTCCCTAGCGTCCCCCAAACCCCTCTGCTATAGACGCGCCGGATTGGCGACGCATTTGCGGGCGTGGTGAAATTGGCAGACACGCAGGATTTAGGT
>JANMAE010000113.1:0-70610 GCA_031359445.1 Hyphomicrobiales bacterium | reverse complement strand
CGAAACCGGAACCCCGGCCTCATGCTCCTTCAATATCCCGATAATCTGTTCTTCGGTAAATCGACTACGCTTCATTCTCTGGTCCTCTTTGTTGGGCCAGAGCTAACTTCAATATGGATTAAGATGCAGGGGCAAGGTCACGCTCTATTGGCAAGAGTGTTTTTGTTTTGATGGTTGGAGGTTGTTGGCGAGGGGCGTGGTCATGTCTTTCACCTGTAATGCGTCCTCAATTATGTTGGTGCCGTGCTCTAATGTTGGTTGGCTTTTCAGCATTCCCAATCCTCGTATCGCGCTCAAAGGCAGCCTGACAGGTCTCGTCTCAATGCTAATCGTTATGATTTCGCTCCAGCGAGGCATGGCGAACCTATTCATACTAACATGTTAGTATGAATAATGGCCCAGCGCTGTACGCAGCTTTTTCCATAAAAAGTTTGCTTCAAATCGCGCTTTTTTACACGCTTTTTCGTTACATTCTGCAGCGCCTCTCAAGCCGTTTCACGTAAGTCAAATACAGCAAACCACTGATTTCACAGTGGTTTCCTATAATAGGAATTGTTTCACGTGAAACACTCCTCCGTGGTTTTTCATGCTATTTATTTTCGGCCTAATCACTTTTCAAAAGGTCGGCCACTCTCACTTTCAAAGGTGGCAGAACGTCGGTTTCGAACCAGGGGTTTCGCCTCAGCCACATGTTATTTCGCGGACTGGGGTGCGGCAATGGAATGACGGTTGGCCAGAATTTGCGCCAGTTCTGCACGCGTTCCGTCAGTGTCTTGTGACCAGAATCTGTCATATGCCAATCTTGCGCATATTGGCCGATCGCCAATATCAGCTCAAGTTTTGGCAAGTGCTGAAGGGTGCGGGTTCGCCACGCGATGGCGCATTCGGGACGCGGCGGTAAATCCCCTGATTTTCCAGTTCCGGGATAACAGAACCCCATGGGAAGGAAGGCAATCTTCGTCTCATCGTAAAACATATTGCTATCAACGCCCATCCAGTCCCGGAGGCGCACGCCGCTGGGATCATTGAAGGGGATGCCCGTGGCATGAACCCGCCTGCCCGGCGCTTGCCCGGCAATGAGAATGCGCGCGTCGGGATGTATGCTGAAAACCGGGCGCGGACCATGTGGAAGATGGGCCACACAAAGCGTGCATGCCTTCAACTCCCTTATAAGATCATTGATATCAACCACGGCCACGATATGGAGGCACACCTTGTTCTGGTAGCCAAATGCCCTTTGGCGGCAATGCGGTTTGCCAGAACACGTCAATTGGAATGCCACCGCGTGGATACCAGTAGCCGCCAATCCTCAGCCATTTGGGACGCAGCTCTTTTACCAGCCGCTTTCCAATTCCCACTGTGCAATCTTCATGAAAACTTCCGTGGTTGCGGAACGAGCCAAGAAAGAGTTTCAGGGATTTTGATTCAACCAGCCAGCTTGCGGGCACATAGTCAATGACGAGGTGGGCAAAATCCGGCTGGCCGGTCATGGGACACAATGAGGTGAATTCAGGGGCCACAAAGCGCACGACATAGGCTACATCTGTTTGGGAGTTGGGAACGCGCTCCAGCACAGCCTCATCCGGATTGGATGGCAGAGCGACGGTGCCTCCTAGCTGCGTGAGGCCGGAAACGTCAGTTTTCTTCATATGGCCAGTCCTGGAATTACGTTGATGACTTCGCCAACAGGCGCCGGACAACAATGGGCATGGCGATGGAAACAATCAACAAAATACCGAGAAGAACGCTGATTACGATTCCTGGAACATTTATGAGAGATAGTCCAAATGTGGCCAGACCAATGATGAATACGGCAAGAACAACACCAGGGATGGTTCCCGAGCCTCCCGAAATGGAAACGCCTCCCAAAATAACCGCGGTAATCACTTCAAGCTCCCATCCCAAAGCGATGTTGGGCCTTGTCGATCCAATGCGCGCCGTGAGAAATACGGCGGCTATTCCGGATAGCAAACCCGTCAGCACAAAAAGCCAAAAGCGGATGCGGTTTACCTGGATGCCCGAGAAATACGCCGCTACGGGATTGTTTCCGATGGCATATAATTTTCGGCCAAAAGCGGTTTTGTGCAGGACGGCCGCGAAGATCACTGCCAAGACCAGGAAAAGTGCGAAGGAATATGGAACAGGTGGCCATTTGATGGCGTAGCCATCACCCAGCGCCTTGAAACCTGCAGGATATCTGGTGATGGCCTGGTCGCCAAGTATGACTTGGGCAAGACCGCGAAACAGAGACATTGTGCCAATGGTGACCACGATCGACGGCAATCCCACGCGGGCCACCAGCAAGCCGTTGAAGGCACCGCATATTCCACCCACCGCAAGTCCTGTTGCAACCAGCATGGGCGCCGTGCCGCCTGCGTCTGCCGCAAGTCCCATGAAAAGCGATGCAAGTGCAATAATCGCCGCAATTGAAAGATCGATGTCACGCACAAGGATCAGCAACGTCATGCCAAGTGCTATGATGGCCTTCTCGGAAAAATTAAAGGTGGCGTCGGATAGATTGTAGATATCGAGGAAATAGGGGGAAATGAGCGTATTGCCGATTACCACGACCACAAGGAGCACAACGAGTATGGTTTCCCAGCGCAGGATGATGTCTGCAAAGGTCTTGGGCGCTGCGTCAGCCACTTGCGCCCTTGGAGTGGACTGTTCCTTCATCTTGCGGCCCCTGCCCGCTGGCGGGCCTCTGGAAGGATGAGCTTGACGCCTCGCTTTTCAACCCGTGCATTGACCACGACCGCTGCAAGGATCACCGCGCCAGAAATAGCCATTTGCCAGAACGGTGTAATCTGCATCACAGGCAGTGCATTTACGATAATGCCCAGAAAAAGTGCCCCCAGAAGTGCGCCGGGCACAGTGCCTACGCCGCCCGCAATGGAAATGCCTCCAATGACGCAGGCGGCAATTACGGTGAGTTCAAAACCGGACGCAATTTCGGAATAGGCAACGCCGTAACGGGAGACCCAGAGATAGCCGCAGAGGCCGGAAATCGTTCCAGACAGGGCATAGACCAGGAGTTGCTGGCGTTGCAGGCTGATGCCGCAGTAGCGCGCGGCTAGGGGGTTGCCGCCCACGGCATAGAGCCCTCGTCCGGTGCGGGTCAGCGAAAGAAAGATCCAGACGGCAATTGCCACGACAATCATGATCCAAAAAATCGTTGAAAAGCCAAAGATCGTCAGCTTTGGAAAGGATTGAAAGACATCTCCCATCTCGGAGGCGTTCACCTGATTGCCTCCACCATAGACCACGATCATTCCGCGAAAGATGGCAAGTGTTCCCAATGTGACAACTATTGGCGGAATGCCGAGGAAAGAAATAAGCGATCCGTTGATAAGGCCCAATAATAGACCAGTTATCATCGCTACCGCAATGTAAGTGATCACTGGGAGGTCGGGAAAGTTCTGTGCCAGTGATGCAGACAACATGCCACTCAGTGCGAGGTTTGAGGCGACTGACAGGTCAATGCCGCGCGTGATGATCACAACCATCTGCGCCAAGGCCAGCATGCAGAGGATGGATGTGTCATTTAACACGCTTGCGGCATTTTCGGTGCTGGCAAATGCCGGGGCATAAATGCTGATGCCAATAAGCATGATGGAAATGATGATGGCGAGTGCGAGTTCACGGTTTTTGAGCAGAATGTTCATGCAACTTTCCTGGCGCCGGTTGCGGCAGACACAATTTGCTCGGCTGACCAGGAATTGCGGTCGAAGACATCGGCGATGCGTCCCTCCTGCATCACTATAACGCGATCGGCGAGGCCCATGATTTCGGGCAATTCTGAACTGATCAGAATAACAGCCAAGCCCTCTTCGGCAAGTTCACCAATGAAATCATGAACCGCGGCCTTGGAGCCCACATCGATGCCCTTTGTAGGTTCATCGAGAATGATGACTTTCGGTCGGGTTGCCAGCCACTTGGCAATGACCACTTTTTGCTGATTTCCGCCTGAAAGCTCTGCCAGGCGCTGTTCCCAATTGGCGGCACGGACATCCAGGCGATTGCCAAGCTTGCGCACCGCGGCAACTTCCGAGCTTCTGGACAGAAACATGCCCCTGACATGCGATGCGAGTGATGCAAGCGTCACGTTCTCACGGACGCCGAGCGGAAGTATTGCACCCTGCTCCTGGCGGTCCTCCGGCACGTAGGAAATGCCTGCGGCGATTGCATCTCCCGGAGACTTGATCTTGAGCGGCGTCCCATTGAGGGTGATATTGCCTTTTGTAGGGTTACCAATACCAAACAGACTTTGCATCGCTTCCGAGCGCCCTGCTCCCACCAAGCCATAGAAGCCCATTATTTCACCCCGGCGCAGTTCAAAGGAGATGTCAGCAAACTCGGTGGCGTTGGAAAGCTCGTCCACTTTCAGAACAACTTCACCAATGGGAATATTACGCTTGGGAAAGACTTGATCAATCGGTCTGCCCACCATGAGCCTGACAAGTCGGGCCTCAGTTATATCGGTAATATTGCCCGAACCCACCATTTCGCCGTCACGCAGGCAGACAAAAGAATCTGCCACACGGAATATTTCGTCAAATTTATGCGAAATGAAAACGATGGCGCGACCTTCGGCTTTGAGACCTGCTATAATGCGGAACAGGTCATCGATCTCGTTTCTAGAGAGGGCAGCGGTTGGCTCGTCCATGATAATGACAGACGCCTCATGGCTCAGTGCCCGGGTGATTTCAACCATGTGTTTCTGGGCCACGGAGAGTTGCTTCAACTTGGCGTCAGGGCTGAAATCGGCTTCGATGCGCTTGAGAAGTTCGTCGGCCCCCTTGCGCATGCTCTTCCAGTCAACCAGTCCCGTGGCGGTCTGCGGCATGTGGCCCATGAATATGTTCTCGGCCACAGTAAGCTCATCGAACATCACCGTTTCCTGATGAATTGCGGCAATGCCGGCGCGCCAAGATTCGCGCGGAGACGCAAATTTGTGTGGTGTGTCACCAATGGTGATTTCGCCAGCATCGGGCGTATAAATGCCGGTCAATATCTTCACAATCGTGGACTTTCCAGCACCGTTTTCACCCACCAGTGCTGTTACCTTGCCCGCATGTAATTCAAGCGAGACATCATGCAACGCGCGTACCCCAGGGAATGATTTGGAAATGCCGGACAGTGAAAGAACGGGCTTCCCTCCTTGCGGAGGGAAGCTTTTGGCGTGATCTTGCATCAGAATATTTTCGCAAATTCCTCAATGTTGGATTTGTCGAAAGTGAAGGGTTCGCCCATGGCCGCGTGTCCGTCATCACCGATTTTGGTTTCGCCCATGCGGCCCATCTTGACCATTGATCCTGGCTTGGCATCGGCGCCATTCAGAATGTTGATCATGATTTGGGTGGAGGAATAGCCATAATCCACGGGATTCCAGATTGCGAAGGTATCGCACGCGCCCTTGAGCACGGCTTCCTTCATTTCAGATGGCAGGCCCAGACCGGTGATGAAAACCTTGCCCACAAGGCCACCATCCATGATGGCCTTTGCGCCAGCGCGGATACCAATTGTCGTAGGGGAAATCACACCTTTCAGATTTGGGTGTGCCTTGATAAGGCCCTGCATTTCGCGATAGCTCTTGTCATCCTGATCGTCGCCATAAACTGTGGCAACCAGCGGCATATCCTTGTATTCCGGCTTCTTCCATTCTTCCTTCATGGCTTCGATCCATGAATTCTGGTTGGTCATTGTGGAAGCTGCTGAAAGAATCGCAACTTCGCCTTTGCCCCCCAAGGTCTTGGCGATCATTTGAACCTGCTTTGCGCCAATCAATGGTGTGGACGACGCATCAAGATGCATGATCCGGCCGCCATCAGCTATCGCGCTGTCGAAGCTGATCACCTTGATGCCGCGATCCATGGCTTTCTTGCCAACAGGTACCAGTGCATCCGCATCATTCGATGACACGATGATGCCGTCCACCTTTTGAGCTATAAGAGCATCAATGACCGCAATTTGCTCCTCTGCTGTTGCCTTGGTTGGAGCGGTGTAAATGATTTCAAAACCGCCAACTTCCTTGGCGGCTTCCATGGCGCCCTTGGAACATGCGTCGAAGTAACTGTTGCCCAGATTTTTCACGACCATTGCAATGCGCTTGTCGGCGGCGAAAGCAGGTCGCGAAGCAATGCCGGCAAATGCGCCAGCCGCCAGAATCTGAAGTGTTTGTCTGCGGGTTGTTTTCGTCATATCGTCCTCCCAGTTGCAGTTTGGATGGCATTTGCCACCCGGTTCAGTTTCAGTTTTTTCTCCAGCAACTCACGCTGCTGTTGAAACGGCTTCATCGTCTTGGCGCGCAAGCGATCTTTTTCATGCAGTGCGCTTTTCATGTATTCAAAACTAATCATTATCAATCACCAGGGTCAAGGGATGCCGCCATGCAAAACGTCATTGCGTTGCAACTTGGTCTTTTGTGATTGACCTTGAGCGATGTTGATCATAGCCTGTGAAAAACCCACGAAAGCTGTTGTTGATGGCCAGTTCTCCCTTGATCCCTTCGCTCTGGGATGACGCTTATGCTTCCAAATTGGATGAGCCTGGACTTTTGTTGTATCGGTCGAACCTGCTCGGCAGTGACCTCCGGATTACGAATTTTGGCGGCGGCAATACTTCGGCTAAAGTGATGATGACAGATCCCTTGACCAAAAAACCGGTCGAGGTGCTGTGGGTAAAGGGATCAGGCGGCGATATAGCGTCCATGAAACTGGATGGATTTGCTACCCTCTACATGGATAAGCTGCTGGTCCTCAAGGCCATGTACTCCTCGCTCGATCAGGAAGACGAGATGGTACATAACCTCAACCATTGCACCTTTAACCTCAACCCGCGTGCTGCTTCAATTGACACCTGCCTGCATGGATATGTACCACATATGCATGTCGACCATGTTCATGCGGATGCGGTGATCGCCATCGCCGCCTCGCAGGATTCCGAAAAACTTACGGAGGAAATCTTTGGTTCAGAGATGGGGTATCTGTCCTGGCAGCGCCCTGGAATCGATCTTGGCATCAAGCTTGGCAATATGGCCGCCGAACATCCGGAATATGTTGGTGTGGTGTTGGGGAGCCATGGTCTTTTCACGTGGGGCAAGACAGCGAAGGAATGTTATGAGACCACCCTTCGCATCATAAACAAGACGGCTAGCTGGATTGAAGCGAAGGCAAAGAAACCTCGTTTCGGTGGCGAGGTTGTTAAATCATTGAGCCCGGAAGAACGTGCGGCAGTGTCGCTACGACTTATGCCGGAAATTCGGGGACGTATCGCTGGCGAAGAAAAGAAGACGGGACACTTCACGGATGCGCCGGAAGTTTTGGAATTTGTAAACAGCAAGATGCTAGAAACTTTGGCGCCGCTTGGTACCTCGTGTCCTGATCATTTCCTCAGAACCAAAATCCGCCCGGTGATTGTGCCGCATGATGCCGACGCAACCGCGATTGGTAAGCTGCTGGAAGAGTACCGAAAGGATTACGCCGCCTATTACGAGCGCTGCAAGCATACGAACTCCCCCAAAATGCGCGATCAAAATGCGGTGATTTATCTGGTGCCAAGGGTGGGCATGATCTCGTTTGCAAAAGACAAGGCCACGGCCCGGATCGCTTCGGAGTTTTATGTAAATGCGATCAACGTGATGCGCGGTGCGTCCGGGGTTTCAACCTACGTGGGGCTTCCCGAGCTGGAGGCGTTCAATATCGAATATTGGCTTCTTGAAGAGGCGAAGCTTCAGCGTATGCCAAAAGCGAAGAGTTTGGCCGGTCGTATTGCATTCATAACTGGCGGTGCAGGTGGAATCGGCACCGCTACGGCCGCACGGTTCTTGGCGGAGGGAGCATGTGTGGCACTGGCGGACATCGACCAGGCATCGCTGGATTCGACCGTTGCAGGATTTGCCAAAACCTATGGCGCTGACCACGTGCGCGCTTTCCTCATGGATGTGACGCGCGAAGAACAGGTCATTGCCGCCATGGATAGCGCGGTCAAGGCGTTTGGCGGCATGGATATTGTGGTGAATAACGCGGGAATTACTTTGGCTGCCAATGTCGAAGATACGACGCTTGATCTGTGGAACAAAAACATGTCGATCATGGCGACCGGCTATTTTCTTGTGGCTCGCGAAGGCTATCGCCTGATGAAGCGGCAAACTTTGGGCGGATCCATGATTTTCATCGCTTCCAAGAATGCCATTGCAGCTTCAGCGGGTGCTTCAGCATATTGCACGGCAAAAGCAGCGGAAGTTCATCTGGCGCGCTGCTTGGCATTGGAAGGCGCAGCGCTTGGCATTCGCGTCAACGTAGTAAACCCAGACGCTGTGTTGCGCGGCTCTAAAATCTGGCAGGGGGAATGGCGCCAACAAAGGGCGGTTTCGAACAATATTTCGGAAGACGAGCTGGAAGAGCACTATCGCAAGCGTTCGCTTTTGCAGCGTTCGGTATTTCCCGAGGATATTGCTGAAGCTGTTTATTTCTTCGCCTCTGACCTTTCTAACAAATCCACTGGCAATTTCCTGAATGTGGATGCTGGCAATGCTGTTTCCTTCTCAAGGTGAACCATGACGTTTTCCATATCGGCTGACTTCATCGTCAGCGAAAACCGCAGACATGAAGCGGATCTGGCTGAAGATTACGCAGCTTTAGGGCGGCAATTGCAGCGGCGCGGCATTGATATCGAAGCAATGACAAAGCGCGCGAGTGAATATGCGGTGGCCATTCCAACCTGGGGCGTGGGTACCGGCGGCACCCGTTTTGCCAGATTTCCGGGGCCTGGCGAACCGTGCAACATTCATGACAAATTGGCAGATTGTGGCGTGGTACAGCAGCTTTCGCGGGCAACGCCCAATGTTTCACCACATTTTCCCTGGGACAAGGTTTCGGATTACAATGCGCTGCGGCAGGAAGCAGCATCGCATGAATTGGGATTTGGCGCCGTCAACTCCAATACGTTTCAGGACCAGACGCGCCAAAAGAATTCTTACAAGTTTGGGTCTTTGACACATGCGCAAGGAAATACTCGTGCGCAAGCGATTGAACATAATCTGGAATGCATCGAGATCGGGCAAAAACTCGGCTCCACTGCCCTTACTGTCTGGATTGCGGATGGAGCAAACTTTGCCGGGCAGACAAACATAAGTACTGCGTTTGACCGATATATGGCTTCGCTCTCAGCAATTTATGACAAGCTTCCCAAGAATTGGTCGATATTTCTTGAGCACAAGCTCTATGAGCCGGCGTTTTACTCCACCGTCATATCGGACTGGGGATCCAGCTTCATGGCGGCCTCGGAACTTGGGCCTAAAGCGAGATGCCTTGTGGATCTCGGTCATCACGCGCCCAATACAAATATCGAGCAGATTGTTTCGCGTCTCATCCGAGCCCAAAAGCTTGCAGGATTTCATTTCAACGACTGTAAATATGGCGATGACGACCTTGACGCAGGTTCAATTGATCCTTTCCGCCTGTTTCTGATCTTTAACGAGCTTGTGGATGCTGAAATGCGCGGAGCGAAGGAATTTCATCCTGCATACATGATTGACCAATCACACAATGTGACTGACCCAATTGAAAGTCTTATGGCTTCTGCCATCGAAATTGTGCGTGCCTATGTGCAGGCTTCGCTGGTCAATCGCGCGGAGCTGGCGGCCGCCCAAAGCGACTTGGATGCAATGGGCGGGCATCGCATTGTCAAGCAGGCTTTCAATACGGACGTGGGACCCATTCTTGCTGAAGCGCGCCGTCGCAAGGGTGGTGCCATTGAGCCCTTGAGCGTTTACCGGACTTCCGGTTATCGTGCGGCAAAAGCCAAGGAGAGACCCGCGGGCGAGGTCGCTTCAACTGGTATCGTTTAGAGGGAGAAGGTTTCTTGCACATACTGGTGATCGGCGCAGGCGGCATGCTGGGCGCAAAACTTCTGGCGCGGCTAGCTCAGGCTGGAAAGCTTGGTGGCATAACAATTGACCGCGTGACGCGCTATGACGCGGTTGTTCCACCCCCACCACCTGCGTCCACGTTTGCGATAGATACATTTGTGGGTGATCTTTCGGCAGTGGGTGAAGCGGAAAAATTGATCGCTGCGCGGCCAGATATCATTTTTCATCTTGCCGCAATTGTTTCCGGGGAAGCTGAAAGGGATTTCGAGAAGGGGTACCGGATCAATCTTGATGCCACGCGCATTCTTTTCGAGGTTATTCGAAAAACAGACGGTGGCTACAAGCCGAAGGTCATATTCACTTCGTCCATCGCTGTATTCGGTGCGCCCTTTCCAAACGCGATCGAGGATAATTTTTTTACCACTCCACTCACCAGTTACGGCACGCAAAAGGCCATTGATGAATTGCTGCTGAACGACTATTCACGGCGCGGATTCTTTAATGGCGTGGCGCTGCGTATGCCAACTGTGTGCGTGCGGCCTGGAAAACCCAATCTTGCGGCATCCGGCTTCTTCTCAAACATCATTCGCGAGCCCTTGGCGGGAAAGCCCGCAGTGCTACCTGTTAGCGACACGGTCCGGCACTGGCATGCATCGCCACGCGCTGCGGTCAATTTCCTTATTCAGGCTGTTGAAATCGATACAGCACAGCTTGGCGACCGCCGCACCCTTACCCTTCCCGGCCTCTCCTGCACTGTGGCTGAACAAATTGAGGCGCTGCGCGAAGTGGCGGGCAATGATGTGGTGAAGCTTATCCGTTCCGAGCCCGATGAAGCAATCGCCCGAATTGTCTCGGGTTGGCCACGGAACTTCAATCCGCAGC
The DNA here is from genome assembly GCA_031359445.1 of Hyphomicrobiales bacterium. GTDB lineage: Bacteria > Pseudomonadota > Alphaproteobacteria > Rhizobiales > Aestuariivirgaceae > Aestuariivirga. The sequence goes on along the minus strand of JANMAE010000113.1, from coordinate 59,857 downwards.
GTGCAGTTGCCCTGGGGTTCAAGGCAGAAAAGAGCTTCGAGGATATCATTCGAGTGCATCTTGAGGATGAAATGATCCACTAAATGGGTGCCATGCGGTTTTCGCATGCGTGGCTGCGTCGCAAACCCGCTGTGAAGCAGTGGCGCGCCAGACTATAAGCCAAGCATGACTCTTGTTGATACACGCGAAAATCGGACATCTGGCATCCTCTGGATGCTTGCGACAATGCTGTGTTTCATAGCACTTGACGCGATTATGAAATACTCATTGGAAAGCTATTCGCTGTTACAGGTAACCTGGGGGCGGTTCTTCTTCGGAACAATGTTTGCCGCGATGATGTGCGGACCACAGTTGCTCTTACTTTCCAAATCCAAGACCCCCAGGAAGCAGCTTCTACGGTCCGTGCTGTTGATGTCCACGACAGGCATGTTCAACGCCGGAATTCGCTCTACGCCTTTGGCGACCGGCACAACAATCATGTTTCTCAGTCCCATTCTTGTAACACTGCTTTCCATTCCATTGCTTGGTGAGAAAGTAGGCTTGAGGAGATGGGCTGGAATTGTAATGGGATTTGCAGGTGCGGCAATTGTGGTTCGCCCTTGGGAAACGGGCCTTGGTGGAACCGGGATCGGCCTGATGTTTCTCCTCGCTGCTGCATTTTTCAACGCGAATTATCAGATCGTTACACGCATGGTTCGCGAAGACGACCCGCTCACTTCCCTGTTGTTTACAGCAACTGCCGGCGCTGTTGTGACAAGTTTTGCATTGCCGTGGTTCTGGTCGTGGCCTGATTTTGCGGGATGGTTGCTGCTGGTCGGGAGTGGACTGGCCGGTGCATTAGGGCATTTTTGTCTTATCCGGGCATTGCGGCTGGCGCCAGCTTCCGTGGTGGCACCCTTCAGTTATTCGTCGCTGATCTGGGCCACATTGTTTGGATTCATCTTTTGGCGTGATTGGCCCGATTGGTGGACGTGGGTTGGCGCTGCCATCATCATAGGGTCAGGGCTTTATATTTTTCACCGCGAACATGGCCGCCAAGAACTTGCAGTTGAAACGTGATGATACGGAGCAATCGAAACCTTTTGGGCATCGTAGCACTGTGCGGCGGCGTGATGTTTTTTTCTGTTCAGGACGCGATTGTAAAGTCTATCAGCCATGATTACGCGGTAACCTTTGCGATGGCTACACGTTGTGTGGTGTCACTGCCGCTGCTGCTCGTCATGGTGCATTTTGAATGTGGTTTGAAGAAGCTGCTTTCAAAGCGTTTCTGGTTGCTGATCCTGCGCGGGCTTATACTGCTTGTGGCTTATACCACCTATTATATGGCATTGCCCGCGCTCCCCTTGGCTGAAGCCATTGCACTGTTTTTTGCCGCTCCCCTGATCGTAACCATTCTATCTGTTCCATTGTTAGGAGAAACAGTATCCGCGCAGTCATGGGCGGCTGTTGCCCTGGGTTTCATTGGCGTAATGATCATTTTGCAACCCGGCACCGCTTTGTTTGAGCCTGCAGCACTCTTAAGCCTGGCAAGTGCTGCGACCTACGCGCTCTCTATGATCATTGCGCGCAAGGTAGGGGTGTCGGAACCGGCAACGGTTATGGCCTTTTATCAAAACGGAATTTATCTCGTCAGCGCGATATTTATTGCTGGATTGTTTGCTTGGCTCGGTATTGACCACTCTCCCCATCCCAGCCTGGATTTTTTAGTGCGGCCATGGGTGTGGCCAAGAAATTATGATCTTTTCCTGATGGGTATTTGTGGAGTGATCGCTGCCGTTGCAATGTCGTTGCTTACTCAGGCCTATCGCATAGCCGATGCGAACCTTGTCACTGTATTCGAATATACGGGCATGATTTGGGCACCACTCTGGGGATACTGGTTCTTCAATGAGACACCGCGCGCCACGACCATCATGGGACTTATGCTGATTTGCGTGGCAGGCGTTATTTCCGTGCGGCTTGCGGCTTCACAACCGCATCAAGAGCCATCAATTTCGCAATAAAGGTTTCCATGTCTTTCAGAGGCACCATGTTGGGGCCATCAGAAGGCGCGCTGTCTGGATCATCATGTGTTTCCACGAACACGCCTGCTACACCTACCGCCACGGCCGCGCGCGCAAGCACAGGCACCATGCGGCGGTCACCACCTGATGATGCGCCTTTTCCGCCCGGTTGCTGCACGGAATGCGTGGCATCGAAAATTACAGGGGCGCCGGTTTCAGCCATGATCGGCAGGGAACGCATGTCCGATACCAGAGTGTTGTAGCCAAAGCTCGCGCCGCGCTCGGTGAGCAGGACATTTGAATTGCCGGACTCCACCAGCTTCTGCACGACATGTATCATGTCCCAAGGTGCAAGAAATTGCCCCTTCTTCACATTCACCACCCGACCCGTCCTTGCAGCAGCGACGAGCAAGTCCGTCTGACGTGAAAGAAAGGCCGGTATTTGGAGAATATCGACTACGGGTGCCAGTACGTCGCACTGCGAGATTTCGTGAACGTCTGTAATCACGGGAAGACCAAATTTTTTGCGAATATCAGAAAAAACCGTGAGTGACTTTTCGAGGCCCATGCCGCGCTTGCCAGAAAGGCTGGTTCGATTGGCCTTGTCGAAAGAAGACTTATAAACAAGCGCTATGCCTAAGCGATTGCAGATCTCCTTAAGGCTGCCTGCCATCATGAATGCGTGGTCGCGGCTTTCCATCTGGCATGGGCCTGCGATAAGGACCAGGGGACCGGCATTCGAGAACCTAACATTTCCAACGATGACTTCCGAATTTGTTTGCATCAGGGATAGACCAAAAATGTTCCAGAGCCGTGGGCATAAAGCTTTCCATCCGGCCCTACAACCTTTGCTTCTGCAGTCAACATGGTGCGGCCCGCGTGCAGAACATTGCCAACGCATATCAAGGTGCCTGTCTCGGCCACCAACTTCCGAACATAATTCACTTTCAATTCTATCGTGCCAAAGCCTATGCCTGCGGCAAGTTTCGTCTGTACGGCACAACCCAGTGCGGTATCAATCAATGTTGCCACATATCCGCCGTGTACGCGGTTTTGCGGGTTGTAGAATTTTTCGGAAGGTGTTGCATGCACTGTGGCTCTGCCTTCGACTGCATCTACCAACCTAATGTCCAGAAGCTGACTGATTGCAGACCATTTTTTGTCACTGATGTATTGCTGGATAAGGGCAAGTCCCGATTTATCTGTCATTGATTGACGCTCACAGTAGTTGGCAGAGGAATAATGATGTTTTTCTCCTTAAAAGCTTTTAGTATCGCAATGCGGATGTCGCTCGCGACGAACACACCGTAGAAGACGTCAGCTACTGTTGCCTTGATTTCAAATTCGAGCGAATAGGTGCCGAATTTCTGCAACGTCACGACAGGTTCTGGATAGGTTAAAACGTTGGGATGGGCCTTGGTGATTTGAAACAGCAGCGCTTTTACCGCGTCAATGTCACTGTCATAGGACACCCCAACCGTCACGGTAAAGCGACCCATAGTATCGCTGTGGGTCCAGTTTCTTACCACGTCTGTGATTAGGTTCGAGTTGGGAACAATAATTGAACAGCCATCGAAGGTTTCAATTTCTGTGGCACGCACATTGATTTTCTTGACGAGGCCCTCGCCTGCCGCAACGGCTACCCAGTCCCCTACCCTCACAGGCCGCTCGGCCAGCAGGATCAGGCCAGATACAAAATTGTTGACGATGGATTGCAAGCCGAAACCAATACCAACGCCCAAGGCACCGGCGATAAGCGCCAGGTTGGAAAAATCGAGACCTGCGGCTGTCAGGGCAAGTCCGCCGGCCACGATGTAGCCAGCGTAAGTCGTTCCCTTGCGGAGTGAGTCCTGGACACCTTTGTCGATGCGGGTTTGTGAGAGAATACGGCGGTTCAGCCACTGAACGAAAAGCTTGGTAAGTGCGATGCCTCCAAAGAGAATGAGCGCTACCAACAGGATTGACCATGGCGAGACCGTAACATTGCCAATATCAAATCCAAAAAAAGCGCGGTTCAGCATCGAGCGGAAATCTACCCATGTGACTGTCCACAGCAGAAACAGGATGGGGAAACCGAGCATTGCAAGCAGGAGATCGACCGATGTGCGAAACAGCAATCCGGCTCGCTCAATTCCTCTTTCGCCCATGCGCGTGAACGTGCGGATGAATTTTCCAACCGCACTGGCAGGATCCAAACTGCTTTTTACAGCAGCATCCGAGGCATGGTGAATGATGAAAAGAAGGGTGACCACAATTGCCGTTTCAAACACCTTGAACACGAGGAAATTTGCAAGAGCGATGTAACCGAACAGCAGCGAGACACCGGCAAAAGCGATTAATGTCCACAGGGGCAGCCGGAGCTTCTCCGCCCAGGAGAAGTACATGATCTGGTTGCCCTTGCGCGGAAACAAGCTGGACTGATTGCGGAAATTCAGTATCACCAACGCAAGCAGTATGAGCATAACGGTGGTCGCGAGTGCTGCTTGTCCAATCGAATAGGCAACAGGCAGATAAATGCCATCGGCTAAATTCGAAAATGCCGCAGATGCAGCGGACAGGGCAGCACAGGCAGTTGCAAGAATTGTAAAACGTGAGGCCGCGGTTTCATCCAAATTGACGATGCGCCACTGCGGCTGTTTGGGAGCCGCGATACGGAAAATGAGGACACTGTTCACCACTGTTTGCAGAACGATTGCGGCCAGTCCATCAAGGACAAGATTGATGCGTGTTGTGAGAAAACCGGCATTGCCGAGGTATGAGTAGATGACACCGATGATTAGTAGCATGAGTAACAAAGTACCCAAGGTAACGCGAATGATGCGCCAAAGCCGGTAAAGGTTATCGGGAAAATTTTCATTTGCGCTCAGGACTTTGTAACGCTCGCGCAAGACGCGGCTGACAAGCCACCAGGCAAACAATATCAGACCAATGATAATGGGAAGCAATGTAAGACCAGAAGCGCTGGCTGTTGCTGGGATGTCATTCCACCAATTACCAATCAGCGAAGTGAGGCGCTCGACAAAAATCGTGATGCCTTTCGCTGCGTCAATCCAGAGGTAGGGATTAAAAATGGAGCGGCTGGGTTCAAAAATCTTTTGGAAGAACTGTCCTCGCTGGATAGATGATGCCCTTCCCGCCTGCTGCTCGGCCTCCACAGCCACAAGTTCAAGCTGGGTCTTCGCGCCTTGCAGCCTGGCGAAAATATCATTGAGTAGTTTTCTCTGGGCAGAGATCTCTGCAGATTCTGCCCGGCCGTCTGTGGGTGGCGGTCCGAGCTTTGCCACCTGCTCACCCATTTCCTTGATGGGATCCACAAGGGTGCTGGCCTGAGATACCGCCCTGCTTCGAATATCTTCCAGTGCATCCCGCAGTTCCACCATGCGCTGGTCGGTTACTGCGGGGAGGGTAATTTCGGATTCAATCTTCTGCAGGCTTGCGCGAAAGGTAAGGGAGGCCTGCTCGGCCTTGCCGATTACTGCCTCATCGAAGGCGGAGGCGGAGCCCGCATACAACACACCAAGCAGAACAACCGTGGCCCAGACCAAAAGGAACTGGAGCTTGTGGCGCATTGTCAAACCAAACGGCTTTGTTCAACAGCTGCAGCAACGAAGGAGGCAAACAGCGGATGAGGTTCGAACGGTTTTGATTTCAGTTCAGGATGATATTGCACGCCGATGAACCATGGATGATCGGGATATTCTATGGTTTCCGGCAAAAGGCCATCTGGCGACATGCCAGAAAAAAGCATACCTGCCTGCTCAAGCTGGACGCGATAACCGGTATTGACTTCATAGCGGTGACGATGACGTTCCGAAATAAAGGTTGATCCATAAATTTCGGCAATGTGGCTGTTTTTCTTGAGGACAGAATCATACGCACCCAATCGCATGGTTCCACCCAGATCTCCCCCTGCTTTACGGATTTCGAGATCGTTACCCTTCATCCAATCCGTCATTTCGCCAACGACAGGATTTTCCGTGGGGCCGAATTCCGTCGAGCTTGCATTTGTAATCCCGCAAAGATTACGCGCTGCCTCAATGCAAGCCATCTGCATGCCAAAGCAGATCCCAAAATAAGGCACACTGCGTGTCCTGGCAAAAGTGGCTGCACGAATTTTGCCTTCCGAACCACGTTCGCCGAAACCTCCTGGCACCAGTATCCCGTCCACGCCTTCAAGGTAGGGAGCGGGGTCGCCTCTCTCGAAAATTTCCGATTCGATCCACTCGACATGAACTTTGACATTGTTGGCAATACCACCATGCGCCAATGCTTCGTTCAAGGACTTATAGGCATCGAGCAGGCCCGTATATTTGCCAACAACCGCGATCTTCACCTTACCTTCGGGGTGGGTAACGCGCTGCATGATTTCATGCCATTTCGTCAAGTCCGGCAGTTTCGCATCCATGATTCCGAAAGCTTCCAGCACTTCGCGGTCCAGCCCTTCGGCGTGATATGCCCTGGGAACATCATAAATGCTTTTCACATCCAAAGCCTGGATGACGGCAGAAGGGCGTACGTTGCAAAACAGTCCTATCTTGCGGCGCTCGTTTTCAGGAATTTCCCTATCAGCGCGGCACAGCAGGATATCAGGCTGGATACCGATGGATCGCAGTTCTTTCACGGAATGCTGAGTTGGTTTTGTTTTTAGTTCGCCTGCCGTGGGAATATAGGGGAGCAGGGTCAAATGGATAAATATACAGGAGCCGCGAGGAGATTCCTGGCCGAACTGGCGGATCGCCTCGAAAAACGGCAGGCCTTCAATGTCGCCAACTGTGCCACCGATTTCAACGAGAACGAAATCAACGCCATCGTTTCCTGTCTTTATGAAATCTTTAATTGCATCGGTGACATGGGGAATGACTTGAACAGTGGCGCCGAGGAAATCTCCCCGCCGTTCCTTCAATATAATATCCCGATAGATGCGGCCTGTGGTAATGTTGTCCTGCTGGTTGGCGGGCCTTCCCGTAAAACGTTCGTAATGGCCCAGATCAAGGTCAGTTTCGGCACCATCATCGGTGACGAACACTTCCCCATGCTGATATGGGCTCATCGTTCCCGGATCAACATTCAAATAGGGATCAAGTTTCCGCAATCGCACACTATAGCCGCGTGCCTGCAACAATGCGCCTAGTGCCGCCGAAGCCAAGCCTTTGCCAAGTGAGGAAACCACGCCGCCAGTAATAAAAATAAATCGCGCCATGGGAGTTCAACCTAGCCGTTTGCAAACATGATTCGTAGCCTGAAAAAGCAGCTTTTCCAGATTGTTGTGGAAAGCTGTGAAACAGTTATTGTGAAACAGGTACCTGAGGCGTGGCAGGCGCAGGGGCCAGCTTCGGCAGGACACTACCTGTACCTTGATCGCTCGTTGCCGGTGCCACAGGCGCGTTAGAAGGTAGAGCTGCTGGAGCAGTGGCGGCACTTCCACCAAAAATCGAGCTGCCCTGCCCGTTTCCATGAAGGGCCAACAAGGTTAGCGAAATTGAGGTTAAGAAAAAGCAAGCCGCCAGAATAGCCGTTGTACGGGTGAGAGCATTTCCCACGCCGCGCGCCGAAAACAAGTTGCCGCCGCCCGAACCGCCTCCACCCATGCCTAATGCGCCTCCTTCGGACCGCTGCAACATGACAGCTCCTATAAGTGCCACGGCAATGATGAGGTGAACGACAAGAAGGACGCTTTGCATGAAATGTGAGCCTGTTTCAGTTTTGGGCGGTTTAGCCACAATATGGGGCTAAAGCAACCAGCTTCAAGATTTCTCATAATGGTAGCGGAAAGTGCAGCATGGCGCACCTTCCATAATTGTTTGCTTTCGCTCGAGTTTTATGTCGGGGTTGTAACCTTGGCAAAACGTTCCGTCACGGTTGCAGGAAATGAGGTGGCCGATTTTGGCCAGTCCCATTTCCTTGTATGTTTCCGCATATTTACAACGGGTTACATCGAAATTGAACACGTCATCAGTAGCCTCAAGAACAGTCATTTCCAAGGCTCCATCCGCAGTCCACAACTCATAAAGTTGGATAAAATCGCGCATGGAGGTCTTGTGACCGGGTGCTTTATTGGCAAACTCCCTGCCCTCGGCAATTGCTGCTTTCCGGACGGCGGCATCGAGAATTGAAGCGGCTTTTTCCTCACCTAGCTGCTCTGTCATTTCAGCGTAGATCGGGCCGATGACTTGGGCCTGGAGTTTGCGTTTGGTAAGGATGGGGATTTCAGGCATAGGCTTTTATAATGCCAATGAAGTCGGCAGCTTTAAGGCTGGCACCTCCTACCAAAGCGCCATTTACGTTGTCGGCCGCCATGAGTTCAGTTGCATTGGACGGTTTTACGGAACCTCCGTAGAGAATCCGCACTTTCTCGCCATCTTCCCCTATTAGTCGTGTGAGATCAGCACGGATGTGGGTATGGACCTCCGCCACCTCAGCCACGGTTGGCGTTAGTCCGGTGCCAATAGCCCAAACTGGTTCATAGGCTATGACGGTGTTCATCGCGATTGAACCTTTAGGCAAAGAGTCCTTGAGCTGAGAGGACACAACTTCCAAGGTTTTGCCTGATTTGCGCTGTTCCAAAGTTTCTCCGATGCAGATGATGGCCACCAAGCCTGAGGATTGGGCAGCCTTGGCTTTCTTGGAGATCATTTCGTCAGTTTCGGCATGGTTGGCGCGGCGTTCGGAATGGCCAACTATCACGGCGGTGCAGCCTGCATCTTTTAACATTTCGGCTGAAACGTCTCCCGTGTGGGCGCCGTTGACGTTCCAATGGCAATCCTGTCCTCCCAGGCGAATGCGTGAGCCCTTCATAACGGCTTTCACGCGCCGGATGAGAGTTGCGGGAGGGCAGACCAATACTTCGCACTTGAGCTTCACATCACGCAGCATGCCCGCCAAAAGCCGGGGTTCCTTTAGCATGGCCGTTGTGCCATTCATTTTCCAGTTACCAGCCACAAGCGGACGAGGCCCCGATTTAACCATGTGAACATTCTCCCAACGCAGTTATTATGGCGCCTCTTAGCAGAGCAATCTCGTGCTTGCGAGAGGCAAGTGTGGCCACTATTATGCAGAATTTCAGCCTTGGCGATGCCGAGGCTTTTTGAAAGGTCGTCCCGATGTTAGAATCGCTCCGCAACGCAGGCAAGTCCTGGGTCGCAAAAATACTGATGTTGTTGTTAGCCGGAAGTTTCGGCGTATGGGGCATACGGGATGTATTTGGAGGTTTTCAGAGAACCTCCTTGGCGACCGTGGGCGGCCAGACCATTTCAAGCCAAGCCTTCACCGAGACATACCGCAAAGCCCTACAGAATTTGGCCCAGCAGTCTGGACAGAATGTAACGGCGGAAGAAGCGCGCAAGATGGGCTTTGACAAGAACGTGTTGGACAACATGATCCAGACAGCAGCACTGGATGCACAGGCTGCCCATCTCAACCTCCACATTTCGCCCAAGCAGATCGTTGATGATGCGATGGCGAGTCCGAATTTCCGCGATACTAACGGCAAGTTCAGTCCAGAAGTTTTCTCCCGCGCACTTGCACAGTACGGCTTGAATGAAGCGATGTTTGTTGAGACTGAAATGCGCAATAGGTCGCGCTCCGCAGTTACGGGCGCTGTGGGCGGAGGCATCACACCACCCCGAACAATGCTGGAAGCTATTTCAAAATATCAATCGGAACAGCGTGACGTTAAGTACTTTGTGATCACGGCTTCCGAAAAAGACATTCCTGCACCTACCGAGGACGAACTCAAAAAGCAGTACGAGGCAACTCCTGCAGCATATACCGCGCCTGAATATCGCAGTATTGCAGTTTTGAAAGTAGAGCCTGCTGACATAGCTTCCAAGATTACAATTTCGGCGGAGGATCTCGCCAAGGGCTATGAGAAATTTAAGCGGGATTACTACAGCCCTGAAAAGCGGACAATTTTGCAAATATCCTTTCCTTCAGTTGATGAAGCGAAGAAGGCCAAGGAAAAAATTATGGCGGGAACGGATTTCATCGCGATCGCCAAAGAGCGCAAGGCCAGTGACGCAGATATTACTTTTGCAGACAAGACCAAGGTCGAATTCCTGGACAAGGCCATTGCCGATGCAGCTTTTAATCTCAAGGAAGGTGCTGTGAGTGATCCAGTTTCAGGAAGCCTGGTTACAGCATTGCTGATGGTCAAGAAGGTCACGCCTGAAAAACAGTCTACGCTGGAAGAGGTAAAGGCCGAGCTAACCAAGCGCCTGCAAGCAGAAAAGGCGCAGGATGAGGTTCAATCCATCTATGACGCCGTGGAAGATGCGCGCGCCGGTCAGACGAAATTTGAGGAAATTGCCCAAGCCCAAGGCATTCCGTTTTTGTTGGTGTCAACCGTGAGTGCTGCAGGGCTTGATCCCGCCGGCAAAGATGTTGAAATTCCTGACAAACAGGACGTCTTGAAAGCGGCTTTTGAAAGTGATGTCGGAGTTGAGAATAACGCGCTGACGCCCAAGGACGGCTACTACTGGTTTGATGTGCGCGAAGTGATCCCCTCCCACCTCAAGCCTTTCGCGGAAGTTAAGGCGCAGGTGAAAGGTGATGTCGTCCAATCCAAAATCCGCGCTCTTTTGACGGAACGTGCAAGCAAGCTTGTTGCCAGTTCGAAAGCAGGTGCCACGTTAGAAACTCTCGCTACCGATAACAAATCTACCATAAAGACCGCGCAAGGTTTACGGAGGAATGAGGTGGCGGCGGATTTTGATATTCCAGCGGTCACGGCGCTTTTTGGCGCACCGGAAAATGGTTTTGCCTGGTCGCTCGAAGGTGATGGGAAGTCAGCCAGAATCATGCAGTCACAGCGCGTCTTATCGACCCCGTTTGATCCATCGTCGCAATCAGCAAAGGAACTGCAAAAAACCCTAAGTGAGGCTGAGAGCAAGGATATTCTTGCGGCCTATCTCAAGGCGCTGCAAAATCAGGTGGGGGTCAGCATCAATCAAGCACTCTGGCAACAGTTATCGGGAACTCAACCTTCATCTTGAGAACGTCACCCAGAGTAACAGAAATGCCCGTCCAACCAGATTACGACCAATTTGCTGCCACCTATGATCGCGGAGAAGCGCAGATTGTATTGACGCGCCTGGTGGCAGATCTTGAAACGCCTGTTTCGGCAATGCTCAAGCTCACGCGAAACGCACAATATTCGTTTCTCTTGGAGTCCGTTGAAGGTGGAGCGGTTCGCGGGCGCTATTCCATTATTGGGATGAATCCGGACCTTATCTGGAAAGTTGTTGGCAACAGCGCTTTTATCAATCGCCGCGCTCTGTTTGATTCAGCGGGTCCATTTGAGACGATTGAACAACCGCCGCTTGAATCCTTGCGTAGTGTTTTAGCTGAAAGTCGAATTAAACTGCCGGAAGATGCGCCGCCCATGGCCGCGGGTGTGTTTGGCTACATTGGTTACGACATGGTCCGCCTTATGGAGGACTTGCCGGAACCCAATCCGGATACGCTGGGACTGCCTGACGGTATGATGATACGCCCTACTGTGATGGCAATATTTGATAGCGTCCGGGATGAAGTGACGGTGACTTCGCCGGTCTACTTCGCAAAGGGAGTTTCTGCCAGGGTTGCTTATGTGCGGGCACAGGAGCGCATTTCGGAGGTTGTGGATGCCTTGGATAGACCGCTTGATCATTCCACCACGCAAGATATCGAAACGGCTCCTATAACAGAGTCGATATCCAATACCGGCCCGCAGGCCTATGCGGATATGATTGCCAAGGCGAAAGACTATATCGTGGCGGGTGACATTTTTCAGGTCGTGCTGTCGCAAAGATTTGAATCGAGTTTCTCATTGCCGCCCTTTGCACTCTACAGGTCGCTTCGCCGTGTGAACCCCTCGCCTTTTCTCTACTATCTCGATTTCGATTCCTTTGCGGTCATCGGTTCAAGCCCGGAAATTCTTGTACGGGTGCGTGATGGCAAGGTGACCATTCGACCCATCGCAGGCACGCGGCGCCGCGGCGCCAATGCCGCAGAAGACCAAGCCTTGGCCAAGGAGCTGCTTGCCGATCCTAAGGAATGTGCTGAGCACCTGATGCTGCTTGACCTCGGGCGCAACGACGTGGGGCGCGTTGCCGAGATTGGTTCAATCAAGGTCACGGAAAAGTTCTTTACCGAGAACTACAGCCACGTCATGCACATTGTTTCCAATGTCGAGGGCAAGCTGGCCAAGAAATTCGATGTGATCGATGCGCTTTGCGCTGGCTTTCCGGCTGGTACGGTTTCGGGGGCGCCCAAGGTTCGGGCGATGGAAATCATCGATGAGCTCGAACACAATAAACGCGGCGTTTATGGCGGATGCGTTGGATATTTCTCAGCCGACGGAGAAATGGACACCTGCATTGTGTTGCGCACCGCAATTGTGAAAGACGGCAAGATGTATGTTCAGGCAGGCGCTGGAATTGTTGCTGACAGTGTGGCCGAAAGCGAACACCAGGAATGCGTAAACAAGGCCAAGGCGCTGTTTCGGGCCGCTGAAGAAGCGGTGCGCTTTGCGGGCCGCGCGGGGAGAGCGCAGTGATTGTCCTCATCGATAACTACGACAGTTTCACTTATAACCTCTATCACTACCTGGGTGATCTTGGTGTGCAAACCGTCGTCCACCGCAATGACAAGATCAGCGTCGGACAAGTAATTTCTTCCAAGCCAGAAGCGATCGTGCTTTCGCCCGGTCCCAAGACCCCTGACGAAGCCGGCATTTGCCTGGCCCTGGTTGAGAGAGCTTCTCCCACTATTCCCATCTTTGGCGTATGTCTCGGCCTCCAGGCGATCGGCCAGGTCTTTGGAGGTAAAGTGGTTCGCGCACCCAATCTCATGCATGGGAAAGTCTCCAAAGTGCATCACGGACAGAAGGGTGTGTTTCAGAATATTCCTGATGAATTTGAAGCCACGCGCTATCACTCGCTAGTCGTGGAAAAAAGCAGCTTGCCAGATTGCCTGGAAGTAACCGCTGAGACAGACGGTCTGGTCATGGGCCTGCAGCATAGGACGCTCAATGTTCATGGCGTGCAATTCCATCCCGAAAGCATAGCGTCGCAGTATGGCCACATGCTTCTCAAAAATTTTCTTGAACTTGCAGGGGCGGCGTGATGTCTGAATTGAAGCCTATCATTGCAAAAGCCGCAGACGGCAAATTCCTTACGCGCGAAGAAGCAAGAACGGCATTCAACATCATGATGTCTGGCGACGCCACGCCTTCGCAAATCGCTGGATTGCTGATGGCTTTGCGGGTGCGAGGCGAGACTGTGGAGGAGATCACAGGCGCTGTGGAAATCATGCGTGAGAAGATGGTGCGCGTGGTCGCGCCTGCCGATGTCATCGATATTGTAGGCACTGGTGGAGATGCTTCGGGTTCATACAATATATCGACCTGTGCTGCCATTGTTGCAGCCGGTGCGGGGCTGAAAGTGGCCAAGCATGGCAACCGTGCGCTGTCGTCGCGCTCTGGCGCTGCCGATGTGCTGATGGCGCTTGGCGTGAAGATTGATCTTTCGCCGACGCTCATTTCGACCTGCATTTCCGAAGTGGGTGTGGGTTTCATGTTTGCGCCTGCACATCATTCCTCCATGAAATATGTCGGGCCGACGCGGGTTGAGCTGGGCACGCGGACCATTTTCAATTTGCTCGGACCTCTTTCGAATCCCGCGGGAGCCCGGAAACAGATCACCGGCGTGTTTTCAAAAACTTGGGTGGAGCCTTTGGCGCATGTTCTGAAGAATCTTGGTAGCGAGGCCTGCTGGATTTGCCATGGTGAAGGTGGGTTGGATGAAATTGTGCCAACGGGAACTACATGGATATCTGAGTTGCGGAATGGCAAAATTATGAGTTTTGAAGTCACGCCGGAAGATGTCGGCCTCAAACGGTCAAGTCTGGAGGAATTGAGGGGTGGCGATGCAGCGCAAAATGCGGCGGCGCTAAGGGATGTGCTATCGGGTAGAAAATCTGCGTTTCGCGATTCCGTTGTGATGACGACGGGAGCGGCTCTATTCATGGACGGACGAAGCAAAAACCTGCGTGAAGGCGTTCGGGAGGCGGAGGCAGCCATCGACAGTGGTGTGGCGCAATTTGCGCTGGACAAGCTTATTCAGGTGTCCAACGGCTGATGGCTACCATTCTGGACAAAATTGCTGCTTACAAGCGCGAAGAAGTTGCGAAAGCGAAGGTTGCGGTGCCGCTGGTGGAACTTGAGTCACAGGCGCGGCAGACCCCTGCCCCACGGGGATTTTCCTCAGCCCTTCGCGCGCGAGTTGATTCCGGCCGGTGGGCTCTGATTGCGGAGATTAAAAAGTCGAGTCCCTCAAAAGGTCTGATCCGGGAGAATTTTGTTCCCGCCGAACTTGCCAAAGCCTATGAAGCGGGCGGTGCTGCGTGCCTTTCAATTCTCACAGACACTCCATCATTTCAGGGGGCGCCCGAATATATTGCCCAGGCCAAGGCCGCCTGCACCCTGCCCGCGCTTCGCAAGGATTTCATGCTTGATATTTACCAGGTGGCGGAAGCGCGGGCCTGGGGGGCGGATTGTGTTTTGCTCATAATGGCCATGATTGATGATGGGCTGGCGCATGAGTTGGAACAGGCCGCGATGGATTGGAAGCTAGATGTGCTCATTGAAGTGCATGACGCCGCTGAGCTTGAACGGGCGTTGAGGTTGAAATCGCTGATGATTGGTATCAACAACCGGAACCTCCATACATTTGACGTGAGTCTTGAGACAACAGTTTCACTGGCGGGGCGAATTCCCCGAGATCGCCTGCTTGTAGGAGAAAGTGGATTGTTTGCACCCATTGATTTGGCATATCTTTCTCGCGCTGGCGTGAACGCCTTTCTCATTGGTGAAAGCCTTATGCGGCAGGTTGATGTGGAAGCAGCCACCCGTGCTATACTGACCAAGCCATGACCAAACTCACCCATCTCGACGCTGCAGGAAACGCCCATATGGTCGACGTGTCGGACAAGCATGTGACACAACGCTCCGCTACGGCCAGAGCGCGTGTCGTCATGCTAGTTGAGACGCTTGAGTTGATAATGTCGGGTACAGCCAAGAAAGGCGATGTGATATCGACGGCGCGGATCGCGGGTATCATGGCGGCCAAGAAAACCTATGAACTTATTCCGTTGTGCCATCCTCTCATGATCAGCAAAGTGACCGTTGAGCTTGAACCGGATATCGTTTCCAACTCAATTGAGGTTTCGGCCACGGTGAAGGTGGAAGGCAAGACTGGCGTTGAGATGGAAGCACTCACCGCATGTTCCGTGGCGTGTCTCACACTCTATGACATGTGCAAGGCTGTGGACCGCGGCATGCGGATCACAGACCTGCGACTCGTTGAAAAATCTGGTGGAAAATCCGGGACATTCGTAGGAAAGTGAATGCATGGCGCTGATGCCTGTCGAAGAAGCTCGCGCTCGCATCTTGTCTGGCGCGAAGCCTTTAGCCGCTGAAACTGTTGCGTTGGCTGAAAGCCTTGGGCGCGTTCTGGCCAAGCCTTTGGCAACAAAGCGAGACCAGCCACCTTTCAACGCCTCGGCCATGGATGGCTATGCCGTTCGCGTAGCCGATGTGGCCGCCGCGCCTGTTTCGCTCAAGGTCGTGGGCACCAGTGCTGCCGGACATGCCTTCAGAGGCCGGATGAAAGCGGGAGAAGCCGTTCGCATATTTACAGGTGCTCCGGTACCTGCTGCTGCCGATGCTGTCGTTATCCAGGAAAACACCCAGGCCGACGGCAGCGCGGTTACTGTGCTGCAGCCCGTTCGTGAACAGCAGAATGTTCGCGAGCGCGGTCTGGACTTTCATCTGGGCGAGACGGTTCTTCCGGCTGGAATTTGCATGAATTCACGTGACATCGGTCTTGCCGCAGCAATGAATTGCGGGTTCGTCAGTGTACGGCGAAAACCTGTTGTTGCCGTCATGGCTACGGGGGATGAACTTGTTCTTCCGGGAGATAGGCCCCGAGCTGAGCAGATTGTCTCTTCCAACAGCAATGCACTTGCCGGCATGGCGCAAATTTTTGGCGCGGAAGTTATCAATTGCGGAATTGTTCCTGATAATTTGAAAGCGACGGAGCGGGCCATCCGTAAAATGTGGAAGGCCGATGTCTTGGTAACAACGGGCGGTGCTTCCGTCGGAGACCATGATTTCATACAGCAGGCTCTCAAGAACACCGGGGTGAAAATCGACTTCTGGAAAATCGCCATGCGGCCGGGAAAGCCTTTCATGTATGGTCGCAAGGGCAAGCAGCATGTGCTGGGACTTCCAGGCAATCCCGTTTCGGCACTGGTATGCGCGCGGCTGTTTCTGGCGCCTTTGCTACGTGTGTTGCAGGGTCTGCCACATAATGATTCCCATGTTCTGGCCAGGCTTTCCCATGCCATGGCGCCAAATGACGGCAGGCAGGACTATGTGCGTGCGCGGCTTGCTATTGCGCCCGACGGGACACGCACGGCTACGTCCTTTGATAAACAGGATTCGTCAATGCAGCGCCTGTTTCGGGAAGCGGAGTGTCTGATTATTCGACCTCCGAATGCCCCGGAATCGGCCGCTGGCGAACTCGTTCCCATTTTTTTGCTCGATTTCTAATCGCACGGAAAGTAAACAGTTGCAGAACCAAAGCGGAACCCGTATAAATGTTGTGGGTTTGTTCCGATTCCCTGCATCTTAGAGGTTTATCCCATGCTGACGCGCAAACAACTTGAATTGCTGCTTTTCATCAATGAGCGCTTGAAGGAAGAAGGCGTTCCACCCTCTTTTGAAGAAATGAAAGATGCGTTGAATTTGCAGTCTAAATCGGGCGTGCACCGGCTTATTGTGGCCTTGGAGGAGCGTGGGTTCCTGAAACGTATGGCCAATCGGGCGCGGGCGCTGGAAGTGATCAAGTTGCCGGAATCGCATTCCCCCAGTTTCTCTTCGAAAAAGCCGGGCTTTTCTCCTAACGTTATTCAGGGCAGTTTGGGTAAGGTCAAGCCCATGCCGGCTGCCAATGATGGAATTCCACGCTCGGTCATGGTGCCTCTCATGGGAAAAATCGCAGCCGGTGTTCCTATTGCTGCTATCCAGGATCATACGCATAATATCTCGGTGCCTCCGGAGATGCTTGGCAGTGGCGAGCATTTCGCTCTCGAGGTCAAGGGAGACTCGATGATTGATGCCGGGATTTTTGATGGCGATACTGTTTTGATTCGTAAGGGCGATAGCGCCAACAACGGCGAAATCATTGTGGCTTTGATTGATGATGAGGAAGCAACGCTGAAGCGTCTTCGCAAGAAGGGTGAATCTGTTGCGCTGGAGGCAGCCAATCCAGCTTATGAAACACGCATATTTGGCCCTGACCGCGTGCGGGTACAGGGTAAACTTATTGGCCTTCTCCGCAAATACTGAGAGTTGCTGGTTATTTCAATATTTTGAAATCGCCTACGCTCAGATTGCCTGTGGTTTCTGTTGGGCCAGACACGCGTAACCACAAGGCCTTTCCGGTTGAAGATCCGGGCAATGCTAAGGTTTGTTTGCCGGGTGTGGTTTGAAGAGTGAAACTTTGAATGGCATTTCCAGCAGTATCTATCTTTCCTTCCGGCAACACCATCACATCCAGCACCGTTGCTGCCTGTCCAGTAGCCTGAAGTGGTGGAAAATATTCAATGGCCGATACGTGCTCGGTTGCGTTGCCTGCAAAACTAACCAGCACGTTCACTTCCTTGTCCGAGTCTAAAATACTGAGCGTTGTTTCTGGCTTGCCATCAAACATTTCCGTGAAATGATAGCGCTGCTCTGATCCGTCCTTCAGGGCAGCCGAGAATTGCGCGCCCTGCCCCAAGTTAGAGAAAAATGCGGGATTGACATCAGATTTCACTGAAATTTCAGGAACTGGTGGAGGTTGCACCACAGTGACCTGCACCGGCTGAGGTGGCGCAGCACCGGGTCCGAGCGTTTGCCACGCAGTTATGGCTACACCCGCGATGGCGGCGCAGCTTGTAGCCAGCATGTGAAATCCGGAAAACTTGCTATGTTTTGGATTTGAGGATGGATGCCCCTGCATATTGCGCCTGTGTTCCCAATTCTTCTTCTATTCGCAGCAACTGGTTGTATTTAGCCAACCGGTCTGACCGAGCCAGTGAACCTGTTTTGATCTGACCGCAGTTTGTGGCAACAGCAAGGTCTGCAATTGTTGTATCTTCAGTTTCTCCGGAACGGTGGCTCATGACCGCGGTGTAGCCAGCCTTATGGGCCATTTCGACGGCTTCCAGTGTTTCAGTGAGCGTGCCGATCTGGTTTACCTTTATCAGAATGGAGTTAGCGATGTGCTCGGTGATACCACGCTGTAAACGCGTGGTGTTCGTCACAAAGAGATCGTCGCCCACGAGCTGGTGGGTTTTGCCAATCAGATCCGTGATCTGCTTCCATCCGTTCCAATCATCTTCGGACATGCCGTCTTCGATGGAAATGATCGGGAAGTCCTTGGTCAGCTTGGCGAGATATGCGGCCTGTTCCGTGATAGACCGTTTTTTGCCTTCGCCCTCGTAGTCATATACGCCATTTTTGAAAAACTCGGTGGCTGCGCAGTCAAGACCTAGATAGATATCCTTGCCGGGCTGGAAGCCCGCTTGTTCAATGGCCTTGTAGGCAAATTCGAGTGCTGCTTCGGCGGAGGGTAGATTGGGTGCAAAACCACCTTCATCGCCTACATTTGTGTTGTGACCAGCCTTTTTCAATGCGGCCTTCAATGTGTGAAAGGTTTCCGCACCCATTCGCAGAGCCTCGCGGAACGAAGATGCGCCAACGGGCAGAATCATGAATTCCTGAAAATCAATCGGGTTGTCGGCGTGGACGCCGCCATTGATGATATTCATCATTGGAATAGGCAAAAGGCGCGCAGATGTGCCACCCACATAGCGATAAAGCGGCTGGCCGCAGGCTTCCGCAGCGGCCTTTGCCACGGCAAGGGAAACACCAAGAATGGCATTAGCACCCAGCCGCGATTTGTTGGGTGTGCCGTCCATTGCAATCATTGCGCGGTCAATGGCGATCTGGTCCTCCGCGTCCATGTCAATGAGATTTTCGAAAATTTCACCATTCACGGCCGCTACGGCGTTGAGTACACCCCTACCGCCATAGCGCTTTTTTTCACCATCACGCAGCTCCATCGCCTCATGGGCGCCGGTTGACGCGCCAGACGGCACGGCGGCACGGCCAAATGACCCATCTTCCAGAATGACATCCACCTCAACTGTCGGGTTACCCCGGCTATCCAGGATTTCGCGGGCAGTAATATCAAGAATGGCAGTCATAAAGCTCTCCGGTGACGCGTGAGGGGCTTATGGCGCGGAGCGATGGGGATTGCAAGGTTAAGGAGGTGAAATGCCGGGCGGAGTGTTTGAAGACGTCAGTTGGGAGAGCCCAACTGCCTCAACATCAAGATCATATGGGCTTGTGCTTCTCCCTCCCCCACGTTCCTTATCTTGTGGGGTGCATCGGCACGGTAACGAAGGGCTTCACCTTGCCTGGCAATTTTAACCTCGTCGCCGATAGTTACCTCGACTTCGCCCTTAATCATATAAATATGCTCGACTGTGCCGGGGGGATGGGGGTCTGATTCCAGTACGCCATTAGCTTTGGCGTGGAAATCATACCATTGGGTCAGTTCTATCAGGTTCAGTGGTCCGATGATGGCCAAGCGGCAAAGCCCATCCTGGCTTTCCAAGATGGGAATGGCTGATTTGGCCTGGTGATCAAGGAAATGTGTGCCACTGTCAACTTTCAATACCTCGTCGATGCTGGTGTCGAGGGCGCGGGAAAGCCTAAAAACGGTGGATAACGTGGGATTGGTTTCGTTGCGTTCGATCTGTGAAATGATGGATTTGGCGACACCTGACTGCTCGGACAGCTCACCCAAAGACATATTGTAGGCCTTGCGCAGCCGCTGGATGGTTTTGCCAAGCGCCGGGGTGGGATCAATTTCATTTGATCCGTTGATTTTTCTTGGCCGCGGCGTTGACATTTTGCTGTCCTTTACTTAGAACTAACGTTCGTAATAACGAACGAACGACTTGGAATAGGATTGGATGTCGGAGAATTAGCGCGTTTTTAGTGGAACAATCAAATGAATTCGATGGTTTAAGAACAAAACCTATCTCTTAAGTAAATGTCCTTAGAAGCGAACAGGAGTGAATTGTGGGCGTGATTCAGGTAATAGACACCAATAATGTGAGCCATCTCCTAGAGGCTGTCGAGGGCTGGCGCGTCATGGAAATCATCCGCGAGCATGGTTTTGAGGTAGGTGGCATGTGCGGTGGTGCCTGTGCCTGTGCCACTTGTCATGTGGAAGTGCAGGCTGAATGGATGGACAAGTTGCACCCTGCCAATGACGATGAAGAAGCAATGCTGGACGAAGTGCCGATCGTCTCACCCCTGTCACGGCTTTCGTGCCAAATCATTTATACCGAAAAACTTGACGGGCTTGCAGTGAAACTCGTGGCAAATGGTTAAATAGAGCATGCGGTATTTTCCGATATTTTTTGATCTGGACAAGCGAAAGGTTCTGGTTGTGGGAGGTGGAGAAGAGGCTCTCCGCAAGGTGCGCCTGCTGCTCAAAACCAATGCCCGCATTCAAGTCGTTGCTGAAGAGCTTCATGACGAACTGGTAGCGGAGCCTCGGGTTGAATGGTTAGCAAAGCATTTTGAACCTTCTCAAATTGAGGGAGCTTCCCTGGTTTATGCAGCCGAGCCCCATTTGAATGAAGGTGTCAGCCGGGAAGCCCGTGAGCGGGATATCCCCGTGAATGTTATTGATGTGGCCGAACTTTCAACATTCCTTACGCCTTCCATCGTTGACCGTGACCCTGTGGTGGTTGCGATTGGGACTGAGGGTACAGCACCGGTTCTGGGCCAAGGCATTCGTGCACGCATTGATTCCCTGCTTCCCCAAGCCTTAGGACAGTTAGCGATGCGTGCCAGCGCGCTGCGCGAACGGGTTGCCGCTGAAATACCTCATGGCAACCGCAGACGGGCGTTTTGGAGCAAGTTTTTCTTTGGCCGCATTCGCGATGCTGCGATTGTGGATGATGAGACATCTTATCAGCGGGAGCTTGACTCATCTTTTGCGGATGAAAGCTCTATCGCCAGTGGCCGGCTCTCGATTGTGGGCGCTGGCCCCGGTGACCCCGAGTTACTCACGCTTAAGGCGCAGCGTAAGCTGTTGGAAGCAGACGTCATCGTCTATAGCGTTGATGTACCTGCCAACACTGTTGAGCTTGCCCGCCGCGACGCAGAACGCGTGGTTGTATCGCCTATGCAATTTGATATTGCGGCGATCCTATTGCGGGAAGTTCAAGTGGGCCGTCATGTTGTGTATCTGGTGAACGGTGATGCCGAGGAAAGTTGCGAGGAACAGCTTGTCCTGGAGCAACATGGATATGCTGTGGAAATTGTTCCTGGAATTCCAAGCGCCAAAGATTCACGTCTCTCCTTTATATCGCGCGACGACATTGCTACAGAGATATTGAGGCGAGCATCATGAGTATTGTTGAAAAAGGCCAAGTCATGACGGCCAATCGGTTGCGTGATGGCGAGGTGGTTTTTCTCACCCGTTCCGGCGTCTGGAAAGAGCAGATCGATGAGGCGGTGCTGGCACTTGAGCCGCAAGCGACGGCTGCACTTGAGGCTCGGGCTGTGGCAGATGAAAAAGCCACATTGGTAACTGGCCCCTACCTCTTCGACGCGGAACGGGTTGAAGGGTATATCCGCGCCACGCATATGCGCGAGCGCATCCGTACATTGGGACCAACGGTTCGTCTGGATCTCGGAAAACAGGCCGACGGCACAGTCGGCGCATTTGCATTCAAGGACGCGTGACATGTATCGCTATGATGAGTTCGACCATCAGTTTGTCCGTGAACGCACATCCCAGTTTCGTGACCAGGCAAATCGCAGGCTTTCTGGGGAGTTGACCGAGGAGGAGTTTCGTCCGCTGCGGCTGATGAACGGCCTCTACCTTCAACTTCATGCCTATATGCTGCGGGTGGCCATTCCATATGGAACGCTCTCATCCAAGCAAATGCGCAAGCTTGCCTATATCGCGGAGAAATGGGACCGGGGATATGGGCATTTCACCACGCGGCAGAATATTCAATACAATTGGATCAAGCTGGACGACACAGCGGATATTCTGGCAGCGCTTGCGGAAGTGGAAATGCATGCCATTCAAACCTCGGGCAACTGCATTCGCAATGTGACAACTGATCATTGGGCTGGCGCTGCTGCCGATGAAATTGCAGATCCACGCCCGGTAGGCGAGCTCTTGCGTCAGTGGTCCTCCCTGCATCCGGAGTTTTCGTATCTGCCGCGGAAATTCAAGATCGCGGTGACGGGCGCTCCCAACGACCGTGCTGCCGTAAAGGTTCACGATATTGGCCTTCGCAT
Organism: Hyphomicrobiales bacterium; assembly: GCA_031359445.1. Classification (GTDB taxonomy): domain Bacteria; phylum Pseudomonadota; class Alphaproteobacteria; order Rhizobiales; family Aestuariivirgaceae; genus Aestuariivirga. The sequence goes on along the minus strand of JANMAE010000113.1, from coordinate 37,432 downwards.
GCATAAAAATGATGCAGGTGCTGTGGGCTGGGAAGTCCTGGTGGGTGGCGGTCAGGGCCGCACGCCGATGATTGCTGTTACAGTGCGCGATTTTCTGCCAGAGAAAGAACTTGTTCCTTATATTGAAGCCATCATGCGGGTTTACAATTTGTATGGTCGGCGGGACAATAAATACAAGGCACGTATCAAAATTCTGGTTCATGAAATTGGGGCTGAAAAATTCAAGGCGGAAGTGGAAGCCGAATACGCCAAGCAGCCAAATCAGACGACTGAGGTTGAAGCCAAAGAGCTTGAGCGTATCGCTGCGTATTTTGCTCCGCCTCAATTTGAAAAGCTGTCGCGATTTGCTCCTGCATTCGAAGAAGCAAAACGCAGCAATCCGGAATTTGCGCGCTGGGCGCGCAATAACCTCGCAGCGCACCGCGTCGATGGTTATACCATCGTCAATATCTCGCTGAAGCCCGAGGGGGGTATTCCAGGTGATGCCACTGCCGACCAGATGCGCGTCATGGCGGACTTGGCAGAGCGCTATTCCTATGACGAGTTGCGAGTGAGCCATCCCCAGAATATCATTCTTCCCCATGTGAAGAAGGAAGATGCCTACGCCATTTGGCAGACACTGGTTCCGGTCGAACTGGCAACCGCCAACTACGGACTTGCAGGAGACATCATCGCGTGCCCTGGCATGGATTATTGTTCGCTCGCAACTGCCCGGTCCATTCCCATCAGCCAAGCCATTTCGAGGAAGTTTGCAGACTTGGACGTGCAGGAGAAGATTGGGCCTGTGAAAATCAATATTTCAGGCTGTATCAATGCTTGCGGACATCATCACGTGGGACATATTGGCATTCTCGGCTTGGACAAAAAAGGTGAGGAATTTTACCAGATCACTCTCGGAGGTTCGTCCACTGAAAGCGCTTCCATCGGATCAATCTTGGGGCCGGGTTTTGCTGGACATGAAGTTGCCGATGCCGTTGAAAAAATTTTATCGACGTATGTGGATTTGCGCCAGCCGGGTGAAGAATTTCTCGCTACCTATCGCAGGCTTGGTCCCAATCCTTTCAAGGAGGCACTTTATGCCACTGCTTAAGAATGATGCTTTCGTTGTAGATACTTGGCAAAAAATTGGCGCCGAGGACGGAATGCCGGAAGGTGGGAATGTAGCCGTGCCCTTCTCGCGCCTAAAATCTGAATGGGATAATTTGGCAAAATTCCCCGGTCAGTTGGGAGTTGTTCTCAACAACAATGATGATGTCGACGAGCTCGCGCATTTTCTACCGCATCTTGCGTTGGTTGTGCTGCCCTTTCCGACATTCAACGATGGCCGTTCTTATTCCATTGCCGCACAAATACGCAATCTCGGATACCGCGCTGAATTGCGGGCTACAGGAAACATCTTGCCGGATCAGATTCAATATATGAATCAGATCGGGTTCAATACATTTGAAGTTTCAGAAAGATTTCCGCTTCAAGCATGGCAAGCAGCAGCAAAGCAAATGTCGCTTGCCTATCAACGGGGATTATATCGCCGGGCCGGAGAGGCTGAAGTGTGGACGGAGCGTCATATGGAATCTGCACCATGGGAAGAACAGCCCCATGCAGGTTGATCTCAATGATTCAATTGAAACTTACGCGGGTCTCGAAGGCCGTGATTTGGTAAAATCCGTAGTTCGGGATTTTAGAGAACGCGTGGCACTCGTATCATCCTTTGGGGCGGAATCGGCAGTATTGCTGCACATGGTTTCAGAAGTTGATCGCCATTTGCCGATCGTATTTCTTGATACTGGAAAATTATTTTCGGAAACAATGGATTATCGGGACCAACTCATATCTGATCTCGGACTTACCAATGTCATTTCAATGAAACCTGACTTGACTGACCTGCAAACCTTTGATGCTACTGGACGTTTGCATGAAACAGATAAGGATTTGTGCTGCAACATTCGCAAGACTATTCCTTTGGCCAAAGCGTTGCAAGGTTTTGACGTCATAATATCGGGGCGCAAGCGCTTTCATGGCGCGCAGCGTGCTGATCTTGCTTTTGTAAAGCGCGACGGAGAGCGGCTCAAGGTCGAGCCGCTGGCGGCGTTTTCGGCTCTCGATTTGCAGGCCTACATGGTGAACCACCATCTTCCATCGCATCCTTTAAAGTTGCAAGGCTATCGTTCGATAGGGTGCGAGCCATGCACTGTACGAGGGGGAACAGACCAGGATCCCCGCGCGGGGCGATGGATGGGATCAGAAAAGACGGAGTGTGGCATTCATTTTAAGGCGAATGGTCAAATTATACGCACAGTTCCGCGTCAATCATTGGGCGTTTGATAAATTCGTAATTGAGGGATTAGCCGAATGCATGATTTTATCACGTATGTTTTAGTGGGATTCATGGCGCAGATTGTTGATGGCTCACTCGGCATGGGCTTTGGGGTGATTTCTGCTTCCGTGCTTTTGGCACAAGGCATTTCTCCTGCCCTGGTTTCTGCCAGCGTGAATGCAGCTAAGCTTCCTACAACCGCTACGGCAGCACTGTCACACTTCTTTCACCGAAATCTCAACTGGCAGATCGTCATTCCATTGTGCATCTTTGGCGCAATTGGGGGAATCGTTGGGGCTACAGCGCTTACGAGCCTGAAAGGCAAAGTGCTGCTCATAATGATAAATCTATACCTGCTGGCAATTGGTGGATTGATTGTCTATCGCGGCGTTCTGGATATCGCGCCCCGCTTGTTTCCAAACGGTTATACCAAAATTATTGGATTTACGGGCGGACTCATTGAGGGCATAGGTGGAAGCTGGGGACCCATTGTAACGACCAGCCTTCTGGGCGTTGGCACGCAATCGCGCTACGCCATTGGTTCAGGCAATTTCTCCGAATTCATTGTTAGCATTGCAGTGTTCTCGGCTTTCATCACTGCTTTCTTGACAGGCCACTGGGAAGGTGGAGCTGACTGGAAAACGATGGCCTTGCCCATTTCAGGACTTGTGCTGGGAGGATTGCCTGCTGCTGTTTTTGGCGGTTACCTCTCCAAGATCGCACCCAAGCGCATTCTCACGGTAGCGGTAGGACTGCTTGCCATTACGTTGGGTCTTTACCGGTTTGCGACGATGTAATCAGCGGGTGATTGCCTGTTTCAGATCAGCTACCAGATCTTCCACGTCTTCAAGGCCTACTGACAAGCGCAGCGTGCCGTCCGAAATTCCCATCATGGCGCGGGCTTCCGAGCCAATGTTACGATGCGTGGTGGTAGCGGGATGGGTTATCAGTGATTTTGCATCGCCTAGATTGTTGGAAATGTCGATGATCCCGAGGTGACGCAGGACGTCAAAGGCTTTTTCCTTACCACCCTGCACGTCAAAGGCCACCATTGTGCCACCCATTTTCATCTGCTTGCGGGCAAGCTTTGCCTGAACGTGGCTATCGTGATGCGGGTAATAAACGCGCTGGATGGAATTGATGGAGCTCAATGCCTCTGCAATCGTTGCGGCTGCACCACATTGGGCTTCCACACGCAGCTTCATGGTTTCCATGCCCTTAAGCAGCACCCATGCGTTAAAAGGCGAAAGCGTCGGTCCAGTGTGCCGAAGAAATGGCTTGAGCTGTTCTTCCTTGAACTTCTTGCTGGACAGAATGGTGCCGCCGAAGACGCGCCCCTGCCCGTCAGTGTGTTTGGTATTGGAGTAAAATACAATATCCGCGCCGAACTCCATGGGCTTTTGTAGGATGGGGGTAGCAAAAACATTGTCGACGATGACAACAGCACCCGCTTTATGAGCCACCTCACAAATCATCTGCAGGTCGAGCACCTCGAGCAAAGGATTTGATGGCGTTTCGAGAAAGACACATTTGGTTTGGGTTTTCATGGCCTGCTGCCAAGCCTTCGGATCGGTGCCATCCACTAGATCATAGGTTACGCCGAACTTGGGTAAGATGGCTGTAATGATCTGGTAGTTGGAACCAAACAGTGAGCGGGACGCCACGATATGGTCCCCCATTTTCAACTGGCAGGCCAAGGCGCCAAACGCTGCCGACATGCCAGATGCTACCGCATAGCAAGCTTCCGCGCCTTCGAGAAGGCGGAATCGCTCTTCCAGCATTGAGACAGTTGGATTGCCATAGCGGCCATAGACGTAGCCGTCTTCCTCGCCCGCAAACCTGCGTTCCGCAGTTTCGGGGTCATCATAAACGTAACCCGATGTAAGATAGATGGCCTCTGCGGTTTCGCCGTGGGACGAACGATCCATTCCTCCACGCACAAGCTTGGTAGCATCGCCCCAGCCCTTGGGGTTCTGTTTCTTCGTATATTTGCCCATCAGCTTTGAACCCAGGGAAGTCCAGAAGCTTTCCAGCCATTGGTCATGCCGCGATGACCATTGGCATCCTTATCGCCTTCAAAACCTTGGGCGATATTCCAGCAGTTTGTGTAGCCTGCTTCGGTGAGAGCTGTGGCCGCCGATGACGACCGCGCGCCGGAACGGCAAATGCAGAGAATTTCTGCATCTTTGGGCAGTCCCATCTGCTCTACTTCCTCCACGAAATTTGCGTTGACCTGCATGGCCGGAAAAACCTGCCAGGCGAGCCTGACGAGGCGCTCCACCGCAGGTACGCCTACAAAGGTCCACTCGGGCTGGGTGCGAACGTCCACAAGGACTGCTGCGGCGTTAGCCTGCAGGCGCTGGTAGGCCTCGGTGGGGGAAATATTGCCTTTATGCATGTCTTGCCTTGATTTTTGAATATTAGGCTTTGTTCTAATCCAATACCGCTATTCCCGCAAAGGAAAATGGTGAATTCTAACGCAAGGCAGTGAGCATTGCTGGCGCTTTATGTCGGCCCTGCGGACATGTTAGGTATCAGGACCAGTCAATATGGAGTCGTTGATATGTCCAAGTCCCTGCCCGCCCGTGCCGATGTTGTTATCGTGGGCGGAGGAATTGTCGGCTGCTCCATTGCCTATCATTTGGGAAAGATTGGAATATCCAATACGGTGGTTCTAGATCGGAAGCAGCTTACATCCGGCACCACTTGGCATGCTGCGGGGTTGGTTGGACAATTGCGCGCATCCAAGAACCTCACTGAGCTTGCCAAATACACGGCGAACCTCTTTGAGGGGTTGGAGATGGAAACCGGGCAAGCCACAGGCTTCAAGCAAAATGGTTCCATTTCCATTGCTCTTACCGAAGGCCGTATGGAAGAGCTGCTCCGTGGAGCTTCGATGGCCAAGAACTTTGGCTTGGCCGTTGACGTGATCAGTACCGCAGAAATCAACGAGCGCGTTCCACACTACAATATGGAAGGCGTGAAGGGTGGCGTGTTCCTGCCAAAGGATGGTCAGGTGAACCCCATTGATGTGACGCAAGCGCTGGCATCGGGAGCGCGCTCGCGTGGAGGCAAGATATTTGAGAACACGAAAGTCACGCGCATTCTTGTAGCAAAGGGCAAAGCGGTTGGTGTGGAAACCAGCGACGGCACAATCATGGCGGACAAGGTGGTCATTGCGTCGGGCATGTGGTCGCGTGAGCTTGGCCGGAACATTGGCGTGAACATTCCGCTGCATGCATGTGAACATTTTTACATCGTATCTGAACCCATCGCAGAATTGCCCCGGAACATGCCAGTTGTTCGCGTCCCCGACGAATGCACTTACTACAAAGAGGATGCCGGCAAGCTGATGGTGGGGGCATTTGAGCCCAAAGCCAAGGCCTGGGGCGGCGGCGGGATCGACGATGAGCATGAATTTGTAACTCTGCCCGAAGACATGGACCACTTCGAACCGATCTTGACGAGTGCCATTCACCGCGTGCCGCTGCTTGAGACAGCGGGCATACAGCTGTTCTTCAATGGACCCGAGAGCTTTACGCCCGACAACCGCTATTACCTGGGTGAAGCGCCTGAGGTGAAGGACCTTTTCGTGGCGACCGGGTTTAATTCCATTGGCATTCAATCCTCAGGAGGAGCAGGATTGGTTCTTTCACAATGGATCAAGAACGGGCATCCACCGATGGATGTGAACGGCATCGATATCCGCCGCATTCACTCTTTTCAATCGGTGAAGGAATATGTTGGAACACGCGTAACGGAATCCTTGGGGCTTCTTTATGCAATGCATTGGCCTTACCGGCAGGCAGAGACGGCCAGAGGTGTGCGGCGTTCGCCACTTTACGAACCAACAAAGAAGCTTGGCGCGGTTTTTGGAGAAGTAAATGGCTGGGAGCGTCCAAATTGGTATGCACGAGACGGGGTAAAGCCTGAGTATGCATATTCATATGGCCGTCAGAACTGGTTCTCCTGCGCCAATTATGAAGCCAGGCAATTGATGACAAAATGCGCTTTCTTTGATCAGGCATCGTTTGCCAAGTATCAAGTGGAAGGGCGTGATGCTTGCAAGATGCTGAATACGATATGTGCCAATGACGTTGATGTGGCGCCAGGCAGAATTGTTTATACGCCGTGGTTGAATGAACGTGGGGGCATCGAAGCGGATCTCACTGTGACGCGGCTGGAAGAAAATAAATTTCTGGTTGTAACGGGTGCTGTGCCACAGACGCGGGATTTGGCTTGGCTCAAGCGGCAAACGCGGGAAACTGCGCATTGCGTAGCCACCGATATAACATCCGGCCTTCCCATGATTGCCGTGATGGGACCAAATTCCCGCGCGCTTCTGCAAAAACTGTCGGGTGCTGACCTGTCAAATGCATGTTTCCCTTTTGGCACATCACAAGAAATCGAAATTGGATATGCACGGGTGCGGGCATCCCGCATCACCTATGTAGGGGAATTGGGATGGGAGGTTTATATTCCGACTGAATTTGCAGCCCATGTTTTTGAGCGCCTGCAGGAGGCAGGCATGGAATTTGGCCTCACGCCAGCTGGCATGCATACTATGAATAACTGCAGGACTGAAAAAGGCTATCGTCACTGGGGGCATGACATTTCCGACGAAGAGACGCCGATTGAAGCCGGTCTTGGATTTGCCATTGCATGGAACAAGCCAGGAGGGTTCATCGGCCGCGATGCGTTGCTCAGGCAAAGGGCCCTGCCCGTTCTGCCAAAGCGTCTGGTGTGTATTGCTCTTGATAATAACAGCGAGAGCGCGCCAATGATGTATCATGAGGAACCTATCTACCGAAATGGAGCAATCGTGGGTTCGACAACTTCTGGTGCGTGGGGGCACCGGGTGAACCTCTCGCTTGGAATGGGCTATGTGCATTGCAAAGAGGGCGTAAATCGAGAGTGGATTGAAGCTGGTTCGTGGGAAGTGGAAATTGCATGGAAGCGATATGCCGCCAAAGTTCAACTGCAACCATTCTATGATCCAAAAAGCGAAAAAATCAGAAGCTGATTAAGTGCAATATCTCGCCGAACTGCTTGGCAAATTTAATGCAATGTTAAATTTCTGATCCGCAAACTGCGTATTTTGCAGGGTGCAGGGATGACTGAATCAAGAGAAGTTGATTTTTCCCAAGGCAGTGTCATTCGGCTCGCCGAAGTTCTGGGGGCGCTGACCTATGCATTGGATATTACCGAGGGGCAGCCGCAAGGGCATAGTGTGCGCTGCTGCTGGATCGGGTTACAAGTTGCAGAAGAACTTGGTTTTGACGAGCAGCAAACCTGGGATCTGTATTACACCCTCCTTCTCAAGGATTTGGGGTGCAGCAGCAACGCGGCGCGTATCTGTGAACTTTACTTGGTTGATGATCTGTCCTTTAAAAAAGACTTCAAGTTGATCAATGGAAGCTTGCCGCAGGCATTGCGGTTTGTGATGTCACATACTGGGCTAAAATCCGGTCTGGCGGAGCGTTTCCGGGCCATCATTAACATCTTCCAGAATGGTGGAGAGATTTCCAGAGAATTGATTGAAACACGTTGTCAACGTGGGGCCGATATTGCCCGAAAACTGCGTTTTTGTGAAGCTGTCGTTAATGGAATTCGCAATCTCGATGAACACTGGGACGGAAGCGGCAAACCGGAAGGAAAGCGCGGAAGCGCAATTCCAATCAACTCTCAAATTGCGCTAATGGCGCAGATCGTTGATGTCTTCCAGATGTCGGAAGACGAAGATGCAGCACGCAAGGAAGTGGCAAACCGTGCAGGAAGCTGGTTCGATCCTCACGTAGCAGCCGCGTTTCATCGTGCGAGTGCCCGCCCGTCGTTTTGGGATGCACTCAATTTAGTGGATTTATCCGATGCTATCCTGGAGCTTGAACCCCAAAACTTGAACGTAACCGTCGACGGCGATTATCTTGACGACATTGCCGAAGGTTTTGCCCAGGTTGTTGACTCGAAAAGCCCATTTACCAAGGGCCACAGTGAACGCGTCACCTTATTTGCAGATCTTATCGCAGAACAAATGGGTTTTTCACTGGAGCGCAGGCGCTGGTTGAAACGCGCGGCACTGCTCCACGACATTGGGAAGCTGGGCGTGAGTAACTCCATTCTCGACAAACCGGGTAAGCTTGACGCCGAAGAGTGGATTTCGATGCGAGCGCATGCGGCGCTGACTGAAACGATACTTTCACGCATCTCTGTATTCCGCGAACTTGCGCCAATAGCAGGTGCGCATCATGAAAGGCTTGATGGCAAGGGATATCCAAAGGGATTGAAAGGTAGTGAAATTGCAGCAGAATCCCGCATACTTGCTGTTGCCGATATTTTTGATGCCTTGACCGCCGACAGGCCTTACCGGGCAGCCATGCCAGTTTCGCAGGCGCTCTCCATCATGACCCAAGATGTGGGCTCTGCCATTGATGAAAGATGTTTTGAGGCATTGAAAACGGCGCTTGGAAAGATCAATTCTGTACTGGCAGCCTAACTCGAGTATTCCTTGAGGTTACCGGCACGCAATTCCAGGGCGTCGCGTTTTTTCAATCTACGGTTCTGCGTGGCGCTGGTCAAAGGCACGTGGGGGCTTGCATCAATTTCGAGTGCCATTGCCCAGCAATTTTCCTCGCCGGTTATCCAGTAGTCCGGATCATATTTGCCGATGTTGAAAGGTTTGGAAATACGGCGGAGCGTTTTGTTATCCCCGTTCACATATTCGTGGAAATAGCTCATGGCGAGTTCGCGAGGGCTGGCATACACAGCGTCCCGCCAGCGGAGCCACACCGAATTGCTTTTGGAAATGGCGCCCCAGTGCCGTCCCCGGCGGAAAAGCGTTACAATGTGATCGCTATCGCCGGTTGCCTGAAAATCCATCAGCAGCGCAGGTTTGTCATGTAACAGCAGAGCGCTGGCAGCAATGAACGCCGCCTCTATGCAGTGGCAGGAATCGGCCTGTAGCGACTTGCGAGCGGAACGGCAAGTATCGCCTAGGGGCTCAAAGTTAATCGGAATAGTTGTTATAAAATCCTGAATTCTTTCGGGAGTGGACAGTTTGCGGAACACAGAAATTTCGTCCGTTGTAAGTCCGATGACTTTAGCGAGAGAAAGGTTGAAGCTCACGGATTACAACCCACCTTCACCATTGTGGCTCACCGAGTAGTCCCTGCGGGCGGACAGAATGGAAACCGAGAAGCCGGCAACCACGTCAATCAAAGCCATGACAACCAAGAAGAAGAACGTAGAGGTTCCGCAAAACGGTACGAGGAGGAATTCCATCAATGCCACGATGAAAATGGCTGTTGACAGCATGTGATCCAAGATTGTGCCTGCTCCCAGCCGCGCTGCTTTGATGATTTCGAAGAAAAGTGCAATGAGCCCAGCCGTTACAAAAAGGTCTCCAACCTTGAGGTAAAACTCGGTGCCAGATGGCAGGACCTGGTCGAGATATAGTGACTCCGTGTCCATCATGGATCCTGCATAATCCAATGCATTATATGCCAGAATTACCAGTGCCAAAGCGGGAATTGATAGAAAGTAGCGCATGAAATCTCCTGTCTGGGTCACCAGATAAACCGAGTATTGCGATTCCCACAAAGTTGCTATGCAAACAAATTGTTCTTTATAACGAACGAAAAAACCATTATAGAATAACAAGGCACAATTAGTGAGGCAAATCATGACACTACAGCTTGGCGACACCGCACCGGACTTTGAAGCCGAATCAACTGAAGGCAAGATCAAATTTCACAATTTTATTGAGGGAGCCTGGGTGGTTCTGGTTTCACATCCGAAGGATTTCACACCCGTATGCACGACAGAGCTTGGCTCCATGGCAAAGCTCAAGCATGAGTTCGACAAGCGCGGAGTAAAGCTTATTGGAATTTCCGTGGATTCAGTAGACGATCACCAGCGCTGGAAACAAGATATCAAGGATGTGACGGGTGCCAGCGTCACCTACCCCATGATCGGCGACAGCGACCTCACTGTGGCCAAGCTCTATGGCATGATACATCCCAATGCTTCGGGCAATGCAAAGGGCCGCACAGCAGCTGATAACGCCACGGTGCGCAATGTTTTCATCATTGGGCCCGACAAGAAGATCAAGCTCATCCTCACTTATCCCATGAGCACAGGGCGCAACTTCAACGAAATTCTTCGGGTGATTGATTCGCTGCAACTGACTGCTACCAAATCCGTGGCTACCCCCGCCGACTGGAAACAGGGTGAGGACGTTATTATCCTGGCATCTGTTTCTGACGAAGCAGCAAAGGAAAAATTCCCGGGTGGCTGGAAAACCTTAAAGCCCTATTTGCGGCTCGTGCCACAACCCGGCAAATAAGCCCCTGAAGTTACCTGCCGCAAATTCTAACCCCGGTCTAAACCGGGGTTTTTTTGCTTATTAGACAATCAGTTGCCGCTGGCTACGTAGCCGCTGTTCTTGGTGTTTTGCTTAACGAGAGCAATCCATTGCAGGGGATTGGTATGTGATTGGCGCTTGAGGAATTTGTAGCCGGTGCCATCCCAGCGCTTGACATCATTGCGGCGGTTATCCAGGACGTAATCGCCCTTTTTCGTGGTAATTGTGAGGACCGCATGACCTTCCTTTTTTTCATCAAGTACAACAGTGATGAGCAAGGCTTCGGCTGAAAAGCCCAAATTCTGGAGATAACGCTTCTTCAGCAGTACATAATCTTCGCAATCGCCAGCATCCGTTGGATAGGCCCAGTGCTCAACTTCACCGTAGAGATCCTGGTCACTGACCGGCGCAATTTTGCTATTCACGAAGTTGTTGACCTGGGCCAGCAGGTTCCAACGCTCTTGCGTCATTGCAATGACATTTTGATTATTTTCCAATGGCTTGCAATCATCGGGATTTGCTGCGCAAAATTTTACAAAGCCTACTGGCGCCAGCGTTTTTCCATATTCATTGGCTGCGTCCGCTGCAAAAGTCGGTTCACTCATCACAGCCAAGGCGATTGCTGCCGATGCCACAAAAATTGACCTGAAACCCATGACCCCCGCACCCCAAATCGTTTCTTGAGGACATCATATGCAAATTCGATTGGGAGGGGAAACATTCTTAACAAATAGTTAATGAGTGAGGGAAAATTGCAACTACCACCACGGCAATGCCTTAAAGCTCCCTGCCATTTTCTCGATAACTGCTGCTGTCTGAAAAAGTGTCTCCTCGTCGAAAGGCTTGCCAATGAGTTGAAGACCTAACGGCAATCCTTCTTTTGATAGGCCAGCAGGTACAGCGATACCCGGCAACCCTGCCATGTTTACGGTGACCGTAAAGATATCATTCAGGTACATTTGGACGGGGTCACTTATTTCACCAGGCGCAAAGGCGGGGCTGGGCGTGGCAGGCGTTAGCACCACGTCCACTTTGCTCCAAGCTTGATCAAAATCGCGTTTGATCAGCGTGCGGATTTTTTGCGCCCGCACATAATAGGCGTCATAGTAACCGGCGGACAAAACATAAGTGCCGATCAAGATGCGACGCTGGACTTCGGGACCGAAGCCTGCTGCCCGTGAATTTTCGTACATTTCGACAATATCGGTGCCGGGAACGCGAAGGCCGTAGCGGACGCCGTCATAACGGGCGAGATTTGAAGAAGCTTCGGCGGGTGCCACGATATAGTAAGCCGGAAGCGCGTATTTCGTGTGGGGAAGTGAAATATCAACGATTTCCGCACCCTGCTCTTTCAGCCATTGTGCTCCGGTGGTCCACAATTCCTGAATTTCTGCAGACATGCCGTCAGCGCGGTATTCCTTGGGGATGCCAATGCGCAGACCTTTGATGGATTTTCCGATCGCCTTTTCATAGTCCGGCACCGGCAGATCGACAGAGGTTGTATCCTTGTCGTCAACACTTGCCATGGATTTGAGCATGATGGCCGCGTCACGCACGTCACGCGTGATAGGGCCTGCCTGGTCGAGAGAAGATGCAAAGGCCACCACGCCCCAGCGCGAACAGCGGCCATAGGTAGGCTTAATGCCCACGGTGCCGGTAAAAGCTGCGGGTTGGCGTATGGAACCTCCGGTATCTGTGGCAGTTGCTGCGGCACAAATATGGGCTGCCACAGCGGTGGCCGAGCCACCTGATGAACCTCCGGGAACCAGCGCTGCATTGGAGTTGCTGCGCCGCCATGGGTTAATGACATTGCCGTAGTAACTTGTCTCATTGGAAGAACCCATGGCGAATTCATCCATGTTAAGTTTTCCAAGCATAACTGCGCCATCGCGCCATAAATTGCTGGTAATGGTGCTTTCATATGTCGGTTTGAAACCGTCCAATATATGGCTGCAGGCCTGTGTATGCACACCCTCGGTAGCAAAAAGGTCTTTGATGCCTAGAGGGATGCCTTCCAATGGGCCGCCCTCTCCCTTGCTCAATTTGGCATCGGAAGCCTTGGCCATGTCACGGGCCTTGTCTGGTGTTTCCACGATATACGCGTTGAGAACGCGTGCCTTTTCAATATTGGAAATATAGGCCTGAGTGAGTTCAAGGGCCGTGAAATCTTTCCTGCGCAGTCCATCGCGGGCTGCGGCAATGGTGAGAGATGTGAGATAGGTCATTCAATCACCTTGGGCACAAGGAAAAAATTATCCTCGGTAGCGGGAGCATTGGCAGTTGCAGACCTTGGATCGTTGCCTTCCGTCACAATGTCGCGTCGCTTCTTCATTTGTACTGAAACAACCGAGGTCATGGGTTCCACGCCAGCCACATCCACTTCATTCAGTTGCTCAATCCAATGCAGGATAGAGTTCAGTTCGCCAGCAAGGCGCTCGACGTTTTCTTCCTTCACCTTGATGCGGGCGAGTTTTGCAACCCTGCGCACGGTGGCTTGATCAACTGACATGCAATTTGGGTCCTATATGACGTGTGGGGGCTGATTAGCAGCCTAGTCGCGGAGTTTCAACTTGGCTTTCTGCCGCCCTTTTGCATCAAAATTTTCTTCCTTAAGCCATGCTTCGAAGCCTGCCTTAGCTCTTGGCCATTCCTTATCCAGCATGGAAAACCACGCAGTGTCGCGGTTTCGTCCTTTGATGATATAATGCTGGCGGAAAATGCCCTCAAAGGTAAAACCAAAACGTTCTGCGGCCCGCCGTGACGGAGCGTTGAGGGCATCACATTTCCATTCCAACCGGCGTGCACCCAGATCGTCGAAACAATGGCGCATCATGAGATAAATGGCTTCTGTGGCTTCACGGGTTTTCTGGAGTTCTGGCGACATCCAGATGTGGCCTATTTCAATTGCGCCGTTTGCGGCGTCATTGCGCATGAAAGCACCCATGCCCACAGCTTTGCTGGTATCACGGCGCACAAAAGCGTAGAACCAGGGATCACGGGCAGCTTCGCGGCACTCAACCCATTCCAGGAATTCTTCGAAAGACGCGAAGGGACCATAACCCATATAGGTCCAAATATCGCCAGCGGGGTCCTTTGCATGGAAAGAGTCGTAGAGATCAATTCCGTGCTTAAGGGCTGAAACATGGTCCAGGCGCATCCAACGACCGTGCAGGGGGCGCATGTCGGGGGTATTGCCAGCCGGTAGTGGGTCTACGACGGGCCCCACTGGGCGCTCCAGTTTTTCAACCATAATACGTGTTCCTATACTTAAAATTTCTGGAATGCCATAACGCAGCTTTACCTGGTTGCCAAATCGGCTAGTTAAGAGCCATGTCCACAGACTTAAACGCGCTTCAGTCCGCTTTGGAAACCATTCCCCCCGCTTCCAGACTGATGGGTCTGGACCTCGGTACCACGACAATTGGCATAGCTACCAGCGACATTACCCGCCAGATCGCCACGCCGATTACCACTATTTTCCGCAAGAAATTCACTGGTGATGCCATGATCTTGTTGAAGCTCGCTGAACAGGAAAACATTGGCCTGATTGTGCTAGGATTGCCTATCAACATGGACGGCAGTGAGGGTCCGCGGGCGCAGGCGACGCGGGCATTTGCGCGCAATCTCGCAAAATTGACGTCAATTCCCATTGTTTATTGGGACGAGAGGCTTTCTACGGCTGCAGTGGAGCGCATACTCATAGCAGCTGATACGTCTCGGGCAAAGCGCGGCAAGGTTATCGACAAGCTGGCTGCGGCCTATATTCTGCAGTCAGCTTTGGACGCGTTGAGGCAGCCGTGACGCAATCATTTCTGGCACTGCTTCCTGTCTTCATAATTATCCTCATTGGCTTTGGATTGCGTTGGAATAAGGTGGTGAACACACATTACTGGCCAGCACTCGATCACATCTGTTATTTTGTGCTATTCCCCGCGATTATTTTCAAGGAAATCGCGGCTGGGCATGTCAACCATGTTCGCAGTCTTGATCCTGTTTCAGCGTCAAATCATTAATTTTCTGAGATTAAATAGACCACAGTTTTCCAGATTCTTTCAGGGCGCTACACGCTGGCACACATTCATTGCGCTTGCGATCATACCTATTTATTTTGGACAATCAGCACTTGCCTTGGGTGGCCATTTTGTTCCTACAGGATCCGGCGCTTATGCGTTGGCCAAGCAGATGGGCGGAGATGCAGGCTTGGTCGCCAGCTTACTGACTTTACAGGTACTCTGTGCCGCTGTTACCTTCCCGCTGGTTTTGGGTTGGCTCACCTGACTTCTCCACAATCGGATTTTCAGCCCTTGCGGGTTGCAGGAATAGCCCTTACACAGCCGGTTTTAATGAACATCATATCGCACCGTCCACAGATTCTCTCTGGTCAGCATTTCCTGACGGTAGATGATATTTCCACTCTCGAGATTAACGCACTGCTGGATTTGGCGCAAACCTATGTTACCGAGGGGCCTGCAGTTGCGCGCCACAACCCCATTCTGGAAGGCCAGACGCAGGTAAATCTTTTCTTTGAGCCCTCGACACGCACGCAAAGTTCATTCGAAATTGCTGGCAAGCGCTTGGGCGCTGATGTGATGAATATGGCGGTTTCAACTTCGGCCATTACCAAGGGCGAAACAGTTCTTGATACTGCCATGACCATTAACGCCATGCGGCCTAATTTCCTGGTGGTGCGGCATCCGTCTTCGGGCGCATGTGAATTGCTGGCGCAAAAAGTTTCCTGCTCAGTCATCAATGCCGGTGATGGGCAGCACGAACACCCCACCCAGGCGCTGCTCGATGCCCTGACTATCCGCCGCCACAAGATTGTTATCGAAGGGTTGAAAATCGCGATTTGCGGAGACGTGCTGCACAGCCGCGTGGCGCGATCCAATATTCACCTGTTGAACAAGCTGGGTGCACGTGTGCGCGTGGTAGCCCCTTCCACGCTGCTGCCTTCCGGAATTGGAAATTTCGGCGTGCAGGTTTTCCATACAATGCAGGAAGGCTTGCAGGATGTTGATGTGATCATGATGCTGCGCCTGCAGCTTGAGCGGATGAGCGGTGCTTTCGTTCCGTCCCAGCGGGAATATTATCGTTTCCATGGGTTGACTGATGAAAAGCTGAAACTCGCCAAGCCTGATGCATTGGTCATGCATCCTGGACCCATGAACCGGGGCATTGAAATTGACTCCAGTGTGGCGGACGGCGCGCAATCGGTAATCCGGGAGCAGGTTGAAATGGGTGTGGCGGTTCGCATGGCAGTTCTGGATGCGCTGGCACGCAATTGGCAGGGTGGTGGACAGCCATGATTTCGCCGGGGGGCGCCCACGTATCAGCTCGCAGGGCCTATGTAAATGCCAATATCATGGATCCGTCGCATGGCCTGAATGGTCCAGGTGGCATCGTCGTGGAGGGTGGATGGATCTTGGCGGTGGGCCCAAAGGTCACCAAGGAAACGCTGGGTGTGGGTACCACGGTTCTAGACTGCACTGGCCTTACCATTATCCCAGGCCTTATCGACATGCGGGTTTTTACCGGCGAACCTGGCACAGAGTACCGCGAAACGCTTGCCACTGCTTCTGAAGCTGCGGCTGCAGGTGGCATTACCACGATGATCGTGATGCCCAATACACAGCCGGTCATAGATGATGCTGCTATTGTTGACTATATCCTCCGCCGTGCGCGCGATACGGCCCTGGTGCGGGTGGCTCCGATGGCTGCCATCACAAAGGGTCTTGCGGGCGAACTGATGAGTGAAATCGGCGGGCTCAAGGAAGCTGGTGCTGTCGCGGTGACCGATGGCACCCATAGTGTTGCCAATGCCAGTCTTTTTCGTCGTGCCCTCACCTATGCGAAGGATTTTGATATGCTGGTGGTGCAGCATGTGGAAGAGCCTACGCTGTCTCGCGGCGTCATGAATGCTTCAGAGTCCGCTTCGCGACTTGGCCTGTCCGGCACACCAACCATGTCTGAAGTGATCATGCTGGAACGTGACATTCGGCTCGTGGAAATGACCGGTGCGCGCTATCATGCATCGCAGGTATCCTGCGTGGAATCTCTCAATGTCATCCGTTCAGCCAAGGCCAGGGGTTTGCCAGTCACCTGCGGCGTCTCGATCCATCATTTGACGTTGAATGAAAATGACATCGGGGCGTATCGCACATTCTTCAAAATTTCTCCGCCGCTGCGCAATGAAGCTGACAGAAGAGCACTGGTAGAAGGTGTTATTGATGGCACGATTGATGTGATCGTTTCCTCGCATGACCCACAAAGTGCTGACACCAAGAGGCTTCCCTTTGCGGAGGCGGCCTTTGGCGCAATTGGACTGGAAACCATGTTTTCGGCGGCTCTGGGACTTTTTCATAACGGCATCATGCCGTTGAAACGGCTTATTGAAACCATGTCTTCAAAGCCTGCGGAAATATTGGGATTGGAAACAGGCAGATTGGCGCCGGGTGCTCCCGCCGATTTTGCAGTTATTGATCTCACCTTGAGCTGGACAGTCAAGGAAGCTGATCTGCGCTCACGTTCGAAAAACTCCCCGCTTGAGAATTGCACGCTGGAAGGGCGCGTGGTCGAGACAGTCGTTGCCGGGCGCACAGTTTACGAATACGCTCGGTAGATGATGATACAATTTCTCGCTGCAATTCTGGGTTACCTGTGTGGCAGTATTCCTTTTGGACTGTTGCTTGCGAAGGCCGCAGGACTGGGAGACGTGCGCTCAATAGGTTCGGGCAACATTGGCGCCACAAACGTCCTTCGTCTTGGCAACAGGAAGGTTGCCGCGGCGACGCTTCTGCTCGATGCGCTTAAGGGTACGACGCCGGTTCTGGCTATGGCGCATTTCGCTGGCTTGCAGAGTGCTGTGATTGCGGGGCTCGCAGCAATGGTTGGCCACATTTTTCCGGTGTGGCTGGGTTTCAAAGGTGGGAAGGGGGTGGCCACCAATGTTGGTGTTCTGTTTGGGCTGGACTGGAGACTGGGGCTGGCATTCATCTTGATCTGGCTCACGGTGGCCTTCCTTTTCCGGTTGTCATCACTTGCAGCGTTAGTAGCGTGTGCACTTTCCCCTTTTTGGGCGTTCGTTTTCAATCGCTATGATTTGCTTTGGCCAACAATTGTCATAGCTGTGGCGATTTGGTTCATGCACCGTGAAAACATAGCGCGCCTCATAAAGAATAAAGAACCTAGAATCGACTTGAAGAAAAAAGGCTGAAGTTTTGCAACTGCTTGATCACAGACAACGGCGGGACTGGATCAGGCTCAGTCAAAGCGAGAATGTGGGCCCTGCCACCTTTCGGCAACTGATTGCTAAGTTTGGAAGTGCCGCGGATGCATTGGAAGCCTTACCCGCTTTGTCAACAAAAGGTGGCCTGTCTCGGCCCTTGCGCGTCTATCCAGTTGAGGCAGCAGAGGCCGATCTTGAACGTGCTTCGGAGCTTGGCGCATCTTTCGTTGTTGCTGGCGAAACTGGATATCCTCCCCTGCTCTATCACATTTCTGGCGCTCCGCCGCTGCTCTGCGTGAAGGGCAACCTGTCTCTTTCCGAATTGACGAGCGTGGCAATTGTCGGAGCGCGAAATGCTTCGGCGGGCGGGCGAAGATTTGCCCGTCAACTTGCGGCGGAACTTAGTGAAGAAGGGTTTCTCGTAACATCCGGCCTGGCGCGCGGCATCGATACTGCTGCCCATGAAGCAACCCCCAATGGCCGTACCGCTGCAGTAATTGCGGGCGGTATCGACAACATCTATCCGCCCGAAAATGCCGAACTGCAAAACCTCATTGCACGCAATGGCCTGCTTATTTCAGAAATGTTACCTGGAGCAGTTCCGCGGGCTGAACATTTCCCGCGTCGGAACAGAATTATTTCCGGCATGTCGCGCGCCATTATTGTTGTTGAAGCGGCACTGCGCTCTGGATCACTCATCACTGCGCGGCTTGCCGGCGAACAGGGCCGCGATGTTTATGCTGTTCCAGGATCTCCGCTCGACCCGCGTTCGGAAGGTACAAACAAACTGATTAAAGAGGGCGCGATCTTGATTACCGGCGCAGATGAAGTGATCGGAGCGTTGCGCACTGAATACATAGCTGCCGCTCATGTGCGGGAAGATTCCGATGCCTATTCCCATGAAGAACTTGACGTAAATCCACGTGACCGCACGCTAGTGCTGCAACTTATCTCCCATGCACCAACGGAGGTGGACGACATCATCCGAGAAAGCAAGTTGCCGACCGCGATGGTACTTGGAATACTCCTGGAGCTTGAACTCGCTGGCCGGGTGGTCCGGTCGGCGCGGCAGACAATAAGTTTGGCGTAAAATTCTTTGACAGGCGTGAATATAACTGTTTTGTAATCGCCAGTTGCATTGGCGGGGAAAGAATCATGAATCGGCTTTTGGCGACATTATTATGCGGACTGTTTTTACAGATGGCTGCGACACCATCCATTGGGGCCAGTAAGAAAACAGAGGGGCGGGATGCATATACCAAAGAGCAACAGAAGAAGATTTTCGCGGAATCGCTTAAAGTGTGCCGGAAGAAATACGGAGATCATCTGCATCACGTGCAGGTGGATTATGCGCGTAAAAGATATATGTGCTGGGCCTATTAGGCGTCAATCAACCTCATCCTCGGCAACAACCGCTTTCTCCTCCAATGCGGCTGCCTTCCACTTCTGAAATGCCGGAGTGGAAAGAACGACATCCATGTAAGCGCGGGTTTCCTTGCTCACCGGAATGGCGAAGGTCTCGAAACGCATGACGACGGGTGCAAACATGGCATCAGCGTTGGTGAATTTTCCGAAGAGGAACTTGCCGCTTTTGCCATAACTTTGGCGGCAGTTGCGCCATATGGTTTCGATACGGCTAACATCGGCTTTCACGGCGTCATTGAATGGAACTGGTTTAGGCGGTCTGCGCAAATTCATCGGGCAGGCATTGCGGAGTGCTTGGAAGCCGCTGTGCATTTCACTGGATGCAGAGCGCGCCATGGCACGGGCCGCCATTGATTTTGGCCATAGGTTTTTGTCCGGAAAGGCTTCGGCGAGATATTCGAGGATGGCGAGTGAATCCCAGATCAAGAGCTTTCCATGTCTCAGCACGGGAACTTTGCCTGCGGGCGATATCTTGCGGATTTCCCTGCCAAAGCGAGGTTCACCAAAGGCTATCATGATTTCGTCAAAATGAATTTGTGCTGTGGCAAGAGCCATATATGGCCGCAGCGACCATGAGGAATAGTTCTTGTTTGCGATGACGAGTTCAAGCTTTGCCACCATATTCCCCCTATAGCGATTTTGGAAGGTAACTATAAGTCACGTAACCCATTACGCACAATCCTGCCCCGAGAATTATGAACACAATTCCAACCTGAAAATATGATAGCGCCACGGCGTAGATCAGCGCTGGGATGAGGTCGGAAAAATCAATGAATGTGCGGTAAACGGGGGCCATTCGTTGGCGTTCGTGTGGCCGCACTGCGCGCAGGAACGGGATGCCCCCTACGCCATCTATGCCCGTGGCCGCAAGAGCGCCGATCAACATGAAAGACATTGCCAAATAAGGCGATGACTTCCCCGCAATGCCTGCACCCAATGCGGCTACTGCCATGACCAGGAAGCAAGAACTGATAACCGGACGCAGGCCACAGCGGTAGGCAAGGCGTCCGAAGAAGTAAGCGCACAGCAACAGAGCTTGGCTTGCCGATATCATCAGGCCGCTGATCTGCTTGCTAACACCACCTTCCACCATCAGCAACGGCCCATAAATGAAAAATGTTGACCAGAAACAGGATCGCCCAAACGCTATCATCCACGCGAGGCGTAGCCTTGGCTGCGTCACGAAGCGGGCCACGTTGGCTAGGGGGTTGAAGGGCTGCAGTGTTCCAGATGGCATCGTTACACTGTCAGACAGCCGCAAATACCAGAACAACACGAGAAGAGACAGGGCTGCGCCCATGCTCGCGATTTGCGGTCCCCAGGCACCATATTGATTATAGAGCCAAACGCCGCTTGCCGGACCAATCATCCAGGAAAAAGTGGAAAGACTTAATCTCACAGGTTCCGCCCGTGATAAATCCGTGCGCCGGATATGGTCCATGATGTAAAGCGATAGCGTAATGTTCATGATCGCTGCGCCACAATTGCGGAAATACATGCCTCCTGCCTGGCCAATGACTGTGAAGCTCGCAAGGAAGAGACTTGCTACCACCATAGCCACCACACCCAGCGTGTAGGCCCAGCGCCTGCGCAGGCGCCCCAGAATGGCTGGAAAGATGAGGGTGGTGAAAAGCACTGAAAGGGAGACCACAGTTGACAGCTCGCTCACCTTCTGGCTGCTGCCAAGTAAATCATAGGCCTGCAATGATACCACAGTGGCGTTCATGGAGCGAACGAGTGATTCAAGCGAAAAAATGGCCCCAAAGGTTATGGCACCCGCCCTTCGGCCGTTGGAAAATATTGTGGAAATCGATTCGGATGTCATGGGAAATTCCCTGAACCTTCCAATGGCATAAAGGCGAGACCTTCCTCAAGGCTTACGAGAGATACGCTGCCATGCGTGGGCCAAATAGCTTTTTTTGCGGCAATTTTCGATGAAATACGGTATGCGGGGCCTATGGACATGTCTGAAAAACAACAGGTTGTTACATATTCATTCTTTGCCAGCGCACTTATGTCTGCGGCCAAACTCACCGCAGGCCTTCTGACTGGTTCGCTCGGTATTCTCTCTGAAGCAATTCACAGTATTATAGACATGGGTGCCACCGGTATCACATGGTTTGCCGTGCGCTGGAGTGACCAGCCGCCGGATGATGAACATCACTATGGTCATGCCAAAGCTGAAAGCGTGGCGGCGCTTATTGAAACTGCTCTACTTTTTGTGACTACCGGGTGGATCATCTACGAGGCGGTGCTGCGCCTCTTGGGCGAAGGACATGTGGTTGAGATTACATGGTGGGCGGTAGCGATCATTGTCGCTTCCATTGCAATTGATTTCAGCCGCTCGCGGGCTTTGTCGCGCGTGGCGGAAAAGACGTCGAGTGAAGCGCTCGAAGCTGATGCATTGCATTTCAGTTCCGATATGTGGAGTTCCTGTGTGGTTCTTCTCGGATTGGGAGCCGTAGGGCTGGGCTATCCGCAGGCTGATGCAGTTGCCGCACTCATCGTCTCTGCTTTTGTTGCCCTTGCGGGCTGGCGGTTGGGAGGGCGTACGTTAGCTACCTTGCTGGATACGGCTCCGGCTGGCGCTACGACGGAATTGCGCACGCTTGTGGAAAATACCGAAGGCGTACTTCAATTAAAATCCCTGCGATTACGGCCTTCGGGGCCTATTCTTTTTGCCAGTATCATAGTTGAAGTACGGCGAACCATGCCGGTTGATGATATGGTCAAACTCAAGGACAATCTCACCCAGGCTGTTGTTGACCGATATCCGACGGCGGACGTCACAGTTACCGCCAATCCAGTTGCACTGAATGACGAGACGGTTTTTCAGCGCGTCATGCTGATTGCTTCACAGCGCAACCTTGCCATTCATCATCTTACCGTTCAGGACATCAATTCCCAGTTAGCTGTAAGTTTTGATATCGAAGTGGACGGCTTGATGAGCTTGGCTGATGCCCATGAGCATGCCACCCGGCTTGAGGATGCTATAAAGGCCGAACTAGGCGGGGACGTCGAGGTCGAAAGCCACATAGAACCGCAGCCAGAGCGGTTACTTTCGGGTTTGGAAGCATCGCCCGAAGTCTATCAAAAAGTAACTCGTGTTCTCAGGAATTTAGCCGAAATACAAAAGAAACTGAGCGGGTTGCACAATGTGCGTATACGTGAAACCGACCATGGTGTTTTTGTGCATTATCATTGTAACTTCGCTCCTCACGAAACCATTGACGACGTTCATCACATCGTGGATCTGATAGAAAACGGACTGCAGGACAAATTTCCGGAAATTCGACGCGTGATTGCGCACGCAGAACCCATTAGTCACGGCAAGGCCCGGAACTGATGCGCGAGATTCAAAGCGCTGACTACAAAACTGTGCCGTGGAAGAACGGATTGGGTGTCACAACCGAAATTTTTGTAAGCCCTCGCGGTATCTTGGATTTTAACTGGCGCGTGAGTATTGCCACTGTTGAACAGGATTTGCCATTTTCAAAATTTCCGGGCTGCGAACGGCACCTTGTGGTTTTGGAAGGCTCCGGCATGTCCTTGGAATTTGGAGATGGTCAAAGCCTCGTGTTCCCACTTCTGGTGCCGCAACGGTTTAGCGGTGACCTATCAGCATTTGGAAGATTGACCCAGGGGGCAGTGAGGGATTTCAACCTTATTGTGCGCCGGGACTTTGCCAAGGCGGAATTGCGGGTTCTCAAAGATCACATGCGTTACAAATGCCTTCACGCTCATGCC
This sequence comes from Hyphomicrobiales bacterium, assembly GCA_031359445.1. Classification (GTDB taxonomy): domain Bacteria; phylum Pseudomonadota; class Alphaproteobacteria; order Rhizobiales; family Aestuariivirgaceae; genus Aestuariivirga. The sequence continues at coordinate 14,362 of JANMAE010000113.1, read as the reverse complement.
CTTGTTCACGTAATTGGCGGAAACTCGTTTATCCTCGAAGGTGGCGAATCTTTCGATCTCGAACCTTCATCAATTGCCCTAGCCTCCGAAATCACGCTCTTGCGGACCTAATGATTTCCCGGAGTTTTTCAAGTTCGCCTTCCGGAATGATGACCCTGTTAGCCACGGAAAAGGCCTCACAATATGTAATTTCCAGCAGGCCCATCAATGTTTTTAGCCCTCCGGAATTAGCGAGGTTTCGAAGTTCGAGAACCATGCCTGCAACATACTGGGCAATTTCCCGGTCCCGTTGATCTTTTTTTGCTGTATTCTTCGTTTCATTATTTATGACCATGATAGTTGTTGATGCCCCCAAACATTGTCGTGCTCACCTATAGTAGAAATAGTATATACTAAACCAATTAAAAGTTGCATTTTTTCTAGGTTTAGGTGCTCGTTTGAGCGGAAACTTGAAGTTTCAAGGAATTGTCTCTATGTGACCCTGCTTCTGGATGTCAGGATAATAAATGACCGTTGTCGTCGTCGAGTCGCCTTCTAAAGCCAAAACTATCAATAAATATCTGGGGTCGGGCTTCACTGTTCTGGCATCCTATGGACATGTGCGCGATTTGCCGGCCAAAGATGGTTCGGTACGACCTGATGAGGATTTTGCCATGGATTGGGAGGTGGACAGCAAGTCCTCCAAGCGGTTGGCAGATATTGCAGATGCCCTGAAAGATGATGATACGCTCATATTGGCAACCGACCCTGACCGGGAAGGCGAAGCAATCTCCTGGCATGTGCTGGAAGTTTTGAAGAAAAAAGGCGCGCTAAAATCAAAGAAAGTTCAACGCGTTGTGTTTAACGCCATTACCAAGCAATCTGTGATGGAAGCAATGAAGCATCCGCGGGATGTGGATGCCGCACTTGTAGATGCCTATCTCGCACGTCGCGCCCTTGACTACCTGGTGGGATTTACGCTTTCCCCTGTGCTTTGGCGCAAGTTGCCTGGGTCACGTTCGGCAGGGCGTGTGCAGTCAGTAGCGCTGCGGATTATATGTGATCGCGAACTTGAGATCGAAGCATTCAAGAGCCAGGAATATTGGAGCATTGACGGAACTTTCACGACACCCAAGGGCGATGTGTTCCAGGCTTCGCTGCAATCCGTGGGCGGGCAAAGACTAGGCAAGCTGGACATCAAGGACGAGGCTTCGGCGCGTGCAATTGAAAATACCCTTAAAAACGCGCGGGTAACGGTCGATAATGTTGAAAGCAAGCCGGCCAAGCGTCATCCCTACGCTCCATTTCGCACGTCCACCTTACAGCAGGAAGCTTCCCGTAAACTTGGTTTCTCTTCCGCCAAGACAATGCAGGTGGCGCAACGGCTTTACGAGGGTGTGGACATCGACGGAGACACCGTCGGTCTGATTACATATATGCGTACAGATGGCGTGGATATTGCGCCGGAAGGCATTGCCGCCGCACGCAATGCAATTCTGAAGAACTTTGGTGAACCATATCTGCCGTCGGCACCGCGTCAGTACACGACAAAGGCCAAGAATGCGCAAGAAGCGCATGAAGCTATTCGGCCGACTGATTTGGGACGCCTGCCCGCAAGCGTCCGCAAAGAACTGGATGGCGAGCAGTTTGCGCTTTACGAATTGATCTGGAAGCGCACCATTGCAAGCCAGATGGAAAGTGCAGAATTCGAGCGGACTGCTGCTGATTTGGGTGCCAAGGGTAGAGATGGCAAGCAATATACATTCCGTGCCAATGGTTCGGTTGTTAAATTCGACGGGTTTCTCAAAGTCTATAATGAAGACTTGGACGATGGTGAAGATGAGGACGCGCGTAGGCTTCCTGCGATGGCAAAGGGCGATGGTGTTGGCGTTCAAAAAGTGGAAGCTACACAGCATTTTACTGAGCCGCCTCCCCGCTATTCTGAAGCTTCCATCATCAAGAAGCTGGAAGAGCTGGGCATTGGCAGGCCATCCACCTATGTATCGGTTCTGTCCACAATCCGCGACCGCGGCTATGTGAGACTCGACAAAAAGCGTTTCATACCGGAGGACAAAGGGCGCGTTGTAACGGCATTTCTTGAATCGTTTTTCAGCAAATGGGTGGAATATGATTTCACCGCAAATCTTGAGGAACAGCTTGACCGCATTTCTAATGGTGAAATCGACTGGCGCGAGGTACTGCGAGATTTCTGGAAGGATTTTTCCGCCCATGTGGGTGAAATCAAGGAACTGCGTGTTACGAACGTGCTGGATGCGCTGAACGAAATTTTGGCACCGCATATATTTCCGCCACTAGCGGCTGGTGGGGACCCGCGGAAGTGCCCTTTGTGTGCAGATGGCCAACTTTCGCTCAAGCTTGGTAAATTCGGTTCATTCATTGGCTGCACCAACTATCCGGAATGCAAATATACACGTCAGATGACGGCTGGTGGAGATGCAGTTTCAGCCATACCAGCTGAAGGCATTGAACTCGGTGTCGATCCTGAAACGGGAGAAAAAGTAACCCGCCGCATGGGAAGGTTTGGGCCTTATCTACAACTTGGAGAAGTTCCCGAAGGGAGCAAGGAAAAGCCCAAGCGCGCCTCAATTCCCCGCGCTTTTGATCCTATGGACGTTGATCTTGATACCGCACTTAAGTTTTTGGCGTTGCCACGGGAGGTTGGAATTCATTCAGAAAACCAGCAGCCCATTCTCGCTAATTTTGGGCGGTTTGGACCCTTTATTCTCAACGATGGCACCTATGTCAATCTTGAGGCAGCGGAAGAGGTTTTTACGATTGGCATCAACCGGGCAGTTGACCTTATCGCTGCAAAGAAGGCCAAGGGCTTCATCCCGCGCGGCGCAAAGGTGCTCAAGGACCTTGGAGCCCACCCTGACGGCACGGGGAATGTGCAGGTCTTCAACGGCAAGTACGGTGCCTATGTAAAGCACGGCAAGATCAACGCGACATTGCCCAAAGATACAACTCCCGAAACAGTGACTTTGGATGAGGCGGTGGCACTCATCAACGAACGCGAAATGAAGGGGCCAGGCAAGAAGAAGCCAGTGCGAAAGGCTGCAGCAAAGAAAACAGCAGTGAAAAAAATCTCCGCCGTCAAGAAAGTGCCTGCCAAGAAAGCAGCAGCAAAAAAGGCCGTGAAGAAACCCGTGAAAAAAGCTGCGGCCTGATACCTATCAAAATAGTTCCTTTGCGGCTAAGTATTTGGCAATGATCAAACTTGGCAAGGCACCGAAGAAAGGACTTCCCAGCGAGGCGGCACTGCTGGAGTTTATCCAGACCTCGCCTACTGTTGTAGGCAAGCGCGAAATTGCGCGCGCCTTTGGGCTTACGGGTGCGGCAAAGATCGGGCTGAAAACGATGCTTCGGCAATTGGAGCAGGACGGAAAGCTGGCGAAAAGTCGCCGCAAGCTGATAGACACTTCCACGCTTCCTCCCGTCACAGTTATTGAAGTGACAGGGGTTGATGAACAGGGTGATTGCATCGGCGAACCTGTGGAGTGGGACGACCGGGTTGCGGGAAAACCGCCTGTTATCCTAATAGACAGGCATATCCGCGAAGGCATAAGTCCTCCGGCCCGCGGTGACAGAGTGCTTGCCAAGATCACCGCAACACCTGGCGCGGACTATGCGTTCAAAGCTGAAGTCATTCGCCTCTTGTCTGACCGCTCGAAACGGGTGCTCGGTGTCTATCGCCAGGTTAAGGGCCAAGGAGCCAGGCTGATACCCGTGGACAAAAAAGCCCGCAATGAATTGCAGGTGAAGCTGGGTGACGAAAATGGCGCGCTTGATGGTGAACTCGTCGAAGCCGAGATACTGAAGGATCACGGACGCGGTTTGCCGCTTGCCCGGGTGCGCGAAAGATTGGGCGATCTAAATGATCAGCGCAATATTTCCCTTATCGCCATCCATCATCATGCCATCCCGAACCAATTTCCTGAACGTGTGATTGCAGAAAGTGAAAAGCTCGTCAATTTCAGTGCGGCAGGGCGTCTTGATCTTCGCAAGACCCCGCTCATTACGATTGATCCGCCCGATGCCCGCGACCATGACGATGCCGTTTGGGCAGCCCCTGATGATGATCCCAACAACAAGGGCGGATTTCAAACCATTGTGGCGATAGCCGATGTGGCGACTTACGTGAAGCCGGGATCGGCCTTGGACAAGGAAGCGCGCTTCCGTGGAAATTCGGTTTATTTTCCGGATCGCGTCGTGCCCATGTTGCCGGAACGAATCTCGAATGATCTCTGCTCGTTGCGCGAAAAAGTGGATCGTCCTGCGCTGACTTGCTTCATGGTTTTCGACAAATCGGGAAACAAAAAATCGCATCGTTTTGCACGCGCGATCATGCGATCTGCTGCAAAATTGTCCTATCAAGAAGCGCAGGAAGCCATTGACGGGCGGCCCAGCGCGAAAGCCGAAACCCTGGTCGAAGGCGTTCTCAAGCCATTGTGGGCTGCTTATAGCGCCCTTTCGAAAGCCCGAGACAAGCGAGGGCCGCTGGAGCTTGATCTTCCGGAACGCAAATTGATCCTGGATGAAAAAGGCCATGTACTGCGGATTACAACGCCCCTGCGGCTGGACGCGCATAAGCTCATTGAAGAATTCATGATACAGGCCAATGTTGCTGCTGCGGAAGAACTGGAGGCCAGAAAAACGCCGCTCCTATACCGGGTCCATGAACAGCCAACGGAAGAAAAAGTTCGTGCTCTGACACAATTTCTCAAAACCGTGGATTTGTCTTTGCCCTTGGGTCAAGTCATTAAACCTAAACATTTCAATGACTTGTTGCGCGATGTTAAGGGCAAGGATTATCAAAACCTGGTCAATGACGTTGTGCTTCGGAGTCAGGCACAAGCCATATACTCGCCCGCAAACAAGGGCCATTTTGGCCTGGCGCTGCGGCGGTATGCGCATTTCACGTCGCCTATCCGCCGTTATGCAGATCTCATTGTGCACAGGGCTCTTGTCACGGGTCTCGGATTTGGCGAGGATGGTCTGTCTACGGAGGATATTTCGCGCCTCGATGAAACGGCCGACATGATTTCCGATGCTGAACGCCGTGCCATGGCGGCTGAGCGTGAGACGATGGACCGACTGGTTGCATCGCACCTCTCTGGCCAAACCGGCGCAAATTTCCGTGGACGGATTGGTGGCGTGGTGAGTGCTGGACTGTTCATAAAGCTTGATGAAACGGGTGCCGATGGTTTTATACCGGTTTCAAGTTTGGGCTCTGATTTTTTCGTCTATTCAGATGTGCAGCATGCCCTTATTGGCCAACGCACCGGCGAGATGTTCCAACTTGGTGACCGCGTGGAAGTAAAGTTGCTGGAAGTTGCGCCGGTTTCCGGTGGCTTGCGATTTGAGATGATTTCGGACGGAAGGCATGGAAAACTGCCTGCAAGCCAGCGGCGCGGTCGGCCTTCGCGTCTGAGTAAACAAACGCCGAAGGCGCGGCGCAAGAAATAGTCGGTTGCGGCAAGCCGCCGCGCGGCGCGTCACCTCCTGTACGAAATGGATTATCAGCACCACATTGTGTTGAATGGTCCAGTTCCCTCCCATCGATCCGGCCTATCGTTCATGGTCACAAGCCATGTGGCGGGGGGCGCGCGGCAAATGTCCGTGGTGCGGGCGTGGCCAGATTTTCAGCAGTTTCACGAAGGTCAGGGAAAACTGTGAGGTTTGCGGACTGGAACTACACCACCAGCGGGCCGATGACGCGCCGCCCTATTTCACTATTTTCATTGTCGGTCACTTGGTTGTGCCGCTTGTGTTCATTGTTGAGCGCACGTGGCAGCCACCTTATTGGGTGCATGCTGCTCTTTGGCTGCCGCTCATACTGGCTTTGACATTCTTCCTTATGCCCGTCGTAAAGGGCGCTATAGTGGGCCTGCAATGGGCATTGAGGATGCACGGCTTTGGGATTGAACTTGACCGCGATGAAAGCACCGAACGCGCCCCGTGACGCGGCCACGCTCATTCTGGTCCGTTTTGACGTTGCATTTCCTCGACTCTTAATGGGCCAACGCAACGAAGGCCATGTTTTCATGCCCAATAAGTATGTTTTTCCGGGAGGGCGCGTTGAAGTGGAAGACGGACGCTTGCCCCTCGCACGCGATGCTGACCCCATTACGCGTCAAAAGCTGATGCAGTCAATGCGGGGTAGACCTTCGCAAGCACGGGCACGCGGGCTCGCCGTGGCAGCGGTGCGGGAAACATTTGAGGAAACAGGATTGCTGGTTGGACGACAGACCAGCAATGAAGCGCCAGACATTAGTCATTTGGTTTATTTTGCCCGTGCCATTACGCCCCCTGCTCGCAGTCGGCGCTTTGATTCCAGGTTTTTTGTGGCAGATGCCAGAGCAGTTTCAAATTTGGATGCGCCGCTGAAACTTGCTACGCCGGAACTTTTAAGGCTTGAATGGGTGAGCATGGCGGAAGCTTTGAAACTGGACCTGCCATCCATAACGCGTGATATTCTGGGTCTATTGCAACCGCAACTGGAACAGCGAAAATTGCCTCCCAAAGATTGCCCAGTTACATTCCACCGGACGCGCGGAAAATCCTGGGTCGTGGACAGCATTGCCTTTTCCCAAAACTTGACATTCCCGGTGGGATAGGGTCTATCGCGTTCAAATCCCGTTCGGAGAAGATTATGGCTAAAGGCAATGTTATTAAGATCAAGTTGGCGTCTACGGCTGACACCGGTTACTTCTATGTGACCAAGAAGAATTCGCGCACGAAGACCGAGAAGTTTTCATTCAAGAAATATGATCCGGTGGTGCGCAAGCATGTTGAGTTCAAGGAAACCAAGATCAAGTAGATTCAGGCGACTTTGCGAAATTGAGGGCACGGCTTTTGCGGTGCCCTTTTGCATTTCGGTGATGCAGCTATTTTGATAAAAAGTGCCGGCCCGGGTTTTAATCGGATCGAGGAGGCCACTCGGAACCGCCCCGGACCGGCTTTCCCCGACGGGCTCAGGTGATGCGGTATGCCTGATCTCGAAGGGAAACGTTCGATTTGTGGGCGGGGCGGTTGGAAGGTGCAGTTCCTGCCGCCCCGCTTGGAGATCCGCTCAGAACCTTGGAGAGTATTTCTGAGCAGTAATGATTTCGATTAAATCTTTACACGAATTCAGCCGTTTGCTCCAGCGTAACCTATGGTAAACGCTCTACTTCCCGCGTTAACGGTGAATTGTTAAGGTTAAACGTCCGCTTTAAAAGCTATGGCTTCGTCTTCCGTTTCACTGGCTTCCGGGAGGTGCATTTCGAGAGGAGCATGTTCGTCACCGTCCAATGGATCCTCGTCGGATGCCAACTCTTCAGGGGAATGGGGGCTTGGCATGTCGAAATCCGGAGGGAGATTGGCATCAAGCAACCCTGCCCCCTTGAGTTCCTGCAATCCAGGAAGGTCCGTTACCTCGTTGAGGCCAAAGTGACTGAGAAATGCGTCAGTCGTGCCATACGTAACGGGTCGGCCAGGGGTGCGCCTACGGCCACGCATTCTGACCCAGCCTATTTCCATTAATATATCAAGCGTCCCCTTGGAGATAGCAACGCCACGGATTTCTTCGATGTCAGCGCGGGTGACGGGTTGATGGTAAGCCACTATGGAAAGCGTCTCGAGGGCCGCCTTGGAAAGCTTCTTTTGCTCAAAAGTGTCCCGGCGCAGAACAAAGCTAAGGTCCTCAGCAGTGCGCAATGTCCAGTGGCCCGCGATTTGTATGAGGTTGACGCCTCGATTGGCGTAGTTCGCCTGGAGATCATTCAAAAGAGCTTGTACATCGACGCCATCAGGCAAGAAGGTTCGCAGTTTTTCCAGCGGCACAGGCGCATCCGCCGCAAACAGGATCGCTTCTATGATACGCAGATGCTGGCTGCGGTCCGCGCGGGGATGCAGGGTTACAACGGCGGAAACGCGTTCCTCTTCCGTGCTGTCCTTTGTATTTTCAATATCTACATTCATGCCTGCTTGTACCATAATGCTTTCCTGTAATCACTAAGCGCGGCGGCGCATATATATAGGTCGAAATGCTTCTTCCTGACGGATTTCCAATGTTCCTTCGCGCACCAACTCGAGGCTTGCAGTAAAGCTTGAGGCGCGCACGGTGCGGCGGCTTCCAAGGGGTGCCAGATATTCCTCGAGCCACATGTCAAAACTTCCCCAGTCATCCATGGTACCAACCATCCGCTCGAGGTTCATGCGGGCTTCCTTGATGGAGAATGTGGTGTGACGTTTCAGGATATAATTCTGATGCCGTGCCTTTCGCTGCCTGCGTTCGGCATAGGCCTTGAGAAGATCGATCAAATTGTCAGAGTATGCGCGCTGGGTTTCGACAATGAGGGGTTCTGGATTGCCGCGTCCGAATACATCGCGGCCAAAAATATTCAATAACATGAGCTTGGCTGCAGCATCCCGCATGGCCTGCAGGCGTTGCAGCCGGAAAGCCAGACGCGCGGCGAGATCTTCGGGTGGCGTTTCTTCCGAGCCTGGGGGCACAGGGATAAGCAGGCGCGATTTCAGATAGGCAAGCCATGCCGCCATCACGAGATAATCGGCCGCCACTTCAATCCGCATCTTGCGGGCGCGTTCGATATAAGTCAGGAATTGTTCAGCCAATGCCAAAATCGAAATCTGGGCCAGATCGATTTTGTGACGCCGGGCCAGTTCCAGAAGCAGGTCCAATGGGCCTTCAAATCCGCCTACGTCGACAATCAGGGCATCATCATCGGAGTTCGCCACATCATTGCGCGGCGGAGGTTCTCCATCCGGCCAAGGCGGTGCGATGTTTTCTGTTGTATCTGTCAAAAGCCTAAACTCCGATGGGCAGTTGGCATCAGTTTCCCAAATGCCTTGGTGATTCGCATGAGTGCTGAGAGTTTATCCCCATATTCAAGCAGAAACGATCAATTCCCAGTCCTTGAGAGCCGCCTTCTTGTCAAATACCTGGGGTTTGCGAGCTGATTTGAGTGCAGTGCGTGCCCTGCGTAAAGCTTTGCCCTTCAGTTCTCCTGCGGCTTCTGCAACTTCCCGCATTTCTGCAAGAACGCCGTTACAATGCAGGAGCATATCACAACCGGCCGCCAAGGCTTTCTGAGCTTTTTCCGCCAATGTGCCAGACAGGGCCTTCATGGACAAATCGTCCGTCATCAGCAGCCCCCGAAATCCTATGCTGTCGCGGATCACTGACTTGATCACTTTCTTGGAAAGTGTGGCGGGCGCTGACTTGTCGATGGCTGTGTAGATTACATGGGCCGTCATCGCCATTGGAGCGTCGGCGAACGCCGCGAAGGGCGGAAAGTCGGTTTGTTCAAGTTCCTGACGGCTGGCGTTGACGACAGGCAAGTTGTAGTGGCTATCGACCTCAGAGCGGCCGTGACCGGGTATGTGCTTCATCACGGGCACAACGCCACCATCCATAATGCCTGCCGTATGGGCGCGTGCCAAGGCCATTACTTGCTCGATGTTAAGGCTATAGGCACGATTGCCAATCACGTCATGTGATCCAGCCTGTGGAACATCGAGAACCGGCAGACAATCCGCTGTTATACCCGCCTCTATAAGATCATCTGCCATGAGACGGCCGACATGGCGGGCGATACGCAGGGCGGCGAGCGGGTGCTTTTCATAAATTCGTCCATAGGCCCGCGCTTCTGGATATTTGCGCCAGTAGTTGGATGGCGGACCCAGCCGCTGTACGCGACCGCCTTCTTGATCGATGAAGACCGGCGCATCCCTGCGGCCTACAGCTTCCCGGAATGATGATGTGAGTGCCTTGAGTTGTTGCGGGGTTTCACAATTCCGCTTGAACAGGATGAGACCCCAAGGAATTTGTTCACGGAAAAATTCGATTTCGGCGACAGAAAGTGCCAAGCCTTCACAGCCACTGATAAAACTACGAATTTTCATCACCAAGACTTCCGGCGCAATCGCAATTACTGTTTACGCACGAGACAGTCGCGTTCACCAACGGCGGTCAAGGAATTGCATACGTCGTCAGCTTCACCCTTTGAGCCAAGTGGTCCAAGGGCCAAACGGTAACGCGTGCTCCCCCCTACCGTTGCAGGATTTATGACGGGTGACATGCCATTAAGGATATTACCATGCTTGGCCTTCAAGCGGCTATATTCTGTGTTTGCTTCTGCCTGGGATTTGAAAGATGCAAGCTGGACATAGTAACCATTAGCTCCGGTGGCAGTTGAAGGTGCGGCGGAAGCTGACTGCGCGGGCGCGGCTGGTGTCGGTTGAATCTGCGGTTGCTGAATTTCCGTGGCTGGACCAGTTGCAGCGACCTGATCATTTGTACCGTTGAACAAGCCCAGAAGCGTTTTCTTTTTTCTCGGTGCGGGCTGCGGTGTTTCTGATTGGTCTGCAATTGCTTGCAAATTTTGATCTGCTGAAACAGCAGCGTCCTCTGCCGGAGGTACGAGCACTACAGGTGCAGCGCCTAATGCTACGGTTTTTTCGTCAGTTGCCTTTGGCTTGGGTTTTACGGGCACCTTGGCGGGCGTGGCCGTCTTCTTCTTCACGGGTGTTGGATCGGTGATAATTTCTTCGCTTGCAGGCGCAGTTTCAGAAGGCGGCGTAGCCTGCGTAGATGTCGCCGCACTTCCAGTGCCAGGTGCGGGTTCTGGTATAGGTGCCGGAGGCGAAACTGCACTTGTGGCAGCAAATTGGTTCGTGGATTTGGTGCTGGCCGGATCAGCAGTTGCTACTGACGGACTTCCCGGAGGCTGTGGAAGCGCACCTTGCGTATCATTAGTAGCGCCAGGCGGTGGCGGCATCGGCAATGGTAATGCATCGCCAGAACCAGCTGTATCTGTCGGCGTGGCTTGTGTGGCTGAACCTACAGGCTGGGGAACCTGCTGTGCATTTGCAGGTTGAACCGGGACTTCTTCCGTTGGAACCACCTGGCCGCCAAGAATTTCCTTGTCGCCAATAATACGATCATAGATTTGCTTCTTTGAGGGTGCCACACCTGCAGCATTCTGCTGTGTGTCTACAGGCTGTTCAGGTGCGACCTTCGCTGTAGTATCTGGTGCACCCACGACAGGTGTCGCCTCACCTGACGTCGCGCTTACCGGCGTGACGCCTTTAATCTTTGCATTATAAAATAAAATTCCGCCGTAGGCTGCGCCAGCGGTCAAGAGGAGTAATAGCAAGATCCAAGGAATACTAGAGCGCTTGCTCACCTCATCCCCATAGCCATCCTCATTTTCGCGATAGGCCTGATTATAATCTGTAGCACTGGCACGCCGCGCTGGACGCGAAGGCGGGGCTTCCTCAAAAATGTCATCACCAAAATCGTCCTCAGCTGGAGGAGGTATGGCACGCAATGCCTCGGGCCGAGGTGAAATACGAGGTTGTGGATCATAGCCCGGTGCGGGATAAGCTTTTTCCTCCATATGCGACGCACGCCTAAATGGCTCGGCGGTCGTACGTGCCTGTTGCAATCGCGGGTCGGGAAGACTCGGACCAGGATTGAAGCCGCGCGGTGGCTGCATGGGTTGGGACTGCGCCTGCTGGGGCTGGCGAGCGGCAGCATCAATCACCGGCCTGTAACCCGGCGGCGGGGTTTGTGGGCGGTATTGAGGCTGATAGGGCGTCGGTGGCACTGCGGGGCGGATTTGTCCGCCTAACGGTCTATCACCGCCAAGATTTGGGCGTGGCGGCGAAAGCTGTGGTTGCAACGGCGACTGCTGCAACGGGCGCTGGGGTGGCCTGATGCTGGGAACGCCCCGGGCATCCCGGTTGATCTCAGGCCGGATATCCTCATCTGCAAAAGTAAATTTTGGTTTTGAGGCAGGAGTTTGGGCAGGCCGCAACGGCGTAACTGTAGGCTGGACAACGGGTTTGGGATTTTCTGCACGATCTCTTGCGGCCATCACGCGCTGTTCGGCGAGTTTTTCCGCTGCGGCACGTTGTGAGCGAAGCTTGTCGGCCAACTGATCGGGTGATTGTGGCGAGGCAGGTTGCATGGGCCTGGCAGACTGCGCTGTCGGCTGGGGGGCCGGTTTTGCTGGTGGCGTTGCCTGAACCTGCAATGCGGGTTTTGCGTCCTGCGCAACTAGCTTTGCAGCTGGCCGCGGTGCCATCGGTGCAGGCTTCGCAACCGAAACGGGCTGAGCAGATTTGGTAGCATCCGGTGGGCTATCCAACCTCGGCTCGTTCGCCTTGTTGAATTCTGCCGCAATACGCGGCATTGCCTTGTTGCCTACACCCAGGCGTTCCCGCCAGTTGCGCTTGTCGGTGTCGTCCGTGGAGTTGTTGTCCATTAGCAGTATTTTTCCGCTGTTACATTTCTTCGACAGGGGTGACACCCAAGATTCGAAGACCATTAGCCAAAATATAGCGAATCGCACGCAAAAAAGCGAGACGCGTATCTGTCAGCGTTACATCATCTTTTACAATAAATCTCAATTGCGGCGACTCTTTGCCTTTGTTCCAAAGGGAGTGAAAGTCGCTTGCCAATTCAAATAGATAGAACGATATGCGGTGCGGCTCGTGGGCCAGCGCTGCTCCCTCCAACATCTTTGGATATTCGGCAAGCCTCCGTATAACATGTCTTTCCGCTTCATCGTTCAAAAGTAAAAAATCATGGTTAAGGACGTCGCGGCCAAGCTCTGCACCATTGCGCAAAACTGAACAGACGCGCGCATGGGCATATTGCACGTAGAACACCGCGTTATCTTTCGACTGCTCAGTGACCTTTGCAAAATCAAAATCTAGCGGTGCCTCATTCTTGCGATAAAGCATCATGAAGCGAACGACATCGGCGCCAACTTCATCCACAACATCACGAAGCGTTACGAATTCACCGGAACGCTTCGACATTTTTACGGGTTCGCCGTTGCGAAACAGTTTTACCAATTGGCAAAGTCTCACAATGACATCGACCTTGCCAGGGCCTGCAATGGCGGAGGCAACGGCTTCAAGCCTTTTAACATAGCCACCATGATCAGCTCCTAGAACATAAATGAGTTCTTTGAAACCACGCCTGATCTTGTTGCGGCTGTAGGCAACGTCGGAAGCGAAATAGGTGTAGGAGCCATCGGACTTTAGCAGAGGCCGATCAATATCATCGCCAAATTCTGTGGCGCGGAACAGGGTTTGCTCACGGTCCTCCCAATCTTCCGGCAGTTCGCCTTTTGGCGGCGGCAAGCGGCCCTCATAGACATGGCCACGCGCACGAAGGTCTGCCACCGTATCGCGCACTTCATTGGAATCATGCAGGGACTTTTCCGAGAAGAAAATGTCCTGATGAATTTTCAAACTGGCGAGATCGCTCTTGATCAAGTCCATCATCATGGCGATGGCTTTGTTGCGCGCGATGGGAAGCCATTGCTTCTCAGTCATCGTCAGAAGATTTTTTCCGTGTTCAGCCGCAAGTGCTGCCCCTACGGGTATTAGATATTCACCGGGATAAAGGCCGACGGGAATTTCGCCAATTTCCGTTCCCAAAGCTTCCTGGTAACGAAGGAATGCTGAACGTGCGACCGTATCGACCTGGGCGCCCGCATCGTTGATATAATATTCTTTGCTGACTTCATACCCGGTCACTTCGAGCAATGCTGCCAAGGCATCGCCAAACACGGCGCCACGGCAATGGCCCACATGCAACGGCCCAGTTGGATTCGCGGAGACATACTCAACATTTGTTTTGATGCCTTTGCCTAAATCGGAACGACCGTAACTCTCACCCATTGCAAGAATTGCGTGCAGAATTTTTGGCCAAAAGGTTTCCTTGAGGCGCAGATTGATAAAGCCAGGGCCAGCAACTTCCGCGGACAGAACATCGGCTTGCTTCGTCATGCGCATGGCCAAAGCCTCGGCCAAAACTTTTGGCGCCATGCCTGCTGCTTTCGCCACCACCATGGCCGCATTGGTGGACACATCGCCATGGGAGGTATCACGCGGGGGCTCTGCCGTTACCCGCGAAAGGTCAAGATTGGGTGGCAAAAAGCCTTCTGCCATCATGGCCGAAAGCTCCCCCCTCACGCTCGCTTGAAAGTATCCAAAAAGGTTCATATCATCATTCTAAGTTATTGAAATTGCGCAATTTGCTGACTACCGGAAAAGTGGGTCGAGGTCAAACAAACGCTTGTGCTGATCAAGCGCAAAACGGTCCGTCATGCCGGAAAGAAAATCGCAGACCTGGCGGGCATAGTGGCTGCGATCACCAGCGGGGTTTTCGTCTCGCCAGTCTTCCGGCAAAAGCGACGCGTCATTCATATAGGCCCCGAACAGGTCCCGGATGACGCGCTGGGCGCGGTCCATGATTTCAAGAACGCGCTCATGACGATACATGCGTTTTGACAGAAACGCTTGCAGCACGCGATTGTTTTCAGCCATCTGCGCGCCAAAT
>JANMAE010000093.1:0-23033 GCA_031359445.1 Hyphomicrobiales bacterium | reverse complement strand
CTTCTCACCATCTTCCAGCCTGCCCACTTCTGCGGTGAGGCTGACTTCCTGGCCCTTGCGGAATACTTTCACCTGCACCCGTTGCCCAATTTCAGTCTCCGCGACAATTTTCGGCAGATCCTTCATTTCGCGGATGGGCTTGCCGTTAAATTCCACCACCACATCGCCAGCCAAAATGCCGGCTTTTTCTGCAGGTCCAGCCTTGGTGACATCGGCAATCAGCGCGCCACGCGCCTTGCCCATGTTCATGCTGTCAGCGATATCATCGGTCACGGACTGGATTTTCACGCCAAACCATCCCCGCCTTGTCTCACCATATTTTTCAAGCTGTGCCACAATGTTCTTGGCAGTGTTGGCAGGCACAGAAAAACCAATACCCACCGACCCGCCAGATGGTGAAAAGATCGCGGTATTGATGCCCATGACCTGGCCATCCAGGCTGAACAGCGGACCTCCAGAATTGCCTTTGTTGATGGCCGCATCAGTCTGGATGAAATCATCATAGGGGCCCGCGTTTATGTCGCGGTTGCGCGCCGAAACGATGCCCAGCGAAACTGAACCGCCAAGTCCAAAGGGATTGCCGATGGCGATGACCCAATCACCGATGCGCAGGCGGTCGCTGTCTCCGAAGCTCACTGTCGGTAACGGTTTGCTAGGCTTCACGCGGATGACCGCAATGTCTGTCTTGGGATCGCGCCCTACGAGTTCCCCTTTGAGGATGGTGGAATCCTGAAAGTGAACTTCAATGGAACTCGCACCTTCCACCACATGATTGTTCGTCACGATGAGGCCACTCGACTCCACGACAAATCCTGATCCAAGCGACGTGGCTGGCCGGTCACTTGGAAGATTGGGATTTTGCCCCTGATCGCCGCGGTGCCGCTTGAGAAAATCGTCAAAAAAATCCTTGAAGGGCGAGTTGTCAGGGGTTTGCGGCGCGGGCGAAGGAGGTGTCACGGGCTCGGCAGTGCTGCCCTCCGGCGTGGACTGAACGGATATTTCAACAACCGCGGGAAGCAATTTTTCCGCCAGATCGGCAACGGATGGCAATTGCTGAAGCGGTATGGTGGGAACAGGAACCGGGACCGGTGACTGAACGGCAGGCACTTGCGTCTGTGTCTGGGCTTGCACCACCTCAACGAAAGCCGTGCTCACGCCAAATCCCAAAACCAACGCACTAAAAGCAGCGCTGCACCAAACCTTACGCATCATTTATCTCCCAGTCGAAAGGCGTTTCAATTGCCTGACAGTATTTTTCATGAATTTCTGTCACGAATGAGACATGCCAACCTTCTATTGCGCTGGAGCAGCAGTTGCCGCAGATGCTGCCGGTGCGGGTATAGAAGAGCCTGGCAGAGGCGCATCCTTCTGCGTTCCAAAATATTTGAAGAATTCAGAATCAGGCTTCAACACCAGATTTGTTCCAGGCGTGGTAAGGCTCTTGGAATAGGCCTGCATCGAACGATAGAATGCGAAGAATTCCGGGTCCTTGCTGAACGCTTCGGCAAAATTTTTGTTGCGTTCGGCATCACCCTCGCCTCGAATGATTTCGGATTGGCGGCTCGCGTCAGACACTAGTTCCACAGCCTTGCGGTCAGCCTGCGCCTTGATCTGGATATTCTGCGCCTGCCCGATGCCCTGCAAATTCTTGGCTTCAGCAAGTCGCTCGGACTTCATGCGCTCATAGGTGGCATCGAGAACTTCCGGCATGAGGTCGGTACGCCTGATACGCACATCGACAATATCAATGCCAAGGGTCAAGGCTTCTGTTTTCACCGCGTCGCGGATTTCCCGCATCATGAGGTCCCGGTCTTTGGACAAAGCCTTGTCGAAAGTGCGTTTGCCATAGGTCTGCCGCAAGGCAGCATCCAGACGCGTTTCAATTCGCGCCCGCGCCCGCCCGAGGTCAGCCGATACGGTCTCGCGGAACTTTTGCGCGCTCATGATGCGGGCAACCGTCATGGTGTCAACCAGATAACGCTGCTTGTCAGAAACCTGCACCGCCTTGTTGTCACTGCTCCACAAAAAGATCCGGTCTTCAATTTCCACAACATCATCGGCGATGGGCAGTTTGAAATAGAGCCCGGGTTGTTCGACGATGCGGTTGACCTCACCGAACCGCAAAACCAGTGCTTTTTTGCGCTCGTCAACTGTAAAAATCGACGACCACAGTCCTACCAGAAGCAGCGCCAAAGTTATCAGTATAACTGTTCTGTTGGAGTTCATGGCGTTGTACCTTGGTCTTTCTTCGGTGCATCAAGGGCTGGCAGCGGCAAATAGGGAACCACATTGCTTCCCCCCTGCCCGCCTTCAAGGATGACCTTGTTGCTTTTCGACAAGACATTTTCCATGGTTTCCAGATAAATGCGCTCGCGCGTCACATCCTTGGCCTTGGCATATTGTTCATAGACCTTGAGGAAGCGTTGCGATTCACCCAGCGACTCATTGACCACACGGGCCTTGTAGCCCTTTGCATCTTCTATGGTCTTGGCGGCCTGTCCATCTGCTTCGCGCAATGTCTGGTTGGAGTATTGTTCAGCCTGGTTGATCAGGTTCACCTGGTTCTGCTTGGCCCGCTGCACTTCTTCAAACGCATCCAGCACCTGGGGCGGTGGATCGACATTTTCCAGCGCCAGACCGGTTATGAGAACACCCGAATTATAGCTATCCAAAGTTTTCTGCGTGATGGCGACAACCTGGTCCTGAATGGCAAGGCGGCCCGTCGTCAAGGCTTCGTTGGCAGGCGTGCGACCAACGATTTCGCGCATGGCGCTTTCAGCAACCGCCTGGACAATTTGCTCCTGGGGATCCTGCACATTGAACAAATACTTCTGGGCATCATTGATCTTCCACAGCACCTTGAACTTGATGTCGACCATGTTTTCATCGCCCGTCAACATCAGGCCTTCGTCTCCGGCATCGCCTATGGAGGTCTGGTTTTCAGCACCCACGCGCACCCGTTCCATTTTTTCGACGGGCCATAAGGCAAAATGCAGGCCGGGAAGGGATGTCCTGGAATAAGCTCCAAACCGCAAAACAATTCCGTTCTCGTCGGGTTGAACCTGATAAATCGAATTGAACAGCCAGAATGCCCCGACCAGCGCCAGTGGAAGCAGCCACGATCCGCCCATGCCGCTGGGTGTAAATCGGTTAAAGCTGTCCTTGGCCCGACGCAGCATCTCGTCCAGATCGGGCGGAACACTTCCCGGCCCCCGGCCACCACCGTTGTTTTTAGGCCCTCGTGGCCCTTGACCCCAAGGCCCCTGGTTTACTGGCCCTTTGCCACCATCATCACTATTCCACGGCATATTTTAATGATCCCGCCTGTTCAGAATTCACTTCAGCTTTGTGGATATAGGAAGCATCTCCCCGATTGTCCATCACTTCAGGCGGTCCAGTGTTCTCAAGGTAAATCCCGCAGTGTCGCGGGGACCCGCCTGATACACCTCCCGCGCCGTTTCCCGCCATTCGTCTGGGTTATGCTGCGGGAAATATGTGTCTCCACTTACCTCAAGGTCAACATCGGTGAGATAAATGCGATCAGCCTGGGGAAATATCTCTTTATAGATTTCGCCGCCCCCAATCACTGCCACCTCTTCCGCGCCACCAGCAGCCTCCAAGGCAGCCGAAATATCTGCGACAATAACAGCGCCATCAGCTCGATAATCCGCCTGACGGGTGATGACAATATTATCCCGCCCCGGCAAGGGCTTGCGCGGCAGGCTTTCCCAGGTCTTCCGCCCCATGATGACGGGTTTTCCCATGGTAATTTCCTTGAACCGCTTAAGGTCGGAAGATATATGCCAAGGCAAACCCCCATCGCGCCCGATCACGCCATTTCGGGAGACAGCGACCACGAGCGCAATACGGGTCATGTTGATGCAAGCTCCTTCAAAGCATCTCCTGATACCCGGTACACCGTCCATTCATTTTGCGGCACGGCGCCCAATGATTTATAGAAAGCAATCGACGGCGCATTCCAGTCCAGAACCCACCATTGCAGCCGCGGCAGGCCTTCCTCAACGCAACGCTTGGCAAGGTGTTGCAAAAAGGCCTTGCCTATTCCCTTTCCGCGCATGTCTTCATCGACAAACAGGTCCTCGAGATAAATTCCAGCCCGCCCGCGGAAGGTCGAATAATTATAGAACCACAGGGCAAAGCCCGCTGGCCTCTCATTCCAGAAGGCAAGATCGCAATGCGCGCGGGGGCGCTTTCCAAACAGGCCCTCACGAATATCGACAACGGTCGCTTCAACCTCATGACCAAGCCTCTCGTAATGGGCGAGCTTCAATATATAGTCATGGACCAGTTTTTCATCACCTTGGGCGGCTTGTCGAATAGTGAGGCTCATGGTGAAAGCTGGGTCTGAATGAGAAAGGCCTGCGTAAGATTCCACACGCAGTGACAGGCCAGTGTGACCCACAAACTGCCAAAGCGATAAAGCATCCACGAAAAAACCAGTCCCATGATAAATATCGTGCCGAGAAATATCAATGGCTCGGAAAAATGCAGAGATGCCCAGCCTGCCGATGTCACTACCGCAGTACCGATAAATCCCAGCCGCGTTTTGCTGAGGGCCGTGAATATCTGGCCGCGAAAAATAAACTCTTCAGCGACAGGCGCACCAACTCCAACAGACAGAAGGGAATAGAGGAAAAGCGTCTTGTCGCCAGATAGTTCAAACATGACTTGCTCAACCACCCGTTTGGGGTTGACCGGGCTGAGTGGATTGTTTGACGACGGATCATATTGTGAGAGATCAATTCCAAGTGCTGTTGTGACAACCACGATGAACGCCGCCATGAAAACCAGAAAGCCGCCTATCACTAGCACCCATCCGAGAACTCCGAATCTGGGCCAGCGCAGGCTTAACACTTCACCTGCGGTCGCACCTCTACTTGGAGCTAAAAAAATCGCACATACCGCCAGCGGAATGCTTGCCGGAAATATTGCCAGCACATTGGCCTTCGCCAGCAGCGCAAAATCACTGAATTCACCGCCCAAGATGCCTTTGAGGATAACCACCGTAAGCCCGAGCTGAAGCGCCAGATTGAGCACAAACAGCAATACGAAAATGCCGATCGCCCGGCCAAGTCCTGCTGGATTTTGCGACGCAAAAAGGCTGCGAAACCAGCCCCCGTGTAAATCTTCGCCCAGGCGGAATGCGCTCATACCGCAACCTTGGCAGCGATATGCGGATGCGATTGGTAACTCACGATCTCAAAATCCTCATAGCGGAAATCATCGATGGATTTGACATCGCGCCGCAGCACAAGCTTTGGCAGCGGGAATGGACTGCGTGCCAGTTGCGTTTCAACCTGTTCAAGATGATTGAGGTAAATATGGGCATCACCAAAGGTGTGGATGAAATCTCCCACCTTTAGTCCGGTGACCTGCGCCATCATATGCGTGAGCAGGGCATAGGAGGCGATATTGAACGGCACACCGAGAAAAATATCCGCAGAGCGCTGGTAAAGCTGGCACGAGAGCTTGCCCTCCGCCACATAGAACTGAAACAGGCAATGGCAAGGCGGCAACGCCATCTGGTCCACGTCAGCGGGGTTCCATGCGGTGACGAGGTGACGGCGCGAGTCGGGATTTTTCTTCAGCCGCTCCACCGCCATGGCGATTTGGTCAACCGCACCGCCATCGCGGGCAGGCCACGAACGCCACTGCGCACCATAGACAGGACCGAGATCGCCGTTTTCATCGGCCCACTCGTCCCAGATCGTCACTTTGTTGTCGCGCAGGAATTTGATGTTGGTATCACCCGAAAGCAACCACAGCAACTCCATGATGATGGAGCGGAAATGCAGTTTCTTGGTGGTTACAGCAGGGAAACCCTGCGCCAGATCAAAGCGCAACTGGTATCCGAACACGGAACGCGTGCCGGTGCCGGTGCGGTCGCTCTTTTCCACGCCGTGGTCGCGCACATGGCGCATGAGGTCGAGATACTGTTTCATGGGAAATACGTTAGCCCAAATCCCTGCAAACGAAAACGGCGGAGCAAATGCTCCGCCGCCAATCCGGAATTTTGTGGTTCAACCAAGCTTTGACAGCGTCTTGGTTTCTTCCGCGACGAGATAGTAAACGGTCACCCGGTGTTTGGTTTTGTCCGCTTTCATCTTTTCCCCTACGGACAACACTGCCATTTCGGCAGCTTTTGGGTCCAGACCCAGCTTTTTGGCGCAAAATCCATTCACCACACGTTTGACTTCGGCAGCATCCGAAATTGACACAAACTGCGAATCCCTGCCCCGCAGCGCAATGCCACAGAATTTGACGATTGCGGCAACCGCATTGTCATCGACCTTGGAAGTGTATTTCTTGATGTCAGCGCTATAATCAGCCATATCCGGTCCCCCTGATTTATGAATGAAGGCATTTGCCTTCATGGTTTTCTATACCACTGTTAGTGGCCTTTGTAAGGCCTTTCATGAAACTTGAGAGCCGCCCCTTTCACATTCCGCCCGAACTGCCTATATCAAGGGCGCCACCCGGCAACGGGCGGCTATGGTGATAAAATGCCATCGTAATAAACCATTCGGACCCGGGGGCAGTACCCGGCGCCTCCACCACAGCCAATTGCTTGCAATTGGCGAAAACCCGACAGCAGATTTCCTTAAATCTGCGGGAAGCGGGTCCCACGCAATGGGCTGTGATGGGGGCGAACTAGGATCGACGAGGGTGTAAAGGATGGAGCTTTGCCCGTGATGGTTCCGACGTTATCGGGCTAAACAAGTAGTTGCAAATGACAACTATGCTCCGGTAGCTCTCGCTGCTTAACGCAGTGCGAATGCCGAAATCAAAGTCCTGAGGCTTAGCCGTTTCAGGCGGGGTCCGCCGGCACCTGGCAACAGAAGCCGGCACTTTCAATTATAGCCGCGTAGGCCGAGTTGGGAGCTGATTAATTGTTGTAATTGTTGTATCAGTGCCTTGAGTCGACCCGTTTGAGGATGCTGTATCTATGCCTGAAGACCTGATGCGTTATGACCAGCTGGCACAAAATGCCCTGCGCGGTGTCGTGCGCGAAGCCCTGCGCCGTGTTGAAAAATCCGGCCTGCCTGGCGACCACCATTTTTATATCGCTTTCAACACCAAATTTCCCGGTGTCGATATCGGTGACCGCATGGCCCAGCGTTATCCGCGCGAGATGACCATTGTCATTCAGCATCAATATGAAAGACTGGTGGTCCGCGAGGACAGGTTCGAGGTGCAGCTCTCCTTCGACAACATCCCAGAGAGATTAGTCATTCCTTTCAACGCGGTGAAAGGCTTTCTTGACCCGGCAGTTCAATTTGGGCTGCAGTTTGAAGTCGTGGGCGCCGAAGGCGATGCTTCCGACAAGAAACCGCCTGCGACAGCTCTTGCGGAAAGTGCTGCGGAAGACATGACACCAGAGGATTTGGAACCTGCCAAAGCCGAAGGCGACGAGGTACCCAATGTGGTTTCCCTGGACGCCTTTCGAAAAAAATAGGATTTTTACAGCACATGCAATTTCACAAGTTGTTCGCTGCCATCGCGTTTTCTGTACTGCTGGGGTGTTCACTGACCGCTTTTGCGCAATCTGCAAGTGATCAGGCGAAACTTGCTGCCATGGCCAGCCCGGACCTCAAGACAACCCCTGCGAAAACCATCTTTGGTGCGGAAAAACTTCCGGCGGCCCTGCCATCACGCGCCATAGGAAGTTATGCCAAGGGATGCCTTTCCGGAGCCCAAGCCTTGCCGCTCACCGGCCCTGCCTGGGAAGTTATGCGCACATCCCGGAATCGCAATTGGGGACATCCTGCATTGCTCAACCTGATCGAACGCCTGGCTGTCGATGCAAAAAAGAATGACGGGTGGAACGGACTGCTGGTAGGCGACATGGCCCAGCCACGCGGCGGCCCCATGGCTTCCGGCCATGCCAGCCATCAAATTGGCCTCGATGCCGATATCTGGTTCACGCCCATGCCACAGAACGAACTGTCGCTCAAGGCACGCGAAACTTTTGAACCCGCCGAGATGGTGAAGGACCGATCCACGATAAACCCCGAGACCTGGTCGGAATCACGTGCCAAGCTCATCAGGACGGCCGCCTCATATCCGGAAGTGGCGCGCATTTTTGTGCACCCCCCGATCAAGGTCGCTTTATGCAAATGGGCCACGGGTGATCGGTCATGGCTTGCAAAGGTGCGTCCCTACTACAATCACACCTTCCATTTTCACCTCCGCATGAAATGCCCCGCGGGCTATGCTGGCTGCAAGAACCAGTGGACGCCAGCACCGAAGGACGGCACAGGATGCGGGGAAGAACTGGCCTATTGGATGGGGCCAACACCTTGGGTCAAGAAAAAGCGTGACCCAAATGCTCCGCCTGTCAAGCCCGCACCCCCCTTGACACTGTCGGCCCTACCTGCTGAATGCCGCGCCGTTGTGACGGCTCCATGACCGTTGCCCGCAAATGACAAGGAGCGCAGCCTGTAGGGGCTGTCCATGACACAAATTTCTGGTTCCAATGGATTGGCGGCCCAAGGTTCGGGCATCTCTTCCGCTAAAATCAAGCTTGCGTTTGCATCACTGGGCGTCGTGTTCGGCGACATCGGCACGAGTCCGCTTTACTCGATGCGCGAAGCGTTGCGTCCTGTGGTCGAAGCAGGCGGAGACCTGCGCGTGGCGGTTCTGGGCGTGGTTTCGCTTCTCCTGTGGGCAATCATCCTCATCGTTTTCCTGAAATATGTGGTTCTGCTCATGCGCGCGGACAACCGGGGAGAAGGCGGCATTCTTTCGCTGGTGGTGCTGGTGGAAAAATTGCTGAAACGCAAGGGTGGCATTGTGCTGACGCTGGGAATTATCGGAGCGGCCTTCTTCTTTGGCGATGCGATGATCACGCCCGCAATGTCAGTTCTTTCAGCGGTTGAAGGCCTTGCAGTCATTGATCCCCGTCTTGCGGGATTTGTGGTCCCCCTCACGCTCGCCGTGCTGTTCAGTCTCTTCATATTTCAATATCGCGGCACCGCCGGAGTAGCGTCGATTTTTGCGCCGGTGACCGCCTTCTGGTTTTTTGTCATCGGGCTCATGGGACTTGTCCATATCGGTGATGACCTTGAAATCTTTTCCGCTTTCAATCCTCTTTACGGACTGCACATTTTGATTGACCAGCCGGGTCTTGCCCTCTTGGTTTTTGGCGGCGTGTTTTTGGCGGTCACAGGCGGTGAAGCGCTATATGCCGATATGGGCCACTTTGGAAAAAAATCAATTCGCATGGCGTGGCTGGCCGTGGTGTTTCCTGGCCTCGTTCTCAACTATTTGGGCCAAGGCGCCTTTATCATCGCCCATCCGCATGCCGTGGATAATCCCTTCTTTCTCATGGCACCGGCGTGGGGCCTGATACCCCTCGTCATCCTGGCGACCCTCGTTACCGTAATCGCCAGCCAGGCCGTCATTACAGGTGCCTTTTCAATTGCCCAGCAGGCGATGTCACTCGGCCTTTTGCCGCGGATGAACATCACCCACACCAGTGAAACCGAGCAAGGCCAGATTTATATCGGGCAAATCAACTGGATGATCCTGGCAGGCGTCACATTGCTGGTCGTGGTGTTCCGAACCTCGTCGGGGCTTGCCTCCGCCTATGGCGTGGCCGTCAACACCTCCATGGTGGTGGATACCATTCTTGCGGTTGTCTTCTTCTGGAAGGCAAGGTCGCTCCCGGCCGTCATTGTTGTTCCAGCCCTCCTCGGCATTTTGGCCGTGGAACTGACATTCCTCGTGGCCAACGGCCTGAAGCTGGCCAATGGAGGTTACATGCCGGTCATGATCGGCAGCATTATCATTCTGATCATGATGACCTGGATGCGGGGCCGGGCGGCACTGGCAGCCAAACTTCGGCGGGAGTCCACTGAGCTTGTGGGACTGCTGGAAAGCCTGGAACGTCGTGCGCCAACCCGCGTGGCCGGTGCCGCAGTGTTCATGCAAACAGATCCTATCTATGCCCCGAGCGCTCTCATGCACAACTTGAAGCACAACCGCGTTCTCCATGATATCCTTGTCTTTATTACCCTGGAAACTACTGAGGAGCCGCGGGCTGACCCCAACAATCGCGTTTCGGTCAAGCACCTTCCGCTGGGTGCCTGGCTAGTGGAAGCCCGGTTTGGTTACATGGAGCAGCCTGATGTTCCCGCAGCCCTTCGCGCCTGTGAAAGCCACGGACTGGCAATTGATCCCGCGCAAGCCTCATATTTCCTGGGACGGCGCGTGATCCGCATGTCGGCCAAATCCTCAATGCCATTCTGGCAGCAGCGCATTTTCATCATGCTGGCAAACCAATCCGCCCGGGCGATTGAATTCTTCCGCATTCCACCGGATCGTGTTGTGGAACTTGGCATGCAAATGAGTGTCTGATGGCAAGTCTTTCGCCATTCTCCCGCATTGGCCGTTTTTGGCGCGGCAATCTCCACACCCACTCCACGCTTTCTGATGGCGCATTGGAGCCAGCGAAGGTCGTGGATGCCTACAAGAACGCGGGCTATGACTTCATGATGCTGTCAGATCATTTCATCGGCCATTATGACTGGCCTGTTGCCGATACGCGCAGCATGCGCTCCAATAATTTCACCACCATCATCGGCTCTGAACTCCATGCGCCGGTAACACAGGCGGGAGAACTCTGGCATATTGTGGCCGCAGGCCTGCCGCTGGACTTTGCGCCAGCTGGAAAAAACGAAACCGGCCAGGAAATCGCCAGGCGCGCCCATGCCGCTGGCGCATTCATCGGCATTGCCCACCCCGCCTGGTCGCAACTCATTATTGAAGATGGCCGCGCGCTCAATTGCGCCCACGCCGTTGAAATCTACAATCACGGCTGCGCGGTTGAAAATGATCGCGGCGAAGGCTGGTATTTGCTGGATCAACTGCTGAATGAAGGAAAGCGTCTTTCAGCCTTTGCAACCGATGACGCCCATTTCAAATCACCGGATTATTTTGGAGGCTGGGTGCAGGTCAAAGCCCAAAGCCTTCATCCCGACGAATTGCTCGAAGCCTTGAAGCAGGGCCATTATTATTCAAGCCAGGGGCCAGAGATCCATGACATCACGGTAACAGGCAATGAAATCACCATCTCCTGCTCACCTGTCGATAATATCACTGTGCTCTGCGGCAATTCCCGCACGCTGGTGCGCAATGCCAAGGCGATCACCAGCGCAACATTTGATTTGAAGAAACTCGAAACCGGCTGGCTCTTGAACAAGATCAGCCCGTGGTTCCGTGTGGTTTGCATTGACCATGCCGGCAAGAAAGCCTGGAGCAATCCTATTTGGAAAGATGAGCTTTAGGATTTAGGCGCGCCAGCGGAAACAGCACCAGAGCCATGGCCGTAAATGATGCACCTGCCATGAAGGTGGCACGCGATCCCTCCGTATCCCAGAGATAGCCCGCAAGCGCGCTGGCCAGCAGCATGACCACGCCGCTTACCAGGCTGAACACGCCGAAGGATGTTCCCCGCAAATGGGGAGGTGCAGCATCCGCCACCATGGCCGACAGCAGTCCCTGCGTGAGGCCCATGTGCAACCCCCACAACGCAACACCCAGAAACATGGTGTTGATGCTGCCCGAATAGCCCAGCACGACATCAGACAGCAGAAGCACGGCAAGCCCGATCAGCAACAAGCCACGCCGTCCAAACACATCCGAAAATGCGCCTGCCGGATAGGACGTGAGCGAATAGACAACACTCATCACGACCAGCACCAGGGGAATGTAACGGGCTGATAGGCCTACTTCGGAAGCCTTGATAATGAGAAAGGCTTCGCTGAACCGTGCCAACATGAGCATCGCGCCTGCCAGCGTCACCAGCCAGAAATTTCCGCCCAGCAATTGAGCGGTTTCAAGATTGAAGCCCGGCCGTTTTTCCGTGCTCTTGGCGACAGCAGGTTCCTTCACGCCCAGCGCCAACAGCAGCACGGCAAGTGCTGCGGGAATCGTTGCAAACCACAGAACACTTCGCACATTGTCCGCGAAATAGATCATGAGCCCGACGGCAGCCAACGGACCCAGGAATGCTCCGACGGTATCCAGCGATTGCCGCAATCCAAATGCAGCGCCGCGCATTTCAGGGGGCGTGATGTCGGCAATCATGGCATCGCGCGGCGATCCGCGGATCCCCTTGCACACCCTGTCTGCCAGGCGCGCGGCAAAGATCGTGCCGACAGATTGCGCCAGGGGAAACAGCGGCTTCGCCACCGCCGCCATGCCATATCCTAACAGCGCCAGCATCTTGCGATTCCCGAAGCGGTCACTGACGAGGCCCGAGAACAGCTTCATGATCTGGGCTGTGGCTTCCGCTGCACCTTCGATCAAGCCGAGAAGTGTTGCACTGGCCCCCAGAGTGCCCACCAGAAAAACCGGCAGAAGCGCATGGATCATTTCTGACGATAAATCCATGAACAGGCTGACAAGACCCAAAACCCAGACGCCGCGCGGAATTTTTTGCATTCACCCCTTTAGCCATGATATCCAGATACAAACAACTCTCTAGAATGTCCCCCATGAAAACCACTCGCACCGAAACCGATAGCTTTGGCCCCATTGAAGTCGACAACACCCGCTACTGGGGTGCGCAGGCGCAACGCAGCATCGGCAATTTCAAGATTGGCTGGGAAAAGCAGCCGGCCTCCATCATCCGCGCCTTGGGCATCGTAAAGCGTGCCGCTGCGGAGGTGAACATGTCGCTTGGCCGCTTGGACGAAAACATAGGTGCAATGATCGTCAAGGCCGCACAAGAAGTCATTGAAGGAAAACTCGACGCGCATTTTCCGCTGGCCGTGTGGCAGACGGGTTCCGGCACGCAGTCCAACATGAACGCCAACGAAGTGATTTCAAATCGCGCCATCGAAATGCTGGGTGGCAGCATGGGCTCGAAAAAACCGGTGCATCCCAATGATCACGTGAATATGAGCCAGTCTTCCAACGACACCTATCCCACTGCGATGCACATTGCCTGCGCCGAGGAAATTCAGCATGCCTTGCTCCCTGCTCTGCAAAAGCTGCGCAATGCTCTCAACGATAAGGCACACGCCTGGAAGCACATCATCAAGATTGGCCGCACCCACACACAGGATGCAACACCCGTAACGCTTGGCCAGGAATTTTCCGGCTACACCCGCCAGATTGAAAATGGCATCATCCGTATTGAACAGACCCTGCCCTTGCTCATGGAACTGGCGCAAGGCGGAACCGCGGTTGGAACGGGATTGAATGCGCCCGTGGGTTTTGCTGAAATGGTTGCTGAAAAAATTGCTGCCATTACCCACATGAAATTCACGTCAGCGCCCAACAAGTTTGAAGCGCTTGCGGCCCATGATGCCATGGTGATGAGCCACGGTGCCATAAACACGGTTGCCGCCTCGCTCTTCAAGATTGCCAACGATATCCGTTTTCTGGGTTCAGGCCCGCGCTCCGGCCTAGGTGAATTGTCGCTTCCGGAAAATGAACCGGGCTCCTCCATCATGCCAGGCAAGGTTAACCCGACGCAGTGCGAGGCCCTGACCATGGTGTGCGTGCAGATCTTTGGTAACCACTCCGCCATTACATTCGCGGGCAGCCAGGGGCATTTCGAGTTGAATGTCTTCAACCCCGTCATGGCCTATAATTTCCTGCAGTCCGTGAAGCTCATGGCAGATGCCGTGAACAGCTTCACGGATAATTGCGTCGTGGGCATTATAGCGCGCGAAGACAACATCAAGGCAGCGCTTGACCGCTCGCTGATGCTGGTAACGGCCTTGGCTCCGAAATACGGCTATGACCGCGCCGCCCACATCGCCAAGACCGCGCACAAGAATGGCACCACGCTGCGCGAGGAAGCCATCAAGGATGGAATTCCCGCTGCGGATTTTGACGCGATTGTAAGACCTGAAAATATGCTGGCACCTAAATAATGGCAGACATCATCAACCTTAAAACCATGCGCAAGCGGCGCGACCGGTTGGAAAAGGATGAGAAGGCCGCAACCAATCGTGCGGCACACGGGCGCATCAAATCTGAGAAGGCTGTCACAAAAAGCCAGCAGGAACTTGCCAGCAAGCGCCTCGACGATCACCGGCGTGATGACTAAGGAGCTCAAGCGTTCCGTCAACATCGCAGGCCACCGGACCTCGTTTTCCCTGGAGCCAGAATTCTGGCAGGCGCTCAAGGATACAGCGGTCGCTGAAAAACGGACACTGGCTTCCCTGGTAGCAGAAATTGATCAGGCGCGCGGCGCGAAAAACCTTTCCAGCGCCATCCGCGTGTGGCTGTTCCAGCGCACCCCGAAATAGCAGGCTATCTGCTGCTGCCCAGCGGCACGAGAAGCACAGGCCCAAAGGATTTTTCAGGAAGCACTGCTTGTTCCTTGACCTTGGGCGGCACCCGTATCGGAATTCGCGGCAGTGGAGGTCTATATTCCACTTTGCGATACATCTTTAGCTCCCGCAGCCGCTGCCGCAATTCGAGCCGGTTTATGCCAATACCCTGCTCGATGAGGCGAACCTGTTCCGCCTCAGCCTGCTTTGCCTCCAGCGCCCGCTGATCTGCCTGCACCCGAAGCTCCCGCATGCGCAGGCGGAGTTCTGCTTTCTGCGCATAAAATGCATCGAGCTTCTCCTGATCCTGCAACCGCAGTTTTTCTTCCTCCAGGGCAAGGCGCTGCTGCTCAGCCTGCAGTTTTTCCAAATCGTCTACACCTTTCGCCAGCACCTTGAAGCCAAGGAATGAACTCAAATCACCCGCGTCCTCGGTCATCTGCAATTGCGCGGGAGGCCCCGCGTAAGCAATCTGCATCTGAGGCAGGTTGGGCAAAGCCTTGAGTTTCAACGTAACATTCAGGTCAACAGTCGACGATGCAAGGTCGATGACCGGTTTCAACTGGATATCCGCATCGGCACTTGTAACGCCGAAGGGCGAAAGAGTGGCCACCCCGTTCACAACATTGAAGGAGCCAAACACGGATCCCAGGGAAATACCTTGCCCGTCGTGCAAGGCGGCAAACGCGGCTGTCAATCCATCGCTATCCTTGGCTGCCGAAATCAGCCGGGTAAAATTCTCCGGCGACAATTTCAGCAGCCTGCCATCGGTAACGCTATATCCGCCCGTTGCATTCAGCGAGGCGAGAACGCCTGCGGGACTTAAACCATGGCCCTCAAAACCCAGCGTGAAACTCGTCTTTCCCGATGCAACGGCATTGCCATTCGACAACTTGAACTGCTGTGCCATGTCAAACGGCATACTCACTTGCCCGCTGATCTTGCGCGTTCCTACCGTTGCCTTTGATGCGAGATCGACGGAAATCTTGTCGCCTGCGGGTGTCTTTGCATACATTGCAAAACGCATGTCATCGTCAGCAGCTGTAAGTCCAATCTGCGCACCAGCCACATCAAGTCCGGAATAAACCGTCATGGCCTTGGGCCTGACCCACAGTTCTCCAGTCAGACCAAATGGCAGCGTCTTGGCGAATGTCTGGTCCAGCGTTGCAACCTCGCCATCCCACGGCAGAAAAACCGCGGCCAGCATGCTGCCTAGCGAAACCCGGTCAATGGTCAGTTCCCCGGAAACCTTTTTGTCAGCAGCAAGGGCCACATGTCCGCCCAATGCCGCAGCGCCGAACTTCCCTTCAATTTCGTCCAGCGCAATGCCCGTCTCCGAACTGGCAAGGCGGCTACCCAAGGTAAGTGGACCCCACAATGGAACTGGCGCGGGAATTCTGGCAGCCAGCAGAAGGTCCTTCGCATCCGTGGCCTCAAGGGTAAGATCGCCATTGAGCCCATAAGCCGGAAGCCAGGAACTCACCTTGCCCGCATAATGAAAGCGGCTGCGGAAAATATCGGTGGTCAAGTCCGCAATAAAATTATCCTTGAAATTTCCATCAATGGTCAGAACCAGCTTGGCGGCAATATTGTCTTTTTCCGCAATGCCCCAGCCATAAAGATTGGCGATCGCCGCACTCGACACGCTGTGGATTTCAACTGAACCATTGACCGCCGAATTTTCCAGTTTCACAGCAGGCACCATGCTGCCATCAGCCGCCACCGTAAGATCGCCAACGCTTCCAGTAATATTGATACTGGTTGCCGGATCGACTGCCGCAGGCTTCGCTTTCAAGGCAATCTTCAGCCCGGTCTTGCCAAGTGATGTGGCCCAGGCGGGATCGGCGCCTCTGGGAATAATTCCAGCCAGCCGCAAAAGCCCGCGCGGATCCTCCGCATCCACTGAAATACCTATGTCGCCGTCCGGTCCATCCGGCGTATTCAAGACAACGCCGGAAGCATTTAACTTCGCACCATCGACCGAACCCACATCCAGCGCCTTCAAGTCAAAGCCCCGCACCGTGGTTTCCATGTCAAGCGCCACGTCATGGGCTTCAACACCGTTCAATATCAGGTTTCCGGTTTTTACGGTGAGCCGTAAATCCCGTTTGGATTGTTCTTCGACAAAGCCACCAATCAATCCCAGCCAGGTGGCCTCGCCCGATGGCGATTGGGCTGCAAATCCTCGCGATAGAAGTTTGTCTACATCGGCCCGCGGCGTATCAATCTTGAGATCGACAATGGGCCGCTCTCCGTTCACCAGCATCTTGAAGCCGGCTTTCCCCGGATCACTGTCAATTTCATATTCGATGTTGGGAAATTCCAGCTTGGAAGCTGTCAGCGTCACATCTGATTTGGCCTTGAGATGACCGCGGCTGCCGCTCCACGTCTTGAGGATGTCGGCTTTGCTATCCGACCACAACCACGTTGCAAGCTGGCGCGTATCCTGCGATTCAAGTGCCAGGTTTCCACCCAATTCGGCATAATGCTCTCCGGGAAAGAATACACCGCTGAACAGTGATCGTGTCCGTCCCGGCAAATCAGCGGAAAGCTCATGGATGCGGATTGCCTCGCGGTTGGCCGAAGCATCCAGCAACAGGTTCTCCAGAGTTTCACCACCAGCCCGCATGGCAGCAATTTTGAGCGATGAACGCACACTCACGTTCTGTGGAAGCATTGTCAGCATGCCATTCACCAGGGAAAGACCGCCTCCATCGCGCAAAAGCCGGCGCGCACCCGCTCCAGCCAAAGCATCCAGATCCACGCGCGGCGCGGTCAGGTCGGATTTCACTTCAATTTTCTTGCCCAGCGTCAAGCTGGCTTTTCCCGCAAGCAGGGTGCCCTGATCCTTTTGATCTGCGGGACGGATCTCGATCTCGCTCAAATCCACCCGGTCAAAATCCGCTTGCGCTTTGGCTTTGAATTTCACGGGCCGGATTCGCCCCTCCGAGTCCCCCTTGCCTCCCACTTCGGCCACGTGTTCAAGCCGTATGTTCCCGGTAAACTTGGCAGCGTCGATCAAGCCATCGAGAAAATAGGAATATCCGGTATTTTCCTGCGAGGTGATGCGCAACCCCACAGTAAGCGGCGAAGTGGCTTTCCATTCGCCGGTGCTGGCCACAAATGCCAAGGGAATTTCATCGTAGGTAAAGCCTCCCGTCGTGCGCCACGGACCTGCCGGATTGGGCGCAGAAAAGATTCCGTTGATGCGAACAAGATCAACCGCGGTGTTCCGCCGGTCATCCACAAGCTGAAGGGCTCCATCATGAAGGCTGATCTTGTCCAGCATGACATGCTCCAGCAGCGGGCTGTTCCGGATTGTCTGGCTCGGCGAAAAATTCCAGTTTCCTCGCCCATCAGCCGTTCTCTGCAGCTTTACCACGGGCCGCTGCACGTCAATGCTTTCCACCTGTATGCTGCCATTGATCAGTGCGCCGAGCGTCATCTGCACGGTAACCTGATCAACCTGGGCCAGCCATTGGTCGGAAAAACCATCAGGATTGGCAATCCGCACGTCAGCCGCCGTTATTTTCGGAAATGGAAACAGCCTCACAGCTATAGGACCGGCAATGGCAACCTTGCGACCGGTCAGTTTTTCGCCATAGGCTTCAAGGTCAGCCCGGTAGCTCCCCCAGTCGATAACGAACGGCGCCAGCAGCGCAGCCACCACCACGAGAACCAGCGCAATCCCGAAATAAAAAACTGGAGACTTCCAAACTTTCATGATTCTTCACAATAGGATTTTTGCTTGGAGTCGCAAGTCTTTGCGGTCATTCCAAGGCGAGAATCTTGCCCGGATTCATGATGTTCAAGGGATCCAGCGCACGTTTGATCTGGCGCATCACGCCCACACCCTTCCCATGTTCCGCTGCGAGAAACGCAATTTTGCCGCTGCCTATCCCGTGTTCACCCGTGCAGGTGCCATTCATGGCAATTGCCCGGTGGATGAGCCGCTCATAAAACCCTTTCACACGCTTCACTTCTGCGGCGTCTGCCGGGTTGCAATACAGCACCACATGAAAATTTCCATCGCCCACGTGTCCAATGATCGGGCCAAAAAGACTGTTCGCACGCAGGTCCTCCTGTGTCTGCACCACACATTCCGCCAGCCGCGAAATAGGCACGCAGACGTCAGTTGCGAAAACATCCTGTTTGCCAGGGGCAATGGCACGCGTCGCCCAGAACGCGTCATGGCGCGCTTGCCAGAGTTTTTGCCGGTCTTCCTCCTTCTCCGCCCAAGTGAATGCGCTGGCCCCATGACCTTCGGCAATCTCCCGGAACATTTCGATCTGCTCGCGCGCATAGGCTTTCGTGCCGTGAAACTCAAGAAACAGCGTAGGCGCAACCGTGAGATCAAGCTTGGAATAGGCGTTGAGCGCTTTCACATGCTCTTCATCCACCAGCTCTATGCGTGCCACCGGAATGCCAAGCTGGATAGTTTCAATGGCGACATTGCAGGCATCAGCAATGCTGGGAAAGCAGCAGACACCCGCCGTCATCGCTTCTGGAATGCCGTAGAGCCTGAGCCCCACTTCGGTAATGATGCCAAGCGTGCCTTCGGAACCCACAAGAAGGCGCGTGAGATCATAGCCGGCGGATGACTTCTTGGCGCGCGTTCCGGTGCGGACCACCTCACCATTGGCCATGACGACGGTGAGGCCCATGACATTTTCCCGCATCGTGCCATAACGCACCGCATTGGTGCCAGAAGCCCGCGTGGCTGCCATTCCGCCCAGGCTTGCGTCAGCGCCTGGATCAATGGGAAAGAACAGCCCCTGATCGCGCAAATGCACGTTCAACGCCTTGCGCGTAACACCTGCCTCCACCCTTGCATCAAGATCCTCCGCATGAACTTCCAGGATGTGGTTCATGTTTGAGGTATTGACTGTGATCCCGCCATAAGGCGCCGTGATATGGCCTTCCAGCGAAGTGCCTGTCCCGTAAGCAATGACAGGCGTCTGATATTTGCTGCAGATGCTAACGATTCGCTGCACTTCCTCTGTGGTATTCACAAAGGCAACAGCATCAGGGGAAGCACCTGCAGCCCAGGTCTGGTCCTTGCCATGCTGATCTCGCACGGCTTGTGAAAGGGAAAGCCTGTCTCCCAGAAAATCCCGGATTTCGGCAATGGATTGCTGTGTGCTGTTGTGACTGTTAAGTGTAAGCATTGCGTAAAATTAGCAGAACCAGAGAAAATTGCGATGTCAATTCCTGCCCCCTTTACCAGCCAACCCTATATGATTGAACCACAATGGATTGATTACAACGGCCACTTCAACATGGCCTACTACAATGTCTTGTTTGACCGCGATTCAGATCGGGTTCTTTCGCTTCTAGGCCTGGGGCCTGCCTATATTCGGAAAACCGGCAATTCCTATTTCACACTTGAAGCCCATGTCACCTATCTCCGTGAGCTTCGGCCTGAACATCAGGTAAAGATCGACACGCAATTTCTGGACTGTGATAAAAAGCGCCTGCACTACGTGCAAACCATGCGCCATGCCACCGAGGCCTGGATTGCCTGCATTTCGGAAAATATCGTGATGCATGTCAACATGACCGCCAAGAAATCCTCGTCCTTTCCAGATGATATTCTCGAAAAACTATCAGCAGCCCATCTTGCTCACGCGGCACTCCCAATCCCATCACAAGTAGGTCATCAGATCGGGATTCCAAAAAACCGGTGAATTTGTCACACATCCGAAACAATTGAGGCACATACCGCGTTATAGCGTTTGACGGCCAAAAAAGCGTAGTGGAGGCGGAGAAAATGGACACGGGATATGAAAACATTGCCGAAGCACTGGTTTTCGTTCACGGCATGAAGGCCGAAGCAGAAGCTGCCATGCATGCGGATCTCTGTGAAAAATGGGGTGACTGGCAAACGGCCGAGACCTGGCGGAGGGTACAATCTGCCATTCGGGCAGGCAGCATGAAGAAAGCCGCCTAAAAGCCCACATCTTTGCTATAAGAGGTATCCAAGGATTCGTGATGCCTCTTATGCCTGCCAAGCCAGATGATTTTGAAGATGTGAACGTGAATGCGCCTGCAAACGCAGGTGGTATTTCTGCGCGCGCTTTGGCCAATGGCGACCCGCCCTACTTCAAAGGCCTGAACTCCGAACAGCGCGACGCCGTGGAATCAACCGATGGTCCGCTTTTGGTCCTTGCTGGTGCAGGCACCGGAAAAACCCGCGTTCTCACCACGCGTTTGGCCCATATCCTGGCAACCGGAAAAGCCTATCCCAACCAGATGCTTGCCGTGACCTTCACCAACAAGGCCGCCCGCGAGATGAAGGAGCGCATCGGCCATTTGATTGGCAGCATTGTGGAAGGCATGACATGGCTGGGCACGTTCCATTCCATCGGCGTGAAAATTCTCCGCAACCATGCCGAACTTGCGGGCCTCAAGTCGGGCTTTTCCATTCTCGATACCGATGATCAAATCCGGCTGCTCAAACAGGTGTTGGCGCTCCATAATATTGATGAAAAGCGGTGGCCCGCCCGCCAGCTTGCGGGCCTCATCGACGGCTGGAAAAACCGTGGATTGCTGCCGGATAAAGTGCCATCAGGTGAAGCCCATGGCTTTGCCAACGGCTTGGGTGGCAAACTCTATGCCGAGTATCAGGCGCGACTCAAAGTGGTGAACGCCGCAGACTTTGGCGACCTGCTGCTCGAAGTCCTCCGCATATTCCAGACCTACCCAGATGTTCTGAAACAATATCAGCACCGCTTCAAATACATGCTGGTGGATGAGTATCAGGATACCAACGTGGCCCAATATCTCTGGCTGCGCCTCCTGGCACAGGGCCACAAGAATATTTGCTGCGTAGGCGATGATGATCAATCCATCTATGGCTGGCGTGGCGCGGAAGTCGATAACATTCTCCGCTTCGAAAAGGATTTCCCCGGCGCCC
Source organism: Hyphomicrobiales bacterium (assembly GCA_031359445.1). Lineage (GTDB taxonomy): Bacteria > Pseudomonadota > Alphaproteobacteria > Rhizobiales > Aestuariivirgaceae > Aestuariivirga. The sequence goes on along the minus strand of JANMAE010000093.1, from coordinate 1,805 downwards.
GCATCATCAAGCTGGAACGCAACTACCGTTCCACGCCCCATATTCTGGGAGCCGCCTCCGGCCTCATCGCAAAAAATGAAAGTCGCTTGGGCAAAACCCTACGCACCGATAAAAACGATGGCGAACCCTTGATCGTCCGCGCCCATTGGGACGGCGATGAAGAAGCCCGTGCTATTGGTGATGATATTGAAAGCCTGCAGCGCAAGCAGGAAAAGCTGAATGACATGGCCATTCTGGTGCGTGCCTCCTTCCAGATGCGCGCTTTTGAAGACCGTTTTATAACCCTAGGCCTGCCCTACCGTGTCATCGGCGGCCCTCGCTTCTATGAGCGTGCCGAAATCCGCGATGCATTGGCCTATTTCAAAGTGACCGCATCACCCGACAATGATCTGGCTTTCGAACGCATCGTCAATGTCCCCAAGCGGAGCATTGGCGATACCACGCTGAAACGCATGTTCGAGTTTGCCCGTATCAAGGGGGTTTCCCTGTATCGCGCGGCTGAGGAACTGATAAAAACCGATGAACTGCCCAACAAGGCCCGAACCTCCCTGCGCCAGCTCCTGGAGAGCTTTACGCGCTGGCGTCAGTCTCTGACGGGACTTCCGCACACCGAACTTGCCGAAATCATTCTCGACGAGTCGGGCTACACGGAAATGTGGCAGAACGACAAAAGCCCCGAAGCCCAGGGCCGTCTCGAAAACCTCAAGGAACTTGTGCGCTCCATGGGCGAGTTTGAGAACATGGCGGGCTTTCTGGAGCATATAGCCCTTGTCATGGATAGGGATAGTGGCGCGGAAACCGAAGACCGCGTCAACATCATGACGCTCCACTCGGCCAAAGGTTTGGAATTCGGCACAGTCTTTTTGCCGGGCTGGGAGGAAGGCCTGTTTCCGCATCAGCGCGCCCTGGACGAAAAAGGCCGCGCCGGGCTGGAGGAAGAGCGCAGGCTGGCCTATGTCGGCATCACCCGCGCCAAGCGCCGCGTCTTTATTTCTTTCGCCCAGAACCGCCGCGTCCATAACATGTGGCAGAACGCGCTTCCCTCGCGCTTTGTCGATGAATTGCCCGAAGCCTTTGTGGAGGTGGCACCCATGAGCAATTCTTTCGGCGGCCACAGCCTGGGTGGCTATGGCGTCAGCCGTTTCGATGATGTGCAACCCTTCAAGAACACCTATTCAACACCGGGCTGGCAGCGCGCCCAGGAACGCTGGAGCAAGGGTGAGGCGCTCCGCACCACGCCCAAATTCATTGAAGGCGAAATGGTGACGCATGGCGAGGAAAACCCCGAACTCGCCAAGGGAACCCGGATTTTTCACCAGAAATTCGGCTACGGCCGCATAACCTCGGTGGACGGAAACAAACTCACCATTGATTTCGACAAAGCTGGCGAAAAGCGCGTTCTGGATAGCTTCGTCACAGCGGCTTAGGGTTACATTAACCGATATCACATTAAAACTTGTGCCTTGGACACCGTTATCGTTGAACAAGCCCATGCATTCGGCACTTGAACCAGCATCATTAGGTCACACCGAAGCCCGAAAAGCAGCGCGGTGGGTGTTCACCGCTACGGTATTTACCTCAGCCTTCCTGCTCTTTGCCATTCAGCCCATGTTCGCCAAAATGGTATTGCCGCAGCTCGGCGGTTCGCCCGCTGTCTGGTCCGTGGCCATGGTATTTTTTCAGGCTCTGCTGCTGCTGGGTTATCTCTATGCCCACCTTAGCACGCGCTATCTCCCCACCAAGGTTGGTGTGATTGTCCACCTTTGCCTGCTGCTCGTCACCTTCATGACACTGCCCATTGCGGT
>JANMAE010000081.1:0-13639 GCA_031359445.1 Hyphomicrobiales bacterium | reverse complement strand
CTGAAGGTCGGCGATCTTGAAATGGATCTCCTCACCCGCAATGTCACACGGCAAGGCAAACCGATTGATCTCCAGCCCCAGGAATTCAAGCTGCTTGAATATCTCATGCGCAGTGATGGCCGCATTGTAACCCGCACCATGCTGCTGGAAAATGTCTGGAACTTCCATTTTGATCCCCAAACCAGCGTAGTAGAAACCCACATCAGTCGCCTTCGCGCCAAGATCGACAAGGGGTTTGACCATGAACTTCTGTCAACCATTCGCGGGTCCGGATACTGCCTTCGTGCTTAGCGGCCGGGTCTTCAAAACCACCAGCTTTCGCCTGAGCGCTTTGTATGGTGGTTTTTTCCTCGTGGCCTTTGGGGCCGTTCTCCTCATCACTTACCTCACTGCAACCAATGCCCTGCGCGAACAAATCCGCACCGAGGTGCAACACGATCTCCTGGCGTTGACCACAGAAGCGCAATCCGATGGGGGCTCGGCCATTGTCCACGACATCAAAGAAAGAATTCAGCCAACGAGCGGTTCCACGGCATATTATTTTTACGCCGATGCTCGAGGCAACAAGCTTGCCGGAAATCTCGATAATCCAGGCCGCGTCGACGGGTGGCAGGAAACGCCCCTGCAGATTGCCGATACGCGGAAAAAAGATGGGATGATTGATGAGGATCACCAGCTCTGGGGGCAAGGCATGCATCTTCCAGATGGTTCCTTCCTGTTTGCCGGCCAGGATGCCCACAGGGTTCTCTCAGCCCAGGATGCCATCATCAATTCATTTGCCTGGTCAGCGGCCATATCCTTCCTGTTGGCTGCTCTCGCGGGAATTCTTGCCAGCCAGAGTTTCTTGCGGCGCATTGATGCCATCAACACCACGAGCCACGCCATCATCGATGGCCACCTCAAGCAGCGTATTCCTTTGCGCGGCACATCGGATGAAATTGATAACCTGTCAATGAATCTGAACCGGCTGTTTGACAGCAATCAGGCATTGATGGACAGCCTCAAGCAGGTCAGCACCAGCATCGCCCATGACCTCAGAACGCCCCTCAGCCGCTTGCGTCAGGGCCTCGAAGAAGCCTACCTGCAAAAGAGTCCCGCCAAGTACAAGTCGGCAATTGAGTCAGCGATTATTGAAGCTGACCAGCTTCTCTCCACCTTCTCCGCCCTGCTCCGCATCGCGCAGATTGAATCCGGCACACGCCGCGCCAACTTCAAACAGGTGGATCTCACCGCTCTCATCGAACAGGTTGCCGATACTTACCGCGCGGTGGCCGAAGACCAGCAGAAAGAAATGACGTTGGACGTGGCGCCCAATGTGACAACGCACGGCGACCGTGACCTGCTCATGCAACTGCTCGTCAATTTGCTTGAGAATGCGCTGCGTCACACGCCCATCAACACATCCATCGTCCTGTCGCTTCGCAATGGTTCAACTGGCCCCACAGTCATCCTGGCCGATTCTGGTCCCGGAATACCGGCGCAAGAGCGTGGCCGGGTGTTCGAGCGTTTCTATCGCCTGGATGCCAGCCGCTCAACTTCGGGAAGCGGCCTTGGCCTATCGCTTGTGGCCGCCATTGCCAGCCTGCATGATATCGAAGTGGAACTTCAGGACAATGCTCCCGGGCTGAAAGCAATCCTGTACTTCAGCCACTGACGGCAACGCGTTCCTCATCCTTATGCGTCACGCTCAAATATCCAACCAGCGCTAGAATTCCCACCAGGAACAGGAAGCTTGTAACAACCGTACCCAGCCCCAGTCCACCATATTCCTGTGGTTGCGAAAGAAGATCTCCGAATGAAGCGCCCAAAGGTCTGGTGAAAATATAGGCCAGCCAGAACATGAGAATGGCACTGAGCTTCAGCGCATAATAACCAAACGCAAATCCAGCGATGATGGCCGCAAACAATAATCCGGTTGTGAAGTAACCAAGTTCAAAATGCTCAGCCACAAGATCTCCGGCACCGGTGCCAAGTGAGAAGGTGAACAGGATCGCCAGCCAATAGAAAATCTCGCGCCTTGTATTGAATATGGAATGGATGGAAAGGGTTTTCTCCGCCGCATACCAGACCGCAAATGTGAGGGCCAGAACAACAGTGAAAAACACCGTTGTCGTGAGGAGCGGCACATGGAAAATATCAACGAGGCAATCCGTCAGCAAAGTGCCCACGATGCTGATGAGCACAACCGCGAGCCAATAGGGAATGGGCGTGTATTTCCTCTGCGCGAACTGCACGAGGATTGCAGCGACAAGCACGCCGCTCATCAGCAGCGCCGTTGCTCCAAGGCCCAAGCCCAAATTCACCGCCAGATAATCGGCCGCTGTTTCGCCCATTGTGACGGCCAGAAGCTTGATGATCCAAAAATCAACGGTAACCTTCGGCACCCGGTTGAACAATGTCGTGGAAATTTCATGTGGTGTTGTCAACATCTCAGTCTCCAAATGCCAAAGGTAATTTTGAGAATTACTTGGTGATGATCTTCATGGCATCGTCGATGAAGCCATCAGAGCGTTTGTCATCTTCAGCCTTGCAGCGTTCTTCCGCCTTGGTCTTGAGGTCGGTGACAGATTTCATGTCCACATCATTCAATTTCGCTGTCTTCAAAGCGTCATCCAATTTCACCAACATGTCTTCGCAAGGAACAGCTTCAGCCCGCGCCATCACGCTAAAGCTGCTGAAAGCAAATCCGGTGAACGCAACGGCAAGGATAAATTTCTTCATGTCATCTGGTCTCCATATCGCGGCAGTTCTTGAAACAGCCTCCGCCGGCGTTGCATAGCCTGCGTTCCCGGTCAAATCCATGTCCAACACCATACAAATTCGTAAACTTTGGGCGGCAGTTCCCTCCCCTAAACTCCCGTGTTAAGAGTTCATCCATGTTGAGCCAAAATCTGTCTCCAGAAGCAGCCGTTGAACGTCTCGTCGAGCTTCATGCCCGCGCCACCGCCAGCCTGAAAGCCTGCCTTGACCGCTACTTTGACACCCGAAAGCCGCCCAGCCTCGAGGAGCGCAGCAGTTTCTGTTATCCGCAATTGCGCGTGACCTATGAGGCCAATGGCCTCCAGCCCCGCATCGCGCGCGCCTTTGCCAAGTTCCAGGCTTCCGGCACCTATGTAACAACGATCACCCAACCCGCCCATTTCCGCCGCTATCTCACCGAGCAGCTCAGTTATCTCGTCAAGGATTATGCGGCAACCATCGAAGTGGGAATTTCCGATCAGGAAATCCCTTATCCCTATGTGCTGGACAAGGGCGACGATCTGGGCGGCCAGGGCACAACAGCAGCCGAGCTTGCCTTGTATTTTCCAGTGCCAAAGCTTGCCCTCGTGGGCGATGAGATAGCCGATGGCCAGTGGGACCGCACCCTGGGCCACCCGTTTCCGCTGGCCATGTTCGACGCCGTTCGCGTGGATTATTCACTGAAGCGGATGCAGCATTACACCGGAACGCATTGGCAGGACACCCAGCCATGGATCCTGCTGACCAACTACCACCGCTATGTCGATCAGTTCATCGCCTGGGGCCTCAAGCAATTGAGCGAAGACAGCCCCTATGACTCCCTGCACATTCCAGGCGGCGGCATTATCCGGCGCGGCATGGGTGATGAGGCGATCACCACGCTCATAGCAAGTTCCCTGTGGCATCGCTTTCAAATGCCAGGCTACCACCTCAAACGCCGCGAAGGCTTGGGCGGCGGCGTTACCCTGATCAACATCGGCGTAGGCCCCTCAAATGCCAAGAACATGACAGATCATCTGGCCGTGCTGCGTCCCCATTGCTGGCTGATGATTGGTCACTGCGGCGGCCTGCGCCATTCCCAGCGCATCGGAGATTACGTGCTGGCCCATGGCTATCTGCGGGAAGACAAGATCCTGGATGCCGTAGTGCCGCCCGCCATCCCCATACCCGCTCTGGCCGAAGTGCAGGTGGCCCTGCAAGGTGCTGCTGCCGCCGTCACGGGCGAATCTGGCGATGCCCTCAAGGCACGCTTGCGCACGGGAACCGTTGTCACATATGACGACCGCAATTGGGAACTGCGCTGGAGCCAAGAGCGCAAACGCATCAACCTATCGCGCGCCATTGCTGTGGATATGGAATCCGGCACCATCGCGGCCCAGGGTTATCGTTTCCGCGTGCCCTATGGCACCCTCCTCTGCGTCTCGGACAAACCACTCCATGGTGAAATCAAGCTTCCGGGAGCAGCAAACGCTTTCTATGATCGCGCGGTGAGCGAACATCTGATGATTGGACTTGCGGCATTGGACAGAATGCGCGGCGAACTGAGCCAGCTCCATTCCCGAAAACTGCGGAGTTTCGACGAACCTCCCTTCCGCTAATCACACTCGCGCCGCAATCGCCCGCCACATAACCTGCCCTGCAATCCCGGAGCTAATGATGATCAAGACTGTTGCCTGCGCCGCCTTCTCACTGCTTGTCATGCTTTTCACACCTGCCCTGGCGGAGGATACAAATATGACCCGTGCTATCTCCCTCAATGGACACGGCGAAGTGCACATGGCGCCTGACATGGCAATCGTGACAGTGGGCGTGATAAGTACGGCCCCCACCGCTCGCGAGGCGCTGACCGCCAACACCAAATCCATGGAAGCCATTTTCGCGGCGTTGAAGTCAGCAGGCATCGACGCGCGCGACATGCAAACCTCGAATTTCATGGTCAACCCGCGCTATGACTACGGCCAGAACACCGGCCAAGCACCCAAGCTCATGGGCTATGATGTTTCCAACAATGTCACCATCACGATCCGCAAGCTGGACAACCTGGGCGCAGTGCTGGATCAGGTCGTAACCTCAGGCTCGAACCAGGTGAATGGCGTGGTGTTCCAAGTCTCCCACCCCGAAACAGCAACCGATGAGGCCCGCAAACTCGCCTTCGCCGATGCGCTGCGCAAGGCCAAGGTCTACGCCTCAGCCAGCGGCATAACACTTGGCAACGTGCTCAACGTAACGGAAGGTGTCGGCTATCAACCGCCTGTTCCCATGTACGCCAAAACCATGCGCGCCGAAGCCTCAGCCGACGTGCCCATCGCACAAGGCGAACAGACCATCAGCATCGATGTCAACGTGAGCTGGGAAATCAAGTAAACATAACTCCCAATCACCGCCCTTCCCGCACCTCCATTCGTCATTCCCGCACCTCCATTCGTCTTTCCCGCGCAGGCGGGAAACCAGCTTTCAACACATTCAGTTGTGGCCAAGCTGGCTTACCGCCTGCGCGGAAATGACGAACGGAGGTTTCATAAATCGACCGCTAGCTGCCATTGCCTGCCAGCCCTGCTCTGCTAACCTGTGCTCATGCCCATTTGCGAACGCGACCCGTGGCGGGATCAGTATTTCGAGAACATCCCCTGTCCTGAAGATGTGCTCATACCGACTGACGACACGGACGCGTGGAGCTGGTATCCTGCGTATAACTGGATTTATGATAAGCTGAAAATCGCGGCGAGCCAGGGATTTGCCTGCGGACCGCATGGCACCACGCCACCATCCTACCCCATATTCTCCAAGCCCATCGTCAACCTCAAGGGCATGGGCACCGGAAGCTGCACCATTCGTTCAGCCCAGGAAATGGAATCCCGCTACACACCTGGTCATTTTTGGTTGCCGCTGCTCAAAGGCACGCACATCTCCTCCGATTGCGCCTTAGAAAATGGCGAAATCAAATGGACACGGCATGCAACGGGCATTTCGATAGGCGATGGCATGTTCGCTCACTGGATTCTGGAAGCCGAACCCAACCCGCCACTCGAAACCTATCTGACGCACTGGGTGCACGCCAATATGGCGGGCTACACCGGCATGATGAATTTTGAAACGATTGGCGGAAAGATCATCGAGGTCCATCTTCGTTTTGCCGATCAATGGTGCGATCTCAATGGTCCGGGCTGGATTGAAGCTGTGATCAGGCTCTATGCCAAGGGCGTCTGGCAGTTGCAGAACGAGCATCGCCACACCGGCTATTCACTTCCCCTGTTTGCCCATCCGCAACACGGCTTTCGTCATCCGCCGCCAAAGCAACAGGCCCTCATCCGCGCCATGCCGCATGTGTCCAGCCTCCAGATCACATTCCATGAAAGCAAAAAACTGGATGAGCATCCCATGCCGCCGGGCGGCTTCCGTTTGGGCCTCGTCAATGCCTGGAACCTGGAAGCGGGCCGCGCCGCGGTGGACCAGCTCGCCAAATGTTTCCCGGATGCAAACCTAATCCGCCCCTGAAATATCCACAAGCGTGGCCGCAGGCAGCGCCATTGCACCGGGCTGCTCTATCCAGTGGTTATAGGTCTGCACACCACCTGATGCGCGTATCTCCGCAATGAGATCCAGGTCAACTTCCGCATAAACCCATTGCGGCCTGTTCATTTCGCCGAGCGCCAGAACGCCCCCCGGAGGAAACCCCTTGTCGGATGGCGCGAATATCCCCGCCATCCCGCAGTTCATGGGGCACGCCGCGCTCCAGGCGGAAGCGCCAACCACCGGCGCATGCACAGTATAGACCTGGTTTTCAAGCGCCCGCGCCACAGCACCCGTGCGCACCCGCCAGTATCCCCATTCAGTTTCCGTGTTCGAAGGTGCCAGAATAATTTCAGCGCCAGCCTCCGCTAAAGCGCGCGACAAAAGCGGAAACTCGATGTCATAGCAGATGAGCAGGCCGATGCGGGCAAAGCCTGTATCAAACACCTTGAGTTCGCGGCCCCCACTGATCTTCCACGGATCGCGCTCCCATGGCGTGGGCATGATCTTGTCATAAGAACCCTTCACCCCCGCAGGCCCGAAAATATGCGCCACATTCATGGTGCAGGAAGCGCGGCGCTGCGGCCCCGATCCCGCAACGATCACTACATGGTGACGGGCCGCAAGTTCCGCATGGATGCGGTCCACCTCCGGCACCAATTGCGACACGGCATCAAACGAGGCCTCCACATCACCCGCAGTTCCCCCAATACTGGCAAGCTCCATCGCGCCATATTCCGGAAACACCAAAAGCTGTGCGCCTTCACGCACTGCCTCTTTCACCCACCGCGTGATCTTGGCCTCGTATTCCGCCAGTGATTGCAGGGGATCGAGCGGATATTGCGCGGCGGCAATCTTAATTTTTCTGTTCATCGTCTTCAACATGAAACCTGTGCATCAGCCTGTGGAACACCGGAGCCAGAATAACGCCGGCCACCGCGAAGATAAGCAGCCCGCTCACCAGCGCGTAGAAACCAGCAAACAATTTGCCTGCAGTGGTGTGGAGTTCAGTCAACGGTCCCATGCCGGAAAGTATCATGGCGGCATTGGCAAAGGCATCAACGGCACTCATGGATTCAAACACCATATAGCCCGCCATGCCGATGCCGGTTGCCACCACAACTGTCACAAGGGCGATAAGTCCGTTTCGCGCCAGCCGCTGCTTGAAAATCCTGGGGCTGGCCAGGCGTTGATTGCGTTTTTCATAACTTAAAAATGGCTTCACCTTGCTCGTCAATGATTTGCCTTCCCTTTGTAATAGCGAGGTCTGCGGCCTCATCGTTGGAATTGAAACGGTCAGCCCGGATGAACTGGTGAATTTTGCGCTCGCCGCCAATCTCTTTCCAGATAAGGCCCGAAAGCTGCCACATGCCTTCCGCCTTGTAAGGCGTGGCCTCAACCATGAAACCCTTGTGCTCGGCAGCTTTGACAGGCTCAGCAGTGGCGGCAGACCCGCCCCATCCGAACAGGTTTTTGAAGAATGACATGTGACTTCCCTTCGCTCCAGCTGAACCTAACATTGATGTGCGTAACTGGAAAGTGTCTGGCCTTGTCATCCGGAAGCCATAATTTATCGTAACAACTCCTGTTCTGATTCAATCACTGAGAGGAATTTCAAGATGCTGTCCATTGCGATGAACGGAACCAGACACCTCGTGCTTGATCGCCGCAAGTTTTTAGGCGCGGCCGCAGGCCTCGTTGCGGCAGGCATATTGCCGAAAAATGTCTGGGCCTTGGCCGCCCCCTATTCCTTCAAGCAAGGTGCTTATGACGTGACTGTTGTGAGCGATGGCACATTGCTGCTTCCCCTTTCCTTATTGCCCGATGCAAGCCCGGAAGAACTCAAAAAATTATTGGGGTCCATGATGCAGGGCGACAAGGCGCAGTTTGAAGCCAGCCCCCTGTTGTTCAAATCGGGCAGCGACATGATCCTCATGGATACAGGCAGCGGAAACGGTTTCCAGCCCACTGCTGGCAAACTCGCTGAAAGCCTGAAGGCCGCAGGCACGGACGCCTCTGCCATCACCAAGGTCATTTTCACCCATGCCCACCCCGATCATTGCTGGGGAACCCTGGGCGCTGATGGCAAACCGCTTTATCCCAACGCCACCTTCCATATCGCGCAAGCCGAATGGGATTTCTGGACAGCACCGGACCTCGCCGGCAAAATGCCCAAGGAAATGCAGGGCATGGTTACGAACACCCAGGCACAGCTTGCTGGCATCAAGGACAAGATCAACTTCTTCAAGCCGGAAGCTGAAGTGCTCCCCGGCATCAACGTCCTCGACACCAAGGGCCACACGCCAGGACACGTCTCCTTCGAACTCGCAGGCGGCGACGGCCTCATCATCACCGGCGATGCCATCACCAATCCCCTGGTGTTCTTCCCCCACCCCGAATGGAAATTCGGCTTCGACGCTGACCACGAAACCGCCATAGCCAACCGCAAAAAGCTCCTCGACATGGCCTCCGCCGGAAAGAAAAAACTCTTGGGCTACCACTGGCCCTACCCCGGCCTCGGCACTGCCGAGAAAAAGGACAGCGCCTACATCTACGTTCCGGCAGCGTAAATAAAAACCCTCAACCCAGCAGTTTTGAAAAACTGCGAAGCGCCGTCGCGCCACCTTCTCCCATTTGTAAGAACAAACGGGAGAAGGCCATAATGATTATCGCCTTCGCCCGTCCGGCGTAGCGCAGCGAAGACGGATGGGAGAAGGTCCCCGAAGGGGGGATGAGGGCCCTTCTCTTCACCCGAACCGGTAACTCGAAGCAGTCACCCCGCCGAACACGCCAGTCTCATGATAAACCCGGCTGGCCTTTTCGCTCTCGGCAGCTCCAACTGCGGCCATGAGCAAAATGAGGTGGTCTTCCTCCGGATGGCAGATGCGGGCAGAAGGCGCCTGCGCACGCCCCAAGGCCAGATGCTCCTCGGGATCATAGCCATGCCGTATGGCCACATCGGGCGCGGCCCGGCGCAGGCGTAGCCATGACAGCGAAGTCGTCCTGTTCCCAATGGCCAGACACCATGAGAATGGCCTTGGGCGTGACGCCAATTTCGGGGGGCATATTGGCAAGCAAAGCCGCCAGCACCTGCATCGCGCCTCTCCGGCATCCAGGGCCAAGGCCCGCCGCCGTGCGAGATGAAATAGGTAAGGAGACGGGTGGAAATATAGGGGTCACTGTTCCCTTAGAATGCTTTTGGCAAGCCTGCTTGGCGCAAGATTGCATTTGCAGTGTGGCGGCTCGGAATCCCTATCGGCACCGCAAAATTCTTTTCCACCAGAGGACTATGCCAAATCTCGTGGCTGCCTTTGCCCTGCCTGATGATCCGGCAACCCGCAGAGCGCAGTAATTCGCGCAATGCGCGATCAAATTGCGGTGCCACTACGCGGCCGCTGGCTCAATTTCGCGCAACGCGTTGATTTGAAGATACACCGACGCGGGTTCAACGCCTGGATGATTGTCAGGCAGCAAGTCAAGAGCCATGGAAGACATCTTGGCCAGCAGGCCATCCAATGTAGGCGCGTCCGCGGCGGCGGGAATGTCGTCGCAATGGCCGCTCCAAACCAATGCCTCATAATCCCATGCGGCGGAAATGTTGAAAATCACAGGTCTCGTCACAATGTCCTCAATATTCCATCGCGCGCAACATAGTTCGGAAAACCATTCAACACAATAGCAACGGCGCGCCACCGTGTGAGATGAAGTAGGTGGGCAAACTGGACATGACTGCAATCCTCAGGAACACCGGATTTATAATACATCAAATTGAAGATTGAAGAAAAGGAAATTGCCGCTTATTCGCCTGCAACATGCTCCTGCTTGGCCCAACCCATTGCTTGAGATATAAAGAAGTTCATGTTACCAATGCTTGGTAGTGAGGTATGGCATGTCACGCAACACGTCCGTTGTTATCGGCAGGGATGATGACAAGTTCATAAAAAAACAAATCAAGAAAGGCCGTTTTGGCTCGGCCAGCGAAGCAATACGCGCAGGCTTGCGCCTCCTCGAAGAGCAGGAACTCAAGATCGAGCGTCTGCGTCTTGCAATAATCGAGGGAGAGAACAGTGGGCCAACACGGCCCTTTGACATGAAAGCCTTCATCAAATCCAAAACTGATCCCCTTTGATGTTGCAACTTCGGTTTTCGCCAAAGGCCGAAGCAGACCTTGAGGACATTTGGCTCCACACTTTGGAAAATTGGGGGCAAGCGCAGGCAAATGAATATCTGTTGTCACTTGACCGCACCTTGGAGCTTTTATGCACCCATCCCCTGCTGGGTGCATCAATTCAACACGTCAGGCCCGGTTATCGCCGAATGCCCATGACCTCGCACATAATTATTTACCGCGTCACAGCCGAAAGCCTTGAGATCATCCGCATCCTGCAAAAGAGCATGGATGTTGATGGGTATATTTAGGAAACTCGCGCCAAAGAAAAAACCCGCATCCCAGCAGTTTTGAAAAACTGCGGAACGCCGTCGCGCCACCTTCTCCCATTTGTAAGAACAAACGGGCGAAGGCGACAATCACTATAGCCTTCGCCCGCGCTTGCGTGGGAGAAGGTGCCCAAAGGGGCGGATAAGGGCTATTTCTTTAGACGCGATTGATCTCAAGTCGATGATATGTGGTAATGCCTGAACCAACTATAAGAACAGCTTTCAGAATTCTCAGGCTTGCAGTTCTACAATGAACGTTGTGAACTCTGGACCAAACTCGCTGTCTTTACGCGTAAGGTGCTTCCATGCCTCTCTGAACGCTGGCTTCTTCACGGTAGGCACTATCGCGCCCTTGTCCTTGATGAAGTCACCCAAGTTTGAATCTTCCTCGTCACCCACCGGCGTTTCGAGGCTGGTGGGCTCCTTGGCGATCTTTGTCACCTTTTAGGCCTACACCAGCGCATTGTGAATTTTTCGAACACCCCGCCACGTTGGCCCGGACTATCTTCAAGGCAGTTAGCAAATTCAAAAAAATTTATGACGCCAAGCGCAAATCAAAACAAACATAATGTATGATAAAATGGTGAGAACTCCATACTTATCATTTTTAGTACCATTTCTACTATTATTATCAGATGCTTATTGATATTAAGATAATCATATAACATGTTTCACTTTATCATTCTTAGTGACTGTAGTGAGTTGCCGATGACGAACACAGCAAAAACCTGGCAAACATGCGTTAGAATGAATTGAAGTAAGAACAACTAGAAAAATACTAATTAACTTCAAAAATATTAGATTTACTGATTTCGCAGACATAGCACTCATTTTTTCTGTATTTACTTCCGACTTGACAGTGACCAACGTCCCGTATTAATTAATACTGAGAATTGAATATCTACGCTATATTATCATTTAATCACTATAAGGAGAGTCCTTTGAACATCGAAAATCGTATTTCTTCACTGGAATCTCGCATGAGTTTGCTAGAGAAATTGGCCAAAGAACACTTTGCGGAAGGATCGGACGGGGTGACCGTTTCGAGGAAGCCGAAGTTCAAAGAGAGCAAGCCGCTTTCAATTCGTGAATTTTTGCTGAGTAAAAAAGCTCAATCCGCTACAAAAAAAACGCTGGCAATTTGCTTCTTTCTCGAACGTTACGACCTTCTGAGTGAATTTAACGTAGCGGATATCGAAGCGGGGTTTCGAGCCGCCAGAGAGCAAGTTCCAAAGAATATAAATGATTTGGTTAATAAAAATGTTGTCCAAGGATTTGTGATGGAAGCGAAACACAAAAGAGATGGCAAAAAATGTTGGAGTTTGACTAACTCTGGCGAGATTTTTGTCGAAACCGGACTCAAATAATTTGATATGAACTTGGAGCATAATGATGACTGACAATTCAAACATTGAAGCGTTAACTGTTGTTGTCAATGCGTTGACACCTCTGGATTCTTTAGATCGCGTTCGTGTTATCGACGCTGCTCTCGCACTTTTGGGAGAAAAGAAAAGCAGTCGCGAAATAGTTGATTCAGATCCAAAGCTGAACGGTCAAGACGTATTATCAGATGGAACTGATTCTGTGGTCCGAACTCCTAAAGCTAAAGCTTGGATGCGGCAATTCTCAATCTCCGAGCCAGAACTTGAGAACGTTTTCCACTTCAACGGTGAAGGTGGCGAATTTATTTCCCCAACTCTTCCAGGGAAAAGCAAGAAGGACCAAACTTATAATGCCTATGTTATGGCTGGAATCAGTCAATTGCTGCACACTGGTAACACCAATTTTGATGATAAATTGGCTCGCGTAATTTGTGAAAAGGTTGGATGTTATGATCAGGCCAACCACGCAACGCACATAAAGAACAGAGGAAATGAGTTTGCGGGCGATAAAGACAAGGGGTGGAATTTAACAGGACCAGGATTGAAGCTTGGAGCGGCCTTGATCAAAGAAATAAACAAGATCCATGATTGAAGCGTCATTATTATTGGCCACTGTCCCGACTTCACTTCGTGATCCGCTGTTTGATCACTACCGTGAAATTGCCTCCAGTTATCTTGAGAGGCGTTGGGAACCTGCCGAACTAAATGGCGGTAAGTTCTGCGAGGTCGTCTATTCAATCATAGAAGGGTACTTAAACGGAAAATACCCACCAACACCTTACAAGCCTAACCAATTTGCAGATAGTTGTAAAAAGCTTGAGGGCATTCAGGCAGTTCCAAACAGAGTTGGAGACAAGAGCCTCAGGGTATTGGTCCCACAAATCTTGGTCCCGCTTTATCATATAAGAAACAATAGAGGCGTTGGCCATGTTAGCGGCGAGATAAACCCGAACTATCTCGATGCTACAGCGGTCTACTCTATGGCAAGCTGGATTCTCGCAGAACTTGTGCGCATATTTCACGCCACGACTACAGAAATCGCTCAAGAATCTGTTGACATGTTAGTGGAGCGCAAACTCCCCATGATCTGGAAAATTGGAAACGCAAAGCGGGTTCTTCTTAAGGACGTATCTAAGGCAGACCAAACACTTATGTTACTTTATTCCGAACCAGGTTGGGTAAGCACAAAATTACTTAGCGAGTGGACCAAATATTCAAACTTGAGCATGTTCAGAAGTTCAATATTGAAAAAGCTCGATTCTGAGTTGTTGATTGAGTTTGAACCTAAAGCGGATAGATCACACATTTCGCCACTCGGCAGTAAAAAAGTGGAATTAGATTTTCTTAGAACGACTAACTAGCAGAATCGCGTCGAAAGCAGTTTGGTTCGTCAATTATCCAAAAAGCTCCTCAGCTTCCTTGACCTGCTCGGATGCTTCAGCTTCCTGAGTGCCTTGGCTTCAATCTGCCGGATGCGCTCGCGCGTCACGCTGAACTGCTGGCCCACTTCTTCCAGCGTGTGGTCGGTGTTCATGCCGATGCCGAAGCGCATGCGCAAGACCCGTTCCTCG
>JANMAE010000075.1:0-11162 GCA_031359445.1 Hyphomicrobiales bacterium | reverse complement strand
GCTCCTTCGGGGTCCACCAGAATATCGGCGATGTTCTGGACATCGCGCACTTCCCATTCGCCTTTGCGCACTTCGAGCAGCGGATTGTAACGGGCACTTTTGGGATCAGCCGGATTGAACAACAGGCAGTGCGAGAATGTTGACCGGAAGCCTGCCGTCAGCTGCCAGTTCTCACCCTTGATATCGTGGATGACCGTCGAGTGTGGCCAGGTCAGCAAGGTCGGGATAACAAGTCCAACACCCTTTCCCGAACGGGTTGGCGCGAAAGCCAGCACATGTTCGGGGCCGTTGTGGCGGAGATAGGCTTGACCCAGCTTCCCCAGAAACACACCTTGCCCTGAGAACAGCTTGGCAGATTTAAGCTCCTCAATATTGGCCCAACGGGCTGAGCCATAGGTTGTGACCAGCTTGTTCTGCCTCGCCCGCCACAGAGAACCCACAATTGCAACCAAAGTTCCAGCAATGCCGCTGCCTGCTGCAAACATTCCGGCTTTGCGAAACACAGCAGGTGCATAGGCCTCATAGGCATACCACCATTCAAAAAGCCGCCACGGCGCATAGATCGGCTGACCAAGGATGGTCGTGAGCGGCGCACCAAGCCGTGGCTGATTGCCCAACATCGCTGCCGTCCATTGTGTTGAAGCCCAAAGGCCCCCCGCCACAATCGAAACAACAAGGCATCCCTGCCCAACGAGAATTTTAGTCGGCGACATTCTGCGTCCACTCGGATTGCACACCGGATCATTCCGGAATGTGGTCCAAGCATCGTCGCAAATGGCCTATTTGCTCAATTGGGAAAGGCGGGAAAACGCGGGAAGCATTCCGCTTCATGCACGCGCGATTGGAGACTATCGACTAATTTTATGGCGAGTTTACTTTGAACGACACATACCTCGGTAATTCGAGCCAAAGGTCTCACTTGCCAAAAATCAATGAGCTTACGCTAGTATGTAGTCTTCTCATGCAGCAAGTAAGAACCATAGCAAGCGTAACCATCCTTATTCTTGTGCGGTTTGGCGGACGCGTCGTAAGTCTTGCGATTAAAGGTCTTATTACAAACAGGACAGCGAAACACATAGGTTGGACCAGACGACACTGATCTCTGAATGTTTGATCGTGAGCGAGATGAAGTCCTTGGAATTTTTGGAGTGCGAGGAATTGCAAAACCGCCGCTAGAGCCAGAACTTAAATTCGAGAGGCGAGGGACACCCTGCGGACCTGCAGGAGAAAGTTCGATTGGATATCTTGGCGTAAACGTCTTCTGCGTCGGTGTAACACCGAGAATATTCTCGACCAAATAGCTGCGGGATTGTCCGTTGTCGGCACGCACTGCCATAAGTAGGACGTCACCTGCCTTGGAACGACGAAGTGAATATGCTTCGATCGCTCTTGTCGAGCGCTGGCCTTGTTTGTCGCGGTAGTCGATCTCGACGAGAAGGCGGTTGGTTGCAGCAAAGCGAATCAATTCGACAAGAGTCTGACCCTTCGCTCCGGTCGGTAGAACTACGACTCGCTCGCGAATAACGGTATCTTCGGAGCCAAAGGCCATCCTTGGCAGTTCAGGCGCAACGGCACCTTCGAGCCAAGCAAAGATTTCTGGCAGTGCATCCCAGAACGACGAAACTGGGAGTAACGCTGGCAGCTGGTGGTCCAGCATATGCACCCAGCCCGCTTCCAACTCGGCTCGGTGTGGTTGGAGGTCAGCTATACGAGGTAGGCCTATGCCCTTGAAATCGCACTTGGCTCGCAGAACTTCTATAAAACGCTGAGGTTCAGGCCTTGCTTCAGTGTTTCGGTAGAGATTCACGACATCATAGAGATCGCGGGGACGTGTCCGTTCGGCAAGCGCTCTGAACTTTTCGGCAAAGGCCTCAACATAGTCGTAGGCCAAAACTTCTATGCCATTTTCTGGGGCATCCGAATATGGGTGAAATATCTGTGTGCGAACGGGTGGTAATACGATCCGCTCGTCAGCCGTCAGATCGAGTTTGATCCTTGGCAATCCATGTGTGGACGAAACAGGCCCTTTGTAGCTGATCTTGCCTTGGCAAGAGAGCTGTCCGCGTGGATTCCGCAGTATTTCGAATTCTTGGAGGTTGACTGGCAATTCGATACCGGTCTCATCATAAATCTTCTCACCTATCTCCGCAAAAACGCGCTTGAGAAAAGTTTCGTCAATGTGGGCTGCGTCACGCAATGTGAAATCAAGATCTTCGGAAAAGCGATAGGTCTCAAAGAAACATTTCTTGAGGCAAGTTCCGCCTTTGAATATCCAGTTCTCGGTGAGTTCGTCGTGTCCAAAGATTCCGGCCAGTATCCAGCCTAGAACATAATCTTTTTCAACAACGTGAGGCGTGAGAGACGTTTGCACAGCGGTGTCGAGAATTTCACGGCGGTCGATCACCTCGTCAACTCCTTCGCCCACGTTTCCGGAATACGGAGCCTCCATGCTGAATTGATGCGTGGCGATGGCAGAGCTGGGTCGAGCTTTGCATGGCCCGCACTCATCCGTGTCTGGCAAAGTGCCATCAGTTTCGCCCCTGCGCTTTGACGTTCAGCAAGAAAACCAAGCCGCTTGAACACTGCTCCATTGCCGAGGCGCTCGGCATACTCGATGAGTTTCTGATCGGCGCGATCAGTGCGCTTCAGATAGGCGTTCAGACAATCTGCAACATGCTGAATGCCACCGCCGAGAGCGGGATCGTCCAACATGTCGATAATCGTGCGGTGTACATCTGACACAAGTACCTTGGTGTGATGACGCCAGACGGGTTTGGTTCCAAAGATTTTCTTTGGGTCGATATGCTTCAACACAATGCGGGTTCCGTGCCGCACTTGGTGCCGTAGACGTATCGCTTGGCCAGTGATGACGACAAGGTCTTTAAAAATCTGCTCCGTCAAATCCCAATATTCGGCGGCAGTTCGGCCTGCGATGTAAGCTGGCTCATAGAGTGAAGGGATGAGAACCCAAGGATCATCTAGTGTTTGTTCGGCCCCGAGCGTATCAAGAGCTACTGGAACATAAACACCGCGACCGACGCGGTGCAGCCATCCTTGTTCGACCCAGCGCGCCAGTCGCTTTGCGCCATCGTTACGAGAAATGCCAAGCGCTTGCGTGACATGGTCGATCTTGATCACATCGCCAGATGATGAAAAAACCTTGGCCAATATGGCGCGGTTCTGCGGGAGTTGCGACAATTTTGACCGACTGTTCATATGCGTTAATTCGCTAAAAAAGTGAATTTATGCACTTTGACTACACTCATTTGTAACGATTCTCAAGTACATAAACATTCCGTAGTTCGCAAAAAACGGGAATATCTACACATTAAGTACACTATTGCTGTGCCAAGCCGATAGCCATCCCAAAGCTTAAATTACTAATTAAAGTCAGGATATCCCAACCCCCATTTGCCGTTTTGCATTCCAGTCCCAGTTGATGCCCTGACTGCCTGCTGTCCCTGACAACGGTTTTCCCCTGAACTGTTCCAGCTCTGGCCTCCACGGCACAAGAGTAAACTCCTTCGACTTTTGGATCACCGCATATTTGCCACTCGCCAAGTCAACCGAACGGTTGAAGGTTCCAGAAATTTTTTCACCTTCAACAAGCTGGGTGTGTGTCAATCCGAGTTCGTTTGACAGGATTTGACTTGCCTGTCGAAGATCGCGTTGTCGAAGCTGTTCCAACATCCGAGGCTGAGGCTGGAACATGTTGTCCGAATTGATGGTGCCTAAACCTAGTGTAACGAGGCATTGCCGCCTTCGGGCAATCGCAGCAGCGACGTTACTTCCAAATCCGGCTTGAGCCAGCTTCTCTTGTGACTTACCAAGCAGTTCCTTGTCGAGCCAAGTTGCACCTTCGGCATCGATAAGCTTCTCCAGATTGAGATAGGACAGAATGCGAAGTCTGGTGCGTTGCTTGTCGCTGTCTTCGACTGCCTTGTTTTCGATGACGACGATCATGCCCTTGTCCGGCACAAACTCTGGCCGCAGGTGACCCACATCGGCATAGTGCATTTTGCCGTCAGTGGCATCGACAACGATGTAGTGCCGGTCATTGATTTCATCGGTGAGTCCGAGGCCAGCTACACGACCCACAATACGGTTATTCGGTTTGGCTGTGTCGAACATGGCAAAGCTGCCTGCTGGGCGGTCAATGCCAGTTTCTCGCATGACGCTGTGCATCGTTTTGATAATGTCGCCGCGTTGGCCAAGAGATTTTAGCTTTGTTTCAATGTCAGACCCAATCTGCCAAACGCCTGTCTGCTTTTCTTCAACAAGGCCAAGTGACTGCAATTTTTTGAGCCTGCCCATGTGCGAAGCATGTGTGGTTCGGTCTTCGGGCGGCATAGCGCTGATCACCAGAAAGCCCCGGTCTGTGTGTTTCAGAAGGGCGCGGTCAAGGCGTGTGAAGCGCTCGGCGTTCACTTCGCGGGCCAGCTTGAGGGTCATATCGTGTTCAATCTCGGGACCAAGCTCCAATGTCAGGAACTCCCGCGCCCGCATCCGCAGACCATGGGACATGTAATCCTTGGTGATGATCAGATCATCGCCTCGGTCGTCTTTGCCCCGAATGACGATATGGGTATGGGGCTGACCTGTATTGTAGTGGTCAACTGCTACCCAATCGAGCTTGGTTTCGAGATCGCGTTCAAGCTGGGCCATGAAGTCACGGATGAAGGGTTTCAGATCATGCAGCTGCGCGCCGTCCTCCGGTGACACGACGAGCCGGAACTGGTGGCGGTCATCGCCGCAGTCATCAAGGAAGGTTGTGCCATTGGCTTGATCAGTATCGGGACCATAGAGTTGGCCGGGCTCGCCAACGGGTGTCACGCCATCACGTTGGATGTAGCGCAGATGAGCACGGGCCGCACCCAACTGACCCGCCTTGAACTTGGCAATCCGCGCCTTGACGATGACACGCCGTTGTCCACCGGGATAGAGACCCGCTGCTGCGAGTGTCCCGAAAGCGCTACCCCTGCCAATTCTCGAACCTGAGAATGAGCTCTTCCTGCTTCCATTAACGTGGCCAGCAGTATGGACTGCGCGCGTGACCTTGTTGATGTAGCTATCGAGCCGCGTGCCTTGCTTCCATCCGATACGGCCGAGCTTCGGTGTAAATGAGTTTGACATGGAAACCTCGCAAAGATGATGAAGTAGCAATCAGGGGTGCACATCGTTCTTCGCGTTCTGAATTCAAGATACTGTTTGAGATATGCGGCGATATCAAGACATTGACGGCCAGCTGACAGCAAAGTGACGGCATCGACATTGTCGTACTGGTATTCCGATCTAATCACTTCAAACACTTCTACCCCAACCTACCGTCACACCTTTTATCTTGCCCTCCCGAAAATTTCGACCTGGCACACTCCAAACTTCACAGAACTTCACTTGAACAGACCAGAGAACGGAAAAGCGGTTCCGACAATTTGCCCCTGTTCGATGGTTCCAAAGTAGCGGCTGTCAAATGAATCACGATGCCGACCCAAGACAAAATACTGGGTCGATGTGAGTGGTTTGCAGCCCTTCCAAACTGGTAAAAAACGATGCTTTTTGTCCATTATTTTTGCATTCGCAACATGCTTTCCGTCGACAAAAACATGTGAACCGAAACGACAAATGATCGATGATTGGACTGCAAAAATGGGTTTCAGCAGCCAGACATCTTGGTGCAAATATCCACGCGACGAGGCATAGATTTGCACCCAATCGGCTGGTGCAATCACAGCGATTTCACCAATTTCAGGCTGACGTTTTGTGACATAGTACCAGCCAAGCGGAACACTTTTTGATGCATTCCAGATGACGAGTGGAAGAGGATTGATGATTGGCTTTACTGCAAGGAAGGCGATTCCAACTGCGGCTATTGCTAGCATAGCTTTATGCTGTTTCTTGACCATCTCAATACTCCGAAGTTGATTGACGACGGCTGTTGAGTGACCATTCTTTCAACTCATCACGGTGATAATAGATACGCCCGCCATGCTTTCGGAACTTAGGTCCCGTTCCTATCCAGCGCATGTTATCGAGCGTGCGTTTCTTTAACCGGAGAAAGGTCGCGGCCTCCTTAACAGAGAGAAAAGGGCTTTCAGTTTCATCATCCATTTCGCCAACTCCTGCATTTCATTGCGATGCTTGGAGTGTCACGCAGTTGCATGATGTGCGGGAGTGTCGAATATCAAAACTGCAAATTCGACACCCCTAAAGCAGGCTGCGATAATCGTTTTCCATGTATTCAATGCCGCGTCGGACGGCGCGGCGAATTGTTTCCTTCAAGTATCGAGTTTCATTGGTCCAAACATGTTTTACGCGGCCCGGACCATAGATAACCTCGGCAATATCGCGGTAACTTCGTCCTGCGAGATGACCGTCAAGGGCAACGAGATAGTCGCGAAGATGCAACTCGAATTGACCTTGTTGATTGATGGCTGAGGTGGTTTGATCACGGAGTTTACTTAAGGTCCGCAGTGTTTCGGCGACGCTTGCCGCCTTAGTAAACCCCTCAATGTGAAACACGCATTTGCATTTTCCAAAGAGAATAGATTGCCCCACGAGACTCAAACGAGCGCTTTCGTTGCGATTTCTAACCGCCACATGTTCGAGGTTATTGCAGATCAAAACGACCCGTTGACAAGCAAAATCCTGAAGCGAAACTGCGTCATCCTCATTATCATTGGCATATGAAGTCGTGCTATTGACATGATACTTCAACATCTCTGGCATCCAGAACACTGGAGTATCAAACGATGATTTTGAAACATCTGGAAATGTGAGAAGACCCCACGATTCAGCTGTTGGAAATCGCCGTCTTGGCCGCAGCAAAATGGCCCCGGATACATGTTTGATGGGCTTAGTTGTACCTGCTCTCGACATTCTGCAGTCACGTAAAAACTGTTCGTTACGTCGCAGAAATTCCCATGCCCAACCGGGTCCATCGAGACCCTTGGTATAGGCATAGTCTTCCAGTCGCCGTTCCCAAGCCGTCCCGGATATCCGGACTTGGGGCATAGACAATACTCCGCCGACCATCGTTTTCACGATGGTGGTTGATGCTTACAGAGTTAAGTGTTTTTGATTTTGGCCCAGCGATTCGGACGGCTAACAAATGTTTCAAAATTGTGGCGAGTATGAGTCGTGCAGGTTGTGTGAGTAGTCGTCACTCGCCTTGTATTGAAGATATTGCCCCCGTGCAAAACTCGCACGGGGGCTATTTTTTAATCGGCTGGGTTCCAGATCACAGCGTATAAATCCTTGTCATCTGAACCCGCTGCCTTGCCGAGATTGGCGTAGAGTTTCTTTGGTCCAAACTCAGGGGCAGCGATGGACAGGCTTACATATTCCTTGTTCGAGGTTTCGCCTTTGCGTGTCCAGCCTGCGCCAATTTCGATGCCTTCTGTCACCACGCGGAAGTCAGGTTGAGTGTCAGAGGTTTTCTGTGTGTTGGGCAGAATGTCGATGTCGGCTTTGATGCTGACAGTGCGCAAGGTTCCCTTGTAATGTCCGTCGGCTTGCTTGGTTACGTATCCGATTGCAGTCATGATATTCTCCATTTGGTTTCGCTTCGAGGACTGTTCCTCTGGCGATGCCTGACCGTTCATCTGCCAAAACGGCCCTGAACCACTTGGCCACAACGTCAGTGAAGGACCCTGTCACACCTGTTTTTTGGAGCAAAGCGCCCGCGAGGAGCCGCCCCTGCGGCGGGGAAAAAACTGGTGAGACAGGGTTTCGGGACCGGATTTGGACAGATGTAGGTCTCTGAGGGCACGCCCGAGAAACAGGTCTTCGAGCAAGGCCAAACAGTGAATGCTGAATGCAGTTGGATATGTGATCAAGCAAGCCGACGGGCATTACAAGGGAACCTTGCGCACTGTGAGATTCAAGGCCGAAATCGACATTTTGTCCAATACGGCAATGCTACGTGCAGACAAATCGACTTTCGTGTGATGGCCGAAGCCGATGCGATCGGCGTGGGCTTTCCTGCAAAGGCGAAACCTCGAACAAGGAATATGTCAGCCTCTCTATCGCCGCCCCTGAGTTTGGGCCGAAGAAGCTCTATGCAAATTTGGCAAGGTAGCGAGTTCAGATGACAAGGATTTATATGTTGTGATTTGGTCCTTTCGATCAAACAAAAGCCCCCGCGCAAGGTTTGCACGGGGACAATCATTTTCAATGTAGTTCAAGTGTTGGCGGTCTCAAACAATGCAGCAACTTTGTTCCAGTTGTCACTACAACCTGTACCGCTGCGTTCCGTATAAGCTTTAGGTGGGAATTGAAAGTAAGGTGGAATCCAATCCATCTTATGTTCACGGCCATTGAGCCCACGCAGAAAGTCTTTGATAATGCCCTTCTGCACCTTCGATGTTTCACCCTTGTTACCATCGACAACAGCAGGTGAGGCAATATCCGCCAACATGGCTTGCACCACATCTTTACCAGCCAAAAGATCAAAGAACGTCTCATCGGGTCGCCAGTCATTGAGTGTGGCGTTCGTGATCATGGCTGCGGCTTCCGCCGTAGCCGTGCCACAGGCCAAGGTTTCTGCCATAGCCAATGCGAGAAGGCGCGTCACATCATCTTCGGGCAGTTTCAGAAGGCGGGCAAATAGGTTGGCTAAGCTGTAATCGTCTCCATTGGGTCTGACCAATTCGCTGCGATCTTCTTCAAATCCGCCAATAGACAACAACACTTTGCGCCGTTCTTCGAAGGCTTTGGTTGCTGGATTTGCAGCAACTGATGCGCCAATCTCTGGCTTTGCTGCCTTCATTGGTTCGGGCTTTACCATCCACAGATTAGACCCCACAATCATGTGCGCTAGCACAAGACGCAAAGCAATGTGCGGGTGGTTCAAGAGTTCAAGGCGGGTAGCGGCAAGCCTGTGCAGTTCGATATAGTTCTGCATCGGCTTGGTCAGTTCTGGCTTTTCGGATTTTGCTTGTGGGTTTGCCGTTCCATTGGCTTTCGCCTCGGCCTTGCGGATTTCAGTGCGTGTGAGATAGCCTTCATGGGCCTCGACTTCGCCACGGTCTGAGACGGAGATAAACACCGCACCACCTTTCTTTTTGGCGGTCATCTCATAATCCCAATCATTAAATCGTTGGTCTTGTTCCATGACTTCAACGCGGCTCCAGCCATTGGCTTCAAAGCTGGCTTTGAGGCCGGCGATGGCTTCAAGTTGAAGAGGCCAAAACGTGTCGGGGTTGGCGAAATAGCTCTCCTCGCCAAACAAGTCAGACACGATTTCCCCATTGTAATTAGTGAGGTCAAAGATGGCGTTGGTCGTGGGGATTTGTGAACCTCCCAACAACCAGCGTTTGAGATTGCCGCCCCGTGGCGCATGTTGTTCGGGGTCTTCGAACAGCAGAAGCCAGTCCTTTTGTTGCTGCTTTGACGCAAGGGTCAAAGCCCGCAAAGTCTCGCCGTCGATCTCTTCGACGCGGTAAGCCGTTCTGATCTTCGGCGACAGATTGGCAATGGCCAAGCGGCGCTTCACCATGATCTCGGTGACACCGAAGGTGTTGGCAATTTCCTCAACAGTTCTTCCTTCTTTAAGCAACCGTTGAAAGGCTTCAAACTGGTCCATGTCATCCATGGGAAGGCGTTGGATGTTTTCAATAAGCGAGGCTTCAACCGCAGCTGCATCATCACCCTTAGCCATGATGGCGCAAGGAATGGCTTCAATCTCAAGTCCTTCTTTCTCCAAGGATTGCACGGCAAGATAGCGCCTTCTCCCTGCGACAATCTCATAGCCTTTTCCATTTTTTCTAACCAACAGTGGTTGCAGAATGCCGCGCTGGCGGATGCTGGGGATTAAATCTTCAAAGTCAGCCTTCTTCACGCCATGCCTGACATTGGTCTTGGCAATTGAAAGTTCACACAGGGGGATATGCATCAAGTCCATAATCTTAGTCCTTTCGGGTTGAGGAATTGGCGCTGAAGAGTTCCATCTGGTTCCGTGCCACATCGTCAAAGAGACCGATGTCACAGGGCTTTTGCAGCCTGTCGGAAGCCATAGGATGCGCGGCCAGCACCTCAAGCCGCGCTTTCATCGAAACGGGCCGCACTCCAGGAACCAGCGTTTGCTGCCCTAGGCTTGTGGCTTCCGTTTCGAAGGGGATGAGAGCGGTGGCATTCATGCCGCCTGCTCCAAATCTGAATTGTCTTTGTCTGTCGCTCTGAATTGCAGAATGAAGTCGCAAGCTTTTGAGGCAAGACTTGCCGCCTTCACAATGGCGCGGGCATCTTCTTTCAGGACTTGCAGCCAGTTACCGATATAATCGGCATGGCGGACGGTTGGCACAATCCTAAGTGAAGCGCAGATAAATGCGGTCGCCATCTCGGCCACCAGTTCCTCGCGGGCATAATCCACCGTTCCGAATTTGGTGGTGAGGTTCCGATCAAGACGGGTCTTGTGGCCTGTCCAATGACCCAGTTCATGGAAAGCCGTGCGGTAATAGTTGATCTGGTCGGGGTAAGCCGTCTGGCTAGGAATGCGGATGAAATCTTCTGACGGCACATAGAAAGCCTGATCACCACCAACGCGGAAATCTGCGCGTGTGGCCCCTATCAGGGCTTCGGCTTCCGGTACAATCTCGCGCGGTTGGCGCGGTTCAACTGTTCCGAACAATCCAGCGGGCAAGCCCTCGCACTGCTCGGCATTGAACACCGTATAGCGCTTCAAGAAATGAATAGCTGACGGGTCGGTGCCTTCATCCTTGGCCCGCCGATGCTCTTTCTGCGGTACAAACTTGTCGGCAAAATAGACATGGGTTCCGTGTTCGCCCTTACGGACACCGCCACCCATTGCGATGCATTGTTTGAAGGTCAGCCAATAGGGTGAGGCGAAACCTCTCTCGTCAAGCGCTGCCCACAACAACAGAATATTGATGCCGGAATAGCTGCGGCGGGTCAGGCCATTAACGGGAAGCCCCAAGGGTGAAAGCTGCTTGCCACTGCTCCAAGGTTGAACCCATGGCACGATGCCACGTTCTAGCTCTGAAATGATCTTATCAGTGATCTCCCGATAGATATTCTCTCTTCCAAGTGCCTTCGACATCTCACTTCCCTCCTTCGCATCCGAACCCCGGAAGCGGGGTGGGCAGTGCCTTGCGACTGAAGAGGCCCGCTGAATGAGGCGGGCTGCACCGAAGGCCGGAACGACA
>JANMAE010000064.1:0-63611 GCA_031359445.1 Hyphomicrobiales bacterium | reverse complement strand
GTTAGAGAAAAGCTTCCGATGACGGGAGATGACAGGTCTAATAGTGCTTGGCGCTTGTGCGTGCTGGGCGGCTCCAATGGTTCAAAGGTTGCCCTGATTACTGGCTTGTCCCGTAGAACCATTGCCAACATGAGAAGGGCACTAGGAGCACTGCGTAAGGGAGAGACATCTCAAAGCGAGCTATATGCCCTGAGTTGGAGGCAAGCGCTCTGGCAAAGCAGGAACGTTGTCGCTGAACGGCCACTTGGTGACTACGATGACAAAATTGAACAGATGGCCGAGGAAATGGCAGAGCGCCTTCGGAAGACATTTGCCCTCAGGTTGGATAACAACCCAGCAGTCACAGCACGAGCAATTCAAATATATTCATCGCGGTTGCCTGCTCGTTTAGTGGACGAGTGGGGACCTGAGCTTCTAGTTGATGACGAGACTGAAGAAGATGAGACCAATGAGTAGCTGCCTATGCATTGCGTTAAAGATACTTTTTGCACTTGGGCCTCTAAGGCTATGCAAATTGCATAGGTGCTCTAAGTTTCCTCTACCGAGTGATACAAATAGGTGATACAAGCTTCCAAATTAAAGCCAACAAAATCAATGTTTTTAGGGGGCGTTCGAATCCTTTCGGGCGCGCCAATTTTTTGAAAAATTTGCGCGATATTGCTACGTAGTTTGGTTGAGGCTCATTCTGGACAATCCAGGTGGCGTCGGATACTGACGGTTAGACCCAGAGAGTCGCATCTTTGACAAAAGGCATCAATTGGAGTTGGCGTGAAAACAAGAGAAGTGAGAGGAGTTCCTCAACCGCTTTTCCACTCCGTCAAGCTGCTGGGAAAATCTATATCGAAGCATCATCCTATGCTCCAATCGCTTCATGCCGCAGCCCTTACCCGATCCTGCAGCGCGGGAAGTACCTCCCATTCAAACCACGGATTTTTGCGCATCCATCCGGTGCTGCGCCAGCTGGGGTGTGGCAGGGGAAATTGTACGCCGAAATCGGCGAACGCACGTACGGTTTCGGTCAGGGTCTTTCGCGCGCCTTTCCGTAGATAGTGATGTTGCGCGTGAATGCCGACGAGCAGCGTCAGGCGCACCTCGGGCAGTTCCTTTAAAAGCCGCGCGTGCCAAAGCGGCGCGCATTCGGGGCGTGGAGGAAGGTCGGCATTGCCGTCGGGTCCCGGATAGCAGAAGCCCATCGGCATCATGGCAACCAGGGACGCATTGTAGAACTGCGCTGCGTTCAGGCCGGTCCACTCCCGCAAGCGGTCGCCGCTGGCATCACGCCATGGCACGCCGCTCTCATGCACTTTTGAACCCGGAGCCTGGCCGATGATCAAGATACGCGCCTCGGCGGATGCCTGAACCACGGGTCGCGGCCCATGTGGCAAGTGCGCCGCGCAGGCGCGACAAGCACGTAGGTCCGCCAGCAGCTCTTCCACCCGCAGCGCCTAGAAGAATGCCATCGTCCTGATCTCGATGCTTTCCCGCTTCCTGGCATTTGGAGGCGTAGTCGGGTCCTCGAAGGCCGTGTGCCCCATGAACCGTGCGCGGCCGTCGGTCTCGCTGTCATAAGTCTTGAGCAGCAAGGCCTGGTCCACCGTCATATGTGGGAAATAGTACCACCGGTGTTCAGGCCGGTGGCGCATGACATAGATCTCGCCAGTGCGTTCCTTGTACTTCAGCTCCATGAGCAGCA
The DNA here is from genome assembly GCA_031359445.1 of Hyphomicrobiales bacterium. Classification (GTDB taxonomy): domain Bacteria; phylum Pseudomonadota; class Alphaproteobacteria; order Rhizobiales; family Aestuariivirgaceae; genus Aestuariivirga. The sequence goes on along the minus strand of JANMAE010000064.1, from coordinate 61,918 downwards.
TGTCTTGTTCTGTCGATGTTTGCGCATCGCACATGGCCAGTGGCAGTTCCTCAATGGTCTCATGCAGTGACTTCCAGACATTGTAGAACGCCACGCGGCCCTTGAGCAGCTGGTCTGCCTCATTGGGCAGGATATCCCGCACGCGCTGAATGCCTGACTTCGGCGTGTAGTCGGAATGAACCAGCATGACGGCGGGGCGTTTTGTCGTCGACTGTTGGCTCAAATCGGCGGGAAGGCGGCGCCGGACGGTGTGATCGAACACAACCACCCGCTTCGCGCCCGTGTTTCTTTTCACAAAAGCAATGATCTGATCGTAGAAAGTTGACTTGATCGCCGCTTCGTCATCAAAACGCGCAAACGCCGCTCCGAAATCCTTGATTGCGAAACCTTCACGGTCAACATCAAACATGTCCGCCTTCGGCCAGCCGTTCTCAATGTCCATCACCTGCGCATCGGTACCTGGCGGATTGAGTACGAGATCAGGTTCTGGATCATAAAAATAGTAGTCGATCGACTTTCCGTTATCGACCGAATACTTCAGTTCAGCAGAAACCGTTGCAGGTTTGTCCATCTCTTACTCCGCAGCTTTCAACTGGGTGGTGAAGCCTTCATAGACCATGGTGCCTTGCCAAGCGGGAAGCGCTTCAACGTTCTTCGTCATCCATCGCGCCAGGTTCTTGTGCTTTTCGATCGGCAACTGCTGCCGGCCGCGCAAGTGCATGGCCGAAGCGCAGGCGATGTCGGCAATCGTCGCGGATTTGCCGACAAGCCAGTCGCGGCCCGATAGACGGTCGTCGAGAATGCCTGCAAGTTTGTGCCAGTTGGCGAGTTGCGCATCAAGGACCGCATTGTCTGCAGCGCCGCCAAGGAGAGGCTTCACGCAGTTTTCGACGAGGAACACATAGCAGCTCGGGAACCAGTGCGAACCTTCCCAGTTGAGCCAGCGGTTTACATCGGCGCGGTCGACGAGGCTTGTTGGATACTGTTCGTGCTTTTTGTGCTTGTCGGCGGCGTATTGCATGATTGAGTTGGATTCCCACAGCACGAAGTCACCGTCCTTCATGGCGGGCAGCGCAGCATTGGGGTTGATCTTCATGTAGGCTTCGCTCTTCTGCTCGCCCTTGAAGTAGTCGACATGCTTGAGCGTGAATGGAATGTCCATCAATTTGAAAGCGGCAAGCACCTTGCGGCAGTTGACGGTGATAGGGTCGGCGTGCAGTTCAATCATGTGTTCCTCCCGGGGCCTTGTGCCTTTGTCTGCGTTTCGGCCGCGTGTTTCCCGCAGCTTGAGAATAGAAGTTAGGACTGTTAACACTATCGCGCCAACAGATAATAATTGTGAGGACCATCTTGGACCGCGATATTCAAGCCATCGAGAGTAAGCTTTTGATTGCCTTCGACGCGTTGATGATCGAGCTCAGCGTCACAAGAGCCGCCACCCGGATCGGCATGACGCAGCAGGGCCTGAGTGGTCAACTCGCCAAGATGCGCCGTCTGTTCGGCGATCCGCTCTTCGTGCGCGATGGCGCAGGTGTTGCGGCAACGCCGCGGGCGGAAGAACTGCATCCAAAGGTCCAGTCCGCGCTTGTCGGCTTGCGCCTGCTTGTGACGGGGCAGAAATTCGATCCCTTGCAGTTTAACGATGTGATCACCCTTGCGGCCACGGATTATGCCATCGCCTTGCTGTTACCACCGCTGCTGAAAAAACTGCACGCAGCGGCGCCACGCTTGAAACTGGCGGTGCGTCCCGTCAACTCCGCGACGCTTGCAGCCGACATGCGCGAGCGTCTGGTCGACATGGCGCTCACTGTTCCCCAGTTCACGCCACCGGGATTGAAGACACAGAGACTGTTTGACGAGATCTATGTCGGCGTGGTCAGGCAAAGGCATCCTCTGGCGAAAGGGAAAGTGACGCTCGATAGGTTCTGCGCCTATCAGCACATTCTGGTGTCACCGAACCGCGGAGACTTCCATGGGCCGACTGACGATGCGCTTTCCAAGGCTGGCCGCAAGCGCGACATCGCAGTGGTTTTGCCAAGTTTCTCTGTCGTCGCAGCTTTGCTCGAAGCCACCGACCTGATCGCCGTGCTGCCCCAAAAACTGGTGCAGCAGTCGCGCCGCAAGCTGTTTTCGTTTCCGGTGCCGGTTCCAGTCAAAGGCTTTGCGTTGCATGCCACCTGGCCCGACCGGCTCGACGCTGATGAACAGAACCGCTGGTTCCGTGAGGTGGTGTGGGCCGCGCTGCCGGAGTGACGTTGTAGCGGGGTCTCTTCAAGTCTCGTTCGTGCCTGCATCACGCAGTGCTGCGCGGCATGCATGCGCAGGATAGTGTCCGTAAGGCATCTTTGTTACACTGCTTACCCATCTTCGCCGTTCCTACGGGGCGAAGGAAGGTGGCGATGATGCCGCAGGTGGCTTTGGCACGGCTTGCGTCATCATCTCCCGCCGTTGGTCCTGGCAGATATTCTTGTGAGGGTAGATGCGCCAAGGCTTTCGGTCGTATCCGCCCGCGTTGCGAACGGCACTCGCCTCGAGGTTCTTCAAGTTTTTAATTGGCCGCTTTTCGACAAACCCTGCATTGTATGCCCGAGTGCTGGTGCAGTTTTCTTCGGTTATCATGAGTTCACGAATTGGGGCAGTGACCGTAAAATTCTCGAGCCGAGTGAATAGGGACCTGCGGCCTGAAAGATTTTCACAGCCGGGCAAAATGGCGTTGGACACGAACCCGATTTCCTCGGCAAATTCAGCGGCTGAATTTCAATGGTTGGGACAAAGCAAGTCTTTGAAGTCAAAGGCATTGACAAGGGGTTGCAAATTCTTTGTAAGTCCATCCACCAATCCCGAGCGGGATCATGTGATGTTTCCTTGCATGTTTAATGAAAATCTCGTGATTTTGGTACGGTGCGCAAATTGCGGGGGTGGCGATGCTTGGCAGCTTGCGAACTGAACGGCGGAGCTTGTGTCTCATTTTCGGAAAGACTCAGCAATTCGTGTGACCGGTCAAAGATGCGTTCCGCCACGAGATGGACGACTCCTTCGGGGCTGCGTTGTACCTTACCCTCGACCAACATCAAACGCGCACCCATGATTTCGCGGCGGAAGGTCTCAACCAGTCTAGGCCAGACCACGACATTGGCAACACCAGTCTCATCGCTGAGCGTTGCAAAAACCACTCCTGCATTGCCTGGCATCTGGCGCGTAAGCACAATGCCAGCGCATTTGGCTTTACTGCCGTGGCGAGCGGTATTAATTTCGGAACAATCCATCACGCTCTCGCGACGGAATAAATCACGCAGAAAAAACATAAGATGAGCTTTTAGTGAAAGCCGCAACATCTGATAATCGGTCACAACATGTTCGCTGAGCGGCATGAATGGCAAAGGCTCAATCTCTTCTTCCGGCTGTTCGTCAACATACTGTGCTGCAAACAACGGAAGCGCATCATCATCGGGAATACGGCGCACGGCCCAAAGAGTTTCACGGCGATCCATGGAGATGGATTGGAAACTGTCTGCTTCGGCCAAGATGATGAGCGCGCGTTTCGGCAATCTTGTGCGTCGTGCCACAACATCCACCGTCTCAAACCTGTTGCTACGACAGGAGCTGAGCGTCTTGGCCCAGTTTTCACGGAACCCGCTGACCTGACGAAACCCCAATCGAAGGGCAAGTGAGCCATCAGTGCAAAGTTCAAGCGTATTGTCCCAATTGCTGAAATTCACGTCAATGTGACGCACCTTAACGTCATGCTCGCAGGCATCACGCACGATTTCAGCCGGCGCATAAAAACCCATGGGCTGCGAATTCAGCAACGCACAGGCAAAGGCTGCCGGATGGTATTTCTTGACCCAGGCCGAGAGGTAAACAAGATGGGCGAAACTTGCGGCATGACTTTCGGGAAAACCGTAGGAACCAAAACCTTCAATCTGCTTGAAGCAACGCTCAGCAAAATCCTGTTTGTACCCGCGATCCACCATGCGGCCCACGAACATACCCTTGAAATTATCGATAGTGCCGACATTGCGAAAGGTGGCCATGGCGCGGCGCAGGCCATTGGCTTCTTGCGCTGTGAATTTCGCCGCCACAATGGCGAGCCTCATTGCCTGCTCCTGGAACAGTGGAACACCTTTGGTTTTGCTGAGCACATTGAATAACTCGTCAGCTTCTCCATGCTCGGGCGCGGGCGATGGATATTCGACCTTCTCATTACCGTTGCGCCGCCGCAGATAAGGGTGAACCATATCCCCTTGAATGGGACCAGGCCTGACGATTGCCACCTCAATAACAAGATCATAGAACTCAGCAGGTTTCAATCTCGGCAACATGTTCATCTGTGCCCGGCTTTCAACTTGAAACACACCAATGGCATCTGCTTTCTGTAGCATTTCATAAACTGCCGCATCTTCGCGCGGCACGGTGGCGAGCTCATAGGTTTTGCCGCCATGAATACGAATAAGATCGAAAGCCTTGCGGATACACGTAAGCATCCCAAGCGCCAACACATCGACCTTCATCATGCGCAATGCATCAATATCATCCTTGTCCCATTCGATGAAAAACCGGTCTTTCATTGTCGCGGGGCCAATAGGAACACACTCATCCAAACGATCTTTTGTCAGTATGAAACCGCCAACATGCTGCGAGAGATGGCGGGGAAAACCAATGAGTTCATTGGCGGCCTTGACGGCACGTGCAATCATCGTGTTGGAGGGATCAAGCCTGCCCTGGTGTATTTGACTGTCTTTCAACTCACTCCCCCAGCTCCCCCATACACCGCTGGAAAGGTTGGCCGTCACTTCCTCAGTCAAACCAAATATTTTCCCTGCTTCGCGAATGGCACTGCGCGGGCGGTAGCAGATGACGGTGGCTGCCAGCGCCGCATGCTGGCGACCATAACGTTCATAGACATTCTGGATCACCTCTTCTCGTCGTTCATGCTCGAAATCGACGTCAATATCTGGTGGTTCCCTACGCTCTTCGCTGATGAAGCGCTCGAACAGGAGATCAATTTGCATGGGATCAACCGCAGTGATGCCCAGCACATAACAGACGGCGGAGTTGGCCGCCGAGCCACGCCCCTGGCAAAGAATGTTTTGGCTTTTGGCAAAACTCACAATATCATGAACAGTGAGAAAATATGGCGCAATCTCCATCTTGGTGATGAGCGAGAGTTCTTTTTCCAGTGCAACCCGCACCTTGTCCGGAATAACGCCTGCGTAGCGCCAAGCTGCCCCCTGCCACACCAGATCACGCAGATGCTGCTGTGCCGTTTTTCCCTTGGGAATAGGCTCATCAGGATAATTATATTTGAGCTGATCAAGAGAAAATGTAATCCGGCTGGCAAAGCGAATGGATTGGGCGACGGCCTCCGGCGCTTCATGAAACAGCGCCATCATTTCATTTGCCGATTTTAAATGTCGCTCGGCATTGGCCTCTAGAAGGTAGCCCGCTTCATTGAGCGTGACATGTTCACGAATGCAGGTGACAACATCTTGCAATTCGCGCCGCTCCCGGCAATGATAAAGCACGTCATTGGTAGCCAACAGCGGCACACCAGTTGCCTGAGTAACGCGTTGCCACTGTTGCAGGCGGCGTTGATCATCACCATGATGGGGCATGGAAACACCCAGCCATACCCTGTCAGGCGCGGCGTTCTGCAGTTTTTCGATAAGGCCGCAAAACTGTTCAAAGTCATTTTTACGTTTAGTCGACGCCGCACAGCCTATTTCGCCCACTTCCATATCTTGCAGGGAAATGTTCTTGTTCCAAAACCTTTGAGACAGGTTTCTTGCAACTTGCTTCTGCCTGCAATCGGGTAACGCTACCAGCAGCAACCCTTCCTGCCATTTGAGAAGATCGTCAATAGCGAGATAACATTCGCCCTTCGGCGCCCGTAGTTTTCCAGCGCTCAACAATCTGCATAAATGGCCATAGGCAGTTCTATCAGTCGGATAAGCGAGAATATCGGGCGTGCCATCAATAAAAACCAGCCGCGCACCCACGAGCAGCTTCGGCTTGTCACCTTTGATCTCCTGCAAAGCCACATAGGCGCGCACGACACCAGCCAGTGTATTACGGTCAGCAATACCGATGGCAGCATGACCGAGATGCGCTGCGACTTGTACCAATTCCCCGGGGTGTGAAGCGCCGCGCAGAAACGAATAATTCGTTGTCACCGCAATTTCAGCATAGGCATTCATGCGAAAATCCCATGCAGGAACCACTGCATTGAGGCTCCTTTGCGATAGAGCCAGTAGCGTCTACCCTCTCCGTCTTCTATGCGGAAATAATCACGTTCTAGCTGTGGAGCTTTGTGGCGCCACCATTCCATGGCAATGCGTTCGGGTCCCTCGGATTGCCTCACGGCACGCTTCACCTTGCGCCAGAGGAAATCCTGCCTCGTCGTAAAATTTACAGGCTCTGGTTTGGCAAACAGACGCAAAGGGCGGCGCGGCGCATTTTCTGCTTTTCGAGTTTTCCGCCAAGGTAATGTCGAAGTTTTCACATGTTGTGCCGGCACAGCTATCCAAGCCTCTTCGGGAACATGCGTTGCATGCGGCTGGAATATGAGAATGCGGTCGCCACCAAAGCGCGCAGCTAAACGGTCCACCAGAAAACTGATTTCCCCCTCATCGCGGTTCCTGTTTTCAAAAGTAACGATGCCCGGGTTTAAATGTTCAATCCGACTTGCGGAAAGTCGGATGAGATCGAAACCAAAACCCGGATCAAGCGGATCAGAAAGCATTGCCAACTTCTCGCGGAACAGACGATCAATAATGGCGGGATCACGCGTGGCTAGGCCCATTTCAATCGGAATGAAACGCACCGCACCATCGGCCCGGAAAAAAGCTGCCTCAAGACGGCGCGCTCCTTGCCCATGTATCTCCAAAATACGACCAAGAGAAAGAGCGAGCTGTGCCAGCGACGACCGTATCACCTCCTCCGTGACAACAGGTTCTGCGAAATTCTGTTCCTGCCAGTAATCAGGAGGCGGTTTACGCGGTGTGATCGGTTTTGCAAAACGTCCCAAAGCCTCGTCGACAATGGTCATCGTGGCGACCCCCAGCCGCGCAACAAGTTCGGAGCGTTTGCGGCTGGCCACCTGCCCTGCGGTTTTTAAGCCCGCACGGCGAAACGAATGAGTTGTGACCGCATCAAGATTGAGTGCCTCAACAGGAAGCGGCTTCATCGCTTGTTCCTCTTCGCCAGAAGCAATGACAGCTCCATCCCGATAGCACGCCAAGGCTCGCGCCGTTATCGCCGTTCCGGCTACGGCACCACGCACTGCAAAGCCTTGAGCTTGAAGACGGCTTCGAATGCGATCAAGCATCACCTGCTCACCGCCGAAAAGATGACTGGCACCTGTCACATCCAGCAAAAGGTGACAGGGATTATCAATGGCCACAAACGGTGTGAAGCGATCGCACCAGTCGGCAATTTGCGTGAGTAACTTCAAATCTGCCTGATCATTTGCTGTTACAATTTTGAGCTCAGGCAACATGGCGCGGGCATTGGCCAGCGGCTGACCCACTTTTAAGCCCAGCCCTGTGCCTTTCCGATCCACGGCAGACAATCGCAGCGCATTGTTCACCTTTGCCACGAGCACCAAAGGCGGCGCTTCACAATCTGGTATTTTCAGTGCCAGTTCGCGCCGTTGCAACCGGTCAGTTGACAGCCGCGGAAACCATAGCGCCATGATCCGCCGCGGCATTTTGGAAGACACGCTCATCACAATTCCATTTCATGAACCAATGCCCGGTTTTCCCATGTCGGTTGCGAACAAGATCAACTTCAAAAGCTGGATAGCCCCAATCTTCCTTCGATGTTTGCGAAGCCACCGCGCGTACCAACCAACGGGTCTCCGCCGTGCTGGCATCGGGTTGCGCACCAAGCCGCAAAAGAAAAGTCGTGACGGATTTTTTCGTGGCTGCCAATGTCAATCGCCTGCTTGCCGCCAAATCAAGGATTTTCGGATTGCCCAAAATTTCAATCACCACTGCACCAAGTGCTGCACAGGACAGCGCATCATGCGCGGCCCGAAGCCCATCACTGGCATTGGCCACACAGAGCAAAAGCATATTTGCTGGATCAATACCAAGTTCAACAAGACCTATGGGCGAGAGTTCACCAAATTCTTGCGCTGAAAAATCTTGCCGGATCCAGAGCGAGTACTTGTTTGCGGTCACACGAGTGGCAAGCCCTGCGATGAAACCCGTTGCCGCCGTTTCATGGCCAATGGCAGCAAAAACCTCATGCAGAACCCCATGCTGAAGTCCGCCCTTCAAACAAAGGTCAATCTCGCCATGACCGAGTGGAGTGTGAACGGACGCTTCTTCCAATCCCGGCTTGTCGAGGAAAGCTTTCAGGGCCACTAAATATTTAACATCACGTGGGCAAATATCCGAAAGCGGACAAGACGTGCACATAGCCTGCGCGTGTGTGCAGATAGTTTGACCCAAACTCTTCATTTGCCAATGCAACTCAAAAAGATCGTCCGCACCCAAACCATCCGCAGCAGCCATCACGGCGTCATAGGCTGCTGCGATATCGGCTTTCATCCCCACAAATCCAAACCGTTGCAGAACGCGCAGAACATGCGTGTCAACAACAAAAGCGCGCATGCGTAATACGCTGAAGTTCAACGTTGCCGCTGCGATTTTTGGGCCAACACCGTGGATTTGCTTGAGACAACTCATGGCCTGTTCGACATCATATTTAGCAAGAAAATCGAGATTGATCTGGTCGAAGCGGGTGCGAATTGTCCGCAAAGCCTGTTTCAGTTCGGGTGCTTTCTTTTCAGAAAATGTAACCCCTTCGATTGTGGCTTCAATATCAGCAACGGGAGCGTCCGCAAGCGCGTCCCAACTCGGATAGAGCTTTACGAGACGCACAAAAGCATCCCATGATTTCCAATCATAAGTGCGGCTGCCAATAAAGGAACCAACTAATTGACTGACCGGATCGGGCCGGTCTTCAACCCGGATTTTTCCAAAGCGTATTGCCAAGCGTTCTTGGATAGACGCGAGGTCAGTGGTTTGCCTGAAAGGAAAGATCGCTTGCATCAAGGCAGATAAGAACAAAGAAAGAACAATGTCAATCTGCTCTGCCATCCGAAAATGCACCGGGGTTGGCAAGTACGATTGCCTAACAAATTATGTTGGACAGCTATATTTTGACTGATGGAGCAAATAATAAAAATTAAGGGTGAAACAAATAATGGTCCTCGGCATTGTATTTACGCTGGATCAAACCAGCCGCATCTTAAACAAAATCTGAGGAATTATAAAAGGTTACGACAAATCAGGCAAAAAATGCAGTGGCAGCAAAATTTTTTATGGATTTATCAGAGTAAATGAGTTATTAACAACAACTGGTGGGGTAATACGACTTCTTGGAAGAGGTTATCATATATGAAGCCAGCACTTCGCTTTCTGCTTTCATGTCTCGCCATGTTGGCAATTGCACCCCTCCCCGCCAATGCCCGACAAACAGCTCACACAGTTTATTCTTATTACCCAGTCTCAGGACAATCCCTGCAGGAAATCCATCAGAATATGGTGCTCAATGGTCCTTCTTCCAATGGGGTGAAGGGGTTTGGCGTCACCTCGGTGGTGCCGGGAAACCAAATGAGTGTTTCCAGCTGCGTAAAAAGCGGCAACTACCACTTTGATCTCAAATTTATTATCCGGTTACCCAAGATTGGCAACGCCGTTAATCTTTCTGGAATTGAGTTGGCCCAAGTGGCCAAGTTTGTAAAATTTGTCCAGAAGCATGAAGAAACGCATCGTTCTATCTGGATGAATTACGCGGCAAGATATGAGAGGCTGCTGCAAGGCAGTGGGTCCAAAGATTGTGCCTCCAGTCATGCAAAGGCCATGGCGTTATGGAAGCAAATGATGGACGCCAGCCGACCCGATCAAATTTCTTTTGATCAGGCACAACGCAGCGTCCTCAATTCGCAACAGTTCATCAGGCTCGCTGCTCGCTAGGCCTGCGAGCCAAGCGCTTTATATTCAGTAAAATCAGTTTGAACAAAAAGAGGCTGGACACAAGTTCCAGCCTCATCTGTTTGTTGCTCGACTACACATACAAATCACGTACTATTCGCCAGCGCGCAAATACTGCCGCTTGTAGTTGTTCATTTTCGACCATTCATCAGTCTGGATATCGATAGCCAAGGGAGCACTTTCAACTGACTGTGTTTTCTTCACATGCGTCACGCATTCGAAAGTTTTGCACTTTTGAACCGGAACTCCACTGCTGTTATAATATTCCGTATCGCGAATATCCCAATTGCGGCTATCTCCCGCAAACGACGGTGTTGAAAACGCAATAGAAGCTACGAACAGAAATCCGATTTTTTTCATCTGAGCCTCCTTATGGCAACAAGAGCTGCATCTGGCAGTTCTATCCGTCAGGCTATCGGGAAAGGAGAAATACACATCGTCCAAATGGACTATATTGCCTGCTCGGGGAGCGAATATTTTACCTTGGAGAGCAATGCCACCAGTTGAGCCTGACGGTAGGTGCTGGTCTTTGAAAAGATCGACCTGAGCTGGCAGCGCAATGTGCAAATGCTCACGCCAGATTCCGTTGCCACATCGCTCAGGCTCTTTCCCATGGCTAAAGCCACGGCAAGATGTGCCTCAGCCTGGGTAAGGGAAAACACCAGACTCAAAAGCTCAAAATCAAGAAACAGCGAACGTCTGAGATTGTTGATAACCAATATTACGCCCATGCAGCCATCAAAATGGGTGTCGGTGGGCTTCACCGGCAAAGCCTCCACAAGCAGCCAGGGAATGCCATCGCGCGTGATGATGACAGGTTTCAAATGAGGAATGCTGCAACAGGAAGAATGCAGGACCCTTGAAACAAGCTGGCTCAAGGCTCTGTTGCAGCGAAGATTATCTATCCAAGGTCGGCCATTTCTGATCATGAAATAATCGTCAAAGAGATTTTCGGCGAGCCTGTTCACATACAAGATTTTTCCCTTCAAACCAACGAGCATGGCGGCTGTGCCCAATTGCTGAAGCATATCAATGCCATCCGCGGCACAAATGTGAGCAAGATTTTCGGCGGTTTCTATCAGCCTGGAAAGATTCTGTGAAAGCTCTGAATCAAAGGATGTTTCCTCATCGATCAATGCACCCGATATGTCGTGACCAAGAAGCCGGAGGCACCAGAACTGGTTTTTTACCCTGAATTGGAAAGTGGCTTCTCGATTTAATTCTGTCAATCCAGAAGCATATTTATGAACTGCGCAAGGCTCCAGCTTCTCCAATTCCATGCCAGTCTTGCTAATTTCATTATGAGGTGTTTGCCTTGCCCAATATCTTCCTTGGTTGGACCCCGATGAATTCTCAGGTCTCGCCAGAGGTTGGTTGATCATTGTCGAGCTTGGCATTTCCCGGCAAAACACACAAGTTTCCGCACCCAGAGTTTGCGCGAGCTGATCCAAAGCGCGAGACCACACATCAGGACTCACAAGTGATTCACAGCAGGTTTTTAATGCGCTGTCGATTTCCGACCTTTGAACCATGGGCACTCGCTTCAAAGAAACTGTGAGTACATTCCGCGCTATTCCAGATTACGCTGGCACGCAGGCACAAAAACTCTGCCTCAGGTTCTAATTCAGGTTCAGTGGAGTATCGACCTGATGTTCATCATTAGCAAACTACTGCCACTCTGCCGCCAAACTGCTTGGGTTAACTGGTTGTACTGAGCCAGAAGTATTCACTTCTCAGATTTCGCCAGCAACCTTACAGAGAGTGGAATATTCCGAATAAAACGATTTCCGACGGTCGTCAAGCATTTGGGACAGGTTTTGACCTCCTATGAAAAAAACTCTTCATTCCTCTGGAGTAAAAAATTGACCGTCGTTTCTTGCTATATCAGAAGAAAAAACTGAACAATATCAGAGTTATAAGTAAAACTCGTGTCTTCGTTGCTGATTGTTAAATTACCCCAAGTGAAAAAGGCACAAGCCTTGCACCGATTCAGCCCAACTCAAGGTGCCAAAAATTTAGTGAGGTGCGCGAGTGTAAAATATTGCTGAATTTCCACTAAACAGAACTGGTTGTCAGGCTCTTTTGAAGTTTATTACTTTGCAACAGGAGTGCCAATTCTGTCCGGCTTCTCACATGGAGTTTCTTGAACAGACTGGTCATGTAATGCTTGATCGTCTTCTCCGTTAGATTCAGGGCCGTTGCAATTTCCTTGTTGCTTTGCCCCAGGCCAACGAGCGCAAACACTTCGTTTTCCCGGTCACTGAGTTTCACAACGCTTGTATCCGATTTGGCCGCTTGTCTGTTACGGCCAATATCAGTAACCAGCTTTGCTCCGAGTTGCGGCGATAGGTAATGGCCGTCCACATGCACTGTACGCAATGCCTGTACCAGTTCGGCACCCCCAATGCCCTTGAGAACATAACCATGGGCCCCAAGGTCCAATGCGTTGAATACGTCAGCTTCGTCATCAGATACAGTCAACATGAGGATTTTCGAATTTTCATCAAGTTTCTTAATTGTCTTGAGCGCCGCGATCCCACCTCCGGGAATGCTGACATCGAGAATGAGAATGTCGGGCCCGTGAAGCTTTACAATCTCAACCGCATCATCGGCAGTGGCACCTTGGGCTACAACTTGGAGGTCCTGCTCTGCGCTAATGACATGGGCAACGCCTTCCCGGACCATAGGATGGTCATCCACGATGGCGATGCGAATTTTATTGTCTGTCATGTCCATCCTCAAGCATAGACCTTCAGCGTGGCGGTGAGTATGGTGCCTTGTCCCTCACCGCTTTTGATTGCAAGTTTTCCGCCAAGGCTTTCCAGCCGATTCTGTAGCCCGACAAGTCCCAAGGACTGGCGCTTTGAACTCTGCCGTGTTGCATCAAGGCCGGGGCCGCGGTCGACGACTTCCAACGCAATTATCGCGCCATTCCAACGGGAAGTCACTTTTTGAGATATCCCTCCAGCATGCTTGAAAGAATTGTTGAGGCCTTCCTGCACAAAGCGGCAGAGACAAAGTTTTACGGGATGAGACGGCTCTACAGGCCCTTCCTGCAAATCTAATTCCACCTTTGTGGAGGTTCTTCGCTCGTGACGCGACACAATGAGCCAGATAGCCTCCTCCAGCGGAAGTTTTTCTATTTCTGGAAGCGCAAGTCCAACGGACATGTCGCGGATTTCTGTCATGGCGTCATTCAGCATGGCTCTGACCGCTTCATATTCCTTGTTCTTGCGGATCTTGCCAGAAAAAACCCGGTCAAGCCTGAGCATGACAATGGTCAGGATCTGGCCTATGCCATCATGCAGGTCCGAACCGATGCGTCGGAACTGGATTTCCAGGTCCTCGTTTGATCTCTGGGATGCAGCGTCCACCGTTTTGCGCAATTCCTCATTCTGTTTCAGCAGTGCGGTAAGGTCGGTGATACGGTTATCCAGCGCCCGGCGTTGCTGTTCGATCAGCTTGCTGCCGCGCGCTACAACATTGTAAAGCCCAGCAATGAGGCCAAGGCTTACCAGTCCCGTAACGCCCCAGCTTTCGAGCCTGGCCCAGACGATTGCGTTTTTGACAATCGTGGCGTCCTGATAAAATTCCGCTATCGCTATGACCTTTCCGGATCCGCTGTCGCGGATGGGAACATATATCTCAAACAGGGTTTCGGTGATCTGGGCACCGGGATGATCATGATCCATATGAGGTTCATTATCGAAATCAATTTCAATCCGTCCATTTGCAGCACCGGATAACTCGTCTGTAACGGGAAAAACCCTGTCCAAAAGCGACTTGTCAGTTCCAAACAGCACTTTTCCTTGAAGGTTCCAGACCTTTGCTTCCTTCACGCTGAGGCTTTTGGCATCTCGGGAAAGCGCGGCTTCGATCTTTTCCACGCTGTCCTTGGAGAGTTCCGGGATTTTGGCCAGTTCCTGCAAATGCGGAGAAAGGAAATTCTGCATATAGAGGGCCGCGCGGGTTGCCACGTCAAGCTTGATGCCCTGCTCGATTTTGCTGGAAACCCAATAGCCCAAGATGCCCAATCCCGCGAGCACCAATATGGAACTAAGCAGCATGAATTGCCGCACCAACGTGAGCGCTGACCACCAGTTAGCGACCCTGCCCACTTGTAAGAGGGGAGGATCGTTAACCAAAATGCTCATGTCACTGTCTTCAATCATGCAAGCCCCGATGTGCCTATCGAGCACATCATAAGGCAATTCCCTATGAAAAGGAATTAACACGGGCCAAAGTTTATAACTTCAGGCGCAATGGTAAACAGGGAAGATGACCAACTGCTTCTATGGACGGCCCTTTTCATATCTGCGCTGAAATGACTTCTCTTCCAGGGCCAAGGCGGCATTGACCGTAAGCGGCAGGCCTGCCGCCCATTGCACATCGCTGCGCGTCACGCCGATATCACGCAGCATATAATCGTCATATTCAGCAAGGCTTGCCACCCGCCTGCGAGCCTGCCAGTTCCTCCACATGCGCGAGAAGATAGAGGCTCCGGGGGCTTCCCCAAGGGATACCGCGCGGTTCAGGGCATAGTTTCTCATGGCACAATTCTCCTCTAACGCAGGAATCGTGTTCCTGCGGGTTTTTCGGGTTAAAATTCTGGTTTCAATGACCACAATATGCGAAATTTCTATTGATTAGTCCAACGAATGTATATTATGATATCCATCATTAAAATTGATGAGTTTAATCATGATCCCAAATTTAGATGTCGATCTGTTGAAGACTTTTTTGGCGATTGCAGACACCGGCAGCTTCACTCGCGCCGCCGATGATGTGCACAAGACGCAGTCAGCCGTTTCCATGCAGATGAAGCGCTTGGAAGAACTTATTGGACAGCCGCTTTTTGTCCGCGATGGACGCCAGAGTCGGTTCACGCGCGACGGGGAGCGGCTTGTGGATTATGCCCGCCGCATCACGGCTTTGAACGATGAAGTGGTGGCAACTTTTGCCAAGCCCGAAATCACCGGCACCATTCGCTTCGGCACACCCGACGATTACGCCGATCGTTTTTTGCCCGAGATCCTCGCCCGCTTTGCCCGCACCCACCCCCAGGTGACAGTAGATGTGGAATGCGTCACCAGCAGCCATTTGTTCGAGCGCGTAAAGCGCGGGGAACTTGATCTTTCCGTGGTCACCCATAGTTGCGACATCATGACTGATGAGCCTATGCGGCGTGAAAGGCTGGTCTGGGTCACCTCGCAAAGACATTGCACCCATGAAGCTGAAGTGGTGCCGCTGGCTGTTTCCTCAAGCGGTTGCGACTGGCGAGCCAAGGTGCTGAAATCCCTTGATGGCCAGAACCGCAAATACCGCATTGCTTATTCCTCGGCCAATTCCAATGCCGTCAATGCCGCAGTATTGCAGGGTCTCGCAGTAGGCGCAGTTCCGGAACTTTGCGTGCGGTCCGGCATGCGCGTGCTCACATCCAAAGATGGCTTTCCCGATTTGGGAACATTCGACATCGGTCTGGTAAGAAAGCCCGGAAAGTCCAACTCCGCAATTGAAGCTCTCGCCAAACATGTCACTCAAAGCCTCTCAAATCTGCAGCCACAATTGATCGCCGCTGAATAATAATGGGCGTGTGGGCGGACTAAGGTAGCACACGTGCGATGTCTGCGGCCTGCCCATGAGACCTAGGTCGCTATTCAGAAGAAAATTATCCGTGTAAGCATCATTACAACGATATGCTGACCCTTTTTACGTGATGTTCTTAGAGTCAGACTTCGGTGCAAGAATTTTCTAAGGGCGACTTCAAACAGTTACTAACATTTCGGGATAACCTTTATGGATCTCCCTCATGGCGGAGGGGCGCCATGATTTTGGAATGATCGCGTCTGGCGGAACGATGACACACACGTGTCGGTCGCAGCAGAGGTGCGAGGAGTTGTCACGCGGGTGGCGCCCGTGGCGGATAGACGGTTTGAGACAACGGAGTATGTAATTATGTATATCTCACCAAATGCTTCCCGCATCAGGCAAAGAGAAGCGCAAAAAGCCCGCGACAACCGCGCCGAAATCGTAAAGGCGCTGTCGCTCGGCGACATCACCCGTCGTGACCTGTTCAAGTGGGGAATATTCACCGGTATGGGAGCTTTGGCCCTCAAGAATGGCCTGAGCCCGTTTGCCCGCAGCGCCTATGCAACCGTGCCGACGGGCACGCCGCGTAGCCCGTTGTACGGCGCCCAGAAATTCACCGCTCGGATGCACCGGCTCGAGGTGCAAAAACCCGTCCCGCTCACCCGTGACGCGGCAACGGGCAACGCCGTCTTTCCAGGCTACATGAACGAGCGGGACGCCAAGCGGCTGTCTTGGCACACAGATTTCGTCAGCCCCGAGGTAACCCCGAATGTAACCAATCCCCTGACCCACCGGGGCCCAATCGAAGGCCGTCCACCAGGCGAGGTCTTTGCGCATCAGCGGTGGGACGAGTTCTTCCCCCAGGTTGGCTATGTGTTTTCAATCGGCCAATGCAATTCCGAAACCTATTTTCACGACAATATGGCCCATCAGCAGCCCAACAAGGTCTGGACTTTCGGCTCGGGCCAAAACGTGTCAGGCAACCTGCCGCTGCCGCTGATCAAGGGCCGCTACGGCGAGCCGATCCTCACGCGCATTTACAACAACCTGCCGAACGAGCGCGAGAAAAACGGCGGTTTCGGCCGCAACGAAATTCAGCTGCATTTTCACAATGCGCACAACGGCGCCGAGAGCGATGGCGCAGCCAACGCGCACCACTTTCCCGGCACATTCTACGACTATCGCTGGAGCACGACGCTTGCGCGTCGTGACAAGATCAACAAGTACGCCACGGATCGCCGGGCCTCAGGGCCTCTCGACAATGGCGACGTTGTCAATGTGGCAGGCGACTTCCGTGAGCTGCAGGGCACCCTGTGGTTCCATGACCACCGCTTCTTCTTCACCGCCGAGAATGTTTACAAAGGCATGGCGGGCATGGTCAACTATTACAGCGGGCCCGACCGCGGCAGCGAGCAGCCCAATACAGGCGCCAACGTCAACCTGCGCCTGCCGAGCGGCAACCAGCTGTCTTGGGGCAACGTCGATTTCGACGTTAACCTGATGATCTCGGATGCCGCCTGCGATCTCGACGGGCAGTATTTCTTCGACATCTTCAACACCGATGGCTTCTTGGGTGACATGCCCCTGGTCAACCAGTCCTATGCGCCATACTTCGAGGTGCTGCCGCGCAAATACCGCTTCCGCATCCTTCCCGCCTCTATGTCGCGCTTCTGGAAGCTCGCGCTGTTCAGGTCCAACGGCACGCCGGTGCCGTTCAGGCAGATTGCCAATGACGGCAACCTGCTGGTCAACCCGGTCCTGCTGTCTGCGCTCGACGTGCAGGGCATCGCGGAGCGCTACGATATCATCGTCGACTTCTCCAGTTTCACCCCTGGCTCCACGATCAAGATGGCCAATCTGATGAAAATGCGCGACGATGGGCGCGGACCGAAGGAGGCACTGTCCTACGCCGAAGCGTTGAAACGCAGCAGGGATGAAGACCCCGTGCTGGGCGATATCATGGAGTTCCGCGTCGTCAGCTCAGTGCAGAGCGTCGATAATCCGAACCACACCCATACTATTGCGAACGCCTGCGGGACCAATGACATGAGCCAAGTTCCCAACGTGCTCACCGAGCAGATTCCGATTGTCGCCCCGGTGCGCACCCGCGTGGTGGAGTTCGGCCGTTCTGGCAACGGCGACTCGCGCGGTTCAAACGGTAAATGCGTGCCTGACTGCCCGGAAACCGCGTCGTTCCCTTGGACCATCAAGATCAATGGCGAGTCGTCGCACTCAATGAATGCCAACCGGGTTTCGATGGTCATTCCAAAGCCGGGCGAGGTTGAGCACTGGACTTACATAAACGGGGGAGGCGGCTGGGACCATCCTATTCACCTACATTTTGAGGAAGGAATCACTATGAATCGGGGCGGCGCATCCATCCCCGCAACAGAGAGATTGGTCCGTAAAGATGTATGGCGCCTTGGTGAAAATGGCCGGGTGCAGTTCCAAATCCAGTTTGGTGAATATGGCGGATCTTATGTCAACCACTGCCACAATACGGTGCATGAAGACTTTGCCATGCTGATGCGCATTCAGTTGTTGAACGGTATCGCGGGTTCGCCGCAGAACGTGATTATGCAGACGCCGAACCCCACGCCCGACGGCATCATCTTCACAATGCCTGAGGTGTTGCCAGAAGGGGTGCCATCGGGGTTCAAGGTTGGGTAGAATGTCGAGGCGCGGCCATGGCACCGAAATTGAAACAGCTAATTGTAACGTTAGTGCGTGAGAGCGTAAAACTGATGGCAATGCCTTTGCGGAATTTGCTGGTTCTTGTTGTGTCGCTATTTGCAATCTGCGGGTATGCAAAGGCAGATAGCGATTCACGATGGGGTGCCAACTATTTCCCCAATTTGCCGGTTGTGACACAGGATGGCAAAACTCTTCGATTCTACGATGATGTGATCAAGGGCAAGCAGGTTGTCATCAGCTTCATCTACACAAGTTGTCCCGACATTTGCCCATTGACCACAGCCCGCCTTGCATTGGTCAAGGACCAGCTAGGCGAAGCCATGGGCCGGGATGTGTTTTTCGTGTCTATGACGGTCGATCCGGAGAACGATACTCCCGAGCGGCTCAAGGCCTTTTCAGAGGCCTTCAAAAGCGGACCCGGGTGGTTATTTCTGACTGGCAAGCCGGAGGACATGCGTGCCATCAACAGCAAGTTCGGCAATCGTTCTCCGCTGCTTAGCGAGCACAAAATGGAAATTGTTCTCGGCAATGACGCGACCGGCGACTGGCAGCGCGACACGCCCTTTGGCGAAATTGCATCGCTGGTCTACAACATTCGCGGCATGAATCCAAAGCTGGCCGCCGAACATGTTTCAACGAGTGCGAACACAAACAATAACCCCGTCGTCATCACGCGCAATCCTGGCGAAACCCTGTTCCGCAAAATTTGTACGCCATGCCATACGGTGGGCGTCGGCAATCGCGTGGGTCCAGATCTCCGCGATGTAACCAGCCGCCGGTCGAATGAGTGGCTTTCCGACTTTATCATGAGTCCCGGCAAGATGAGACGTACCGGCGATCCGGTTGCGCTTGCTCTTGACGCCCAGTTTCCGGGCGTGAAGATGCCAGAGATGGGGTTGTCTGCAAATGATGCCAAAGACCTTATCGGTTACCTTAGGGCGGCAACGGATCGGTTGGCGCTATCCAAGGAATCTGCCTCAACAAATCAACAACACGATCATACGGCACACCAACATGACCACAGCAAGATTGCACCATCAAACTAAATGGGCGGCTCCCGAAATTCGATCTGCGCCTGCAGGCAAACTTGCAGCAAAGCTGGAGGCGTAGATGACACTCACTCGTTCGAGCCCCAAATGTGAGATCGAGGGCCGCAACGGCGGAGCGGCAGGCTTCTTGTCGCAGCCAGGCCATGGTCCGCTGGCGGGCGGGCTTAATTTGTTCGAGACGCTCGTTCGGGATGGCCTTGTCTCTAATGGCGAATTGGCTCGCCTTGTTGAAGAAAGCAACAAGACTGAGGAAACGCCAGTGAAGCTGCTTGAACGGCTTGGATTTATTGATTCGACTATCCTTGCAACGGCCGCTTCGCAACATTACGCAATCCCCATGGTTTCGGAAGACATCTGGGCGGGCAAGGCTTCTTCTGGCGCAAGCCTCTCGGTTCGTTTCTTGCGGGACCGGAAGGTGCTGCCCATCAGGATGGCTGATAGCAGATGGGTCGTGGCAACCACCGATCCTGAAGATATGGCAACGATTGCTGAACTAAAAGTTGCGCTTGGTCAGGCGGAACTGGAATTGCAGATCGCAACGAGCAACCAGATCTTGGCGGCTATTGACCGCATGCAGGCAGGCATAAAAAACGAAACCCGTGCTTTACCAGCAGCAACGCTTCCTAAAAAACTCGGCAGCGATGAAATTGAACACCTGCGCGACATGGCGCTTGAGGCGCCGGTCATCGATTTCGTAAACAAGCTATTCAGTGAGGCGGCTGCGGCGCGCGCCACCGACCTTCACATGGAACCTGCCCGCGAACGCATGGATCTCCGCCAGCGCGTCGACGGATTTCTGGCAAATGTCGGCAGCGTTGATCCTGATTTCGGACGCGCCATTGTTTCGCGCATCAAAATTCTGTGCAAGCTCAATATCGCCGAGCGCAGGTTGCCGCAGGATGGGCGCGCGCGATTGTTGATAGAAGGTCGCGAATTCGATGTGCGCGTGGCAACGATGCCCACCGTCCACGGCGAAGGTGTTGCACTGCGTTTTCTCAGTGGTTCCCATGAGGTCCCCCATATTGACAATCTGGGACTGGATGTACGAGATGCAGCAGCGCTCAAGGCAGCCATACAATCACCCAACGGCCTTTTGGTGGTGACGGGACCTACAGGCAGCGGCAAAACCACAACGCTGGCGGCTGTGCTGAGCAAACTCAATGAACCAAGCCGCAAGATCGTGACCATTGAAGATCCTGTCGAATATCAAATCGATGGGATTAACCAGGTACAGGTTAAGGCTGAAATTGGCCTGACCTTTGCCAGCACCTTGCGTTCACTTCTGCGCTTTGATCCAGATACCATTATGGTGGGAGAAATGCGCGACCCGGAAACAGCCCGGATCGGCTTGCATGCCGCATTGACTGGTCATCTTGTCCTGACCACGCTTCACACAAATTCTGCGGCCGCCGCTGTTCCGCGGCTTCTCGACCTCGGCGTTCCCAGCTATTTGATCGCATCGACATTGCGCTGTGTGGTAGCTCAGCGGCTCGTACGAAAACTTTGCCCGCATTGCAAGGCGCATCACTTGAACGCCACGCAAGCTGCAGCAGAAATATTCGCAGAACAATCCGTTGAACTGAAAATTCCAAAAAGTCTATGGAAAGCCGTGGGCTGCAACCATTGTGGAGGCACCGGCTATCACGGGCGGATTGCGATATTTGAACTCCTTGTCGTTGACGACACCATCCGCGCGCTCATTACGCAATCGGTGACCGCAGGCCAGATCGTTGCAGGTACAAAGCCAAGGGGTGGCGGACTGATGATCAACGACGGACTGGTGAAGTGTGGTCAAGGGCTCACCACGCTTGAAGAAGTCGCCCGCGTGGCATTGAGTGAGTAGAGGGAAATGGTGATGGTCAGTTACCGCTTCTCAGCCATAGATCCCGGCGGAAAATGGGCATCCGGCGTCATGGATGGCATGGACCGCGGTGCGATTCTGTTACGCCTCAACGAAATGGGCCATCATCCCATTGAAGTTGTTGAAGCTGGTAGCAGGCCAAGCCAAAACAAACGCCTCTCTCTGTTTTCGCATGCCATTAAATATGAAGATATCACATCGTGGTGTCGTGAACTGGGGTGGCTGCTCCGGGCGGGCGTGGACCTCAGCCACGGGCTCGAAATTCTAGCGGTTGGCAATGCTGCGGGAAGGCTGGGTCCCGCGTGTGACAGGATCAGGTCCGATATCCGAAAGGGGCAATCCCTTCATGCCGCCATGGCCAGTACCTCGCTTTTTTCACCTGATATCCTCAGCATGGTCGAAGTCGCTGAAGCCAGCGGTACATTGCCTGCGGTACTGGAGCGGATCGCAATTTCACGCGAACACATGGAAAAGGTGCGTGAACGCGTCACGTCGGCCCTGGTCTACCCGGCACTGCTCATTGCCATTGCATTCGCTGCCGTGACCTTCATCATGTATTACATTGTGCCGACGCTGAAAGAAGTAATCACCGGCGCAGGCGGCCCGGTGCCGGAGGCCGCTCAGTTTGTCATCACAATATCTGACTGGTTGATCGCACATGGCAGCATGCTGCTCGTTATCATATTGCTTGCCTTCTGTATTGCGGCCTTTGCCGCGCAGTTACAGACGGTCCGCGATGCCGGATTTGCATTTGCGACCTATATACCTGTTCTTGGAAGCCTGATCCGCAATGCAACTGCCATCCGGTTCTGCCGGACCCTGGCAACCTTGCTTGAAGCAGGAGTAGGTCTCACAGAAGGTCTGAGGCTGATGAAGACAGGGGCGCCGAGCGGTGAGATTCTTCGCATCCTGGAGGATATGGAAAGCGCCCTGCGGACAGGCGGAGACTTTGTCGAGCCGATGAGCCGTTCACGGATCTTTCCGCCCGTGCTGTCACGCATGCTGCGCGTTGGCAGCGAAACCGGCAACTTCACACCCAGCCTTTTGCAGGCCACCGAAATGCAGCAAGCGCAGTTTGCTAGGTCGGTCGAGCGGGCAATGTCGCTGCTTGAGCCTGTCATCATCTTGATACTGAGCTTTTTCGTAGGCTCGATCATTATTACACTCATGAGCGCAGTCATCAGCATGAATGACCTCGCTCTCTAGATCGGAAATTGGAAAATGGAACGCGTGAAAATCGGCCGCAGTAAAGATGGAAAGTCAAGAGGCTACAATGCCGAAAGCCGCGAAGCTGGTTTTACACTTGTCGAGCTCCTCGTGGTGATGGTTATCCTCGTCATGCTGGCAGGCATCATCGGACCGCGGGTTGTGGGCTATCTCGGTTCGTCACGCAGCAAGACATCTGCTGTTGAGATCAAGAACCTGAGCACCTCGCTTGAACTCTATTTTCTGGATGTTGGAGACTATCCAACTACGGCAGATGGCCTTGAATCCTTGGTTGTCGCCCGCGGGCAGAAAAAGGGTTGGAATGGCCCATACCTCAGCAAGCCGCAATTGCCTGTTGATCCATGGGGCAACCCCTACAAATACGAATCTCCCGGCAAGAAGGGCCGGTTTGATCTCTATACATTAGGCCGGGATGGCAAGCCTGGCGGAACGGGCGAGGATGCTGATACCTGGAATTGATACACATCAACGTTCCTGCCGGGAGTTAGGTTTCACGCTGCTGGAAATGTTGGCGGTCATCATGCTGCTGGCGGCAGCAACCGCACTTGTATCACTGAGGATGGGCGCCGGTGGCGCTGCGGTACAAGCCCGTGCGCTGCTCCTCAACTCTTCCGAAATCCTGCGCCATGCGCGCCTTGCAGCTCTGCGAAGTGGCAGCGAACAGGTGGTCTATATTGATGTGGCTGGACGTCATATCGAAAGCGTAGGCCGGCACACGATAGTGGTCCCGCGTGAAATTGAATTTGCCGCTGTTGCGGCGAAGTCAGAGCAGCAAGCAGACAAAACCCTTGGCATCAGATTTTTCCCGGACGGAACATCAACCGGGGGTGAACTGAAATTTGTTTCGCGCGGGCGAACTTATGAACTCTATGTGAACTGGCTGACCGGAAATGTCACAATCAACAATGGATAAACACAGAGACGGAGAGAATGGCTTCACCTTGATAGAAGTGCTGTGCGCCGCTTCCATCGCGGCCTTCGCGATTGCCGGCCTTTACGCAAGCCTGACCACAAGCCTGCGCGCTACCGATCGTCTGGATGGGCATATGGGTGCGCGCATCACGGCACGATCCGTTCTCGCGGAATTGGACAATGAACCGCGGGATATCTTGCGCAACAGGCACGGCACATCGGGCGAATATAATTGGGATCTACAGGTCGAGCCCGCGTCGGGTGACCTTGCCAGGATTAGCCCGCCAGGGTTTCAGCTCTATGATCTCAAGCTCACGGTCTTTTGGGCTCCCCAGGGCCACATCGAAATTAATTCTGTGAGGATGCGCCAATGAAGCACCGTTCATCCCAGCAAGAAGGCTTTACACTCATAGAAGTGCTTGTTGGACTTGTCATTTCGGCGTCAGTCATCGCCGGGCTGACAACACTGGCCAGTTCGGTAAATATCGGTTGGAGCCAAGTTGTGCGAAAACTGTCCAGCCAGGAAAAAGTCAGCACAGGGTTGGCAATTGCGGCCGGTGACATTTCCCGAATTCAAAGAATTGCTGATCGCCAATCCAAGCCTCCCCAGTTCCATTTCCACGGGCAACCATCCTCCATCACATTTGTCGTGCAGGAAAGACCGGCAAGCGGCGCCAAAGGACTATATTGGGTACACCTCTTCAGCCGCCAAACCAGTTCGGGCACTGCGTTGATCCGCGTACATGCTCCATTCTATACTACAGACGGCTCCGCAGCGGCTGCGAAATGGGCGGATGAAGTTGTCCTTTCAGAAGGTGGATTTTCATTTAGCTTCAGCTACAAGCGCGCGCATGGTGCCTCCGACGCATGGCTCTACGACTGGCGCGAGCATGACACTTTGCCAGGCCTGGTTCGAATTCAGACGACGGAATCCAGGACTGGCGCCCAGGCATATCCTCCAATGGTCATCGCACTGAAAGTCAGTGCAGAAGCAGCTTGCGTGAATATCGAAAGCCCGGCCTGCACGATGAAGAGCCTTGGCAAACTCATGAGCGAGAAGAACTGATGAAATCGCCCGCAAATTCGGTTAGTAAGACCAGTGAGCATGGCGCTGTTCTTGTGGCCGTGCTGTGGCTTGTCACCCTTATGACATTGTTGGTCGTCTCCTTAGGCGGAAATGTTCGCTCTAACGTTGATCTCTCACGCCTGGAAATTGACCGCTTGCAAACCGAGACTACTTTGGATTCTGCGGTAGAAATTGCTGCGGCCAGACTTCTGGCTGATGGCAACGAAGCCTGGGATGGTCATGCGGAGTTTGTCAATCTCAACGGAGCGAGCGTTGAAATAAGGGTCCTCGATGCAAGCAGCCTCGTCGATATTGCTCGGGCGCAACCGGACTTGATCCGTGCGCTGGCAGACAAAGTCTTAGGCGGAGGAGGGGCCAGCAATGCCTTGGCTGATGCCATTCTTGATCGACGATCTACAGATGAGCAGAAGCCTTCCAGCGAATTGCCGTTTCAATCCGTCGACGAAATCTATGAGCTAGCCGGGGAGAGACCTGAATTGGTGGATAAGCTGATCCCCTTTATCGGCCTCTATAGCAAGGGAGGAAGAGTGAATGTAAGAGCAAGCTCGCGGGCAGTGATTGAGAGCGTGCCCGGTATTTCCATTACGGATGTTGATGATATCCTGTCACTCCAGCGCAGTAGAGATGCGAATATAGCGGCTTACCAAGCTATTGCGGCCCGTTACGGACAATATCTCACCGCCGAGGCGGGCAATGTTTATATCGTTGAGGCAAAAGTGATGGGAGGCTTGCATATGCTTGCTGGAAGCAGTCTCCGCGCCACCATTGCTCTGAACCGTAAAAATGGGAATGCGCCGTTTCAAATCGTGAGGTTATCATGGTAACGCTGGATACATTCGGATTCACGGGATCAACTGCTTTGGCCGCGGAGGATGGGATGGTATCCACAAAGCGTCCTCATGGGAATTGGGCTGGCCGGGCACTCGATTGCGCGGCAACCTTTCTCGAGGAAGTGCGGGGCGGGTCTAAAGGAAGCGTCACGAGGGCGCAGCTCATATTCATACAAACACGAAATGAGGTAAGTGTTTTTTTTGCGAAAAAGCCGGGAAAATATGACCGCATCGGAACGCTCCCCGCAATGTACGACGCGGGCGCCACAGCCGCGCTTGCACAGAAATTGGGCCGTGTTCCAGGAGAGGAAATTGTCCTGAGAATCGCTTCAGACCGAGCAATTCGTAAAGTCATTTCATTGCCGTCAAGCGCATTGAGCTTTCTTCCCAGCATTGTGCGCAACAAGGTCGAGAGCCTCTCACCTTGGCAGTCCGCCGACATGCTATGGGGTTACCGTTTGGTGGGTGGCTCCGCCGATGGTCAAATCGCGGTTGAAATTGGCATGACGGGAAAAGCGTCCGTGACCATACTCACCTCCTCCTTGAAGGCTTCGGGCATCAATGTGAACCATATTGAGTTTGGTGACAGCATTGACGCCGAAGATAGGATAAATGTTTTATCAACCACCGACACGTCGCAGGGTCAATCGCGTAAACTGTTGCTCTCAGCCGTTGCCTTGGGAGCATTCTCTCTCTTGGCTGGCTTGACCGCAGCTGTGCAAGCATGGAACGCTCAAGGGGAGCTGGCATTCCTCACTGCCCAGCAAGCAAAATTTCAGGCAAAACTGGATGAAAGCTCTGCCGCGAACAGTCAAATGACGGAAGTTTCGACAGCATGGGCCCTGGCTGCCCGCAAGCACCAGTCTGTACCCCTGATTGTCTTGCTCAAGGAACTGACCTTATCCATTCCCAATGAAACTTGGCTTCAGTCCATTGTCCTGAGCGAAGGGCATGTGACGATCACGGGGAAAGGCGGCGCAGTCTCCGCAATTATAGCCAAGCTTGAGAAATCCCCTCTGCTGCAGAACGTGAATTTCGCTGCTGCCACGCAAAGAAATACGTCTGACAAGCAGGACGCATTTTCAATTTCAGCCGACGTCAGTCCAGTTTCAGGAGAGAAATGATGTTGCGCCCCAAACATGTGAGACTATCCACCACAGGAAAATACGGTCTGACCTTTATCGCTCTTTATATTCTGGCCACGATAACCATTGCCGTTACGCCCTTTGTGCTTGCACGCATGTGGAAGGCAGATGCCGTCGAGCAAAGAACGGTGCTTTCGCTGTTGCAGAAACGCGCTGGACAAGCTGCAAGGTCTTCAGCCGTTGGCTCCGTTCAAAAAAGTGATATTATGGGCGTTCTTGTTCCGGGTGATACAACCGGAATAGCTGCCGCGGAAATGCAGCACCGGATCTCTGGCTGGGCTGACAAATCCGGCCTGACAATTAATCGCATGCAGTCCGCCAATGTAACGCAAAGCGGTCGCGCGGTTTCTTTGGAGCTGGAACTTGAAGCAAAGGGAAAAATCGAAGAGCTGCAGGACTTCCTTTATGAGGTTGAATCCGGAAAGCCCCTTGTAATGGTAAAAGACGCCTCCATTTCCGTGGCTGATTCAGGCGCAGCCGATGGATCCAATCCATCACAACAGATTTCTGTGCGGCTGACACTTGAAGCTTCGTCCTGGTTGGGAGGCACCTAGAGATGGTATCAAAACCTTTGATCATAGCCTTGGTCTGTGTTGCAGCCGCCGCTGCAGGTGACATGCTGTGGAAAGAAGCGCCAGCCCGAAGCGCGGTCGCATCATCAGCTGACACAGAGCTTGCCTCTTCCGATGACGCAGGGCGCGCAAGCGTCGAGAAGCAGCTGGGTCCGATAAACATTAGTTTGGATAACCCACTGTCACACACAAGCTCCAAGGAGTTTGATGTTATCTCGAAGCACGTACTCTTTAATCCGTCACGCATGCAACCGGTAGAAGTTCTCCTGCCCGTATTGGAACCGGTTGTTCAGCAGGTGGTTCTGGCTGCTCGGGTACAGCTGGCCCCAGACCCCAATGAATTCACCTTGCTGGGAATCATGACGGCCAACCGCAGCAGGATCGCTCTCCTGCGCTGGAATAAAACCCAGGCAACCCTCCGTCTTAAATCCGGTGACAGTTATGAAGGCTGGCAAGTTGCCGAGATTAGCGATCGTGAAATATCGATTGGGCAAGGCGGAAAACTGTTCAGCTTGAAACTTTTCAAAAGCCCGGGAGAGCTAAAAGCTACTGCTGCTCAGGATTGAACAGGCGCAGCTTGTCCCGCAATTCTGAAGAGACACGGCTGGCGTCCTCGCTGTCGCGGACAACTTGCGGCGTTATGAAAACAATTAGCTCGCTGCGCCTGGACTTATTATCTGTTTTTCCCAGAATATCGCCAAGAATGGGAATTTTCTTGACGCCCGGTATGCCGTCCTTGCTCCGGCTATCCTGACTGCTGATCAGTCCGCCAAGCACAATTGTCTGTTCACTGTAGACCGACACCTTGCTGGTGATGCTGCGTTGGGAAATTGTAGGCGTAAGATTAACCGCACCGGTGTCGGATGCGTTGGGCGCTACCGCGGATAATTCCTGCGTCAATTGCATGGTTACCAGACCCGAGTTGTTGATCCGGGGCGTTACTTTCAGCACAACGCCCGCATCCCGGTATTCAATGGAATTCACCAGGGGCGGAGGCACCGTAGTTGATCCTGCGATGGTTTGAACAAGAATGGGAATCTGATCACCCACCTTGATCACCGCCGGCTCATTTTCGAGAACCGCTACCGATGGCGAAGAAACAATGCGCACACTGGTGACAGCTGAAAGTGCATCAAGCACAAGGCGGGGATCAGCTGTGGCCCCCAGCAGGAAGTTTAATCCCGGGAAGCTGGGCTGCAAAGCAAGGCTGTTTCCTTCAAACAGGCCACCTGATGCATGTCTCGATTTGAAATAGGCTTGTACGCCATAGCGAAGGTTGTCATTTAGCACAACTTCGGCAATCGTGACATTGATCAGGACCTGGGCACCGGGAACGTCAATCTTGCGCAGCACCGAAAGAACCTTTTGATAGTCCTTGAGGGTCGCACGGATGATGAGGGCATTGTTTGTCTGGCTTGGCGTAATTCTGATGCCTGAGCCAGACGTTCTTTCAGTTGGTGTCGCGTTAAATTGTTCTTGGGAAACATCAGGCGCAACATTCACATTGTCGGCTTTGCCATCAGGATTTGCCTGGCCGATTGCGATTTCCTCGGTCGCATTGGGAGCTTGGGCAGAGACAGCAGCCTCATTGGGTGCAACATCACGCCTGGCGCCACCATCCTGATCGTTGAATGTAGCATTCAGGATCTTCGCCATTTCCTCCACCTTGCCGTTTTGCACCACATAGACATATTGATTGAGGTCCGTTTCACTGGGACGATCAAGGCGCGTCACCCATTTGGCCGCGCGCCGGACTTTTTCCTGGCTATTGGCAAGCAGGAGTACGGCATTCAGGCGATCAAGTGCCACAAAACGCACGCCGCCTGGACCCTTTCCAGCGCCATAGATCTGTTCGAGCTGGGCGACTGTGTCCGCAGGTGATCCATTGCTGAGTGTTACAAGGCTCGCGGATTGGCCTTTCATCCAGTCAACGTCAAAGGACAGGATGATTTCTGCCAGAGACTGTCTTTCCTCGGCAGTGCCCCTGATCAGGATCAAATTTCCTGTCGTGAATGTTCTCACTGTTCCATTGCGGGAAATGAAATTGTCGACCAGGCCCATGGCATTGGCGGCCGATATGTTTTTCAACGGTACGACGCTGACACCATATCCATTGGCGGTCCTGCCGCTGCGTCCAGGAAAATCAGCAGAACCCATTTCCCCTTCGCTGGCGTCCGTTGATGCGGATATCCGGAAACGCCCTTCGCCGTCGAAAAGCACAGCGCCATTCATTTTCAAGGCAGCTTCGAATGCCGAGAGAAGCTGGTTGGCGGAAAGGCGGTTTACTGAAGACAGCGTAATCGTCCCATTGACGCGTGGGTCTACGATGTAGTTTTCCTTGAGTGTATCGCCCAAGATCAGCTTGGCTGCCTCGGTGATACTGGCATTTTCAAGATTGACCAGATATTCGCCGTTCTCCTGCTGGATGCCAGTGATCCGCTTCACTTCACCCGGAGCAAGCGTATCCTCGCCAAGGTAGGTCTGGACTTTGGTCTGGCCAACAGGCGATCTGGCTTGAACACCATTTGCATTTCGAGAGGAATTGGAAGGCCCGCGCGCACTCAAGTCAACATTGGTAGGATCGGGTTCAAGCAATTTTCTGCCTTCACTGGCGCAACCCTGCAGGAAAATCGCAAGGGCGAGTCCCGGTAAAATTTGCAACAACCACCGAGCAATATTGAAATCACCGACTTCTGCTATACGTGAATTGACCGTTGACCCCTGCATCACTACCCACTAGTCGATTGACGTATCTGAGCATGATTAAATTAAATGGCCCCATGCAATTGACATGCTCAGTTATTCAACAGCTCAAGTTATAGAGGCAGGTGATGGCCGTGGCAATCCCATCAGGGCTTGAAAGACCTTGTAGACCACCAATTAGCGTGGCAGTTTGGCCACAGTAACACATGGAAAATTTAACGCTTCAACAATTTATGGTCTGTGCGGCATTGGCCGTCTTAACCGCTATCGTATCCGCCCTCTATCTTCCCTTTTCGATAACAGTTCTGACGCTGGCCCTAACCTTTATAATGGCAGCCATCACGATTTCGGATCTGCGGCACTTCATAATTCCCGACCAACTTTCCCTTCCCGCAATTCCCTTGGGGATATTGGCCTTTTGGATTGTTTCCGGAATGGATGGTGCCTACAGCGTAACAATGAGCGTTCTGGGTGCATTGCTTGGCGGCATTTCACTTTATGCCATTAAAGTTGGCTATGCACGGTTCAAGGGCTTTGAAGGGCTCGGCATGGGCGACGTGAAGCTATTTGCGGCGGGAGGCGCTTGGCTTGGCCCTGAAAATCTCGCAATTACTCTCTTGCTTGCATCCCTTGGCGCCCTTGCTGCCGTTGTCATCTCAGTCAGCTTTGCCGGACAGCGTAATGTCACGCGCATGACAGCGCTTCCATTTGGAGCCTTTATCGCGCCTGCGATTTGGCTCATTTGGATTTTTCAGCAAACGTCGCAATATCAGCCTATGGCACTCCTTGGCCTCTAGGTGGTCATTTGAAAGTTACTGAATGACTCCCTGTCTTGGCCGATAGCGGATTTGAACTCATGGAATGATGGCGCGGCGCGGGAACAGGATCGTCGAGCAGTTCGGACAACATCGCCTGTTTTTGCGTGAGTGCCAGAACCGCTTCTACCCGGTTTTGCACGTTGAGCTTCTGCATGATGATTGTCATGTAATGCTTGACTGTTTTTTCAGAGATGCCGAGTTCCTCGGCAATTCTCTTGTTTGGTTTTCCAAGTGCGAGAAGCTCGACCACAGCCTTTTCACGAACGGTAAATCCATCCAGTGGTGTTAGTTCTGGTTTGGTCTCATGGCGCCCAACTTTCCTGTCGTGCATCACCAGCATGCCCATGAGAAGTTCATTGGTAATATAGCGTTTGCCATTCACCACTGCGTGCAGACAGTCACGGAATTCCGCTGTGTTGGCGCCCTTGAGCAGGTAGCCCCTTACGCCTAGCTTAAGGGCTTCGGTAACATGGTCGTAGCGTTCTGATACAGTGAGCATCATGAGTTTAATCGTTGGAAAGTCCGTTGAGAGCCGCCGTGCCGCTTCAATTCCCCCACCTGGCATGCTCACATCGAGAAGCATGACTTCCGGTCGACGGTTATGGGCAATTGAAAGTGAATCATTCAGTGACGAACCAAGACCCACAATTTCGAAGCCACTGATGGCTTTTACTGTCTGGGCGATGCCTTCCAGCATCAAGGGGTGGTCATCCACAATTCCGACGCGTATGGTGCTGTTCATGGATTTTACTCACTCTTTTAAGCTTGTTAACTATGGATTCATATTGTTTAAGCATTGAAGTTTGCCGCTATGTGAATTCTTCTATTGCCGGATTTTAGCAAGATCTGTGCCATTCCCGCCTTTAGGCTCACCATGCAATTGCGCGCCAAGTTGTACCTAAACTCAACTTTTACGAACGGTCTTTCTCGATCGGCATAAACAAATTTACGATTGGGATCGCTATCTTCCTCAAACAGAGGAAAAGGACTTCTGCTTCGCAACACAGCCATGAAAATGGCGGTTAACGATGCTGCATTTTTATGAAGGTGATATGCAAGCCAAGTATAAACGATGCTTGTGCTGCACAGTGTTATAATTGCAGCACCAATCGAAAATTTCTTAACCATAATGCACGATGACGCGTTAGCGCCATTCGCACTCAAAATTTTATGAAAACTCACGCCCCAAACTCCGAGATTCCCCCCGGCGTTTAGACCATATCTGTTTTTGCTATATATATCAACATATTTGAATCACACCTTAACAATCGGTGCTACGCAAAACGGCTAAGTCATAGGTAAGGCCGATGTGCCATTTGGAAAAACAGCGATGACACAGGCCCTTATGGTCCATAGCTAAGACCGCGACCAAGGTCCCATACCAGCTGCCGACCGAGTCTTTAGGCCCTATTTCAATGATTGTAGTTGATGTTAGATACAATCAGAAAAGTAGAACTCGGGCGAGCTACTCATCGAATTGGGCGCATATATTTTACCCTAGATTTGGCAGTTTTCGCTCTCGGCAATCGCGGGTCCACCTGTGAAGTGGGCCACGAACAGGTAAGCGTTAAAGGAGTAGGGCAATGTGTACTCGAATTAATGATCGCTCCAGGCGAACACCCGGCAGCCGACGACCATGTTCGCTTTCTCGGCAGCATGCCGGGTTAGCGCGCCCTGCGCACCCATTCCACTAACGAAATTTATTTCTACATTACTTGCGGCCGCATATCTGCGCGTCGAATTCAAGGAACTATCATGGCGATTTCACTGTGATCCGTGGCAACACCAAAGCAAATCTCGCCACGGATTTATTCCAGATTACACTTCGTGGTTATCATGCAGCGCTGAATTGGAGTCCCGCAGGGGATTTGAACATCACGCTTTGAGTTAACCACGAAGGGGATGGGCCTGCGTATCTGGCCCATCCCTTGCATCTTCCCTTGACAGGCCAACAAAAGCGGTGGTTCAAAATGAAAAGCAAAGAGCAGGTCACAGCAGGAAAACAACGGGCGGCGGAAGCGCTGACCAAGGATTTCCGCGGCATCTTCGCATTCCTCTTCGGAATATCCGGCATCGTCAACGTGCTGGCGCTCACCGGCTCGTTCTACATGCTGCAGATTTATGACCGGGCCATTCCCAGCAGCAATGTCTCCACCCTTCTGGCCCTGTCCATGCTCGCTATCGGGCTTTATCTCTTCCAGGGTATCTTTGAGACAATACGATCACAGATTCTCATCCGTGTGGGTGGGCGGCTGGATACGAAGGTAGCACCTCTCGCCCACAAGATTGCCATCGATATGCCGCGTCTTGGTTTCTCCACATCTGAATCGCTGGAACGCGGGCGCGACGTGGATACTGTGCGAGGATTTCTGGGCAGCCAAGGACCCATGGCGCTGTTTGATTTGCCATGGATGCCGCTTTACCTGATCTTCGTCTATCTCCTGCACCCACTGCTCGGCGCTCTCACCATTGCCGGTGCCTTCGTGTTGTCATTGCTCGCCAT
Source organism: Hyphomicrobiales bacterium (assembly GCA_031359445.1). Lineage (GTDB taxonomy): Bacteria > Pseudomonadota > Alphaproteobacteria > Rhizobiales > Aestuariivirgaceae > Aestuariivirga. The sequence goes on along the minus strand of JANMAE010000064.1, from coordinate 28,924 downwards.
CGCAACCGAACTCCTCACGCGCCGCCTCAGCAGCGCCACCTACCGCGCCGTGATTGCGCGGAACGCCATAGCCGACTCCAATGCTCGCAGCGCGGAAATCCTCAAGGCCATGGGATTTGCCTCGCGCGCCGTTACCCGCTTTACCCGTGCCAATTCAGAACATCTCGCGCTGCAAACCAAGGCTTATGACATTAGCGGCACATTCGGCGCAATTTCCCGTGTTTTGCGCATGATCCTCCAGTCAGCAATCCTGGGGCTTGGCGCCTGGCTCGTCATCAAGGGCCAGATGTCATCAGGCTCTATTATTGCGGCATCCGTCACCTCCGCCAGAGCCCTGGCACCTGTAGACCTCGCCATTGGCAACTGGAAAAACATGGTTTCGGCTCGCACGGCCTTTAACCGGTTGAAGGAAACCATGGCGGTGCTTGCCAATCTGCAACCTCCCATGAAGCTGCCTGCGCCAACGCGCGCCCTGCAGATTGAAAAGATGACAGTGGCAGCACCAGGCTCCGGCCGCGTCCTTCTGACCGACGTCAGTTTTGAACTCAAGGCCGGACAGGTCCTGGGCGTGATCGGACCGAGTGGTGGTGGAAAAACCACGTTGGTGCGCGCCATGACCGGTATCTGGCCTGTCCTCCGGGGATCCGTCAGGCTGGATGAAGCAGATATCACGCAGTGGAGTGATGATGATCTGGGAAATTACATTGGCTATCTTCCCCAGGATGTTGCATTGCTCGATGCCACCATTGAAGAAAATATTTCAAGGCTTGAGCCCAATGCCGATCCCCGCGCCGTCATTGAGGCAGCAAAAATAGCCGGCATCCACGAAATGATTGTTCGCCTTTCAGACGGTTACCGCACCCACATCGGCCCGCAAGGCGAAACACTTTCCGCGGGTCAGCGCCAGCGCATAGGTCTAGCCCGGGCAGTGTATCGCAACCCATTCATTGTCATCATGGATGAACCAAATTCCAACCTCGACAGCGAAGGCGAGATGGCCCTGGTGGAAGCGCTCAAGAGCATCAAGGCCCGCGGTGGAATTGCGATCATTGTGGCCCACCGCCCCAGCGCCTTGGCAGCCGCGGATCTCGTGGCGATCATTCAAAACGGCAAGCTGGTTGCCTACGGCGACAAGAATGAAATCCTTGGCGTTCCTGCCAAGCCCGAGGCCGCAGCAACTCCTGCAACGACTGCCCAGCCAATGCCCACACCGGTTGCTGCCAATCCCATGAGCATGTCGTTTACGGCCTCGTCCGTGCAACGTCCGAGGCCACAGGTCGTGAGTGCACAGCCGCAAATCGTCGGAGGTCAAGCAACATGATCACTGTCAAAGGTTCAAAAAGCCAATCTTCAGCGCCTGCATCGCCACAAGACCGCTATGCCCTGGAAAGTCTGGAGGCACGGTCCAACCTGCCATATTATATAGGGATTTTCATTTCCACAGTTGTAATTTATCTCAAAAGCGCTCTGGGCTCTTGGGCGGAACCTCACAGGCCAGAACCGCATCCACATCAGCCCCAAGATCCGGGAATGCATCTCGGTCAGCAGGCAACGGAAGGCCCGGCAGCTGCAGCACCTGCGACCCATAAGCAACAGCTCCAGGATGCAACATCAGATCCCGCCACTGCGGGAGGCTGGGGCGAACAGGCATTTGCAGCATTGCCTGCGGTGGGGTCCAGCTCCTGGAACGGGGATGTTTCAGCATTGACCGTCATGGCTGGACAGAGTCAGGGACACCTCATTCAAAATGAACCCGTAAGGTTTGATGCAACAGCTTCCAACGACAACAGAAGGCAGAGCGCGCATCGTGCAACAATTTCAGGTGACGCTGGCCAGGCTGGCTCCAGCGCCTCGTCTCATTCAGTGCCAAAAGCCATTGGTGGCTCCGGGAACGCAACATCAAGCGAGGAGCGGAAGAATCGGGCACCGCAAAATGCCGCCGCCGTCGACTTGGGCAATCATTTTGGATCGGCTGCACTTCTGATTGCCCTCACGGATCTTCTCAAAAACACGACAGACCCCGATGGCAATCCCCTTCATATTCAGGATTTTAAATCAACCTCCGGCATCCTGGCAGCAGCCGATGGCGGCGTAAACTTTGTGCCAACGCAAACGGGCTTGGTAACCTTCACATACACCATCACAGATGGACATCTCACCACGGTCCAGCATGCAACGCTGGACGTGAAGCCAAACATGATAAATGGCACTGATGGCGACGATATGTTGGCTGGAGGCGCATTTGTCGACGACATCTCGGGTGGATCGGGAAATGACAGCATTGGCGGCGGTGGCAACAATGATAGTCTCGACGGCGGCACCGGTGACGACACCATATTTGCAGGCGATGGTGATGATATAGTCCATGGCGGCAGTGGCAATGACACGATTTACGGTGGTCCTGGTAATGACACCCTGTATGGCGACCGCGGCAATGACCGCATATTTGGCGGTCCCGGCGCTGATAATGTTCAAGGCGGTCCCGGCGATGACATAATAATTGGCGACAAGGATGCGGCCAATGATACATACGATGGTGGGCCCGACAAGGACACGCTCGACTATTCCGCTACGACTACAGCGGTAACGGTAGATGTGGCAGCCGGCACCGCTTCGAGTGCTGAAATTGGCACCGACACCATTGCCAATTTTGAAGTGATACTCACAGGCACCGGCGATGATGTCGTGAAAGCTTCAAGTCAATCGCTCACTGTAAATGCGGGAGCCGGAAACGATCACGTGGATGGATCGCTCGGCAATGACAAGCTCTCAGGCGGTTCAGGAAACGACATATTGTCCGGTGCAGACGGCAATGACTTGCTGATTGGCGGCAGCGGCGCTGACATCCTCGATTGTGGCGCAGGCGACGACGCGGTCATGGCCGATACGGATACAAGTGATGACACGATCACCGGCGGCGCCGGACGTGACACCCTGGATTATTCCGCAACCAGTGCTGCCGTCGATGCCAATTTTATTACAGGCATTGTGACCGGTAGTGAAATCGGCACAGACACAGTGTCCGGGTTCGAGATAGTAGCGCTGGGATCAGGCTCTGATCATGTAACAGTGGGCAATGATCCCCTCGTAATGTCCGGCGGCGGCGGTAATGACGTTTTTGAATTTCTCGTCAATGTGGGATCCGGTTCTGGAAATGTCCAGCATCAGGTCACGGATTTTCTGGTAGGCGATTGCCTCCGCACCTCTCAATACGATGTTCTGGAAGATTCATCAGGCTCGGGAAATGACAGCTTCCAAGATGCCTTTGGAAATGTCCTCGATCAGTTCAATATCCCCATCCGGGTCCGTCACGAGTTGATCAACGCGGTGAAACAGACGTTTGTTGATAGTGATTTGAACAATGATGGAAGTTATGACCTTACGGTCTTTCTCGATGGACAGCATGTGTTGCATGTAGTGCAGCACATATGAGTAAGAGCCAAACATTGAACGCATCTGTTTTGCAGAGGAGCACATCATGGATCTAACACCTGATTCACTTCAAACGAATGGGCAGGGCCATGGTTTTGGCATCAAGACCCGGGTCATTGTGGGCGTTGTTGCAGGTTTTCTGCTGATAGGTGGCTGCGGCGGCTGGGCCGCGATGGCCGAGCTCACCGGGGCTGTCATTGCAGGGGGAACGCTCAAGGTGGACCAGAATGTCAAAGCCATCCAGCATCTCGATGGCGGCATCATTGGCAGTATTGAGGTGAAAGAAGGCGACACCGTCGAGCAGAATCAGATCATGATCAGGCTTGACGACACGCAGAACCGCGCCGAACTCTCCATCGTCAAATCGCAGGTAATCGAACTCTTGGCCAAAAGATCCCGGTTGATCAGCGAGCGGGACGCAACGGTTGATATGGTTCTCCCCGATAAATTGAAGAGCACGGATAAGGCCGTTGTTGACGCGGTGCGCGGCGAGCAACATCTGCTGGAAGGCAATTTGCAGAACAGGAAGAGCCAGAAGGACCAGTTGGCTCTTGGCATGGAGCAGCTTCAGGAAGAAATCCATGGGCTGGAGGCCCAGCGCACCGCCAAGGCGGATGAAACCGTGCTGGTGCAGGCAGAGAAAAAGAAGCTTCAGGGACTTGCCGCGCAAAAATTGATCGAAGCAAGCCGCACTTACGGAAATGCGCGCGAACTGGTGCGGCTGGTTGGCGAAAGAGGTGAAATTGATGCAAGTATTGCAAGGGCCAAGGCGCGCCTGAGCGAAACCCAGCTCCAGATAAATGCCATTGATGAAACAGCCCGCACCTCGGCGCAAAAAGAGCTGAGTGAGATTGAGCCCAAGATTTTTGAATTGACTGAACGGCAGGCCGCCATTGAAGACCGGCTGTCGCGGACCGATATCCGTGCCCCGGTCGCTGGAACGATCAATGAGCTGCTCGTGCATACCGTGGGTGGCGTGATCACGCCGGCACAGAAGGTCATCACTATCGTGCCCTCAGGTGCACCCCTCAAGGTGGAAGCAAAACTGTCTCCCAGCGATATCGACCAGGTCTTCCTGAAACAAAAGGCAAAGCTGCGCTTCACTTCCTTTGACCAGCGCACCTCGCCGGAAATGAAGGGTGAGATCAGCTATATTTCCGCATCGACCTCAGTGGATGAAAATACGGGTCAAACCTATTACGTTGCAAATGTGGTTGTGAGCCCAGAGGAACTTGCCAAGCTTGGAAATCACAAGCTGATGCCGGGTATGCCGGTGGAGGTCTTTATCTCTACGGAATCTCGCACCGCGCTGTCCTATTTGGCCAAGCCCCTCATGGATCAGTTTGTACGAGCCTTGCGGGAAGAATAGTGGAGCACGTCATGAAGGAATTGAGCATGGACGCGAATAATGCAGGACATGAACCGATGAAAGCCTCTGTCAGGAAACCGGCAAATGCAGTCCCATTGGCGCCCAGACGCCCACCGGCCACCTCACAGCCGTCAATACCTGCTGCTCGGCAAAAGGTGTTGTGGAAAAATTTCTCCCAAACCGTAGCCGTCCTCATGCGGGACACACGATTGAAGAATATGAAAATCTCCGACATGGAATCGCTGGTGTTGCCACCCGTTCTGTTGGGCCAATGCAAGATAGCGCAAGCGAAAGTGGGGCCGCAAGGCAATCAGCCCGACAGCATTTCGGTTGCACCCGTTGCTGTCGCCTTATGGGCAAGAGTTTCGCCGGCCATTGACAAGAAGCTCATGGAAAATCTCGACAAGCAGGTCGATTTCAAACCCGCGGACTGGGCCTCAGGCGACATCATCTGGCTCACCCTTGTAGGCGGAGAAAAGAGATTCATAAACGAACTCTTGAAGGTCATGGTTGAAAAAGATTTCAAGGGCCAGAAAGTAAAAATCCGTGCCCAGGGTGCAGATGGCAAGACAACTGTCAAATTGTTGGGAAACCCGGCCTGATAAGGCTGGTGGAGCGAAGGGGGATCGAACCCCTGACCTCGGCATTGCGAACGCCGCGCTCTCCCAACTGAGCTACCGCCCCGGCCAGCCCAAGCTTTACAATGTTCAAGGCGAAATGGGAACACCCACCTCTGAATTTTCCCGTATCTGAAGAACATGACAGCACAACTTGCGCTGGGAGCCCATTCGCCCTACATGGGTGCAACTCAAATAACCCGCGCGGCAATTATAATGATCAATCCTGTGATTTGGCTCATCCTGCAAGTCCTGAATATCTATTTTTACGTGATCCTCGCTGTGGTGATCATGAGCTGGCTAATCAGCTTCAACATCATCAATGGCTCCAACCCTTACGTGCGCCAGATCGGCTATGCCCTCAATCAGCTCACCGAGCCTTTGCTGCGCCCCATTCGCCGCATGCTGCCTGATCTCGGAGGCCTCGACATATCCCCCATCATTCTGCTCCTGGGCCTGCAGTTCGTGCAATATCTGCTTGTCTACTACGTCGCATAATTCAACTGAACGCCATTTATCGGCAAGTTCTTTCATGTCGCTTGGCTGGAAAGTCACGGCGGTGTCTGACAAGGGAAAGGCCAACCCAGCCGTGTCAAGCTTCTGGCCAAGACGATGCTGCTGCCGGAATCATCATTCCGTCTTGTCAAAGGTCAGACGGATCGCAACAAGACGTTTGAAATAACGGGTTCAACCGAAGGCTTTGCAGCCTTCATCGCAACACTTCAAGATACGGGATTGGAAGATGGCAAAGATCATTGATGGCAAAGCTACTGCAGAAGCCCTGCGCGGCCGCATGGCGAAGACTGTGGCGGGCCTCAAGGCCGATCATGGCCTGACGCCGGGCCTTGCTGTGGTGCTCGTGGGTGAGGATCCTGCCAGCAAAGTCTATGTGGCCAACAAGGCAAAACAAACCGTCGAAGTCGGCATGAATTCCTGGGAGCACAAGCTTGATGCCGCAACCCCTGAGGCAATGCTGCTCTCCCTCGTGGACAAGTTGAACAACGACCCCGCCTGCCACGGCATTCTGGTGCAGCTGCCACTGCCCAAACACATCAATTCCGCAAAAGTGTTGGGCGCCATCAATCCAGACAAGGATGTGGATGGTTTTCATGTGGTAAATGTGGGCAGGCTTTCCACCGGCCAGGAAAGTCTGGTGCCTTGTACGCCCATTGGCTCTATCATGCTGGCAAAAGCAGCACTTGGTTCGCTCGATGGCCTGGAAGCGGTGGTCATTGGCCGGTCCAATATTGTGGGAAAACCCGTGGCCCAGTTGCTTCTCGCGGAAAATTGCACGGTCACCATAGCACACTCCAAGACCCGTGACCTGCCCGCAGTGGTCCGCCGCGCCGACCTTGTCATCGCAGCCGTAGGCCGACCTGAAATGGTCAAGGGCGAATGGCTCAAGCCCGGTGCCTGCGTGATCGACGTTGGCATCAACCGGATTGAGCGTGACGGCAAGGGCAAGCTCGTAGGCGATTGTGATTTTGCCTCCTGCGAAAAAGTCGCCGGTTCCATCACGCCGGTTCCCGGCGGCGTGGGTCCCATGACAATCGCCTGCCTGCTGCGCAACACTATGCGGGCTGCCTGCGCGCAAAAGGGAATTGCCATACCGGAGATGTGAGGCCCGCCACCTCAGGCATGGTTTTCACGTTTCAAGTCATTGCGCCACATGCCGCTGCTGCGCTCCTCGCGCTGCCGGTAATAGGCAAGCGTGCCCTCGGTCTTGGTTTGTGATAGCAGCCTCTTGGTCAGAAGGGAGACTTCCTCAAGCAAGACCAGCTTGTTGAGACAATCGTCAAACCGCCCTGGGAATTGTAAGTATGACCCTGGTTCCGCGGCCTTCCTCGCTATGAAGTTCAAGTGAGCCGCCGAATCGTTCGAGAATGCGCTTTGCAAGAGACAAGCCAAGTCCCAGGCCACGCGTCTTGGAGGTAAGAAAAGGCTCCGGCAGGCGCACCAGAAGATGTTTTGGAATACCCTTGCCTGTATCTGAAATTTCAACTGCGTAAGGTTTCTTGCCCTCTGTCTGCGAGATTTTGACGCCAATCCTGCCACCTTCCGGCATGGCCTCCACGGCGTTCGAAACAATGCTGCTTACCGCCTGATTGAACATCATGACGTCGATTTCCACGATGCGTTCGGTGTCACCCCCCATCTCGAGGGTAAGAGCGATATTGCGGCGCCTCAGGCTTTCAACCATCGTGTTCAGGGAACCGTGCAGCGTTTCCGAGAGATCCACCTTTTGCGCAGGAGCCTTGTCGGAGCGGGCATATTCCAGCAGCTCATGCATGTGGCGGTTCATGCGGTCCACTTCGTTGCAAATGTCATGCACCGCTTCGTCTGCCACACCGCCATGCTGCTGTCGCAGGAGTGCTGCCGTTGAACGGATACTGGCAAGCGGGTTGCGCATGCTGTGGGCAACCGCACCGGCCATTTGGCCCAGTACGGCAAGTGCTGTCATGCCCCGGATTTCGCGCTTCTGACTCTCGATAATCCCGGCGCCGCGGGCAACCGCTCCATATAGCGCCACAAATAAAATGATTCCACCGAGCAACGCCAGTATCCAGATAATCCGGGTAATGTCATTCATGATCGCATGGATTTCTGTAGGTTTCTTGTAAAACTCCACTACGGAAACAATTTTCCCTTTCGCATCAACGATGGGCATGTAGCTCTCCATGAGCTCCTCGCCTGAAAACCGGTTGAGAGCGATATGCTCGGGCTTGTCGTCATCGGAAACACTGCCAAGTTCCGTAATCAGTTTTCCGCCCAGTGCCTCTTTCAGTTCTTCATTGTTGTTGAACTTCAGGCCTATGAGATTGGGCTCGGTTGAAAAGGCAATATATGCGGAAGGAGTATAAATATTGGCCCGCACCATTCCCGGAAGGCTTCGCACATGATTGGAAAAGGATATTAGGGAAGGACTGGGAACGGGTTCATTGAAAAGCGTGTCTGCTGCACCTTCCGCGCGGACGATACTGTTGAGGAATTCCTGTGCCACTTTGCCTTCGCGCTCCACGATGCGCTCGGAAATATATTGGTTGAGCACAAGGGCCAATACGACGTTGACGACAACAATTGTGAAAAAGCTCGTGACAACGAACCATGTTCGAATATCAAAATTGTCACGTTTCAAAAACATCTCCGCGCCCTCCAGCCAAGCGCGTTCTGCCGCTCGGCCCGGCCAACATCTTTGCAGAAATTCTCATGCTTTTAGCAAATATTTTGCGGCTTTCTGCGCTTGGTCGTCAACAAGGTTATTAACGCACGCGAAGCGGGCGCAGCGGGTGAAATGCCCCAATCCGTCAAGGCCATGGTGCTGACGATCCGCGTTGGCCACAAGTAAGAATTGAAGCTGAGCAGGGGATGTCGCAATTGCGTCCCGTGCCTCACTCTCTGACCTTTTTTGTTACGGTTTTGCCGCTTTTGCCCGCGCGATCCCGTCCAATATCATCTGCTCGGCCTCGGCGGCGTTTCCCCAACCCAGAACCTTTACCCATTTGTGGGGTTCCAGATCTTTGTAATGCACAAAGAAATGCTCGATCTGTTGCAGTGTGATTTCCGGCAGGTCGAGATAGTTGTAGACATTCTCATATCTCCGCGTGAGCCTGGGCACGGGAACCGCGATGATCTTCTCATCGCCACCGGCTTCATCCTGCATTTTCAGAACTCCGACCGGACGGCATGCCACAACGGCACCTGGCACAATGCCCCGCTGGTTGGCAATCAGCACATCGACGGGGTCGCCGTCTCCCGAAAGCGTATGTGGAATGAAACCATAATTGCCGGGATAGCGCATTGAGGTATAGAGGAACCGGTCCACCACCAGTGTGCCGGCTTCCTTGTCCATTTCATACTTGATGGGCTCGCCTCCCACCGGAACCTCGACGATGACGTTGACTTCCTTGGGCGGGTTGCGGCCAATCGACAGGGCATCAATGCGCATGGGGCTTTCCTTTTCCAGAATGATCACAGCATAATGCAGTCCATGAAAAACTTTGCACCATTATTTTTTCTGGTCGTTCTCATCTCAGTTCCAGCCACAGCTGGAAAAATCACCAGTGCCTTTACCGCCTATGACCTCGGAAAATGCCAACGCATTTCAGATCCCTCCGAAGAATTCAGCGGCGGTTATATCTGTAAGGGCTTCAAGGGCAACAGCATCTATTGGGCTGAAGGCGACTTGCGGGCAGGCCTTGGCTTCGGCAAGCAGCCCGCTACCCAGTGTTCCGCGCGGCAGACCTTCGGGGGCTTCAACACGGTGGGATCGACCGTGGAGTGGCGGCTTGATGGCGGCAAGCCGTTCGCCACGATCCAGCGCTGGCGCGTCTCCTATGATCCTGGGAACGCTGAGAAGATCAAGACCTGGCTTGTCGTGACTCGCCTGGAAAGCAGCAATTCCTGCATCGTGGCCGCAATCGAAGGCTCCTTGCCCAAGTCCAATGAAAAAGCCCGCGCCGCAGCAGATGGTTTTGCCCGGACTTTCAATTGCAGCACCCAGCAGGCAAAAGTTATCAGCAAGGCACCAATTGCCGTTGATCAATTGATAAGTGCGACACCTTGCGTGTCACCGTGATCAGGCGACTTCTGATGCTTCCTTGGCGCGGCTCATGCGCTTGCGTTCGTTGGCATCAAGATAAATCTTCCGTAGACGGATGGATTTCGGCGTTATTTCCACCAGCTCATCTTCGCCCACATAAGCCAGCGCCTTTTCCAGCGACATCTTTATGGGCGGTGTGAGAACCACAGCTTCATCCTTGCCGGAGGCGCGCACGTTGGTGAGTTTCTTGCCCTTGATCACATTGAGTTCCAAATCATTGCCACGCGTATGCTCGCCAATGATCATGCCGGCGTAAACCCGGGTTCCATGTTCAATGAACATGGGGCCCCGGTCCTGCAGGTTGAAAATGGCATAAGCCACAGCGTCACCATCTCCATTGGAGAGGAGCGCGCCCGTATGGCGGCCGGGAATGTCGCCCACATAAGGCGCGTATGCATGAAACAAACGGTTCATGATGGCGGTGCCACGCGTATCCGACATGAGTTCGCCCTGATAGCCAATGAGCCCGCGTGTTGGCGCATGGAACACCAAGCGTTGGCGTCCGGCACCGGAGGACCGCATGTCGCGCATTTCCGCGCGGCGCTCCGAAAGCTTCTGCACCACGATTCCGGAATAGGCCTCGTCCACGTCCACGATCACTTCTTCGATAGGTTCAAGCCTCTCGCCCGTTGCTTCATCGGTGCGGAACACCACCCGGGGGCGGCCAACCGTCAGTTCAAAGCCTTCGCGGCGCATGGTTTCAATAAGAATGCCAAGCTGCAATTCGCCCCGTCCTGCCACTTCAAAGGCATCAGTTTCGTTTGCAGATGCTGTGACCTTCAAGGCCACATTGCCTTCCGCCTCGCGCAACAGGCGCTCACGGATGACGCGGCTTTGCACCTTGTCGCCTTCTTTGCCAGCCAAGGGACCGTCATTGATGCGGAATGTCATGGTAAGGGTGGGGGGATCAATGGGCTGCGCCTTGATGGGCTCGCTGATTGTGGGATCACAGATCGTATCGGCTACGGTCGAGGTGGTAAGACCGGAAATGGCTACGATGTCGCCCGCAAAGCATTCTTCCACCGGCACGCGCTCAAGGCCGCGGAACGCCAGAACCTTTGAAACGCGGCCCTGTTCCACAACCTTGCCATCCTGGGCCAGCGCCCGCACTGCCTGATTGGCTTTGATCGAGCCCGAACGCACGCGCCCTGTCAAAACCCGGCCCAGAAACGGGTTGGCTTCAATCGTGGTCACCAGCATGCGGAAGGGGCCTTCCTCTATGACCGGCGGGTTGAAGTGCGAAACGATGAGGTCAAACAAAGGCGCCATCGTGTCCTCAGACTTGGTCGGCGTCTTTGACATCCAGCCATGCTTGGCCGAACCATAAATGATGGGAAAGTCCAATTGTTCTTCGGATGCTTCGAGTGCTGCAAAAAGGTCAAAGACCTCGTTCACCACTTCATTGTGACGCTCGTCAGGCCGGTCGATCTTGTTGATGCATACAATGGGCTTCAGGCCGATCTTGAGCGCCTTTTGCAGCACGAATTTGGTCTGCGGCATGGGGCCTTCAGCGGCATCCACGAGCAGCACCGCGCCATCCACCATATTGAGGATGCGTTCCACTTCGCCGCCGAAATCGGCATGTCCTGGCGTATCCACGATGTTGATGCGGGTCTCTTTCCATTGCAGCGAGGTGACTTTCGCCAGAATGGTAATGCCGCGTTCGCGTTCAAGGTCGTTGGAATCCATGGCCCGTTCGGCCACCTTCTGGTTCTCGCGGAAAGAACCCGATTGTGACAGGAGACGGTCGATCATGGTGGTTTTGCCATGGTCAACATGGGCAATAATCGCAATGTTGCGCAAATTCATGAGGCGCCAAAACTTTCTCTAGTGTGTGGAGTTGGGCGGGCATTAGCATGGCACTCCCCTAAAGGCAAATAAGAAGCCCCTAGGGTTTTTCCAACACAAAAGCGTCAAATGCCGCAAAAAACTGCTGGCGCACCTCGTCGCGCTCGAGAAGAATTTCATGAAGCGCCTCGCGGATGACAATCATGGAGACGCCTGCCACATTCTGCGCAAAACGGTAGGTCGCATCGACATCAACCACCGTGTCCCGCCCAGCGGCCACAATGAGCAACGGACAGCGCAGCCCATGGGCAGGATCAATGCGCTGCAAGGCAGCCATGGATTTCATGGCCGCCCGCAGCCAAGCGTAGGTAGGACCGCCCACCGCGAGCTGCGGATTTGCTTCCAGGACAGCGCTATCGCGGTTCCAGCGCTGGTGGTCGAGGGTGAGCGGATTGTCGGGATAATCAGCCCGTCCCAGGGGTGTTTGCCGTTGGCCTGGCAGGAAGGCCGAACCCAGCCGCAGATGGACGGCTAGAAATGTCAGGATTTTGACAACGGGCAGGGGCCAGGGGCCATAGCCCACTCCTAGGAGCGGCGATACGAGGATACAGCGCTTGAACCAGTTACGCTGGCGCAGGGAGCGCAAAAGCACATTGCCACCGGTGGAATGTCCCAGGCCGTAATAGGGTGGTGGACAATTGGGAAGCACCGCTTGGGTCATGAAACTGCGGATATCTTCATCATACTGTTCAAAGCGGGTGATGTAGCCGCGCAATGGGTCGGGGAGGAGCCGCTGCGAGCCGCCCTGTCCCCGCAGGTCAAGGGAAGCCACGCTGAAGCCACGCGCCATGAGATCACGCATGGTCTCGAAATACCGCTCCATGAAATCGGCCCGCCCGCCCAGCACAACGACGGTGCCTCTGGGGTTTCGTACCTGCGCGGACAATACTCGCAATGCAATGCCGTCACCCGTCATGACTTTCGAGCAGACAGCACCTTCGGGAAGCGGATTTTCAGGCGTTGCGACCAGTTCCATATCCCCCTGCTGTAAAGCAGGGGGAAGCGGCAATCAAGGAAGTTGCGTTATTGGACTTTCCTCACTTCCGTCAGTTCACCATTGGCGGCATTGAGGCGGATAAGATAAGCCTTGCCACCACGCGTGGCATTGAATGCATAGGTGGCCCCCGAGCAGCTGGAAGCCGTAACACTGCTGAACCCGTAGCCGGAAATGACCTTTGAGGCCCTATCACAGCTCATGCCGGCCGAAGCCTGTCGAGTTGGCGAGGCTGCTGGCTTCCGAGAGGCCGTCGCCACGGATTTTCTCTGCGTCAGGTCTTTTTGAGGAGCAACCCGCGTGGTTTTCTTCTTGCGTGGCTTTACATAGATCCATTCATCACGCTGCGAGTCATAATAGCTATTTCGTGGCTGTCCGTAGCGCTGGCGCCGTGGCGGGGGAAAATAGTCTTCCTCGTCGTCATAATAGGGATCGTAGAATCTGTCGGGCCCTGGATAATAGGTATCGTAATGGGGCTGGTAAAAAAACGGGAAGCGCCACTCGGCTTGGGCCGCTGTTGGCACCATGAGGCCCAAGCCCAGCCCGCCCAGGGCAATAAAAACTTTTACAGGTGAAAACATGTCAAAATTCCCCTTATAGCTCAAAGCGCCATCTCTCGATGCCACTCTTATCAGCAGCAATCATGGCAGAATATTGCCGAAAATTTTTCCTTGAAATCAGAAATCCGAAAATTATCTTTGGTGCAGCAGATGCCGATCATGGGTCTGCTGCAAATGACATTGCTTTACTTTAGGAGAATGTATCATGTTTGATTTTACCCCGCTTTATCGTTCCACTGTCGGTTTTGACCGGCTCGCGCGGATGATGGATGATGCCGCAAATTTCGAAGTCCCTGCTTATCCGCCTTATAATATTGAAAAACTTGGTGAAAATGACTACCGCATTACCATTGCAATTGCGGGCTTTGGCCCCGATGACATCAATATTGAGGTGAAAGGCAACGCCTTGACCGTGTCGGGCAAGAAGGCCGAGAAGTTAGACGCCAAGGCTGAATATCTGCATCAGGGTATTGCTGGCCGCAATTTCGAACGGCGTTTCCAGCTTGCTGACCATGTAGAGGTCACAGGCGCTGACTTAAACAATGGCCTGCTGCATGTTTCCTTGAAGCGCAGCCTGCCCGAGGCCCTGAAGCCTCGCACCATTTCCGTCAAGACCGGCACTGCACCAAAAACCATTGAAGCCCAGAAGGCCGCCTGATTATATCAGGCCACCTGATTACATCAGGTTAGTTCACGGCAACTGGGGCGCTCCCTGTGGGGCGTCCCTTTTACCATACACAATCACAGGCTCATCTCCTTCACCAATTTTAGTAACCCATCGATACTTGCCTTGGGTGTGGCGAATGAGAGAACAAAGCGTACAAAAATTTCATCATCAGCAATGCCATCGCCCAAGCTGTCAGGCATCCAGTCATGAAATTTGGCCCCTGCCGCCAGCAGCTTGTCATTCAGCGGGCGCGGGAGAACCGCAAATACTTCATTTGCCTGCACCGGGTTGGGAATGCGGATGTGATTGAACTGCCGCAGTCCATGGGCCAAGTGTTGGGCAAGCTTATTGGCCGTCCGGGCATTCTCCAGCCAGAGGTCATTTTCCAGATAAGCCATCATTTGCGCGCCAAGATAGCGGCTTTTGGAAACGAGCTGCCCGCCTCGCATCCGGCGGTAGGCAAAGTCATCAGCGAGTTTTGTATCGAAAAACACCACCGCCTCCAGCATCATGGCACCATTCTTGGTGGCGCCAAAAGACAGGGCATCCACCCCGGATTTCCATGTGATGGCAGCAGGCTCAACGTCAAGTCCCGCCACTGCATTGGCAAAGCGCGCTCCATCCATATGGAGCCTCATGCCGCGCGGCTTGATGAGATCCGCAATGGCCCTGACTTCATCCGGCGCATAAACTGTACCCAGCTCGGTGGCGTTGGTGAGAGAAACCACGGCAGGCTTGGGATCATGTTCACCGCGGATAAAGCCCTTCAAGATTTTTTCAATCATCGCAGGGGTGATTTTTCCAGCAGCACCCGGCAGGCCCAGGATTTTTGCACCGCCGGTAAACATTTCCGGAGAGTTGCATTCATCCACGGCGATATGCGCTTCCCCGTGGCAGATCACCGCTCCATATGGCGGTGTGAGTGCTGACAAAGCCAAACCATTGGCGGCAGTACCCGTGGTCACCAGAAACACCCGAACGTCCTTTTCAAAAATCTCCGAAATGCGCTCTTCCGCCTTGTGGGAATAAGCATCGCCCGCATAGGAAGGCGCAGTGCCAGAATTCGCATCCATCAAGGCAGCAAGAATCTGTGGGTGAACGCCATAAACATTGTCGGAAGCAAAATTCATTGGGAACTCCAGGTTTTCCATGCTGCTAAACCATGAATACACGGATACAGCAACACCGAGACCATGCCGCTCGCGGTGGGTTGAGTTTAGCCCATATCCGGCGGTTCAGCCTATCTGCACTGGCACCTTCAAGTAATGCACACCGTTATTGTCTGCCGGAGGCCAAACGCCCGCGCGCATGTTGACCTGTATGGAAGGCATCAAAAGCTGGGGTGCGGAGAGTGCTGCATCCCTTGCAGTGCGCATGGCGACAAATTCTTCTTCAGTAACACCTTTATGGACATGCACATTGCGGTCCATTTCGTCCCCCACTGTGGTTTCCCAGGCGAAATGGTCGCGTCCTTCCTTGGGCAGATAATCATGGCACATGAACAGGCGGGTTTCCCTGGGGAGAGCCATCAGCTTCTGAATTGAACGGTAAAGTGTTTTCGCATTGCCTCCGGGGAAATCGGCCCGCGCCGTGCCGTAATCCGGCATGAACAGTGTATCGCCTGCAAAAACCGCGTCTCCAATCCTATAGGAAATGCAGGCCGGCGTATGGCCGGGAGTTGCCATGACGCTTACGTCAAGCTCTCCGATCTTGAATGTCTCGCCATCCCTGAGCAGCACATCAAATTCCGAGCCATTGCCCGAAACATCAAGTGCATTGAATACCGGCCTGAATATTTTCTGCACTTCGCGCACGCGCTCGCCAATGGCAACCTTTGCCCCGGTCTTCAGCTTGATATAGGGCGCGGCTGAAAGATGGTCGGCATGCACATGGGTTTCCAGAACCCAATTGATTTTGTAGCCTTCTTCATCCGCCTTGGTCAGGATATTCTCGACTGACTTCATGGCAGCCTTGCCCGAAGCATGGTCGTAGTCCAAGACCGGGTCAATGACAGCTGCTTGGCGGGTTAAGGGGTCAGCCACAAGGTAACTGATGGTATTTGTGGGTTTGTCAAAAAACCCGTGAATGAGTGGGAATGGTGTCATGGCCCATTTTAACAAAACCCGGTTGAATTGTCTTGCCTGGTAATATTATTGCGCTTTTTTGCCAGAAACGATTCTTTCCTTGCGCCAGCCCAAATATTCTGTATTTTATAGAAAGGACAGCTATGCTGTCCTTTAATTGGCAATTTTTGATATGTGAGCCCCGGATGACCCGGAATACGACCACAAAAAATCTGAAAGCGACGGTAAATCATGCCGCCGATGCCACTTGCCTATTCCGGACCAGGACAAAAAAACGTAAATAGGGTCAGGCTCGGGCGAAACAGGCGCTCAGAAGTTTGACCCTCGACCACAGGTCCGGCGGCCACCGAAACGGCCACGCACCCAAACGAGATCAAACGAAAGCGCCAAGAATAATACGGCTGGAAACGGCTGGAGAACGTGTTGGGAGAAGGAGGACCGAAATGAGCAAGCCCCGCCATTTACTGCCTGAAGGAATTCCCCCAGCGCATGGGCTGTACCATCCCCGCAACGAGCATGACGCCTGCGGCATTGGTCTCATCGCCAACATCAACAACATCAAGAGCCACCGTGTCATTGAAGATGGCCTGAGCATCCTCAAGAATCTTGAGCATCGCGGCGCCGTGGGTGCTGATCCCAAGGCAGGTGACGGTGCTGGCATCATGATTCAGATCCCGCACGGGTTTTTCGCCGAGGAAGCAAAGCGGCTGGGATTCGAATTGCCCGCGCCGCAATCCTATGGCGTGGCCTATCTCTTCATGCCGCGCGAAACCATCTACCGCCAGGACATCGAACGCATCTGGTGGGAAACCTCGCGTGAGGAAGGCCTGAAAGTTTTGGGCTGGCGCGATGTGCCGGTTGACCAATCCGTACTCGGATATTCGGTCAAGGGCACCGAACCCTTCCACCGCCAGGTATTTATCGGCCGCGGTCCCACCATCCGCGATGAAGCCCATTTCGAAAGAAAACTCTTTGTCTGCCGCAAGGTTGTTTCAAACCGTGTGCTGGAAGTGCTGGGCGCCAAGGCCCGCACCTATTATCCCGTCTCGGTTTCCAGCCGCACCATTGTCTACAAGGGCCTCGTGCTCGGCAAGGACCTTGGCGAATACTACAAGGATCTGGTTGATCCCCGCCTGGAATCGGCGCTCGCCCTCGTGCACCAGCGGTTTTCCACCAACACCTTCCCGAGCTGGCCTCTGGCACATCCCTACCGCTTTGTCTGCCACAACGGCGAAATCAACACAGTGCGCGGCAACTTCAACTGGATGGTAGCGCGTCAGGCGAATATGAAATCTGCTGTCCTGGGCGAAGACCTCTCCAAGCTCTGGCCCATCTCTTACGAGGGCCAGTCCGACACTGCCTGTTTTGACAACGCGCTCGAGTTTCTCACCATGGGCGGCTATTCCTTGCCGCATGCCATGATGATGCTGATCCCTGAAGCTTGGGCGGGCAATCCCCTCATGGATGAAGACCGCAGGGCATTCTACGAGCACCACGCGGCCTTGATGGAGCCGTGGGATGGCCCCGCCGCCATGACCTTTACCGATGGCAAGCTTATCGGTGCAACGCTTGACAGGAATGGGCTGCGGCCCGCGCGCTATCTCACCACCGACGATGGCTTCGTGCTGCTCGCCTCCGAAATGGGATGCCTGCAATTTGCCGAGGAACACATCACCCATAAGTGGCGTCTGCAGCCTGGAAAGATGCTGCTCATCGATCTTGAACAAAAGCGAATTATCTCCGACGAGGAATTGAAGAAGTCCTTGTCAACCCAACACCCTTACCGGGAGTGGTTGAAGCGCACCCAGGTTGTGCTGCGTGACCTGCCCAAGGCCAAGACCAGGCGCCCGAAGATTACCGTGGCCCTGCTCGACCGCCAGCAGGCCTTCGGTTACAGCCAGGAAGATCTGAAAGTGCTCATGGCGCCCATGGCGCAAACCGGCCAGGAAGCATTGGGCTCTATGGGCAATGATGCGCCTATCTCGGTGCTTTCCGACAAGGCCAAGATGCTGGATACATATTTCAAGCAGAACTTTGCCCAGGTCACCAACCCGCCTATCGACCCCATCCGTGAAGAGCTGGTGATGTCGCTGGTGTCATTCATCGGCCCACGTCCTAATCTGCTGGATCTTGCCGGCACGTCAAACCACATGCGGCTGGAAGTATCACAGCCCATCCTCACCAATGATGATCTCGAGCGTATCCGTTCCATTGGCAAGGTGAGTGAAAACCCGTTCCGCACGGCAACCCTGGACATCACCTATGATGTGGCCAATGGCGCAGACTATATGGAGGCAGCGCTTGATAGCGTATGTGCCTTGGCCGAGCGCGCCGTGCGCGATGGTTTCAACATCATCATCCTGTCGGATCGTGCCGTGTCTGCCGAGCGCGTGCCCATTCCGGCGCTGCTTGCCACCTCCGCCACGCACCATCATCTGATCCGCAAGGGACTCCGTACGTCCGTGGGCCTCGTGGTGGAATCGGGCGAGCCCCGTGAAGTCCACCAGTTCTGCACGCTTGCAGGCTATGGCGCTGAAGCCATCAACCCTTATCTCGCCTTCGAAACGCTGGAAGGCATGCTGCCGCAGCTCGAGGAGGAAGTAACAGCCTATGAAGCTGTGAAGCGCTACATCAAGGCCGTGGACAAGGGCATTCTCAAGGTCATGTCCAAGATGGGGATTTCCACATACCAATCCTATTGCGGCGCCCAGATTTTTGACGCGATTGGCCTCTCCACAGAGTTCGTCGACAAGTATTTCACCGGAACGGCCACGCAAATCGAAGGCGTGGGTCTTGCCGAAATCGCCACCGAAACCTTCAATCGTCATGAAGATGCTTTCGGTGTAAACCCCGTTCTCAAAAATGCCCTTGATGTGGGCGGCGACTATGCCCTGCGCATAAGGGGTGAAGCCCATGTTTGGAACGCCGATACGGTTTCCAATCTGCAGCATGCCGTGCGCGGCAATTCGGTGGACAAGTACCGGGTTTTTGCCAAGCATGTGAATGAACAGTCCGAACGTTTGAAGACCATGCGCGGGCTGTTCAGGATCAGGAAGGCGGACGAGATGGGCTCTAAGCCTGTGGAGCTTGCTGATGTTGAAAGTGCCAGGTCGATTGTCAAGCGTTTCTCCACCGGGGCCATGTCCTTTGGCTCCATCAGTCGCGAAGCCCACACAACGCTCGCCATTGCCATGAACCGCATTGGTGGCAAATCCAACACCGGCGAAGGCGGCGAAGAGGCGGATCGTTTCGTGGCCCTGCCCAATGGCGACAGCATGCGTTCGGCCATCAAGCAGGTCGCATCCGGCCGCTTTGGCGTCACCACCGAATATCTCGTCAATTCCGACATGATGCAGATCAAGATGGCCCAGGGTGCCAAACCCGGTGAAGGCGGCCAGTTGCCCGGCCACAAGGTGGACAGCGTCATCGCCAAGGTGCGCCATTCAACGCCAGGCGTTGGCCTCATCTCGCCTCCGCCGCACCACGACATCTATTCCATCGAAGACCTGGCCCAGCTGATCTATGATTTGAAGAATGTGAACCCGGCAGGCCAGGTTTCCGTGAAGCTCGTCTCCGAAGTGGGTGTGGGAACGGTTGCCGCAGGCGTGTCCAAGGCCCATGCTGACCATGTGACGATTTCAGGCTATGAAGGCGGCACGGGCGCATCGCCGCTCACCTCCATCAAACACGCAGGTTCGCCATGGGAAATCGGCCTTGCTGAAACCCAGCAGACATTGGTTGCCAATGACCTTCGTGGCCGCATTGCCGTTCAGGCCGATGGCGGCATTCGCACCGGGCGCGATGTTCTCATTGCAGCCCTCCTGGGTGCAGACGAAATCGGCTTTGCCACCGCACCCTTGATCGCTGCGGGTTGCATCATGATGCGCAAGTGTCACTTGAACACCTGCCCCGTGGGTGTGGCAACGCAGGATCCCGAACTCCGCAAGCGCTTCCAGGGCCAGCCCGAGCATGTCATCAATTATTTCTTCTTTGTGGCTGAAGAGCTGCGTGAACTGATGGCCGAAATGGGCATGAAGACCTATAATGAACTGATTGGTGCCACGGAATGGCTGGACCAGCAGGAAGCCGTGAGCCACTGGAAGGCGCGCGGTCTCGATTTCTCCAAAGTTTTTGCAAAGCCCGACGTGCAGGGACCGGTCGCAACCAAAAAAGTCTCGTCACAGAACCACAATATTGACCACATATTGGACCGCAAACTGATAGTTGAGGCAATGCCTGCCCTGGAAAAGGGTACGCCAGTTGTCATTACTTCCAAGATCAGGAATGCTGACCGCACCGCGGGTGCAATGCTCTCGGGCGAAGTGGCAAAGCGCTACGGCCATGCGGGTCTTCCTGAAGATACGATCACGGTGAAGCTGAACGGCGTGGCCGGGCAGAGCTTTGGCGCTTGGGCAGCGCATGGCGTAACCCTCGAGCTTACCGGCGAGGCCAATGATTATGTGGGCAAGGGCCTCTCCGGCGGCAAGCTCATCGTGAAGCCGCAGGACAAGATAGGCTTCGTGCCGGAAAACTCCATCATTGCGGGCAACACATTGCTCTATGGCGCCATCACTGGCGAATGCTATCTGCGCGGCGTGGCCGGTGAACGTTTCGCCGTGCGCAATTCCGGGGCGGTCGCTGTTGTCGAAGGCGTGGGCGATCACGGTTGTGAATACATGACAGGCGGTTGCGTACTCGTGCTGGGCAATACAGGCCGGAATTTTGCAGCCGGCATGTCGGGCGGCGTGGCCTACGTCCTGGATGAAACCGGTGACTTTGCGCAGCGCTGCAATCTAACCATGGTTGATCTCCAGCCCATTCCCGAAGAAGAAGCCACCATAGAAAAACTGCACCACCACGGCGGCGACCTTGAAAGCCATGGCCTTGTTGATGTGACAGCCCACATGGACAAGAATGATGCATCCCGCATTTGGGAACTTTTGGGCCGGCATTTCAAATACACCAATTCGTCGCGCGCCAAGACCATCCTCGACAACTGGGCGCAATATCTGCCGAAATTCGTGAAGGTCATGCCCGTCGAATATGCCCGCGCGCTGGCCGATCTGGAAAAAGCCCAGGAAACCAGCAATGGCATGACCATCGGCGTCAAAAGGAGCGCTTGATTTGAAAGCCATGGTTTCCACGCGCCTAACCGCCCATGCAAGCTTGATGCTTCAGAGGCGCGGAATCGCGCTGGAATGGGTTGAAGACACACTAAGACTTCCGTCTATCGAGATGGATGACGCAAGGGATTCAACCCTGAAATTAGCATTCAAGCAGATTCCGCAAGCAGGCGACAAATGGCTCAGGGTGGTATATCGAGGAGAGTTGAACATGAAGACAACCTACGACCATGAAGCTAACGCGCTTCACGTGCAGTTTTCAAATGAAGCTGTTGAACATACTGAAGAACTTCGTCCAGGCATCAATCTCGACTTCGACAGGCGAGGTCATATCATTGGAATAGAAATGTTGGATGCCAAGAAACAATTGTCGGAGGCGGCACTGAAGTCGCTGGAGGCGGCTTGAGGCACGGGGTACAATAATGGGAAAAGTTACAGGCTTCCTTGAGATAGACCGGCAGGACCGCAAATATGCGCCAGCCGCAGACCGTGTGCGTCACTACAGTGAGTTTGTCATTCCGCTTTCGGAGGAAGGCACACGCAACCAGGCGGCGCGCTGCATGGATTGCGGCATTCCGTTTTGCCACAATGGCTGCCCGGTGAATAACCAGATTCCGGATTGGAATGATCTGGTCTACAACAACCGTTGGGAAGAAGCCTCGCGCAATCTCCACACCACCAATAATTTTCCGGAATTCACCGGCCGCATTTGCCCCGCCCCCTGCGAGACATCCTGCACGTTGAACATCCAGGATAATCCTGTCACCATCAAGTCGATCGAATGCGCCATCGTGGACCGTGCCTGGGCTGAAGGCTGGATCAAGCCGGAAATCGCTGTGGAAAAGACCGGCAAGAAAGTAGCCATCGTGGGCGGAGGGCCTGCAGGTCTTGCCGCCGCCCAACAACTGGCGCGAGCTGGCCACAATGTCCATCTGTTTGAAAAAAACCGCAAGGTGGGTGGCCTGCTGCGTTATGGCATTCCCGATTTCAAGATGGAAAAGCACCACATTGACCGCCGCGTCGCCCAGATGGAAGCGGAAGGTGTCACCTTCCATTATGAAATGCACATCGGAATGACCCAGGATGCACAGCAATTGGCGGATAGTTTTGACGCTCTCGTGATGACGGGAGGTGCCGAAAATTCCCGGGACATTGCAATTCCCGGCCGTGAACTTGCGGGCGTGCATTTTGCGATGGATTTCCTGCCGCAACAGAACCGCCGCAACGCCAAGGAATCACCTCTCGACAACAAGCCCATTCTCGCGGGCGGCAAGCATGTGGTGGTGATTGGAGGAGGCGACACGGGATCTGACTGCATCGGCACCTCGCATCGCCAAGGTGCCCTTTCTGTCACGCAACTCGAAATCATGCCACGGCCACCTGACAAGGAAAACAAGGCCATGGTCTGGCCCGACTGGCCGTTGAAGTTCCGTACTTCTTCCAGCCAGCAGGAAGGCGCTGAGCGTGATTTCTCCGTTGTCACAAAATCCTTCTCCGGCGAAAATGGCGATGTCAAGAAACTCCATTGCGTACGCGTCGATGCCAAGATGCAGGCAATTGCAGGCAGTGATTTTGAAATCCGGGCAGACCTCGTGCTGCTCGCCATGGGCTTTCTCGGTCCGGTAAAGCACGGCCTGCTGGCGCAACTCAGTGTAAAACTGGATGGCCGCGGCAATGTGGAAGCCAATGTGCTGAACTACAAAACCAGCCTACCAAAGATATTTGCAGCAGGTGACATGCGCCGTGGTCAATCGCTGGTAGTCTGGGCCATCCGCGAGGGGAGGCAGGCGGCACGCGCGGTCGATGAATTCCTTATGGGAGAAACCACGCTGCCGCGCTGATCAGGGTGTGGGCTCACTGAAGCTGAAGTCATCAAAGCGTCCGGCAGGCGCCTTCTCGGCTGTGCCCTGCACGAACAACTTTTCCGCACTGCTGCCGGGAACAATATCGGCGCGTGATACGGCCTGCACTGGAGCACCGGGTGCTACTGCTTCAGGTGTTTCCGCAAGCTGTGGCTTAGGCGGCTGGAATACCGCAATCGAACCATCCCCCGTTGTTTGGCCAAATGTTGGAACGGTGTCTGGGATCGTGGGTGCGACAACGGTGAGAGCAGGAGCAGATGGTGGTGTTGCATCGGGTGGCTTGATATCTTTGTTCGTGTTGATTTCTGCCAGCAGAAGCTGGCCGAACCGGTTGTTGCCCGGCCGCAAAAACGTGACGCCGTCGCGTTCACGAAGCTTCCGCACCACGCCGGTTTCATCAACGCCCTTGTCGGTATAGCTGCCGTCAGGATTGAGAAAAGCCGAGCGCAGGTCCACATAGGTTGCACCTTTTGCAACAACTTCCTGTTTCTGCAAATCGGCCACCGCCTTCATGTCGGCATCATAAAGCGCATCGCCCATGGGCGGAATGGCAAGCCAGAAAACCTTGACCTTCATCTTGTTGAGAATATCAAGCAACGCATCGGTTTGGGCCTTATAGGCGGTAATCCACTCCGGCGAGTTGAACACATAGCGGAAGTCGCCGGATTTGATGCTTTGCCGGTCATTGGCGCCCATGAGCACGACGACGGCATCAAACTCCTTGTCCTCCATGATCTTGGGCAAGTTGCCGGCCCAGTCATAAACCTCGGGCCGCGCGATACCGGATGTTTCCTGGAACCGGTTGACGATTTCAAAACCCGGCTCAAGCGCTGCCATGCGCACAAGTCCAGCGCCCAGTCCACCAGCCAGTGCATCGCCAATAACCAGAATGCGATAAACATTGTCTTGGGCCGCAGGATCGGTGGAAAGTATTTCCAGCGCGGGACTTTCGGGCACCGTCACTACACTTTGGGCCAGCACCGGAAGAGTTCCCAGCAACAGGCACAACAGGAAGATGAGAAAGGAAGGCTTCATGGGAAAACCCTAGCCCGCCAATCGCATCCGCTCAAGCAGCGTTGAGGAAGGCTTGCCGTCGAGGGGCAATCCTACGCTTTTCTGATAGGCGATAATGGCCTCATAGGTGCGCGCCCCAAACCGCCCGTCGCTGCCCCCCGTTTCAAAACCCAACCGGCTCAGCCGTTTCTGCAGCTCCACGCGCTGGGCAAAACTCATGTCTACGACAACCTCAGGCCATTTCCCCACAAATGCACCACCGCCGCGGATCCGGTCACCCAGATGGCCCACCGCCAATGCATAGGAATGCGACAGATTATAATCCATGATGGCCAGAAAATTCTTGGTCACCAGAAATGCAGGTCCGTCTATGCCCTGCGGAATCATCACAAATGCATCCGCCTTCAGGGCATTGAATGTGCCACCGCGCGCAGGTTTGATTCCGAGCTTCACCCATTCTGCAACCGGCCGCCACTTGGACCTGCCGATCAAGGCCTTGTTGAAGCCCGCAGGCAGGCTGATTTCCCAGCCCCACGGCCTGTCAGCCTTCCAGCCTGCCTTGGCGAGATAATTTGCGGTGGACGCAAGTGCATCCTCCTTGGAACCCCAGATGTCCTTCTTGCCGTCCCCGGTCCAATCCACGGCGTAGGAGAGATAGGACGTGGGGATAAATTGCGTATGCCCCATGGCGGCAGCCCACGAACCGGTAAAGTTGGATGGGCTGCGCGCACCTTTCTGCAACATCCGGAAAGCGGCAATCAACTGCTCCCGCGCGTAATCTCTTTTGTTTCCGGCATAGATCAGCGTGGCCAGCGAGCGCATCACGCTCATCGAACCTTCGTCCTTGCCGAAATTCGATTCCATGCCCCAGATGCCGAGCAGGATATGGCGATCCACACCATATTTCTTTTCAATGTCAGATAGCAGGGCCGCTTCCTGCGTTTTCATCTTCATGCCGGTTTCGATGCGAATGGGGGTTACTGCCTTTGCAAGATAGGCCGATGTGGTAGAGGTAAACTCGGGCTGCGTTTGTGCGAGCTTGAGCACAGCAGGATCGGGATCTGCAATGCCGGCAAAGGCTGCGTCAAACAGGCTGCGCGAAATGCCTGCAGCCTGCACCCGCGGCCATAGTGTTTGAATGAAAGCCTCGAACTTGGCATCAGCCTGGGCAGGCCCCGCCCATAGCGAGCCTGCAGTTGCCAGCATGATTGCAAGACGTTTGAGCATGAAAGCCCTTCTCCTTAAGATTATGTCTGGTTCCAGATGCGAACCGATCATACACACGCCATGTTAAGCCAACAAATGCGGCTTAATTTGTTCCGGTGGCGTTACGCCGCAACAGGTGTTTTTCCCATTCATGGGCAGATGCCACAATACCATTGAGGTCAGCATGCCTCGGTTTCCATCCCAGAATATCACGCACCCGGTCAGCGCCCGCAACAATCGCAGCCGGGTCGCCCGCGCGTCTTGGCACACGGTGGGCTGTGACGGCTCCACCATGGGCCTTTTCAACGGCTGCAATAACCTCAAGCACGGAATAGCCTCGGCCATAGCCGCAATTGAAGATGCCGCTTTCGCCGCCGCGCCTGAGATAAGCTAGGGCGTCCACATGGGCTGCAATAAGATCGCTCACATGAATATAATCGCGCAGGCACGTGCCATCAGGTGTATCGTAATCCGTACCATAGATATCCATGGAAGCACGTTGTCCCAAGGCTGTTTGACAGGCAACCTTGATCAGGTGCGTGGCCCGCGGCGTCGATTGCCCCGAGCGCCCGAGCGGATCAGCCCCAGCAACATTGAAATAGCGCAGCGCCACGTAGTTCAGACCATAGGCGAAATGGGAATCGCGCAGCATCCATTCCGTCATGAGTTTTGATGTCCCATAAGGAGAAATGGGTTGGGGTGCCGCGGTTTCGAAAACGGGTTGTGTGGCAGGATTGCCATAGACGGCAGCCGTTGAAGAAAATATGAAGCGGGGAATGCCAGCTTTTACGGCGCATTCCATCAGCGTGCGCGATTTCACGGTATTGTTGAGATAGTAGCCCAGGGGATCGCTCACCGAATCAGGCACCACGATGGAGCCGGCGAAATGAACGACAGCGTCAAATTTGTGCTCCGCCATCACATCGCGCAAGAACTCGGCATCGCCAATGTCGCCTTCAAGCAGCTTGGCTTGCGGTGCTAAGGCCCATGCAAAGCCCGTGGAAAGATTGTCGACGACAACAACATCCTCGCCAACATCGGTCAGTGCGAGCACCATATGGCTGCCAATATAGCCAGCACCACCTGTCACCAATATGGTCATTAGCAATTATCCTTCATGCTGGAATGAACTTTCCCACGGTCAAAACTGTTTAGCTTTTTGCAAATATCGTATTTTCCTGTCAGGGTGAATCAATATTCGGTTAAGAGAAAGTAAATCATGCAGCGTCCCATTAGAAAAGCAATATTCCCCGTAGCAGGTCTTGGCACGCGTTTTCTGCCAGCCACCAAGGCAATGCCAAAGGAAATGCTCACCATCGTGGATAGGCCCCTGATCCAGCTTGCCGTGGACGAGGCGCGCGAAGCTGGCATCGAACATTTCATTTTTGTGACAGGCCGCAACAAAAGCGTCATCGAAGATCATTTCGACAAGCAATATGAGCTTGAAGCAACGCTGCGCCAGCGTGGAAAGTCGCGTGAGCTGGCAACCCTCGAACAAGATCTGCCAGCAGCCGGCCAAACCAGTTTTACCAGGCAGCAGGAACCTTTGGGGCTTGGACACGCGATCTGGTGTGCGCGCAACATTGTGGGCGATGAGCCCTTCGCTGTACTTCTCCCTGATATGGTAATGCATGCAAAGCCTGGCTGTCTCAGCCAGATGATCGCCACATATCATGAGCGCGGCGGTGGCAATGTCATCGCTGTCGAGGAAGTAAGCCTCGACCAGGTGCATCGCTATGGGGTGGTGGGTGCCAGGGATTGGAAGGGCAGTGGGTTTACCATTGACCGGATGGTGGAAAAGCCCAAGCGCGATGAGGCGCCGTCAAACCTGATCATTTCCGGCCGCTACATCCTGCAGCCCGAAATATTCGACGAGATTTCAGCCCAAAAGCCCGGCGCGGGCGGTGAAATCCAGATCACCGATGCAATGATCAGGCTGCTGGCAAGGCAGCCCTTTCATGGGCTTTCCTACCAGGGAACCACCTATGACTGCGGCGACAAGCTGGGATTTCTGGCGGCCAATATGGCCTATGCGCTGGAGCGCGAGGATCTGGGTGCAGGCTTCCGGCTGGTGCTGGAAAAGATCGTGGGTGACCACGGCGGGCACGTGAGCTGGACATCAAATCCGGGAATGGCCGCCATCATCGAGCAGCTGAAGGCCAGCGACAGGGCTTGATGCCTCAGGCGTCAGCGGCGAATGACAATTCCGGTTGTGATGCGCTGTTCATTGTAGTCATCACCGGACGTTGCCGCATCAAACCAGGTGCCGTCATAGCTCGCAGTCCAGGCCCATTCCGGATTGAGCTGCCATTCAAGCCCGAGCTTTGACGTGATGGTCTTGTCGGTGCTTCCGGACTCCTCATCCAGGGAAACACCTGCGCCTGCGAGCAGTGTGATGTTGTCACGCAAGGCATGGGTGACATCGAACCGCGCAGAATAGGTAACAGATCCCGACGACGTGGCTGACGACGTTTCATTCAAATCCGTGGCCAGGGTGAGAACGGCCGATGTCAAATCCGTGGGTCTCCAGGTGAGGTTGCCATTGATGCCAAGGGCGGAATTGCTATCCAGGGCGGCATCCTTGTAGTCGCGCAGCGTATAGACAATTGCCGCTTCGCCGCTCCAGAGGGGACCACGGTCGAGGGAAACGCCCAGGCTGGTGGCAAGCCCTTGTGAATCACGCTCCAGGCCATTGCGGTCCAGCCTGTTGTCATGAAAGCGCGGGGCATAGGTCACGTCCACAAATGGCTTGAGGGCGGGGGGTTCGGTATAGGTTACGCGCAGGCCAAGGGAGGGGGTATAGGTATTGCGGTCGGCATTGTCTTCGCGCCCGCCGCCTGACAATTTCACGTCCTCGTATATTTGCCGTTCGAGGCCGACCCGGCCACGGCCTTCGATGGCGCCAAAGTCGTGGATGAGGGCAGCACCGGCCGCAATCGTATGCTCGGTGCGGTTTCCAACGGCGGTGCTTGGCACCTCGTTGTCTTCGGGTCCCGTTTGTGAGAGGCCGTAGCTTGCCTCAAATTCCGCCCTCGTGAAGTGGCGGATATCGAGCCTGAACCTGCTGTTCACATCAATGCCCGCAGAATCTGACGTGCCCTTCTTGAGATAGGTGGCAAAATCTCCGCTGGCCTCTCCTTCCCAGGCGTGGCGCGACCAGTCGCTGGCAAAGCGCAGGCCGGGTTTCAGCTCGAGGCCTGCGGCCGGCTGTGCACCGCTGCTCGCGGCTTTGACATTGCTGGTATAGACGCCGGAAATGCCAATCGAGGGATAGAGCCTGATGCCACCAAGGCCAATGCCATGTGCAGCATAGGGATCCTCAATGGTCCGGCGTTCTGGCGGCGGCAGGGGTTCTGCTTCAGGGGCGATTGTGAGTTGCGGAACACTTGGCGGTGCTGGTTCAGCGGTTGCCGCATCGTCATTGACAGTGGGGCGCAGCTGGCTTGCGTCCTGGGCCAGCACCGGGCCCGCAGCGCCACACAGGCCCGCCACCCAACACACAGACAAAAGCCTTGAACCCACCGACACGCGTTAGCACTCCATAGGCT
>JANMAE010000054.1:0-3818 GCA_031359445.1 Hyphomicrobiales bacterium | reverse complement strand
TCCTGCCCTTCGACGCCCTTTTTACCCGTCATCACGGGCTGCAATCCCGTTGCCAGTTCCTTGCCGAGTTCCACGCCCCATTGGTCGAAGGCGTTGATGTCCCAGATTGCGGCTTCCACGAAAACCTTGTGTTCGTGCAGCGCTATGAGGCGGCCCAAGGTGTAGGGGTCGAGCCGCTTGTAGGCCAGCGTGATCGAAGGCCTGTTGCCAGTGAAGACACGGTGCGGCGCCAGGCGCTTGGCTTCCTCGCGGCTCTTGCCCATGGCGAGCAATTGCGCGGTGGCTTCCGCCAGCGTGCGGCCTTGCATCAGCGCCTGCGATTGCGCCAGGCAGTTGGCCATGAGCAGGATGTGATGGGCATCCATGCCGGTTTCATGGGCCTCAGCGGCGATCAGAAATTCCACGGGGATTATGTCGGTTCCCTGATGCAGCAATTGGAAGAAGGCGTGCTGGCCATTGGTGCCGGGTTCACCCCACACCAGAGCTCCGGTGGCCATTTTCGAGGCAGCGCCGGAAATCGTCACGCGCTTGCCGTTTGATTCCATGTCGAGCTGTTGCAGATAGGCGGGAAAGCGGGCAAGGCGCTGGTCATAGGGAATGACGGCAAGGGCTGGATACTTGCAGATATTGCGATGCCAGATGCCGATCAGCCCCATGAGCAGCGGCAAATTGGAGGCCGCATCCGCTGACTTGAAATGTTCATCCATCACATAAGCACCTTCGAGGAAGCGCTTGAAATGATTGGCGCCCACGGCAATCATGAGCGGCAGCCCAATGGCCGACCAGATGGAATAGCGCCCGCCCACCCAATCCCAGAATCCGAAGATGCGGGCCTGATCAATGCCAAAAGCCGCCACCTTGTCGAGCGCCGTGGAAATGGCCGCAAAATGCGAAGGCACCGCAGCCTCGCCCAGCTTCTCCACAACCCAGCGCCGCGCCGTTTGCGCATTGGTCATGGTTTCGATGGTGGTAAAGGTTTTGGATGCAATGAGGAACAGGGTGGTGGCCGGGTTCAAGGTCTTGAGCGTATCAACGATATGCGCGCCGTCCACATTGGACACAAAATGCAGGCGCGGTCCGTCATGATAGGGGGCGAGCGCCAGCGTTGTCATGGCAGGGCCAAGATCGGAACCGCCGATGCCGATGTTCACCACATCCCTAATGTCGGAGGCGCGGATCTCGTCCGAAAACCTTTGCATCGCTGCCAGCACTTCACGCACATCCGGCATGACGTCACGCCCTCCCACCATGACGGCAGTGTTGGAACAGTTGCGGAGTGCCGTATGCAGCACGGCGCGCGCCTCGGTGGTATTGATAATGCGCCCCTCAAACATCGCATCACGTTTGCCCATGACATCGGCTGCTTTGGCCACTGCCTGGAGCAGCTCTATGGTTTTATCCGTCACCGCGCATTTGGAATAATCCAGCAGCAGATCTTCCTGCCCAGCTGAAAACTCGGCAAAGCGGTCGCCCCTGCCCGCAAACGCCTTGCGCATATCCATGGGCGCCATCGCCCCATGATGCGCCGCCAATGCCTTGAAAGCCGTGCTCACCGTGTTTGCCTGCGCCATGTCGACCTCGTTGGGGATGGTTTATGGTGTTACCTCTATAACCTATCTTGCATGCAACAAACCATTCCACATTTCAGCGGAAGCACGTTGCAGGCAGGTTCATGAAATGCAATGATGGTGAAAAGGGGAGAAGGATGCAAACCAAAATCATCATTGGCATGCTGGCCGTGATGCTTCTGCCACTGCAAGCAGACGCCAAGCTCACGAAATATTGGGTGTTGAAGATGGATACAGATAGCGGCGGAGCGAGTTACCGAGCCTTCACGTCACCCGAGGCGTGCGACGCCGCAAAACGTCAATATCAGGCCGATACGAAAAGAACGCAGGCCAGGTTCAAAAATGCAGGCATTAAATTTGCCAGCGGGGTCAAGTGCCTGAACCACCTGCCCTATGGTTATAAAGTGCTGCGCTAGAGTGCGATCACGGCAAACAGCACGCAACTGTCCGCGCGTCCGACCGAAAATTGTGAGCGTTTTCACGCGGAAAATTGGGCCCCGTTTTTCAACGGGGTGACGAATGCTGGGCGGGCGGCTGGAGAGTGGGGAGATGAAGAATAATTCTTGTAGTCCTTTGCCATAAACCATCCGTACACCCCCCACACCGTCACACCGGCGAAGGCCGGTGCCCAACTGTCCGCGCGTCCGACCGAAAACTGAGAAAGTTTTCACGCGGAAAATTGGGCCCCGTTTTTCAACGGGGTGACGAATGCGGGGTGGGCGGCTGGAGAGTGGGGAGATGAAAACCATCGCACTTCGGCGCATCATCTCTGATCATTCGTACACCCCTCCTACACCCCTACTCCGTCACACCGGCGAAGGCCGGTGCCCAACTGTCCGCGCGTCCGACCGAATATTGTGAGTACCATCGCCTCGCGGATGAGCGCCTTGAAGGCGTCAGCGTCAATTTCTTTTGCTTGTCGGATATCAATGGCGCGGCGTGGGTTTCTGTGGAATTTCTCGGCTTTTCACGTTTGAGGGGCTCTTCACTTTTTTCATTTTCCAATTTTACTTTTTGGTAATTCTGCGCCATTTTGGCATAATTGCCTTGAATTCTTCAACTTCTGCGATTATCTCGCGTGAATATTTGACTAATCACTGGGCAATTGCCCATTCGGGGGAATTTGAGGCGTGGCAAGAAAAGACACTTTTTCTTATGATGAACTCTGCGAGCTTGGTGCCAGGGCGTGTCGGGCGCCCGCTGCGGTCATCACCTTGTTTGACGCCCATGAGGGGCATGTCAAAGTGCTTGGCCGCTTTGGAACCATCAACACATATTCGCGGAATTTTGCCATTCCCGGACTACATGCCATTGATCGGCCTTTTGTCAGTTATCGTGCAGCACAAACTGATCGCGTTTTTGAAGGGCATCCGGTACGACTGTTGGAATCGCGCGTGCAAACGCTGGTTGCCGCAGTCTTGCAACACAATATGTTGGCCAGCCGCATCTCGTTGACGGTCATAAATGCCGCGCCCGCATTTTTTGATGACCCGGAAAGCTTCGCCTGCTTCTCGCAACTGGTGCAGCATTTTCGCAAGCTCTTGGCCGATCAGTGTCTGGTCAAGGCACATGTCGCCATGCCGGGCAAACGGGCAAAAGCGGCACCAAGCGCGATTGCTCCGCACCCCGAAAGAACCGATCCTTCCGCCAGCTTCCTGCTTGACACATTGCGCAAGACGCAAAGCCTGCATTCGCGCAACGCAGCATCCTATGTCACTGGCCGGCGCTGGCGCAGTGCCTTGAAGCCATACCAAATCGCAGCCCTGCAAGCGCTCAAACCGGTTGCGCCGAAAAGTTTTCTTGATGTCGTGACAAAGGAAATGGCAGAAACTGCAGTTCATTTATTTGGCAATCAAACAATTGCAGCCGTTGTGCCTGTACCAGGTGGCAGCTGTGGTGCGGGCAAGAGCTTGTCTGAGCATCTGGCAGAAAATTTGGCCAAGCAGCTGGACTGTCCATATCGGGCGGTGTTGCGCCGACAAGCGGCGGCGACAGGCAAATCACATCCGAAAAAGAGCGTGAAACTCCAACCCTACGAGATTGACGAAAAGATTGAAGGCATCGTGCTGCTGGTAGACGATGTAGCAACATCAGGCAGGCACCTGGAGCTGGCACAAGCCACATTGCGCAATGCCGGAGCGGTCTGCCTGGCCATGGCTTGGATTGGCACCTGACCTCGGCGCATCATCTCAGATCATCCGTACACCCCGGCTTCCGTCATGCCGGCGAAAGCCAGTGCCCAACTGTCCC
>JANMAE010000048.1:0-13093 GCA_031359445.1 Hyphomicrobiales bacterium | reverse complement strand
CATGTATGAGCGCGACCACGTCACGGTGGATGCCGACAGCACGCCACTCGTAGGCCATAATCTCCAGAAGGTCCTCGCCGACATGGAAAAACAAATGCGCGAAGCCGCCGCCAACCTCGAATTCGAAGAAGCCGCCAGACTGCGCGACGAAGTCAAACGCCTCAAGGCGGTCGAACTCGCCGTCATGGACGACCCCCTGGCCACCCAATCCAAAATTGAAGACGCCACAGCAAGCTGGCCCGCAGGAAAGCCAAGGCCACGGGCAAGTTCCAAAGGCGGGAAAGCCGGGAGCCGTACGTTCAGGGGGAAGACGCGGTGACACTCTTTCTACCCTCTCCCCTCGAGGGAGAGGGTGGCGCGGCACGCGCCGGGAGAGGGGGCTGTTGGCAGTGAGGTAAAACCCTCTCAAACAGACCCAATGGATTTTTCCCAAAACTTTGCTATATTCACCCCATGACAAAGCTCGAACAAATCGAAAAGGCCATCGCCGCCCTGCCCCATGACGACATCGTCGCCCTGGCCGACTGGTTTGCGGAATTTCACGCCGATCTGTGGGACAAGCAGATTGCAGCGGACGCAGAAGCAGGCAAGCTCGATAAACTCGCCGCCGAGGCTCTTGCCGATCACAAGGCCGGTCGCACCAAGCCCCTGTGAAACATTTCACCAACCCTGCTTTTTGGAAGCTTTTCAATACGCTGCCACCAGAAACACAGAAGCAGGCGCGTGAGAATTATGAACTGCTGAAAGCCGATCCAAAACACCCGTCACTTCATTTCAAGCACATCAACAAGTATTGGTCGGTGCGGGTCAACAGAAATGTCCGGGCCCTTGCGATAAAATCAGAAAACGACCTGATCTGGTTCTGGATTGGCGGCCATGACGAATACGACAGGATTATCCGGTAGCAATTCGAGGCAGCGCGCCATCAACTCGCCGCCCTTCCCCGCGCCAAGGCCAAGGGCGAGTTCAAAAGGCGGGAAAGCTCGGCACAGGACTTTCAGGGGTAAGACAAGATGAACAAAAAATTGCTTATATCTTCGAACATTCAGAAGATTAAAGAATATTCTAGAATTAATTCCGACATTTGGGAAAATGCACACCACTTTCTCTACGATAAAAGGTATTCCAATTCAGAGGTCATTCACTATGTGGTCATGGGAATAAATCCCGGAGAGCCGGGCCGTGAAGTAACCGCTTATCCCAGAGTGAATGAACTTCTTGAGGAAACCAGTGAGTACGATTATTTGGCAGATGATACAAAGTCAAAGCCAGCGACAAAATGGAGGAACAGTTGTCGCCGCGCTTGTGGGACACTCGACATCGCGTTAACTGAAGCATTTTTCTGGAGTTCCAAAGGTGTTAAAGAGCTCAATGAAAGATGGGATCGCAAAACACATTGGGATTTCTGCGTGAAAATGAACAAGGAGCTGATTGAAATACACAATCCCAAAGCAGTAATCTTCTCTGGGATTAGCCATCTTAAGGAAATCGCATTACATTATGGATTGGAGCCTATTGGCGAGATCATTCCGAATGAAAAAGGACACAGACTAATTGCTCCCTTCAAAGATCATCATGGTAGACCGTGGATTTTCGTGAAGCACTTTAGCGCTCGACCATCTAAATTCGAAATAGAAAAAATCAAAAATTACATAGGTGCTGAATGTTGGAAATCTTGAGCAAGACTATCGAAAAAAGTAAAGGCAATGTCTTTGCAGACCTTGGCCTCGCCAATGCCGAGCAGGAATTGCTCAAGGCAAAGCTCACCCTGCAAGTTCACCGCCTGCTCAAGGCCCGCAACCTCACGCAAGCTGAAAGTGCAAAGCTCCTGGGCACCACCCAGCCTCAGGTGTCAGCCCTTTTGGCTTTGAAACCCGTGTCGGTGTCCGTCGGTCGTTTGATGGAATTTCTCACCATTCTGGGTCAGGATGTAAAAGTTACCGTTAGTCCTGCCCCGCGCAAGCGGACTGGTCACGTTACCCTGCATGTTGGCGCGTAATAACGCGTCAGGCGCAAGTCCATGTTTGCGGCAACAACCACGTAACTCACTCCACCCCCGAACGAGCAAAAATTCAGCACACAGCAAATTATATGAATAAAAGCACTTGACACTATATTCCTATTATGCCATGTATGTTCCTGTCCACTCCCGAAGGGGTCTCGGTCATGACGGTGATCTTGATGGGGTGGATGCAGCGCCTGCGGGTGGGAGATTAACGTGTCTTCAATCCCCGGGAGCTTCAGAAACCCGGACCCTTGGACACTAGGACCCGAGCGCCGATAGGTACAACACCCCCAGCGGAAAACCGACCGTTCCGCTGCTGCCAGGAAAATCCTCACAAGGTTTTCAAGGCAGAGGCGGTGGACACCGTGCGATCTGGGGCTCTGTAAGAGCTGGGCTGAGGCAAAAACCGCTGCGAAAGCGTGGGTGCTCACAAGCGCCATACCGCCGGACCACACCACCGGCATCTCTTGCGACTGTTTGCACTCACGCAACCCTTCGCCTTTCTCGCCCACCCCGAAAACGGCATTACCGTTTTCACCACAGGCGGAGCTGTGCCCAACGCCATCTTCTCGTGCCGGTTCACCGCAATTCTACGTTCCCCGCTGCTCAAACCTTGCTGCAAGCGTGCAGGCAAGAGCCCAGCCTGCTCCGATCAGCCACCCCGCCAGCACATCGCTGGGATAGTGCACGCCGAGATACACGCGGCTCATCCCCACGATCAGCGTGAGGAATATCGCAACACCCAGATAGAAAACCCGCTGGCCGCGCCGTTCCACCGTTGCTGCTATCATCGCGCCAATGGTGAGATAGACCACGGCCGATGCCATCGCATGACCGCTGGGAAAGCTTGTGGTGAACACGCGGGTGATTCCAGTGACGTCAGGACGCGGCCTGTTGAACAGGTGCTTGAGAACAGAACTGATGATCGTGCCGCCGACTGCGGAACCTGCGAGAAACCATCCCGTCCTGGCTTTACCCGACATGATGAAGTGCAACGTAATCACTACCACAAGGATGGCGAGAACAGAAAAACTTCCCAGCGCGGTGATATCGCGCGCCGCTTCCTCAAGCCATGGCGGCCCGATGGGGTCAGCAGGATTGCCAGGCGTGCGGAGCGCCAGCAGCACGGACCGGTCAAGGCTGAGTGTATCCCCTTCAAGCACCTCGTCTGCCAGCAAGCCAAATCCCGCCAGCATCAAAACAACAGCTATGCAGGCATACCAGAACTTGGCACCCTGATCCTTGAAACCAGCCACAGCGATTCTCCGTTTCCGCAATCGATGCGCACAGCCTACGCATTTCACAGGCTGGAGAGCAAGCGCTACGGGTTTAAGCTTTCGTTAATCATTCCCTGTTCAAATCGGCACATTATGTGAGGAGTGCACCATGCGTCTGTCTGTTTTGCTTCCGGTTGCCTTGGCATTCATGGCCATCCCCTGTCTGGCCGGGGAAAATTCCCCGGTGTTTGGGTCCTCGACCCAGTTTCCCGTGATCATTGTGGTGAATCCTGCCACCGGTTTCCCCGTAGCATCCGCCGACCTGCCCAAGCCGTTGGTGGCTTTGAGACAATAACAACTCTTCTCCACATTGTTGCCATATGCTATAGCCATAAGCCACGGACTTAGGCGGGGAACATTCGGGGGAGTTTACCCATGATCGACTTACGACGCGGCGCGGCCGTGATAGTTTTGACTTCTGGCCTTGCAGCATGCGGCGCCATGCAGTCCAGGGTTTCAGCACCAGAGCCAAGCGTGGCAGATCAACAGCCGCTCGCCATGAGCCAAGCGCAGATCCGCAATGTGTTTGCAGGCAAAACATGGAATTGGGCAAGCCCCAAGAACAGCGGCCAGACCCTTTACGCACCAGATGGAACCTCCTTGGTTGATGTCAAAGGCAAAGGCACCACCAAGGGCAAGTGGATGGCCAAGGATGGCCAGCTCTGTGAAAGCTATGCACCAGCGCCATTTCTTCCCAAGGGTGCGCCAATGAGCTGCCAGGATGTTTCAGGCAGCGATGGCGCCTATCAGGTAGGCCAGGCAACCTTCACCCCTGCCTAAACGCATGTCACAGCTCTGACACAGTTTAATCACGATAAGGACTCGTGGAACTTTCATAAGCCTGCTCCATTCCTGTCTGTGGAAGGCGCATATATGGCTGGCATGATAAATCGTCGTAATTTCTTGGCTTCACTTTCCGTAATAGCATTGGTTACGCCTGCGTTTGCAGAAACCAATCCATTTTACGGTGATGAGAAAGAGTCATTTAATCGCGATCCAGCCCTTTTGCCGCCCCCCGAATCACCTATTGATTTCGAAATCAAGCCGACAAACCTGAGCAAGATTCCAGCTCAGTTTCATCGCCAGGTTGTGGACTATCCTGAAGTCGAAGTGCCTGGCACCATCATTATCGATCCCGATCACCGGTTCCTTTATTATACATTGCAGGACGGTCAGGCGATGCGCTATGGCGTGGGCGTGGGCCGCGCCGGATTTGCTTGGGCAGGCGATGCTGAAATTCGCATGAAACGCCGCTGGCCGCGTTGGATTCCACCGGAAGAAATGGTCGTACGCGATGAAAACGCCGCAAAATGGGCAAATGGCATGCCGGGCGGTCCTGAAAATCCCTTGGGTGCACGCGCCATGTATCTTTTTGCCAATGGCGAGGACACACTCTACCGTATCCATGGCACCAATGAACCAAGTTCTATCGGCAAGGCCATGTCATCTGGCTGCATCCGTTTATTGAATCAGGACATTGCTGACTTGTTTTTACGTGTGCCCATTGGCACCAAAGTCAAAGTTTTGCCTTCCCAAGGCGCATAGTGCTTGAAGCGGTCGGCAAGCTGTGGCACATGCGCAATGACATTAAGGGGCATATTTTGAGTTCATTTGGCAAGATTTTTACGCTTTGCGCCGCGCTGGCTCTAGCTTCCTGCACCACTGGTCCCCAAGGCGTGCGCTTTACCGAAGGTTCCGGAAGTTCTGCACCAAAACCACAGGCTCAGCCCATCCGCAAATACACCGCTGCTGAAATCCAAAGCGCCATTGCTGGAAAAACTTTTCAATATACCCGCAGCGACGGCAATGGTTTTGTCACCTACAATGCCGATGGCACCTTCTCATTTCAAGACGACACGCGCGGCGAAGGCACCGGCAAGTGGGAAACCAGCAATGATAAGTTCTGCGAGATCTTTGGCGCAAAGGCTGTTCAGGAATGTGGGGAATTCAAAAGCACAGGCGATGCATTCTTTGCGGCCAAGTCACGTCTGGTGGAAATGAAAGTTTAGATTTTTTGCAGAAACGGATTATTTTTACGCTCCACGCCGATTTGGCTGGCGCTTCCGTGCCCCGGCAAGAACACCACATCATCGCCGAGAGGCAGAATTTTTTCGCGAATGGACGTGAGCAAGGTCTTTTCACTACCATAGGGAAAATCGGTGCGCCCGATGGAATTTTGAAATAACACATCACCCATCAGCGCGAAACGGTTCTCACTGTTGAAGAAAACTACAGAACCAGGCGAATGGCCGGGCGCGTGATGGATGGAAAACTTCATCTCCGCCACTTCCACCTCATTGCCTTCATCTAGCCAGCGGTCCGGTTCAAAACTACGCGCGCCGCGAATGCCAAAACGTTCCCCGCTATTGGGCAAATCCTTCAGAAGGAAAAGGTCTCCCGGATGCGGTCCTTCAATTTTTACGCCAAGAAGATCGCGCAATTCCGATGCCCCGCCCGCATGATCAATATGGCCATGGGTTAGAAGGATTTTTTCAACTTTCACGGCAGCCTGCTCAATCGCCTTGAGGATTTTTTGTATGTCGCCGCCGGGATCGATGACTGCTCCATGGAGCGTTTCCTCATTGAAAATAAGCGAGCAGTTCTGCTGGAATGGCGTGACCGGAACAACGATGACTTTAAGCTTTGGCATAATGTTTCCTGCATAGCTAGGCGGCGCTTGCGGTGCAAGATGTAAAGCCTTCTTGCCTGCCATACGTCCACCCGCTAGAGCCAATCCGCGATGCAAGAAAAATCTCACATTAAATCAATCACAGATTACAGTAATCTCATTGCTGCAATAGCCACCATTGCCAGTTGTGACATTGCCTTGGGTTTTACATTCCAGCTCTTGCCACTCCTCATGGAAAAGCAGCATATCCCCGCCTGGATCATCGGCCTTAATACCGCAATGGGTCCCTTCGGTATCGTGCTCGCCGGCCCCATTCTTCCGCCCATCATCGGGCGCGTCGGCCCTAAACGTATGGCCTATTGCGCAGTGGCCTTCATTATGACCGCACTCATCCTTTTCAAATCCCTGCCCTATCTCTACGTATGGTTCCCCCTCCGTTTTTGTTTTGGCATTGCCACCGGAGCGCTTTTTACGATTAGCGAGGCGTGGATCCTGACATTTGCAGGCCGTGGCAACCGCGGCCGGATCATGGGAATTTACACAAGCGTCATGGCCATCTCCTTCTCAACCGGCCCCTTCATTCTCCCACTCACGGGAACGGATGGCTGGTCGCCATGGCTGATTGGCATCCTCTGTCTGGCACTGGGCACATTGCCTTTGGCATTTGTGGAGGTGAAGGATGATCTGTTTCATGATGAAGTTGGTGGGGGCTTTCTTCGCGTGATAAGGCGGGCACCCCTGCTGCTTTTCGCAGTAGGAACCGCAACGCTCTTTGACAGCGTCTTCATCTCATTCTTTTCAATTTTTGGATTACGTTCTGATCTGTCCCTGCAAACCGCAAGCTGGCTGCTGGGTGCGGGGATTATCGGCAACGCGCTGTTTCAATTTCTCATTGGCTCGCTTTCCGACAGATGGTCGCGCGTGGGCGTGGTAGCCTGCTCTGCCATTATTACAATCATATCGGCATCGGCCTTGATATTTGTCGTGCACTCCTGGCTAATTTGGCCCACCGTGATCATTCTCGCCACATCAGCTTTTGCAGTTTACGTGGTAGCCCTTGCCACAATGGGCGACACATTCAAAGGCGCTGATCTTATAGCGGCTTCTGCGGCCTTCTCGGCGATGTGGGGTGTCGGAGGGCTTTTAGGTCCGCCTGTGGTAGGTGCGGCGATTGATCGTTTCGGCATCAATGCAATGCCTATTTCATTGGCAATAATCTATGTAATTCTGTTGATCGGATTCGCAATCAATGGCGGAAGACTTATCCGGGGAGAAACGTAATGGCGGCGGTTGAACATTTGGTCACTGTCCGGGATTTCCTACGCTACGCTGTGACCTGTTTCAGTGAAGCGAAAATTGTGCTGGGTCATGGTACGTCAACCTTTTTGGACGAAGCTGCATTTCTTATCCTTGAGACGCTCAATCTCCCGGTAGATGACCTCAATCCCTGGCTGGAAGCAAGACTGCTGCCAGCCGAACGTCTCAAGCTTCAGGGAATTATTGAGGCCCGTATAAAGACCCGAAAACCGGCAGCCTATTTGATGCGCCGTACCTATATCCACGGAGTGCCATTTTACGTGGACGAGCGCGTAATCGTTCCGCGCTCTTACATTGGAGAACTCTTTTTCACAGGGTTTTTTGGAAATGAAAACCAACCGCTCATTGCAGATGCAAACTCCGTCAAGACCGTTTTGGACCTCTGTACAGGTTCAGGCTGTCTTGCCATTCTAGCGGCAGGCGTGTTTCCCAACGCTCAAATCGATGCTGTAGACTTGTCCTCAGACGCGCTTGAGGTGGCAAAGATCAATGTAGCGAATCATGAACTTGGTGACCGCATTACACTTCATCAGGGTGATCTTTTTAGACCAGTTCAAAAGAAAAAATATGATCTCATCTTTACCAATCCGCCTTATGTGGCAGAAGCAGAAGTTGCCGCATTTCCACCGGAATATGGCAGCGAGCCCGTAATGGCCCATTGGGGCGGTAAAGATGGCTTAGACATTGCGCGTCGGATCCTTGCAGAGGCTCCAACGCACCTGAATGAGCAAGGAGGACTATTATGTGAAATTGGAACTGGTCATGAAATCCTGGACGCCGAAAATCCAAATTTGAATTTTTTCTGGCTGGACACGGAAGATAGCAGTGCAGAGGTATTCTGGATAACCTTCTAAGCGCTGATGAAATGCATTCGTAATTTGCTTACAAACATATCACTATTGGAAATCTATAATAATTGCAGGTCAATCGCTTGAGGGCCTCTACCTTTGCTGTCATCCAAAACATCAAAGCTTATTTTTGTGCCTTCAATAAGTTCGGGAATGCCTCCCTTCTGCACGGCGGTTATGTGCACAAATACATCTTTGCCTCCATCTTCAGGGGTAACAAACCCGTAACCCTTTGATTGATTGAAAAACTTTATTATGCCTTTTCTTCGCATCGTCATAACACCCGGCCCCACTTCATCCATTACTTTAACAAGTTTATCCAAGCCTGAGAAATTAACTTGCAATTGTTCATAGCTTGGAACAATGGTTTTAAAAAAACAATGCTCTGGAGGAGAAACTAAAATATGATGAGATGGGCTGTTGCTTCTACCATTGCATTTGCCTGGCTAGGGGCATCTGCGCAAGCTCAACCGCATCAAGCCACCCACTATTCTTACTACGGGATTTCTGGTAATTCCCCGGGGTCCATTTACACAACTATGATAAGCCGTGGCCCAAAAGTGGGTGGTGTGAAAGCCTACGCAAAAACTTTGGCGATTTCGACTCCTGTCATCAAAATGGTGCAAGGCAACACGTGTCAAATACGGCAGTTTGACATTAATTTCACCTTCGACATTAATCTTCCCAAACTTAAGAATGAAGCGGCATTGACTGGTCGAACGAAGAGTGAGTGGAAAGCCTTTTCAGGTTTTCTCAAAGTTCATGAAGAAACCCATCGTCGTATTTGGATGGAATTTGCAAATATCTTTGAGGCGAGGGCGCGCGGCTTGAAAGCTAGAACCTGCTCGGAAATGGCCGCAAAGATTGTAAAGGTGCGTACGCAACTGGCTGTAGCTTGCAACCGAAGGCAGGAAGCATTTGATAATGCGCAGCAGCAGGTTCTGCTACGTCAACCTTTCGTAAAGTTAGTTCTCGCTCAAGGCACACATTCTTCGACAGCTTTGAAATCCCGTCGAAAAGGATGAAAGCAAACCCCTAAAGAACCCGCCCTGCTATAAACCTGAGTTTTTCCATCAGCGTTGCATCACGCATTTCCTTTGAGGTCATGATTGCGTGTTCTAACGCGCGATTGGATCCCACTGGGCATTCTGGGTGTTCTGCAGGAAAGTTCTTGGCAAGACGTAAAACCATCT
Organism: Hyphomicrobiales bacterium; assembly: GCA_031359445.1. Taxonomy (GTDB): domain Bacteria; phylum Pseudomonadota; class Alphaproteobacteria; order Rhizobiales; family Aestuariivirgaceae; genus Aestuariivirga. The sequence continues at coordinate 3,824 of JANMAE010000048.1, read as the reverse complement.
TTTTAGCTGCAGCGGAATTTAATGTCATAAGCTTGATAACCTTGGCCACATCCACTTCACCATGATCGGCGTGCCATGAATCATAATCCGTCACCATGGCAATCGTGCAATAGGAAATCTCGGCTTCGCGTGCGAGTTTAGCTTCAGGCATATTGGTCATACCGATGACGCTCGCACCCCATGAACGATACAAAAATGACTCTGCCAATGTTGAAAACTGGGGACCTTCCATAACAACATAACATCCAGCTTTACTATAAGGCAGAGATTCAGCAATGAGCGCCTCTTCTACCGCAGCTTGCAGCATAGGTGAAACCGGACTAGCGAAAGGCACATGCGCCACACACCCAGTACCGAAAAAGCTTTTTTCACGCGCAAAAGTGAGATCAATGAATTGATCGACTAAAACAAACATGCCAGGCGGAATCTCTTCTTTCAGGGATCCCACCGCCGAAAGTGAAACAATGTCGGTGACGCCCTCGCGTTTCAGGATATCAATGTTGGCTCGGTAGTTTATGCTCGTGGGTGAATAAATGTGACCTCGTCCATGTCTGGGGAGAAACACCAGTTTCAAACCACCGATATTTCCTATGCGAAGCTGATCGGAAGGCTCTCCCCATGAACTTTCCACCGTCTTCCAAGCTGCATTTTCAATTGGAAGATCATAGATCCCTGACCCTCCAATGATCCCCAAAACAGATTGTGCCATACCAATCCCTAAAAAAATTGGCCCGGCTTAAAGCCGAGCCAATACCAATTCAATGAACAGTCATTTCAATGCTGCTCGTGCCATATCTTGTTTTTTACGAAGTACAGAAGTACGGCAAGTATCGCCAGATAGATAAGAACCATGAATCCCATGCTCTTGCGTTCTTCCATCTTGGGTTCGGCGGTCCATGTCAGGAACGCAGAAACATCCCGCGCCATATCATCAACTTTATTTGCAGCGCCATCGTCAAAGGTCACCTGACCATCGGCAAGCGGCGGCGGCATTGAAATAAAGGGACCATTTGCAAAATATGGATTGTAGTATTTGCCGTCAGGCGTTTCCTTTTTAATTTCTTCGGTTGGCTCTTCGTAGCCCGTAAGGACCGAATACACATATTGTGAGCCGCCAATGCCGTTAACGAGCTGATTTATGGTGCCAAACCAGCCGGGGCGATATTTGGTGATAAGGGACAAGTCTGGTGGAACCGCTCCGCCATTTGCTGCAGCAGCTGCTTGTGGATTTGCAAACGGTGCCGAAAAATGATCAGAGGCAAGCCCCGGACGATCAAACATTTCTCCATCCGCCCCGGGACCATCCTTCATTGTGAAAGTCGCAGCAAGCGCTTCGACCTGTTTTTCATTGAAACCAGGTCCGCCGCGTTCAGCCAGATTACGGAAAGCGATATAATTCAGGGAATGGCAGTTTGAACAAACTTCCTTGTATACCTTATAGCCTCGCTGCAATTGCGCCTTATCGAATGTTCCGAACGGCCCTTCAAAAGAATATCCGATGTCCTTTGCGGTTCGCTGTCCTTCCGCTGCGGCGGCAGCGCTTGCCATCATTGCAAAGCCAACAACAGCCAATGCGAGTGTCTTGAGTTTCTTCTTCATCATATTCCCCAAATCACGCAGCTGGAACCAAAGGCTTATGTTTTGCCAACACATCTTCAGAAATCGATGGAGGCAGTGGATCAGGATTTTCCAGCAATCCAAGCAAAGGAAGGATCGGGAAGAAATAGGCAAAGTAGAAGAACGTCGCGATTTGGCCAACCAGCTTGTAGGTGAGGTGCCACTCATCAGGCGGCGCGGCTTCGTGACTCAGGAAATAGTTATCGGGCGGACCAGAACCCGCAAATCCCAGTATGATGCAATCCAACACGAACAGGAAGAATATCTGTTTGAATATCGGACGATAGTTGCCAGACCGCACTCTCGAAGTGTCAAGCCACGGCAACGCAAACAGGATCAATATCGAACCAAACATGGCAATAACACCACCTAGCTTGTCCGGGATGGCGCGCAGGATCGCGTAGAACGGCAGATAATACCATTCGGGAACAATGTGAGACGGCGTAGCCAGTGGATTGGCCTGCAAATAGTTCACAGCATGCCCAAGGTAATTTGGGGCAAAGAACGTAAATGCCGCATAGAACATCATGAACACCACGACAGCGAACGCATCCTTCATCGTATAATAGGGATGGAACGGCACCGTGTCCTGCGAACTCTTTACGTTCACGCCGGTGGGATTGTTGTTGCCTGGAACATGCAAGGCCCAGATATGCAGGATTACAAGTCCAGCCAATACAAAAGGAAGCAGGAAATGCAGCGAGAAGAAGCGGTTCAAGGTCGGATTATCCACCGAATAGCCGCCCCACAGCCATGTTGTGACGGTATCTCCTACAAAAGGTATGGCTGAGAACAGGTTGGTAATGACCTTTGCACCCCAGAAACTCATCTGTCCCCATGGCAGCACATATCCCATGAAGGCGGTGGCCATCATCACAAGATAGATCAGCACGCCAATCATCCACAGAACTTCACGCGGCGCCTTGTAGGAGCCAAAATACATGCCGCGGAAAATATGCAGATAGACCGCGACAAAGAACATAGAGGCGCCATTCGCGTGCAAGTACCGCAGCAGCCAGCCATAATTGACATCGCGCATAATAAATTCAACGGAGTCGAAAGCCATATTGACATGGGGCGTGTAGTGCATCACTAGCACGATGCCTGTCACAATCTGGACCACCAGCATAATGGCCAGCATGGCACCAAACGTCCAAAAATAGTTCAAGTTTTTAGGCGTGGGAAAATCGAGGGCTTGCCCTTGGATAAGATCCATAATCGGAAGGCGTTCATGAAACCATCTGCCAAATGCAGACTTGGGGTGATATGTCGATGGGCCACTCATGGATATTGTCCTTGCTTAACCGATGCGAATTTTCGTATCGGTGAGATATGCATATTTTGGAACGGGTAGGTTTTGTGGCGCAGGTCCTTTGCGGATGCGGCCTGCAGTATCATATTGCGAACCATGGCACGGGCAGTACCAACCGCCCACGCGCGCATTTCCCTCAACGACGCCATAATCGCCTTGATTACCCAATGGAACGCAGCCCAGATGGGTGCAAACGCCCATCATGACGAGAAATGTTTCTTTTCCCCCCACCACGCGATTTTCATCTGTGGCAGCTTCGCCATCACCAACGTTGGCGTTACGTGCCTCAGGGTCTTTCAGTTCGTCCAACTTTGTGGCCTTGGCCAGCTCAATTTCCTTGGCAGTGCGATGGCGGACAAATACCGGGTTCCCGCGCCATTTCAGGGTGATTTCCTGCCCTTCGGCGATGGGGGCAAGGTCAACATCGACTGTTGCCATGGCAAGCACGGATGCATCCGGGTTCATTTGGGAGATGAAGGGCCAAGCCACAAGCGCCGCTCCTACGGCACTTACGGCACCCGTCGCAATAAAAAGAAAATCCCGTCGATTGACATCCTCATGTACCGCTGTGGACAAGTTTTTATTCCTTCGTGTTGCGGCACCATGCCTGACATGGCCCAAGCGCCCAAAATAACTCACGCGTTTTGGCACTGGCCAAGTTGGTTGTCTAGCCATGAGTTGTCGCAGTGTAGACACATTTTGCGCAAGCCTGTCATTCCCGCTAAAATAGGGAAATCATGATCGATATTGCACTTTTCCAGCCGGACATTGCCCCCAACGCCGCAACTATCATTCGCATGGCCACGTGTTTGGGGTTGAAAGTGACAATTATTGAGCCCGCAGGTTTTGCCTGGACTGATTCTTCGTTCAGACGCGCAGGGCTCGATTATCTCGA
>JANMAE010000035.1:0-14205 GCA_031359445.1 Hyphomicrobiales bacterium | reverse complement strand
ATCACATTGGCCAAGGCGTTACCTGTGCCTGCGAAGGCAATGTCTGCTGCCGCACCATTGTCGAAGGTAAGGTTTTCAACATTGGCACTTAAGGTGAAGGCATTGAGACTGGTGCGAACCAGATCCGTGCCACCGCCTGCCGCTTCGGTGATGGTCACGCCGAGGTTGTTGATAACATAGATGTCATTGCCAGCAAGGCCCACAAGCGTGTCCAAACCACCAGCGCCATCCAATGTATCACCAGCAGAACCGCCGATGATCACGTTGGCCAAGGCGTTACCTGTACCTGCGAAAGCAACGTCTGCCGCCGCACCATTGTCGAAGGTAAGGTTTTCAACATTGGCTGCCAAGGCGAAGGCTGCAAGACTGGTGCGAACCAGATCCGTGCCGCCGCCTACAGCTTCCGTGATGGTGGCACCGGCATTGTTGATAACATAGGTGTCATCTCCAGCAAGACCCACCAGCGTGTCCAAACCACCAGCGCCATCCAGCGTGTCATTGACGGAACCGCCGATGATCACATTGGCTAGAGCGTTACCTGTGCCGGTGAAGGCAGCGTCAACTACCACACCATTGTCATAGGTAAGGTTTTCGACATTGGCACCCAAAGTGAAGGCCCCGAGAGCAGTGAGAACCAGATCCGTGCCGGCATTCAGCGCTTCGGTGATGGTCACACCAAGGTTGTTGACGATATAGGTGTCATTGCCAGCAAGACCCACGAGTGTGTCCGCGCCCAGGCCACCATCAAGGACGTTGTTTCCAACGTTGCCCGTGATCGTGTTTACAGCGGCGTTTCCTGTGCCATTGATATCGGCAAGTCCCGTCAGCGTCAGGTTTTCAAGGTTGTTGCCAAGTGTATAGGTGAGGGACGATTGCACGGTATCCGTGCCGCCGCCTGCCGCTTCGGTAATGGTCACGCCGAGGTTGTTGACAATATATGTGTCATTGCCAGCAAGGCCCACGAGTGTGTCAGCGCCGCCAGCGCCATCCAATGTGTCACTGGCGGAACCGCCTGTGATCACATTGGCTGCTGCGTTACCTGCGCCGGTGAAGGCAGCGTCGGCTGCTGCACCATTATCATAGGTGAGGTTTTCCAGGTTGTTGCCAAGTGTATAGGTAATGGATGACCGCACGGTATCCGTGCCGCCGCCCGCAGCTTCCGTGATGGTAACACCGACGTTGTTGATAACATAGGTGTCATCTCCAGCAAGGCCCACCAGCGTGTCCAAACCACCAGCGCCATTCAGTGTGTCATTGGCGGTGCCGCCCGTGATCACATTGGCCAGCGTATTGCCCGTTCCTGTGAAGTCAATGTCTGCGGCCGCACCATTGTCGAAGGTGAGGTTTTCGACATTGGCACCCAAAGTAAAGGCCCCGAGAGCGGTGAGAACCAGATCCGTGCCGGCATTCAACGCTTCGGTGATGGTGACAGTACCATTGTTGACAATATAGGTGTCATTGCCAGCGCCACCCGCGAGCGTGTCGATACCGCCACCGCCATTCAGGATATTGGCAGCAGCAGTTCCCGTGATGCTGTCATTGCCCGAACCACCGGTGAAGTTCTCGATGCCCACAAGCACGTCGCTATTGGCAGCTGACGAACCGGAACCCGCCACGATGATCGGTGCGGCAGCTCCGAGGTTTACGGTGAGGCCCGTTGCGTAGGCTGAATAATCAGCCGTGTCGTTTCCTGCGCCACCATTGAGGGTATCGCGCACATTATCAACCGTGGCGAACAGCGTGTTGTTGCCGGTGTTTCCGGTCAACACGTTTGCGAGGGCGTTGCCGGTGGCATTGATATTGGCATTGCCAGTCAATGTCAGGTTTTCGATGCCAGCAAGTGCCACATCGGAAAGCGAGCGTGTGATGCTGGAGATGACTGTGTCCGTTCCGCTGGCGTCAGCGATGCTGAACGTCGTGCTGTTTCCGAGCACATAGGTGTCATCGCCTGCTCCTCCGTCCAGCGTATTTGTGCCGCCGTTGCCTATGAGGATGTCATTGCCATCCGAGGCAATAAGCGTGTCGTCGCCAAGGCCGCCAACAAGGATGTCATTGCCAAGACCGCCATTGACTGTGCCGCCAGCATTGACGCCAGAGAACAGGTTATACTCGGTGGCGCCAAATCTCACCTTGTCAATATTGACAAGTGTATCTGTTCCATCATTTGCGCTGTCTACGACCACATAATTGGAGCCGTTCAGCGTGAAGCTGTGGCCAAGCGCGGTTCCCGTAAAGATCGCGGTGTCAGTTCCGCTTACGCCATCAAGAATGTTGTCAGCGGAGTTACCGGTCAAGAGATTGTCGAGGGTGTTGCCGGTACCATCCGCAACGCCTGCACCCGTCAGCACCAGGTTTTCAAGATTGCTGCCAAGTGTATAGGTGAGGTCGGTTTCGACTGTGTCGGTGCCCTCCAAGGCATTTTCAATAACCGTATCTTCGATCTGGTTCACGACATAGGTGTCATTGCCCGCTCCGCCGATGAGGATATCGCCGGGGAAGGCGCCATTCACCTCAAGATTGAGGCCACCGTCAATCCGGTTGTTGCCGGAGTTGCCGGTGATGGTGTTGGCAACATCATTGCCGGTGCCGTTGAGGTTGGCAGCACCTGTCAGCGTGAGGTTTTCAACCACGCCGGAGACGCGGTTGCCACCCAGGTCGAAGTTGATCGAGGAAAGAACGGTATCAATGCCGCCTGCGTCCGATACGCCGTTGAGCTCATTGACCCTATCGTTATTATTGTTACTGTCAACGACATAAGTATCGCTACCCGCGCCGCCAGACATGTTGTCATTGCCAGCGCCACCGTCCAGCCGGTCATTGCCGAGACCGCCAGTCAGCGTGTCATTGCCGTTGCCGCCATCAAGGAGGTCATTGCCAACGCCGCCATTCAGCGTGTCGTTGCCGTTGCCGCCGTAAAGCCGGTCGTTGCCCGCGCCGCCATTGAGGGTATCACTGCCGCCCATGCCGAAAATGGCATCGCCAATTCCCGCAATGTCAGCACCAGTGAGGGTGTTGGCCCCGCCGTTTCCGGTGATCATGTTATAGGTCGTTTGGATTGTCTCGGCGTTGCCCGCCGCATCTGTATAGCTCGCAACTTCCTGCACGAGGGAGCCGGCTGTGTTGGCCTTGACGACCAATTGGTTTGACCCGTTCACATAAGGACTTCCAGTAGTTGATGTAGGATTTAAAATAATTTGTATCGGGTTGCCCGCGCTGTTGTTCCAAGCGTAGCTAATGGGCGTGCCTACCAGCCCCGTGGGATTTGCTGCCGTCACATTGTCAATGTCGTAGATTGCGCTTGCGCCGGTCAGGCGAACGCCACCATCAGCGACGACCGCGGTAAAAGGTGCTTCTTCCGTATTGAAAGCGGCATCGCCCGTGCGGTTGAGTTCCGGAATGGTCAAAGTCACATCGGCAAATTTGAACTTTTCGACGCCCATGACCAGGTCGGTGCCATCCGGCGATGTGCCGTCCGGCAACAATCCTGTGGCGAGGTCGAAGAGACGATTGTCCACAAACTTGTAAGCCTCAAGCCCTCCGAAGATGACGCGTGAAATGGTGTAGTCCGCGCGGTTGCCGGTGAACACCACTGTGTCGGCGATGCCATCTGGCCGCGCGTCACCCAGAACGGTGTCCTTGAACATTTCTGTCCGCAGCAGTTCGGTGAAATGCTTGTCGAACATTTGGGTGCCAAGCGCGGCATTGCCAAGCAAACCATTGTGGCTTCCAACACCATCAAGAAGCGTCTCGTGATAATCCACGCGATGCGATGCGCCTTGATAATAGGCATCCTGAAGCTGGAGGGCCTCGGTGGAGCCGTCGTTGGCATTGTTGTGCGTGTAGCCGGAGTTGTAGGATCCAATCAGCGTGTCCAGGCGGATCGAACCGCCGATGATCACGTCGTTGCCGCCGCCGCCCACCAGCATGTCGTTGCCGGAGCCGCCTACGAGCCAGTTGTTGCCGGCAATGCCGTCGGCTGGCGAAGCATCTTCACCCGTCAAGGTGTCGTCGCCCGCCGAGCCAATGACGCCTTCAACTTGCGCTGTGGCAATTTGCGTGGGCGTGCCGTTGACGGAAACGCCTGGGTTCAACTGGTTGCCAAGGTCAAACTTCACGCCGCCTGGACGTGCTGCATTGTCGCTGAAGTCCACGATGTCAAAGCCTATGGTGCCTGGCGTGTCGCCATCATCGGAGACGCCGTCACCGCCCAGCACTTCATCGGTGCCGATGGTGAGGGCGCCGGTTGCATCGCCGGGACGCAGGATGTCATCGCCATTGCCGCCGAACAACTGGTCCTGGTCAGCGCCGCCTGAAACAATGTCAGAGCCATTGTCACCGTAGAGGATGTCGCCGCCCGAGCCGCCATCGACATAGTCATTGCCGTCGCTGCCATGGGTGAAGGGATCCGTATCCTGATCGCCATAAATGCGGTCGTCACCGGTGCCGCCCGAAAGCTTGTCAATGCCGATACCGCCGGAAATATAGTCATTTCCCGAGCCACCGATCAGCTGGTCGGCGCCGTTGATGTCGGAACCGCTGGATTCACCGTAGAGGAAATCATCGCCCGAGCCGCCGTCCATCAGGTCCGGGTTGTCGCCGCCATAAAGTGTATCCGCGCCGTCACCACCATACAGGCGGTCAATGCCATAGCCGCCGAAGATGATGTCGTTGCCGCCATCGCCATACACCGTGTCATCGCCACCCTGGGCGTAGATCAGATCATTGCCGCGCGAACCTACGATGACTTCGCTGGATTCCGCGCCGGAGTTTGGCGTGCCGTCTAAATTTACACCATCGTTCAAGATGGCGGCACCTGTATCAGCCAGACGCGTATCACGGATGTAATCAGCACCATTGACACGGACGATCGTCCCATCCATTGCGCTGGAACGGCCGCCATTGGAATAGACACCAATGGTTTGCACGATATGAGGAATTGCGGTTGTGCCAATGTCGACAACATTTCCACCCAATGGTGCTGTTGAAGCCAATGGATGCGCGGCCTCGTAGGCAGCAATCTGGTCGCCATATTTATGGTTGTTGCTGGTGGTCAGGTATTCCGTTTGACCGGGTGCCAAAACCTCCTTATGCGCGCCCAGATCATAATACTTGTCGGCATAGCCGAAAATATTGCCGTTCATATGCGTGAGGCCGGTGTTGCGCTCAACAATGTCCTTGAGCTGGCCGTTGCCCACTTCTTCGGCAAACTGTTGGCCTGCAAGACGGAACAGGTAATAGAAACGGTCGCCATCCATCAGGGATTCGATCTGGTTCACGAACACCTTGTCGAAGGTTTCGCCCAGGAGACCGCCGGGCTGATGAATTTCAGCCAAGCCGCCAAGCCAGGTATCAATATGGTTGAAGCCCGTGTCGCCGCCTTCAAGGAAGGCGAAAGCATCTGCTGCTGCTGTCAACACATTCCAGCCCAGAAGTGCTGCATTGGCTGCGACTGTTCCAACTCCATCAATCAGATCAAGAACCGCTTGGGCCTTGGCCAAGCTGCCATCGAAGGAATAGGCGGCAATGAAGTTCACCAGCGAAGTGGGGTGCTGCATGTTCTGGCCGAAGTCGGTCCAGCTCGTGTAGCGGGCCAGGCCGATGGCCTCGCGGAAGTCGTTGAGGGTGGGAATGCCGAGGTCACGGCCACGCGCGATGTTGATGGCGGCAAGGTCAAGCGGCTGGCCCAGCAAGCCCTGGTTGAGGGCAGGGGTGACGAACTCGTCCACCTCGTTCATCTGCTGATGCGACATGCCCAGCAGCACGGCGGCTGGGCCCAAGTCGGCATATTTCTCGGGGCTGAGGAAGGCCTCCTTGAGCGCATAGCCCATGATCTTGCCGGTCAAGCCGCCGGACGGATCAATGGTGTCAATCGTCTCGCGCAATGTCGAATGGCCGAAGCGGAACGCGGCCTGCGCATATTCCAGTGACACCGCGGAATTCTTGTCAACGGAATAGCCGACAAATTCCTGGATGTTGGGCGTGACATTGCGGGCGTATTGGTCGACGGCCGCGTGCTGATATTCCATTTCGACAATCAGCTTGCCGGCATTGAACATCTTGTCCATGTCCCAGGCGATGTCGCCGTTGCTGTCAAGATAGTCCCCGGCGGCATTCGTGACGCCGGTATCGATCTGGAAGGAATGCAGAATGGAAACATTGCCCGAGACAATGGCCTCGCGGTGCATGGCTTCCATCAGGTTCTGGATCTGATAATTGTGCTCTTCATGGAAGATGTGGTGGATGGAGGTGAGGCCGAAGTTCTCGTTCACGCGGCCATCACCAGCAATGTAGTGATCGCCGACGGAAGCCATGAGAATTTCGCCCACGGCTGCATGGACTGCAGGATCGGTTGCAGTAATGCTGAAATTATTGAAATTAACCCATGGGTATAAGGCGCTTGCACCTGTAAGCGCGGTTGGGCCAAATCCCGTGAGCGTAAGAACGCCACTGACCATGGCTAGGGACGCGCCGGGGGGCAGAACAAGATTGAGAGCTGCGATTGCTGCGTCTACCGCAGTGTCCTGTGTGTCGGTACCATTATACAGGTGATCGCTCGTGAACCGTGGATTCATGTCCAGCAGCAGGGCACTGCCGCTCGTTCCTGTCGTCACATGTCCGTCGGCATCGCGGTTGCGCAGGTCGAGCACATCATCCCAAGTGAGAGCATCGCGGCCTGTAGCCTCCACATGCGCCCGCAGCTCGTTGAGCGTGGGCAGCGTGTCATTCGTCATGGTGCCGTCGGCCTTCTGCCAGGCGGTGCCCAGCGTTTGGCCGTCGAACAGCTTCATGCCGGCATGGAAATCACCGGATGCGGCGGTCGTCGTGTCCGGCACCCATTCGCGCAGCAGGTTGGTGAGCTGCTCATGCGAGCCATAGGTCTGGCTCTGGTCGATGAAGGGCGAGGTGTGGTTGGTGTATTCCGGACCACTGGCATCCATCGTCTGCACGGTGGCGCGGCTGATGGTGATTTCATGAACCGGACGGCCATCAGGTCCTGTCATGCCATAGAGCGGATCGTCGGTGGCAAGGGCAATCTTGATGGTAGCGCCCGAAGACTTGCCAATGAAATCCAGGCCATGGTCGAAGAACTGGCCAAACAGCACGAAGAAGCCATTGGAAGGTGAAACACCGGGGTTCAAGCCGCCAATGAAATGGTCATCCTGACCAGCCGATGCGGCAAGGCGAGCTTGCGTGTCAACCTGGCCCAAGCCGCCAAGGGCAACAGTTTCAAGCTGACCCCAATCGGTGACAGTGGCCACGCCATTGGTGTAGTAAATTTCACTGGCCGTGTGGTGAGCCGCTTCTGGGTTTGGTTGGAGTGAAGAACCGAAGAGATCCAATGCTACAACTGCGGCGGCAGCCGTTTCTGCAGGGGTCATGAGCAATGCGGTGTCGGGCCCATTATTTGCCCACGAAATCGGAGCATTGCTGCTGTCTAAGCCGGTGAATGAACTGAAACCGTCCCACAGTGGTGTTCCTCCTGCGTTTGCTCCAAGCGCGTCGGCGTAAATTGCACCTTTTCCATCCCACACAGGAATCAGGTTGCCAGCAGCATCATAAACACTGGCCCAAGCTGCATTGAGAATTGCGGCGTCCGCAGCCGCTTGTGGCATCGTCGAAAGCGTATAAATGCCGACGTCAGAGTCGGTATTGTTCCACGATACCGGCAGGCCCGAGGAGTTGGTGCCAGCAAAAGAGCTTACACCGTCCCAAAGCTGAACGCTGTCCAAATTGTAAATGGCGCCAATGCCATTCCAATTCACAATCGGTGTGTGGGTCGAGGTGTACAGGACCTTGTTGTCGGCAATCGGCAGGTTCTGGTGGTTGGCCCAGGTGTCATAAGTTACGCCAGCCGTTGTCGTCGCCAAGCTGATCATGCGTGGCGTGTAGTCCACAACATTGTTGATGGTGATGGCAGTGCCATCTGCTGCATGGCTGGTGCCGCCGACCGAGATCGCGTAATTCGTATTGAGCGTTCCATTGACGTTGAATGTGCCATTGGTTACGGCGCCATCGCTGTACTTGCCATAATAGGTCTTCAGGGCAGCTGATGCGGTGGTATCATACAAGCCACCACTACCGCTATAAATTGTCCCGTAATGTGCAAAGTCCGCAGGCGCTGAGCGGGTGAAAAGCTGGTCAACGGCGCCCCAGTTCGCATGGATAGGCGTGAGATTGTTGTTGTGTCCTGTCACATCGCGAAGGCCAGCAAGATCGGTAATGGACTGGTAGGATGTGCCATATGTGGCAATCGCAGCGAGGGAGGCAGCATCACCAGCGACCAAACCGCCAGAGATAATCGTGCCATTTGCATCATAAACATCGCCCGTGCCATCCCAGTTGATAATGACCTCGCCCAGGGCGTTGTAAAGCGGTCGGAATTTAACCTGGTTGAGGATGAATTGGATATCGGTGGAATTGATGACAAATGGTTTCAGTACGCCCATGATATATTTCCTCTTTGCAAACTACGCGGTTAAATTCCAGATTTTAGACAGCCGTCCTCAGGCCCAGAAAAGCCGGATTTCGGGAAATTTGTTTCTGCGGTCGAATGGCTCGGCAGTCCGCTGCCGGACCCCAAATGGAGCCCGTTACTTGCCGGTCATAGTCCCCGCGACTTAGTCTTTGAAAACGCCCTTAAGTAATGTCCCGCCCTTTGGAGGCGGATGATAGTTTGCAGATCTGACGCACTGGCTCATGCTTCAAAGGTGCCTTGTGATCGATGATCGGAGGAGTTTTCGCAGGTATGCTATCCCAGAGCATGCGCCTGAGTGCTTCCATGCATTGTGCCAGACTATTGCCTGACAGTATCTTCCGCCGTCCCGTTCATTTTTTGGACCAAAGGAGAGGTGTAAAAATTATACTACAGCCTAAGGTCGGATATAATTTTGCAAAATTTTAATAAAATGTCAATATGTCAGCAAACTATCAGATAACATGTGTTAGCCGCGCGCCGCAACATAAGTGATTTGGTCTACCTATCCCTTTGAAATGAAAACATATTACAAAATTAACCCTCAATTTCAAAACTTTTACAATATGTGGATAGTCTGAGAAATGGGTTCAGATCAGATATAGACTTTTGTCTGAATTGACCGACTCGCCGCATGTTTTCTGAAATAAATCCAGAACGGGTTCAGCCATAATCGGGCTCAACCCACTTCTATGCATGCCTGTGATGTGATCGGCAAAATTATTTGACAGCTTTCAGGCGCAGTTGCAGGATTGACGATGGAGGTTGCCACCGGCCCCAGATATGAGAACTGCCAATCCCTTGTTTGCGCGGCCAGAATGCAGCCCGGATAAACAACATTAATGATGGGAGTTAGCCTAAAATGCTCGAAGATCTCATTAGGGAAGCAAAGACCCGCCGTGACTTGTTCAAGGCAATTGGCGCTACGGCGCTTGCTGGTGCGCTTTTTGCCGATGCCGGTTTCGACCCCGCAATGGCCCAAGCCCTGGCGCCTGCGGGAAAGCCCATGAAGGCTGCTTTCTCCAACGCGGGCCTTCAGGCTACCTGGTGCGCTCAAGGCAAACAGGCAGCGGAAGCCTGGGGCAAGCTGATGAATGTCGAGATCACCTGGTTTGATGGTGAACTCGCAGCAACCAAGCAGCGCGCCGCAATTGACAACATGGCCACCCAGAAGTGGGATTTCGTGGCCATCCAGACCTTTGGCATCGGCACATTGACCGATCCCATCCAGAAAATGATTGATGCTGGCACGCCCGTGATTGCCATGGACACGCTGGTAGCGCCTCCTGGAACCATTGCCATCCACACCTTCATAGCGCCCGATAACGTCATGATGGGTGCAGCAGTTACCACGCAGCTCATGGCCGCCATTGGCGGAAAGGGCAATGTCGTGATGACGCAAGGCGCACTTGGCCATTCCGGCGCGCAGGGCCGCGCCAAGGGCTTCAAGCAGGTTGTGGCCGGTTTCCCCGATGTGAAAGTCGTCAATGAGGAGCCAGCAGATTGGGATGTGACCAAGGTCGCGCGCATCTGGGATTCCATCCTCACGCAGAATGCTGATATCGCCGGTGCCTTCTTCCATAATGATGACATGGCCCTGGCCGCGCATCAGGTGATGAAGCAAAAGGGCCGCGAGGGCATCATCATTGGCGGTGTGGACGCCATGCCACCGGCGGTGAACGCCGTGCTCGATGGCACCATGTTGGCTACTGTGCGCAATCCCTCCTGCCGTATTCACGGTTGGGCAGTGGCTGCGGGCGTGGCCGCGGTGCAGGGTGGCGAGAAGGCGAGCAAGGATATTCCCGCCAACATTCTCGCCGATGGTCCGGTCATCACCAAGGAAACAGCGGCGGGCCATCTCTGGCTGCAGAAGAACTTCCTGATCTGATCTGTCCATGAATGATCAACCTGAGAGCGGGGGCGGCACGCTGCCCCTGCTGGAATTGACGGGCGTTTCAAAATCATTTGGCGGCATAGCGGCGCTGAAGGATGTGGATTTCGCGCTCCATGCCGGTGAAATTCATGGGCTCGTGGGCGAAAATGGCGCGGGCAAGTCCACCACCATGAAAATCATAGCGGGCGTTTATTCCGACTATGAAGGCGACATGAAAGTGGATGGCCGCCATGTGCATTTCCGTTCGGCCCGTGAAGCGCTGGCCGCAGGCATCGGCATGGTGCACCAGGAACTTTCGACCATTCCCGATCTCACCGTGGGCGAAAACGTATTCCTCGGAAACCAGCCCCTCACGAGTATGGGCATCGTCGATTGGGCCAGGATCAATACCGAGGCGGCGCGCCTCATTGCAAGCCTCGGCCTCGACATCGATCCGCGCACCCGCATGGGCTCTCTGCCGGTGGGCCTGCAGCAGCTGGTAGAACTTTCGCGCGTTTTGTTTTCAGGTGCCCGCATCATCATCCTGGATGAGCCGACGTCAGCCCTGTCGCACCCGGAAGTGCTGCGCCTGTTCAATGTTCTGCGCAAGATCAAGGATGAGGGCAGGGGCATTGTCTTCATTTCGCACTTCCTTGATGACGTGCTGGAAATTTCCGATACGGTCACTGTGTTCCGCAACGGCAAGAAAGTTGCGACCCAATCCGCCCTGTCGCTCACCAAGGATCAGGTCATTTCCCAGATGATTGGGCGCGGCTCCATCGGCATGCACATGGGTGAAGATGCGACACTCCGCGGCGATGATACCAAACCCGTGGTGCTGGCTGCCGAGACCATCGGCGATGGGAAACTCCTGCGCGATGTGTCCCTCAAGCTCCGCGCCGGTGAAATTACCGGCGTCTATGGTTACATGGGTTGCGGGCAGATTGAACTGGCACGTGCACTCTTTGGAAAAATCCACCTCAAATCCGGTCATATCATGCTGGATGGCATGCGGCGCGCATTCAAATCCACCGCCGCCGCCCGAAGCCAGGGCATTGCCTTCGTTCCCGAAAACCGCCGCATGATGCTGTTTCGCACTGAACCGGTTTTCAAGAATATCTCCATTTCCGTGTTGGGTCGCATTCACCGCTTCCTGGTGAAACCCAGGGCCGAACGTGCCATGGCGCAGGCCCGCATTGCCGATCTGCAGATCAGGCCTCCCAATCCGAACATGCTGCTGGGATCGCTGTCAGGCGGCAATCAGCAAAAGGTGGCGCTGGCAAAATGGTTGACCCATCTTCCCAAGGTCCTGATACTTTCCGAGCCCACACGCGGCATGGATGTGGGCGCCAAGGAAGACGTGATCCGCATCGTCAAGGACTTGCGCGACCGGGGCGTTGCCATTCTCGTGCTGTCCACCGAGCCCGAAACGATCCTCACGCTGGCAGACCGCGTGAGCGTGTTGCGCAAGGGCAGGGTGGCAAAGGAATTCAGCAGCGGAACGATACACAAAGCCGACCTTCTGGCGGCGGCATAAGGGGCGATGTGAATGAGCGTGATTGAAATTCAGAAGCCGCACCCGCTGAAAAGCTTTCTCAAGGACCAGCTCCGCAACATCGCACCCGTCTTTACGCTGCTTGCACTCGTCATTTTCTTCACCATCGCCAGTTCATCGTTTTTCACCATGGTGAACTTCATGAACATCCTGTCGCAGATATCCATCACCGCCATCATTGCCGTGGGCCTGACCTATGTGATCCTCACCGCGGAAATCGATCTTTCGGTGGCAGCCGTGGCCAATGCGATCGGCATCACGGTGGCCTATTTCACCCTGCAGCCGGATTACGTGAACATCGCAAACCTGCCTTTGCCCGGTATCATTGCCATTGCCCTGACCTTGCTCAGTGCATTGGCTTTCGGGCTGGTGACCGCCTTTGGGGTGACATGGATCGGCATTCCATCCTTCATCATGACGCTGGCCATCATGCAGATCGCCAATGGCGTTTCAGCGCTTCTGGTGCGTGGCCAGATCGCCTACAGCTATCCCGATCTCATCACGGTTTTAGGCTCTGGCTCCATTTTCGGCATTCGCTGGACCATTATCGTCGCCATCATTTTCCTAGGGCTTGGCCACCTTGTGCTGAACTACACGCGTTTTGGCCGCTATATCTACATGACAGGCGGCAACCGCGAAGCTGCCGAATATTCCGGCGTCAACGTGAAATTCATCATTGGCTCCGTCATGGTCATTTCGGCCATGTGTTCAGGCATTGCCGGCATGCTGGCTGTTGCCTATTTCGGATCCGCCCAGCAGAACCAGTTCGACTCCTATCTCTTGGATGCGATTGCAGCGGTGGTGGTGGGCGGCACCAGCTTGTTCGGTGGCCGCGGCGGCATCGGCAATACCATTATCGGCCTTCTGGTCCTCGGCGTGCTGAACAACGGCCTTGACCACGTGCAAATCGACAGCTTCCTGAAAATCCTCATCCGCGGCCTCATCCTGCTCACCGCCCTCATCATCAATGTCTATGCGCAGAAGCTGAAGGAAAGCGAGTAGGCTTGGAGCGTTCAAACTGCTTGGCGGCGCACGCCACATGAATTTGAAACTAACTTCGGGCTAACACCGAACTTATAAACACAAAATGAAAACCAAACTGACATAGAAATTTTCGTGTTTCAATTATAGTGTGCACTTCAGTGGCAGGTCACAGGCCACTCATGCTGCCTTCACCAATGGCACGATTTTCTTCAACTCCGCTGCCAGTTCCTTTTTCGCAATCGTTGTGTCGTAATTTGCCTGTAACCGCAGCCACCAGCCATCCGACAGGCCGAAGAAGCGGCAAAGCCGCAAGTCCGTATCGGCCGTAATTCCGCGCTTGCCTGAAACAATGTCGCCAATGCGCTGGGCGGGGACGCCGATGTTCTTGGCCAGACGGTATTTGGTCATGCCGAGAGGTACGAGAAACTCCTCGTTCAGCATTTCGCCGGGGGAGACGGGGGCAATTGTCTTAGCCATGATTTTGCACCTCAGTGGTAATCAATAATTTCAACATCTTCTGGTCCCTTCTCAGTCCAGCGGAAACAAAGCCGGAATTGATCATTGATGCGAATGCTCAATTGTCCTTTGCGGTCGCCAACCGGCGCTTCAAGTTGATTGCCCGGGGGCACACGCATATCATTCAAACTCTGCGCCAGATCAAGCTGTGTAAGCTTTCGCAGGGCAGGGCGCTCAATTTGCGTCCATCTTCGCACATGCCCCAGCCGAAACAGCTGCTCGGTCTCTTTTGAACGAAATGATCGGATCACGGGAATGATAATAATGAATAGTGTTATTATGCACAACGGGTGGCGAGTGTTACATGTTTGAAAATGGAGCTATTTACGGAACGGAACGCGGCGTGTGATGCGATGGTGGTGGAGATGGGGGACCTCGCTTGCCATGATCTGCGGTACCAGTCAGCGGTTTCTCAAGCCCATCTCCGGAAACATTGCCTTCAATCCATCCGGTGATGCCTGTGCTATGCCACGCTCGGTGATCAGGCCGGTAATGAGACGCGCTGGGGTGACGTCAAAGGCAGGGTTGGCGGCGGGACTGCCTTCTGGCGAAATCCGCAGGCTGCTGATTTTTCCATCCGCGCCCAGGCCCTGGATAAAGGACACTTCGTTCGGATCGCGCTCCTCGATGGGTATTTCTGTCACGCCGTCATGCACCGTCCAATCAATGGTGGGAGAGGGGAGTGCGACATAGAACGGCACGTCATTGTCACGCGCCGCCAGCGCCTTGAGATAAGTTCCGATCTTGTTGCAGACATCGCCATTGGCGGTTGTCCGGTCGGTTCCCACAATCACCATGTCAACC
>JANMAE010000124.1:0-9867 GCA_031359445.1 Hyphomicrobiales bacterium | reverse complement strand
GGACCTGCGCTGAAGATGCCCAGGGCAAGCAAGAGAGTAAACATGGAAACTGATATACGCATTGAGACACCTCATTAAAATTTTCTGTAACAAGTATCGCCGTTGATGGATTCAAAACTAGCACATGTTACCTGACGAAATGTTGAGGATTCGTGTCAGCGAATTGTCAGCCAACTGTCAGCTGGCACGGGATGTGAGATCACTTTGCAGCTCGCCATAGCCGGTAAAACGGTGCTCAAATGCCAATCCCAGCTTTTTTGCCGCCATTTCGGCATTTTTAATCAATTTTTCATCATGGGTCTGGGCGAGATAAATCAGTTTTTTATAGTTAGCAAAATATGAAGGCAACAGTTCGGGATGGCGATCCAGGCCAAGGCCCGCCCAGATTAGCTTATCGAAATGACGCGCGAGGTAATCCGTCAGATAGAATGCGGTGAATTCATCTTCGGAAATTTTTGCAAAGGCTGTGTTGCCGGAAAAAAACGCATAGCAGTGTGGGCCGCCAATGCGGTCAACACCTTCTTCCTTCAGCATCGCATCAAGAAGGCCACCGGTGCCGCAGTCACCGTAAAGAACAAAAATGGACTTGTATTTGTGTCGGTGTGCACGGATTTTTTCGCGCACAGCAGGAACTATGAACTGAGGTGTATTGTGCCATTTGGCAGGCAGGCACTGCACATCAAATGCAGTCCACCGGTTTGCTTCGACAAGATCGACGACCTCACGCGCCAAGGCGCCGCAAGCAATGAGAAGGACTTCGCCCTTCCCGGTTGCAAACTGGAATTCGTCCGAGGGTTTGAGATCGACAGTGGTCAAGTGCTCACCTCGAGCTTCGATCAGCCCTTGGCCAGCTGGTTGTGCTTGCGCGCCATGAAACTCTTGGCTGTTTCAACGGCAACGGCGGCATCGCGGCAATAGGCATCAGCCCCGATGGCTTTGGCGAATTCCTCATTGAGAGGCGCTCCACCCACGAGCACAACATAGTCATCGCGCATGCCTTTTTCCTTCAGCGTGTCGATCACCACTTTCATGTAGGGCATGGTGGTTGTCAGCAGGGCGGACATTCCGAGAATGTCAGGCTGATGCTCTTCAATGGCGCCCAGATATTTTTCCACGGAATTGTTGATGCCAAGGTCGATGACTTCAAAGCCTGCGCCTTCCATCATCATACCTACAAGATTTTTGCCGATATCATGGATGTCACCTTTGACCGTTCCGATCACCATCTTGCCGAGGCGGGGTGCTCCGGTGGCAATCAGCAGCGGGCGCAGAATGAACATGCCAGCCTTCATGGAATTGGCGGCGAGAAGAACTTCCGGCACAAAGAGGATGCCATCGCGGAAATCGATGCCGACGATGCGCATGCCTTCAACGAGGGCTTGCGTCAAAACCTTATAGGGTGCCCAGCCACGGTTGAGCAGGATGTGGACGGCAATTTCCACCTCTTCCTTCAGGCCGTCATAGAGATCATCATGAACCTGAAGAACCAAGTCCTCATCATTCAGGGTGTTCAGGTCAAGTTCACCGTCATCGCTCATGGGAGACTCCGAGATTAAAGCTGGCTACAGTTTACAGCCGCCGAGGCCGAAATCACTGCTACCGCGCGACATTCACTTGGCCGAAAGCGACGATTGAAGCAAGCAAAATTGACAGGTAAAGCTGGCCCGTCACTGCCTTATCCATGAAGGGTTTCCACTTGTTGAACAGTTTAGATGTTGCCTCTGTCCGCCCGCAATTCCCGGCGCTTAAAATCGCGGACGCGGGGCGGCCACGTGTCTATTTCGATAATCCTGCGGGAACTCAGGTGCCGCAGCAGGTGATTGACCGGACGGTTGAAACGCTGGCCACCAAAAATGCCAATCTTGGGGGATATTTTTCCACCACGCAGCAGGCCGGAGCGCTGGTGGATCTTGCGCATCAGGCTTGTGCTGATTTCTATAACGCTCGCAGTGCGTCTGAAATCGTGTTTGGGCAGAATATGACAACGCTCACCTTCCACATGTCGCGCTGCCTCGGCCGCAAATTCCGCCGCGGTAATGAGATTGTGCTCTCGCGCATGGACCACGACGCGAACGTAGCGCCATGGCTCTTGCTGGCGGAGGATCTTGGACTTGTCGTAAGATGGATGGATTTTGACACGGAGACCTATGAGTTTCCCGAAGACGCCTTGCGGAAGGTTCTGTCTGACAAGACCAGGCTGGTCGCTCTCGGTTTTGCTTCAAATTGCACCGGCACCATCAATGATGTGAAAACATTTGCGCGTGAAGCAAAAGCCGCGGGCGCTCTGGTTTATGTGGATGCCGTCCAATATGCGCCCCATTGCGCTATCGATGTGCAGGACGTGGGAGCAGATGTACTGGTATCTTCCGCCTATAAGTGGTTTGGGCCGCATGTGGGGGTTTTGTGGGCGCGTGAAGAACTGCTCGCAGAGACATTTGCCTATAAAGTGCGGCCAGCAGGAGATGACCTGCCACACAAGTTTGAAACGGGCACCTTGAGCCATGAAGGCATGGCGGGATGCCTGGGCGCCATCGAATATCTTGAGCAGTTCGGCGACAGCGGATCGCGCGCTAATCGGCTAGCCCAAGCGTGGGCGAAACTTGTGGCTTACGAACACAAGCTTACGATGCAGCTCATCGATGGGCTTCGTTGCGTGAAGGGCCTCACCATTCGCGGGCTCACTTCCGCCAACGCCATTCACCGGCGCGTTCCAACGGTTTCCTTTACACTGGACGGGCATCATCCTGATGCTTTGGCAAAGGGTTTTGCGGCGGAAAACATGTTCGTCTGGTCGGGCCACAATTATGCCATTGAACCCGTAGGCCGCATGGGTTTGCTCGACAAGGGCGGCGTATTGCGCGTGGGGCTTGCGCATTACAACACGGCAACCGAAGTTGATGCCTTCCTGTCCTGTCTCACCCGCATTATCAAGAAATAGGAATTTCACATGGCTTTCAAAATCGCTGTCGTAGGTCTTGGTAAAATCGCCATGGACCAGCATTTGCCCTGCATTGCCAAGAACGGGGACTTCAAGCTGGTGGCAGGCGTGAGCCGTCATGCGAAACTGGATAATGTGCCTTGCTTTGAATCACTTGGCGATCTCATCAAAAGCAAAATCCCGGTTGATGCGGTGGCACTGTGCACGCCTCCCAGTGTGCGGCTGGCCATGGCGCGGGAGGCGTTCGCTGCTGGTTACCATGTGCTCATCGAAAAGCCGCCCACGCCAACAGTTGGCGAAATGCTCAACATGATCGATTATGCCGATGAGAAAGAACGCGTGCTTTATGTCACCTGGCACTCGCGCTACAACAAGTCTGTCGATGAAGCCAAGCGGCTGTTATTGGGCAAACGCGTGAGCATGATGAAGGTCACCTGGCGTGAGGATGTGCGGCACTGGCATCCCAACCAGGAATGGATATGGGAGCCCGGCGGCTTTGGCGTGTTTGATCCCGGCATCAATGCGCTGTCCATCGTCACCAAGATCATGCCCGAACCCATATTCGTGGAAAGTGCCGTAATCGAAGTTCCGTCCAACAGAGCCACATCTATCGCAGCCCAAATCAAGTTCAAGCATTCTGACGGAGGCAAAGCCCAAATGTCCGCCGATTTCGATTGGCGTCAGACGGGAGAGCAGACCTGGCAGATCGAGGTCGAAACCAGCGATGGCATGTCGTTGGTTTTGAAACGCGGCGGTTCGGTTCTCGACGTGAACGGCAAGCAGGTGATGGAAGCACCCCTTGAGGAATATGAACTGATTTATGAACGCTTCGCCGCTTTATTGAAACGCAAGGAATCCTTCACCGACATCACACCCCTGCAGCTCATGTGCGACGTGTTCATGCTGGGACGGCCAGTGTTGACGGAGCCCTTTGTTTAGAAAGACGTAAAATTGGGCAGGTTAATTTCCGCGACGCCGTTCGCGCTTTGCTGCGCCTTCAGCGGCGGTGTCCCGGCCTTTGGCAAGCACGGAGACTGGTCCCAATTGCTTTTCAATCATTTCGATTGAGGGGCGTTCGCCCCGGGAGTACGATTCCAATGCCTTGCGCATGGATGCGAGATGTTCGGGACTTGTGCCACAGCAGCCACCGATGATCTTGGCACCTGAATCCAGAGCCATGCGGGCGTAATCGGCCATCAATTCCGGCGTTCCGGTATAGTGGATGTGGCCATCGCGGTATTGCGGCACGCCGCAGTTGCCTTTGGCGACCACAGCTGCATCGGGCCTGGCTTCCGTAATGCCAAGTACCGTCGCCACCAGTTCTGAAGCGCCAACACCGCAATTGGCGCCGATGGCCACGGGTTGCGTGGATAGTGAGGCGGCGAGAGCCCCGAAAGCCTTGGGTGTCATGCCCATCATGGTACGGCCGTTGGTATCAAAGCTCATGGTGGTGACAATCGGAAGTCCGGCTTTGGCAGCGCCTTCCACGGCGGCGCGCAATTCTTCCTCAGAAGACATGGTTTCAATCCACAGAACATCGACGCCTCCTTGCTTGAGGGCCATCGCCTGTTCTTCGAAGGTCGATACGCCTTCTTCATGCGGCATGGTTCCTACGGGCATGAAGATTTCACCGGTGGGACCCATTGAGCCTGCGACATAGACAGGGCGGCTCACGGCTTCAGCTTCGGCGCGTGCCAGGCCTGCTGCGGCCATGTTGATTTCACGCACCTTATCCTGGTCATTGTGAAGCTTCAGGCGATGACGATTGCCACCGAAGGTGTTGGTGAGAATGATGTCTGCACCGGCCGTAATAAAGTCGCGGTGCAGCTTGCGCACGCGGTCCGGGTGCTGGAAATTCCATAATTCGGGAGTATCCCCGGACTCCAGGCCCATGCCGAAATAATTCGTACCGGTCGCACCATCAGCCAAAAGCCAGGGGCGATTGGCAAGAGCTTGCGTAAAGGTGGGATGCGACATGGATACCTCAATTCAACGATATAAAGAACTCTTTATATGATTTTCAAGAGGAATGCCAAGGGCAAACGCCGGATTGATGGCCAGAAACGTCAATTTTGGATAGATTTTGGTTGAAAAGGCCTTGCGCCTCGCGATTTTACGCGGCCTTCGTAATCTTGATTTCGGAGGGAATTTGCACAGCAATGCGTAGCGTAGACGCTGTCGAGCGGCGTTCAATTCTCACTTTTACAGCGTCTGCCTTCACAGAAACATGTCGGGCTATAGCATTTACGATGTCATCCTTGAGGGCTGCCATCAGATTGGGCTGCGTGGACTGGGTGCGCTCCTGGGCCAGCAACACCTGCAAACGCTCGCGCGCCACGGGAGCAGTGGCGGGTGGCAATTCCCTTTTCTTGAAAATGCCGAAAAAAATCATGCTGCCCTCCCACCAAAAATGCGGCTGAGAAGGTTGAAGCGTTGCAGCGGAACATTCATGGCGACATCGTCACCCAAGAGACGGCGCGCTGCATCATTATAAGCGCGCGCAGGTGCCGACATGGGATTGGCCAGCGTTACAGGTTGACCAAGGTTTGATGCCCTCAGCACCTGCTCGCTTTCCGGAATGATGCCGAGCAGCGGAATGGAAAGAATGTCCAGAACATCCTCCACCTTCAACATTTCGCCGCGGCCGGCACGAGCTTGATCATAGCGGGTAATGAGGAGGTGCTTTTCAACGCGCTCACCCTTTTCGGCCTTTTCAGTTTTTGAATCAAGCAGGCCGATAATGCGATCCGAATCGCGAACTGACGAAACCTCAGGATTTGTGATCACGACGGCGGCATCCGCATGGCGCATGGCCATCACGGCGCCGCGCTCGATGCCTGCCGGGCTGTCACAGATGATCCAGTCAAATTGTCCCCGCAATTCCTTGATGATGCGCGCCACGCCTTTTTCACTAAGCGCATCCTTGTCGCGGGTTTGTGACGCGGGAAGCAGTGACAGCGTTTCAATGCGCTTGTCGCGGATGAGGGCCTGATGCAGTTTTGCCGTGCCTTGGGCCACATTCACAAGATCATAGACAACCCGGCGCTCTGCTCCCATGACCAGATCCAGATTGCGAAGTCCTACGTCAAAGTCGACTACAACCACCTTCTTTCCATTTTGTGCCAGGGCTGCACCGAGCGCTGCCGTTGACGTGGTTTTGCCAACGCCGCCTTTGCCCGACGTTACGACGAGAACTTTAGCCATGAATTGCTCCTGATAAATGAATTACATTGCTTCGATGCACATGACGTCCCGATCAAGGCGCGCCTGTACGGCAGCGCCGTGCAAGCTGTGATCAAACTCGTCCGCCGTTCTATAGAGCCCGTCAATCACGAGGATTTCGGCTTCAAATTTTCTGCAGAAGATTCGGGCCTTTGAATTACCGCTATTGCCCGCAAAGGCCCGGCCCCGTAGCGAGCCATAGACGTGAATGGAGCCGCCAGCGATGATCTCCGCACCTGATGCCACCGAGCCCACAACCGTTACGTCGCCTTCGGGGAAGATGATGGTTTGGCCCGAACGCACAGGTTCTTCAATGAGGAGCGCCATGCCGGCGTTCTTGAGAAATGGCGGGTTGGCACTGCTCTGCGGTTTGATAACCTCGTCATCAGGTATTTTTGTAAAGTCAAGCGGCGTAGGTATGATGCCGGGCTGCAAGCTTCGCGGCAATGGCGCAAACCTGCGGGGCAGCCAATCAGGATCCACGCCTTCCACGGCGATGAGCCGCAAATCGCGATCTTCGATCCTTGCAACAATTTCCTGGGTTTCGGCCTTGCTCGGCGCAATGCTGGCGAGGTCGAGAATCAGCGGTCGGCTTGTGAAGAAACCAAAGGAGCCCTGCACCTTCCGATCCAGTTCATCGAACCAATCGACAACCGGTCGTTCCGGAATAAGCGCGAAGGCCATAAGCGAACGGCCCAACAAGCGAAAAGAAATACGGGTTTTTAAATCTATTGTCACTTTGTACACCCTCTACGCAACCCACCCCAGCAGTGCAATTACGCATCCGCTATGGTTAATATATCGTTAACGAGGTGTTATGCTTTGAAAAATTCAGGCTTTCTCGGCACCGTAATAGAGCGACACCACGTGCTGGGCCTCCGCGAAAAACAGCCAGCGTTCAAGGATTGCGGCGAGCAAGATGGCGGGGGCAGAGAGCCATGAAAACCACGGGCTGATAAGGCAAGCTGCAAGTGACGCCACTGTGAGCAAGCACAAGAGGTAAACGACACCGCGCAGTTTCTGTGCATGTCGGCGGGCCACGGCAAAACCCATTTCCTTCATGATGTAATTTTCCGATGTGTGCGGCACTTCCCACTGGCGCACGCCTGCGCCCAGCCCGGTGGCGGCTGCCATGGTATGGGTCCGTTCGGCGCTGTCGATGCCGCGCCAATAGAAAAATTTCAGGACGATCAGCACAACGAGTACGACACCTGTGAGGATGACCTGAAATATCTGGAAGCGATCAAAGGGGGTCGCAATCGCCGTGAGCAATGCGCCACCCGAGGCGAGCGCAAAAGCGAGATAGACGGGCACGGTTAGCGGGTGATTCCAGGCACGGATGGTTTTGAGAGATGAATAGATTTTTGCCGTGCAGAAAACGGTGACGGCACACATGGTCGCCGCGATGAGGCCAAGCGGCCCGATCCAGGCGGGTGCATGAAAGATATCCAGCCACGTGGCGGCGAATAGTACCGCGGGTACATAAGTTAAAACAGCGGCCACGCCCTCGCGCGAAAGCCATGAGCTGCGCCATTGGGAGAATGCGCGCCAGGCGCGTTCCGGATGGCCTAAGTGGAAGGTCGAGGAAAGCAGGCCAATTGTGATGAGGCCTAGCGCAATTACAATGGAGACCAGCCCAAAGACGAAACTCGAAACAGGTCCGTGACTGAAGCCGATCAGGCCGAGCAAAGCCAGCAGCCCATAGCCTGCGCCGGATGCTGTCGTGAACAAGATGACCGAATAGGCGGGATTCATGCCATCAGCCTTCGAGCTTGTCCGACATGTCTTCGAGGGAGGCAATGGTGCCGGCGGGCTTGCCGCTCAAGAATCGGTCGGCCCATGAAAAGAGGCGGTCCATGGCCGAGCCATCGCCCTTCGGCAAAGCAATCGCCGCCGACGTTACAGCATCCCGGCGCTTGCGCGGCGGAAGATATTTGTTCACGGGCTTGTAGCCCATCTCCGGCAGGAGATCGAAGCCTTCGCGGGCTTTTACCAGTTGCGAGACATCGGAATCGGGGTCGCCCAGATCGCCGAAGTGGCGGGCTCCGGTCGGGCAGGCTTTCACACAAGCCGGTGCGCGGTCTTCCGGTTCAAGGTTGGTGTTGTAAATGCGGTCGATGCAGAGCGTGCATTTTTTCATGGTGCCGTGGCTGTAATCATATTCGCGTGCGCCATAAGGACAGGCCCAGGAACACAGTTTGCAGCCGATGCAGGTGTCGGGGTTTACCAGCACGATGCCATCCTCGGCGCGCTTGTAGGAAGCGCCGGTGGGGCAAACGGTGACGCAGGCGGGGGTTTCACAGTGCAGGCAGGAGCGCGGGAAATGCACCACATGGGTGTCATCCCTGCCCTCTTCTTTCACTTCATAACCATGGACGCGGTTCAGCCACACGCCGGAGGGATCAGAGCCATAGGAGTCGCTGTCGTTGAGGGGCGCCGAATAGCCTTGGGTGTTCCATTCCTTGCAGGAGGTGACGCAGGCCTGACAGCCGACGCAGGTATCAAGATCGATGACGAGGCCAAGCTTTTTCTGGTTGGGTTGCGGGGTTGGCAGCGAGGTCATTTCTGCCCCCGCAGTTTTTTCAGAACCGGGAATTGCGGCTGGCTCTCTGCCGATTGATCCGCCGCCCTTTCAACGCGCACCTTGAGATCATACCAGGCTGCCTGCCCCGTGACGGGATCGCTGTTGGAAAAGCGGTAGCCGCCTTCGCGCTCCGGGAGAAGATCGGAGATCAAGTGATTGAGCAGGAATCCCTTTTTGGCTTCGGGCGCATCGGCGGATAACCCCCAGGTGCCTGATCTCTTGCCAATGGCATTCCAGGTCCAAACCGTATCGGCATTCACACCGCTCATGAGCTTCACCTGCGATTTGATCTGGCCATGGTGGGACGTCACTGTCACCCAATCACCTTCGGAAATGCCGAGTGCTGCGGCGCGATCCTTGTTCATGTAGAGCCAGTTGCGGCCGAGGATTTGGCGGAGCCAGGCATTCTGCGAGCCCCAGGAATGATACATGGCCATGGGGCGCTGGGTGATGGCGTGCATGGGAAATTCCGTGTCGGAAACCATGTCGCCTTCAAAGGGCGGATACCAGAAGGGCACGGGATCAAAATAGGTTTTGATGCGCTTGGCGTGGCCGGCAGGGGGCAGGACTTTTCCATGGCCCTGGGCCGCAAGGCGAAATTTCTGCAGGGGTTCGCAATAGAGCTGGTGAATGATGGGTTCGGGCTTTCCCATGAAGCCCATGAAGGTGGACCAGTCGAGATAATCCCAATTCACATGGCGATAATATTTCATGTGGTCCGGCAGTTCATAAAACCAATGGCAGCCGTTATCGATATAGGCCTTGAGCTGATCGGGGTTGGGCGCACCCCTGCCCTTGGCTTTGCCATACCGCCCCCGAAACCCGGCAAGAGGACCCAAGCCCGGGGCGCGCTCATGGTTCACCATGTAATCGGGATAACCGCCGGGATAGCGTGCCGTGCCATCGGGCCGTGTCATGCCGGGAAGACCAAGCCTTGCGCCAAGGTCCAGCAGCACAGATTGAAAGGCCCGCACGTCACGTTCCGGTTCAACGACGGGCTGGCGAATGGAATCGGCGGGGCCATCGGCTTCGGAAATCGGCCGGTCGAGCATCGAAATGCAATCCCAACGCTCGAGATAGGTGGTATCAGGCAGGATGAGATCGGCGTAGTGCACCATCTCGG
>JANMAE010000097.1:0-5784 GCA_031359445.1 Hyphomicrobiales bacterium | reverse complement strand
GGAATTGGCCCTGCACGCGCGGGGCCAATTCGCCTTGAAAAGGCGGGCGCATAGCTCAGGTGGTAGAGCAGCTGACTCTTAATCAGCGGGTCGTAGGTTCGAGTCCTACTGCGCCCACCAAGGACATCCTGTATAGTCCTGCGACATAGGTAACAATCCTGGGCGCATTGCGATGTTTCCAAGCCCAATGGACGCACAGTGCTCTATTGCCCGCAGCATATCCAAAGACTGGAAAACGCCAACCGCTTCCCAAAGCGCGTGCGCCTCGGGAATGGGCCACGTTTGAGAGAGGTGGATTGACGGCGAAGTAATGGAATGGCTTCAGAAACGAATTGACGAACGAAACATACCCACTGACACCTTCGTGTAAATAGAGGCGGGCTGGTTCCCGTCTACAAGGAGCCAGTCCATTAGAATAAGTCTGTTATGCTGCATTGACTAGCCGGTCGCTATTTCTTCGAGACGAACTTCTGGATTTTGCCGTCTCAACTGCAAAGCGCCACAAAATGAGGTCAGCCACGCTCATATCGTCTCCTGTAACGTTTGCTATTTCGGTACACATGATTTGGACGTCCGAGTAACCGAATCTACCCGCTAATCTGATCATATGCCTATCGGGCTTCGCAACGTTCAAGCCTATATTCTTAGCTAAGTGCCAGGATGTGATACTTCCAATGAATGGCAGCCGCTCTAAAAAACCAACACCTTCGTTACGCAACTGAACAGCAAACCTTTCGAAACTCCAATCATCCAACAGCTTGGCAGTTTGAACAATAGCACTGAGTTTCAATCGATGGGAAAAGACTACGCGTGCAGCAGCAATGCAGCCTTCCGCATTATTTGAAATTTCTTGAGCTGATGACCAATCGCAAAACGCCAGCGAAATATAATCAAAGTGCTTTCTGACAATGGCCTCTCTGAACCCCGAATTCAACACTACCCAAGCATACTCGCGCAGAAAATTGCTCTCGGTGAGCACAGAACCGCTCGCACCTTTCAGCCAACTCACTTCGGATAAATAGCGCGACTGCTCAATCCAAGACTTTGCCGTTTGGTAGTGGACAATGAGTGATGATTTTTTTGGGGCCAATCTCGTAGTCATGGCCGATTGTCGCAGAAAAACATTTTCACTTTGGTTAAAAAGATGCTTAGCCCAGGCTTTGCATCCAGGAGTCTGCTTATGGTTACCTTCTGCAAATGTTTTTTCTTCAATATCAAAAACAATTTGTCTGGGATAGGCACACCGGTGTCACTCGCCATGTCATAACGTGCTGCAAGTCGTTGAAAGTCTCTTGGCTCGACCTCTATTGATGTGGCAAGAATGTAACCCGCTTCTCTTTTTACTTCGGCGTACATTGTGCAAGTTCGCCCGTGGGCTTCAGACTTGCCGCGCCAGTCTGACTTAAACTGAAACAAAACACCACAAAACGTGAAAAAACCAAGCAAGCCGACGCCAAATTGGGGATCAATCCAATTGGGCACAATCCAAGGCAAGAATTTTGGATCAATAAGCGCTATCACTGTGAGCCATGCGGTGAGCACAAGCAGCCCGATGTCCAAATAAAATGAGAGACGACCAAAACGATCGCGCAACATTGCATGGCACGAACAAAGCTGATCTGCTACGCGTCGTATGCGTTCCACCTCTTTCTTCGGGTCTTGCATTTCAGTTTTCACCTTCCATGCCTAATATGGACGCCCATTGAGCACTTGATTGGTGCGCACTTGCGTTACGCATGCGTTTTTCTATTCGCCCCAGCAGATGAGATGACGCAACACGCATTTCGCTATTGGCCGGCCCCATATACCCATCAACATGAATCGACTGCCCCATGCTGTCTTTGATCGGATTTTTTACAGCATTTTTTGCACTATCAAAAAAAGCAGGCAACATGGCCGCAACTGTCTTGGTTCCAGTGTAGTTCTTGAATGCATCAATCGCGAGACTTTCAACATGGTAGCCACTTAGCCGCTGCGACTCGGGCAGTTGTGCGATAACAGACTTTGCCAATTTGATAGTGGGAATAAGCTTCCCCCCACAAAGTTCATTTGTACTTCTTAGAGCCTTTTGGAATGACTCGGGAGAGATAGCAGACCAGCCGTTATGTCGAAAGGAAGGCACTCGCAGACCTGCTTGCTGCCGAAATGCGGGCAACAATTGAATTTGCATTCCGTCCAGATATTCTACAATGACAGCCATTTTCCCATGGCTGACAGTTGCATTTCTTCCAACATCCTCTCGAATAATTCCGGCAACTTTTTCGATTGCTACCGCCGGTGTGGCCCCATCGAGATCGGTCTCATTCAAAATCAAAAGTGAATCGATGTCGCTCAGACCATCAACATAGGTATGTTTCGCAACAGAACCGCCAAACAGCGTATCAACCGTGGCTTCAAGTGAATCATGGAGTATTTCCTTTATTGCTTCAAGTCTGTTTTTGACCAGTTCAGCGTCTCTGCTGTTCGCCAAAGACAGTATGTCGCTAAGTATTCCCGATAGTTCCGCCTCAAATGCCTTGATAGCAACATCATCCACTGAGCTGCGAAGCTGACCAACCAATTCAACGGGTGATCGATGAGTAAATGGGCCACCGCCACCGCTTCCTCCCATGTCAGGCTCCCTCCAAAAGTGCATTCATGTCTTGATAAGCGCGCTGGATAAGTTCGGCGTGTTTGCCAAAATGAGAAAAATCCCGATCAACGATGAACCTTCCCATCGTAAGTTTCATATCTTGCATATATCGATAGTTGTGCGACCAACAGCTAGCTTCGACAAGATCAGTATTGGTTGTGAATGGAAGCTTCATCATACCAAAGGAGTGCCTATAAATGGTATCCCCATCTGCGAACGCGTATCGAAGCCAAGTCAGACCATCAAATATATCGGCACCTGCCAAAAAGTACAAATAGGTAGCGATGGTATCTAGTGAGCCGAAGATGTGAATTGGAAGGTCTACGTGATGTTCATCGAGTGCGATCCTTAGTTTCGCAATATTGACCATCCTACTCAATAGGCTGTTTCCAATTTCTTTCTCAGTTACACCGATCACAGAGAAGCCAGTCATTTTTTTAACATGTGGGAGGATCGATTTTAGATCGAGGCGTACACTTTTTTCGCTTTCTGGCTTCAACAATAAAGCTCGGCCGTGGTTTGCATGTGTTAGCTTTAGTTGCTTTGCTCTATCTATTTGCTCTGGAATAGGAACCCGGTTTTTTGGATGGTCGAAACTAACGCATATTGTTGGAGAAGTTGAAGTCCAGTTTTCCAAAATTTCTTGGAGCTTTTCGACATCCCATTCACGAGGTTTGTGTTCCAACTCATACGTCTCCGACAGCTCAGAATCCTTCGAAGATTCGTAGCCTCCGCTATCCAAATATATGAGTGAAGCAAAATCAAAAGGACCCTCGATAAATTTGTAGTGGAGGTCATAGGCGCTGACCAAAATTTCGTCAGCAATATACTCTTCCATTGTTTTGAGCGTTTCGCGGACTTTTGGAAAACCCTTGCTGGAAAACGAGGGGAGCAACATGGGCGTTCGGAATTCGGAACTTTCACCCACCTTTAATATTCGTCTTTTGGCTAACATTTGAATTGCGCCCTATCGCCGCAAGATGCACAAGTTCCGCAGGGCGGCGAAGTTCCTGCCTCACAGCTATAAGTTAAAGCCAAAGGAATTCCAGAAGTCCGAAAGTAACTGTATACGTCACTCTTGGACCAAGTTAAAAATGGCGATGATACCGCAATCTTGCCATTTGAACATTCCCTTACCAGGGGGTCAATTCTGTTGATGAAAGCAGGTGAACAGTCAAAATAAGATGTTCCAGAATGAATTCCTAATACAACTAGGCCGTCTTGGCAGCCGCCCAAAAGAATAGCGCTAAATATTAGGAACGAATTTCGCCCGACAAGTTCGCCTGTTCCAAATTGGGTGCTTGCAGATGCAGAGATTGTTTCCACTTCAATTTCGAGCTTCGCACCTATCGCTTGGATGGCTTGTCTCTCCATGCTTGCCGCCGCCTGACCGAAATCAGCAAACAGTCCTCTAACGTTGAACCCTTGTGCCTGGAGCAAATGGGCACAGCTCGCAGAATCGATTCCTCCGCTTAAGAGCACAGTTGCATTTTTAGAGGGCAAACGATTCTCTCTCCCAGTTGATTGTAAGACTACCCTCTCATTGTTCCACTGTCACACCCCCTCTTATAGGTGCCCATACCCTGTACCCTAGACCTTTCGCGGGAAAACCCGAGTAAACACTGCTCCGCCCCCTGTCGTCGGCCTCTTACGAAGGCACGACCCAATCCGCAATTCTTTGCCTAATGGACATAGAACTGGCGGCACTTCGTATCGGACATAGTCCTCACTCAGGCTTGCGGCTTGGGCCGTGCCTTCGGGACCGACGACAGGGGGCGGAACAATAGTCGCACGCGACAACATTCATGTATGGCATAATACCAAACAGACGCTTTTTCATCGGCCAGCCCGCACTGATTGATCGTGATGCCACGGCGTTAGTCAACACGGCACGGCGGCTTGGAAATTCGGCCCAACCCTTGCCCAATCCCCTTCATTCGCGCATATTGATGGGGCAGGGGCATTGTTTGATATTGTTCATTGAAGGCAAGGAGCCCGGATCATGAAATATTTTGCGCTTGCAACTTTGGCTTTCGTCCTGATGTCGGGCGCCGCGCGCGCCGATGGCGATGCGGTAAAGGGGGAGAAAGTATCCAAGGCCTGCATGGCGTGCCACTCGCTTGCGGACAAGACCAATAAGGTAGGTCCTTCTCTCGTGGGCGTCGTGGGCCGCAAGGTTGCCTCCGTTGAAGGTTTCAATTATTCCGACAGCATGAAGGAATTTGCTGCAACGGGTGCGGTCTGGGATGAGGCCACGCTGTCCAAATATCTCGAAAACCCCAAGGCGCTCGTTGCCAAGACCAAGATGGCATTTGCCGGCCTCAAGAAGGAAGGTGACCGTGCTGATCTCATTGCTTTCCTGAAAACCAAGATGTGAGACGAATTCTCCTTCAATCCGGTCTTTGATGTGGATCAATAGCTGGCCCATCAGCGCGATGTAAACAGCTGTGGGAGACAGGTGTTTTTGCAAGGAGAATCACATCGTGAAGTTACGCAAACTTATTGGCGAAGCCGTCATCATCACGGGCCTGATGGCAACCGCTGCCCAGGCGGAAGCTGTCGTGAATGTCACGCTGATCGATAAATTGGGTGCGGGCGACATGGGCAAAGCCGTGCGTTTGGGCATGGGCCTGCATGCCAATATGAAAATGGCCAAGATGGGCCTCAACATCAACCCGAAAGTGGTGGCGCACGGCATGGTGAAATTCAACGTCACCAATCTGGCCAGCAGCCAGATACACGAAGTGATCGTGGCGCGCGTGGCGGATGAAAACCAGGTGCTGGCCTATGACGAAAGCAAGAATATGGTGGATGAGGACACCGTCGCAGCACTTGGATCGGTAAAGGAAATAGCGCCAAACAAGACGGCATCCCTGACGGTGGAACTCACGCCAGGAAAATATTTGCTGTACTGCAACGTGCCGGGCCATTACATGGCGGGCATGTGGATGTTGATGGACGTGCAATAGGCAGCAGTCTTTGCCGCTAGGTTTCCCGCGAATTGTCGCGGGCCAAGGTGACTTTCTTCGAGGGCACGCGCCGTGCCTTCGAGGCGATTTCCGAAAAATGTTTTTGCAATTCCTCAAGTTCGCTGTGCGTGAGCGATTCCAGGTCGATCATGTTGTTCTTGGCGCCCTTGTGCGAGCGGATGA
>JANMAE010000069.1:0-29873 GCA_031359445.1 Hyphomicrobiales bacterium | reverse complement strand
AAGCCGAGGTGGGTCGTAATGGTCGGGATGATGGCCGGTGTAAAAGGCAAGTCCCAGCTTCTCGACGTCATAGCCCCACTAACGATCTATAACGGCCAATCGGTCGGAACCAAGGACGGCAAGATCGTGGTCGAGCCTGATGGCGCGAAAGTTGACCCAGTGCTTCACGAATACACGCACTCCATGGACAAAGCGGTACTGTTTGAAACTGGCATAAAGTTGACGACACACAAGCATACAGTCACCGTCGCCGCAAAGATCGACGATTGGCTTCACGAGTTGAGTCAAATGGTACTCGCCGTGGACAACGAAAACATCATCGGATTGGAGATGGAAGGCTGGGCCATTGCTCAGAGACAAAGTGCTCAAGTGCGCAGTGACACAAAAACCGGATATATAATGATTAAGGGTGTTGCTGACTATGCGGGTGGCACTCTCGATGAGCACGAAATTGAGAAGTTGAAAAAACTACCAAGCCTTGCGGTCCTGATGGATAATCCCGACCCGACAAACTCGCTCGACTTCAAGAAAGCCCTGCAAATGCTGGCAACTATCCATGCCTACGACGTTGCCCTCGGTCTCTTCAAGCGCGCAAATAGATAGCGTCGAAGCGCCCTCCTAGGGTTAGTTCAGGGACGGATCACACGCTACCAGTCCCAGCCAGCCCTGGCTTCGACCTCAGCTTTTCCCCGGCCTTTTCGAACCCGGCCCGCAGGAGATCTTCCAGCGGATGAGCTTAGCGCTGCTTGGTCTGAACCTACTTGTGGCCGAGAAGCTTGCCGATCAACGGCAGCGTCATGCCGCCAGAAATCAGCAGCGACGCGAAAGTGGGGAGCAGATCGTGGATGCGGATGCCCGGCAGATAGGCCTTCGCCCCGACATCTTCATAGAACCGCTTGATGTCCTGAAGCGACTTGCCTTCCGCCTCGCCCGGAAACACCTATTTGCAATCGTCGGGCACGCGCAGCCTGATCGTGCAAAGCAGCGCGGCAGCGGATGCGTTGGTCAGCGCCCGATGCAGACGGTTCTGCTTTGTTGTCGCGGCGGGTTTGATCCAGACTGCGCCGGCAAGATCGAAATGAGCTCACCGTGCGCCCAGCACTTCGCCGCACCGCTCGCCGGTCCAATACGAATCGAACGAGGTGGATCGTCGTCCTATATCATCGGTTGAGAGATGGCGATCCCGAGGCGCTGCGGCATTCCGAGCAAATCCGGCGGTGGGTTTTTCGATGCGGATACGCCAGCGGACGCTCAAGTTGAACATCTTGTGCAGGATTTTCGCAATTTGCCCTACACTTCA
Source organism: Hyphomicrobiales bacterium (assembly GCA_031359445.1). GTDB lineage: Bacteria > Pseudomonadota > Alphaproteobacteria > Rhizobiales > Aestuariivirgaceae > Aestuariivirga. Next base: position 28,573 of record JANMAE010000069.1, on the reverse strand, counting down.
GCTTTGTTATTGGGATTTGTTGTTCGCAGTTCGAGGTATTGGAGAAGCCGTTAGGCAGCCGTGATGCTTCATTATTAAATTCAAACTGCCCCATTACCGGCCTAAGCCGGCCGCTGGCCTGCGGTATGGTTCATGCCGGAGGGCCTGGTGGCTGGAACTGACAGCCGCGTGTATGAAGCAGATCTCGATATGAGACCGTAGCCTTCTCCAGAGGCCAGTTTCTCAAAGTTTTGAAATGAAGGGCTGGATGGCATGTCAATCGTGCCACTTCATGCGCCGCAATAACCAAGCTATTGGTGAGTTTTTGGTGAGTTTGGTAGTTGCGGAAAAACAACTATTCTATCTAAGTTATTGAAAAGATGGCGCACCCGACAGGATTCGAACCTGTGACCTCTGCCTTCGGAGGGCAGCGCTCTATCCAGCTGAGCTACGGGTGCCTGGGGTCTTAACCTGCATATAACCCGTGGGCACCTAGAAGTGCAATGGCTGGGAAATTGCAAGATATGCGCCAATAGCCGGGAATCTGTCCCGCTCTGGCACAATGGGTGAATAATGATGGCGGATATAAAGTCGCGGGTAAACTGGGTGGATTATGCCAAGGGCATTTGCATCGTGCTTGTCGTCATGATGCACACCACGCTGGGCGTGGAAAAGGCGGCAGGCGCGTTAAGCTGGCTGCATGGCTTCATCACCTGGGCCAAGCCCTTCCGCATGCCGGATTTCTTCCTCATCTCGGGGCTTTTTCTGGCCGCCCGCGTGCACAAGCCCTGGCGTGAATATTTGGACAGCAAGGTCCTGCATTTCGCCTATTTCTACGTGCTGTGGATGAGCCTGCAAAGCCTGTTCAAGGCCTGGCCGCTCTATCAGGCCGGAGGCTTTGATGCCGTGATCCAGGATTACGCCCATGCCTTCGTCGAGCCCTATGGCACGCTGTGGTTCATCTACATGCTGGCCATTTTCTTCGTCGTGGTGAAACTCACGGTCAATGTGCCGCCCGTGCTGATGTTTGTGGGCGGTGCCGCCCTGGAAATGGCCCCCATCGAAACCGGCAATCTCATTATGGATGAATTTGCCGCCCGCTTTGTTTATTTCTATGCGGGCTTCTGGCTTGCTCGCCATGTCTTTGCCTTTGCCGAAGGCGTGGGCCGCATGAATGTGGCAGCCATTGTGTCGGGCCTGCTCATCTGGGGCTATGCCAACACTATCATGGTAGCCAATGGCTATGCGGGCTTGGCCGGTTACAGTCTGGCCCTGGGGTTTGTAGGCGCCTTGGCCGTGGTGTCCACGGGCGTGCTGCTGTCAAAGTTCGATTGGGCAAAGCCCCTGCGCTATGCCGGCGAAAATTCCATCGTGATCTATCTCGCCTTTTTCCTCTTCATGGCAGTCACCCGCACTGTTCTGCTGCGCCTGAACCTCATCCCGGATCTGGGTATGGTGGCGCTCGTCACAACGGTTGCCGGCGTGCTAGGCCCCGTATTCCTGTTCTGGGCAGTGAACAACACCAGGCTTGCCTTCCTGTTCCACAGGCCCTCATGGGCAAGGCTGGCATCGCGGCCGCCGCAATGGCATACTGCGCCCTATGTCAGACTCAAATCCCCTAAAGCCCGGCGACCATCTCTATCTCGTTGATGGCTCCGGCTATATCTTCCGCGCCTATCATGGCTTGCCACCCTTAACCCGCAAGAGCGATGGCCTGCCCGTGGGCGCGGTCCAAGGCTTCTGCAACATGTTGTGGAAGCTCCTCAAGGAAACAAGGGCCAATGAAAAGCCCACGCATCTTGCAGTGATTTTCGATCATTCCTCCAAAAGCTTCCGCAATGATTTCTATGCCGCATACAAGGCCCACAGGCCCGAGCCGCCAGCCGACCTGCGCCCCCAGTTCGGCATCATCCGCCAGGCCACCAAGGCCTTCAATGTCTCCTGCGTGGAACAGGAAAACTACGAGGCAGATGACCTCATCGCCACCTATGCCAGGCTTGCCACTGAAGCCCAGGCCACCTGCCGCATCGTCACTTCTGACAAAGACCTGATGCAGCTCGTGCGTCCAGGCGTCGTGCTGCTCGACACCATGAAGGACAAGCATGTGGGCGAGCCGGAAGTTTTCGAGAAATTTGGCGTGACACCCAACAAGGTGATTGATGTCCAGGCGCTCGCCGGTGACAGCATTGATAATGTGCCAGGCGTTCCAGGCATCGGCATCAAGACGGCAGCCCAGCTCATCGCCGAATATGGCGATCTTGAAACCTTGCTGGCGCGCGCAGGTGAAATCAAGCAGCAGAAGCGCCGCGAAAACCTCATCCAGTTCGCCGATCAGGCGCGCATTTCCAAGCGCCTTGTGACCTTGGATGATCATGTGCCGCTCGATCATGACGTGGCAGACTTTGCCGTGGATACGCCCCGTGCCGGTCCGCTCATTGCCTTTCTCAAGGGCCTCGAATTTATAAGCTTCACCAAGAAGATCGCCGGTGAATTGGATGCCGATAGCTCCGCCATTGAACCTGCCGTCATCGAGGTGAAGTTCTGGCCGCCGGAGGGCGGGGAAATAGCGTTCGCAACCCCTGCCGATGGAGAGGCCTCGCAAACGCCCTCATCTCCACCCGCCACATCGGCTTCCCCGAAACCAAGCGAATCCCTTGTAGATGCAGAAGCGGCCCTGAAAGCAATTCCCTTCAATCATGCCGATTATGAAACCGTTCTTTCCCTTGAGGCTCTCAAGCGCTGGGTGGAGGAGGCAACCCGGCTGGGCCATGTGGCGGTGGACACGGAAACTGATGCGCTGGATTCCATGCAGGCAAATCTTGTGGGCGTCTCGCTGGCCACAGCGCCTGGCCAGGCCTGTTACATTCCCTTGGGCCACACCGCTGAAGGCGGCGGCCTCTTCGGCTCGGAAAAACTTGCAGGCCAGGTGAAGCTCGAAGAAGCCATGGCCCTGTTGCAGCCGCTCCTCGAAAACCGTTCCGTTCTCAAGATTGGCCAGAATATCAAATATGATCTCCAAGTGCTCAGGCGCTACGGCACGGACATTTCTCCCATCGATGACACCATGCTTCTGTCCTATGCCACCGAGTCGGGCGAGAACGGCCACGGCATGGACGAGATGAGCGAGAAGCATCTCGGCCACAAGCCCATTTCCTTCAAGGAGGTGGCAGGCTCCGGCAAATCCACGATTTCTTTTGCCCAGGTGCCGCTGGACCGCGCCACCGCCTATGCCGCTGAAGATGCCGATGTGACCTTGCGCCTGTGGAAGCTCTTGAAGCCAAGGCTATTGGCCAAGCGCAAGGTCACAGTTTATGAAACGCTGGAACGCCCGCTGGTCCCCGTGCTCGAACGCATGGAGCATGAAGGCATTCTGGTGGACCGCGCGGTGTTGGCCAAGCTCTCGCATGAATTTGCCAATGCGCAAGGCGTCATTGAAGCCCATGTGCATGAGCTTGCTGGCGAGCGCTTCAACATCGGCTCACCCAAGCAGTTGGGCGATATTCTCTTCGGCAAAATGGCGCTCCCCGGCGGCCGCAAGACGGCCACCGGCGCCTGGAGCACCGATGCCTTCATGCTGGAGGATCTGGCCGTCATTCACGGCATCGAGCTCGCCCGCCGCGTCATTGACTGGCGCCAGCTTGCCAAGCTTCGCTCCACCTATACCGACGCGCTCCCCACCTATATCAATCCCACCACAGGCCGCGTGCACACAAGCTATGCGATGGCCGCCACGTCAACCGGCCGCCTGTCCTCGTCTGAACCCAATCTGCAGAACATTCCGGTGCGCACCGAAGAGGGCCGCCGCATCCGCACGGCCTTTGTGGCCCCTCCCGGCCACAAGCTTCTCAGCGCCGACTACAGCCAGATCGAGCTGCGCATTTTAGCCCACGTCGCCGACATTTCGCAGCTGAAGAAAGCCTTTGCCGAGGGCCTCGACATTCATGCCATGACGGCGAGTGAAATGTTCGGAGTGCCCATCGAAGGCATGGATGCAAGCGTGAGGCGGCGCGCCAAGGCCATCAACTTCGGCATCATCTATGGCATATCAGCCTTTGGCCTGGCCAACCAGCTCTCCATCGGGCGCGAGGAGGCGGGCGACTACATCAGAACCTATTTCAGCCGCTTCCCCGGCATCAAGAACTACATCGAGGACACCAAGAAATTCGCCCGCGACAATGGCTATGTCGAAACCATCTTCGGCAGGCGCTGCCACTTCGCCCGCATCAAGTCGCCCAATGCCACGGAACGCGCCTTCATGGAGCGCGCCGCCATCAATGCCCCCATCCAGGGCGCTGCCGCCGATATCATCCGCCGCGCCATGATCCGCATGCAGCCAGCACTCGATGCGGCAAAGCTCACGGCCCGCATGCTGCTGCAAGTCCACGACGAATTGATCTTTGAGGTGCGTGACGGGGAAATCGAGGAAACCATGAAGGTGGTCAAGCACGTCATGGAAAAAGCGCCGGAACCCGTCATAAAACTTTCAGTGCCCTTGCAGGTCGATGCCCGCGCCGCCATGAATTGGGACGAGGCGCATTGACCCATGGCAAAACAGAAAACCCAAGCATCCGATATTCTTCTGCCGCTTGAGCGGTTGAGCCGCCTCATGCGCGCGGGCGAACACGAGGCAGGCCTCAATCCCACCCAGTGGGAATCGCTCCGCTATCTCGCGAGAGCCAACCGCTTTTCAAATTCACCAGGCGCCTTGACGAAATTTCTCGGCACCACCAAAGGCACCATCTCCCAAACCCTCAAGGCGCTGGAGCGCAAAGGCCTCATCGCCAAGGTCCCGCGCCAAGGCGAAAAGCGCTCGGTAGACCTGTCACTCACATCAGGCGGCGTGACACTTCTGGAAAATGATCCGTTGACGGAGTTTTCCGCCTCTGTGAAGGAACTCACACCAAAAACCCGCCGCCGCCTCGTCAAATCCCTGCGCGAACTGCTCACATCCGAGCTGCTCCGCCAGGACCTCCCCAGCTTCGGCATCTGCCACACCTGCCGCTATTTCCGCGAAGATGGCGCCGAGGACAACCCCCGCGGCCCCCACGCCTGCATGCTCTACGAAGCCCCGCTCAGCAAACGCGAAACGGAACTCGTATGTGTGGCCCACGCCTGAGCCGCGTTCTCACTCTGCGGCAATCGCAAACCGTTTCTGGCTGCTGAAGCGCAGGGCGTTCTTTTCGAACATCGCAACCAGTGCGCGCGCCTGCGCGTCATGGGCTGCACCGTCAGCCCAGGTTGCGCGCGGGTCCAGCATCTTTGCCTCAATGCCTGTAACAGCAACCGGAACCTCAAATCCGAAATGCGGATCAATCCGGTAGGCAGCATTGTCCAGTTCGCCCGACATGGCCGCAGCCAACAGCCGCCGTGTGACGGCAATGGGCATGCGCGCGCCCGTGCCATAAGCCCCGCCGCTCCAGCCCGTGTTCACGAGCCAGCACTTCACCTTGTGGCGAGCGATCAGTTCCCGCAGCATATCTCCGTACACGGAAGGATCGCGCGGAATGAACGGCGCGCCAAAGCAGGTGGAGAATGTGGCGGTGGGCGTGCCAACGCCCTGTTCGGTGCCGGCAACCTTGGCGGTATATCCCGAAAGGAAGTGATACATCGCCTGTTCCGGCGTGAGCCGTGCAATGGGGGGCAGCACGCCAAAGGCATCAGCCGTCAGCATCACGATGTTGGAAGGCGGCCCCGCGCGGCCAGAAGCCAACGCATTGGGAATGGCGCTCAGGGGATAGGCCGCACGGGTATTTTCGGTAAGCCTGCCATCATGGAGGTCAACGCGGTGCTTCTCCTTGTCCATCACCACATTTTCAAGCACGGTGCCCCAAGCCTTGGTGGCGGCAAATATTTCAGGCTCGGCATCTTCCGAAAGACGGATCACCTTGGCGTAGCATCCGCCCTCGAAATTGAACACGCCGTCCTTGGACCAGCCATGTTCGTCGTCGCCCACCAGTTGCCGCGTGGGATCGGCTGAAAGCGTTGTCTTGCCGGTCCCCGACAGTCCGAAAAAAACGGTGGTGTCTCCCGAAGCTCCCACATTGGCCGAGCAATGCATGGGCAAAACACCCTTGACCGGCAGCAGATAGTTCAGCACGGTGAACACCGCCTTCTTGATTTCACCCGCATATTGCGTGCCCCCGATCAGCACCAAGCGATTGGCGATGTCGATGGCAATCACGGTCTGTCCAGCCGTTCCGTGGCGGGCGGGGCAGGCCCTGAACGAGGGAAGATCGATGATGGTGAGTTCCGGCGCAAAGCCTGCATAGTCGGTGGGCGCAATCAGCAGATGCTGGCTGAACAGCGCATGCCAGGCATTTTCGCAAATCACGCGGGTAGGGAGCTCATGCAAGGGATCGGCACCTGCAATCAGGTCCTGAATGAACAACTGGCGGTTTCTGGCATGCAGCAGAAAATCCTGTTTCAGCGCCTGGAACTGCGCCCGGCTCAAAGCCTTGGTATTCTCCCACCACACGGTGTTTTCGGTGGTTACATCGCGCACGAAGAACTTGTCATGGGGGCTGCGGCCGGTATGTGCACCCGTGGACACCACCAGGCTTCCGCCTTCCGCCACGTCAGCCTCGCCGCGAACCACGGCCTGCGCGTAGAGATAGGCGGCAGAGGCATTCAGCGAAATCATGGGGGAAAGTCCAAGGCCAAGGCCGAGGAGCTGCGTGCGCGTATGGCTGTCAAGTGTCATGGCGTCCTCCTGTGGTGCGCGTTGCACACTGGCTATCAAACCTGAAGGAATTCTGCAAGTAAAATGATATGATATCGTCAATTATTTGCGGTATCGAAAATCATCAAATGATGTATTTAACTCAAATGATATGCGCTACTCCTGTTCTATGCGATAAAACCGTGCCGCTGTGCCGCCAAATATCTCGTGGTTTTCATCGGTATGGGTGAAACTCTGCGCTGCGGTAAACCAGCTCTCAAATGAGGCATTCAGCTCAACCACAGGCCAGTCGCTCCCCCACATCACGCGTGAAGGCCCGAACACGCCGATGATGTGCTCGGCATAAGGCCTGAGCGATTCGGTGGTCCATCCCGGATTTGCTTCCGAAGGCAGCCCCGAAAGCTTGCACATCACCGTGGTTTCGCGCGCAATGGTTTGCATGAGTTTGGCCCATCCCGCATAGTCCTGGTTGCGGATGACAGGCTTCATGCCATGGTCGATCACAGCGCGCAGCGTGGGATAGCGGGTGAACAGCTTCAGGAAATTTTCAAGGTGAATGGGATATCCCAGCGCATCAAAGGTGAGGTCAAGCTCGGCAAGGGCTGCAAAGCCCCATTGCACATCTGATCGGTGCATCCAGTTCACATCGGCAATGTCCTGGATCATCGGCCGCACGCCGGAAAATTTCTTGTGCTTGGCCAGCCGCTGCAATTGCCTCATGTCGTCGCGGTTCTCAAAATCCACCCAGCCCACAACCTTGGCCACAAAGTCGGACCCATCAGCCAGCCCCAGCATATATTCCGTTTCATGGATTGTGGGTGCCGCCTGCACCAGCACCGTCTTGTCGATGCCAAACTGTTTCCGGAACGGCTCATAATCCCTGGGCCAGACATCGCGCCTGATGGGCGCCACTCCATCCCCCACCATCCAGAAATAATCACCCCGCGATGGCGACCAGAAATGCTGATGCGAATCAATGATCATGCGGAAACTCCCCCACTGTACCCCAAACAAAAACGTCGCCATCCCGGAGCGGGGACGGCGGCAAATATCATGATCCGAACAAGAAGGTCAGCATGACCAATTTACTTCATCAGCGCAAGTCGGAGGATTTTAAGGAGCAGGGTATTCCTGAATCTAAATTTTCTATTGAAAACAAATGGACTGACCAGACACCATAAGTCAGGGAACTTATTTACTGCAGGCAAACGGCCAATTCATAAAAAGGAAAGCCCCGCCGGAGCGGGGCTGTTATCTGCGCCACAGGTATGGTTTGCATTCACCACTTTCTATGGCGGCCCCTGGTGGGGTCTTAGACGCGGATAGATTTCGCTAGAGCCGCTAACAGTAGAGATATAGTTCACGCAAGATGTTTTGTCAAGGTGGAAAGGCCCATTCCACGTAATACGCATTCACGAATTTTCTTTATATTTTGGTCGCTTAGTGAAGAAAAATAGTAAATTCTCTGGCCTTGTCTATCCTTGCCAATCCTGACTAAATCAAGACGATGAAAGCCTACAGAGTAAACCATATCACCCTTTACCCACAGGCCATCGCTGGCAAAATGGGCAGGCAATACTGGCCGAATATCAATCTGGCAATGGTAAGGCATGATCAGTTTAGGAGCTGTCGTGCTCAGGCAAACTACTGTGCAAAGAAAGGGACGCGCTTCAATCTTTGGGCTGAGTACGACAACTAGCCTTCGCTTCACCATTTCAGGTTCACGGAAACCTTGGTCGAAATCGCATGTTAATAATGATCCCAGCTGAGGGTGTTCTTTGATGGCCATTCAATCCGCGCACTTTTTATTTTTATTGTCTATAGGCCGACCTGCCAACTTGCACACCACTACTGCCGCTCACCCCACGGGTGCCGCCTCAACCAGCAAACCCGCAGCCTTCAAATCCTTCCAGAAAGCTTTCGGAATCCTCGCCCCCAGCGTTTTCACATTGAGCCCCACTTCCTTGGGCGAGACCATGCCGGGAATGACGGAGACAACCGCGGGATGCTTCACCGGAAAGCGCAGGGCGGCTTCCGGCAGTTTCACCTTGTGGGCGCGCGCAATTCTCTCGATCATCCTTACACGGTCTAATATCGCTGTGGGTGCCCGCTCATAATTATACCAGGCACCCTTCTTGGCGCCCGTGGCCAGAATGCCCGAATTATAGGGCCCCCCCAGCACAATGCCGATGCCGCGCGTCTCGCACATCGGCAGGAAGCTTTGCAATGCGCCCTGTTCCAGCAGTGTGTAGCGTCCCGCCAGCAGGAACAGGTCAAAGTCGCCTTGTGCAGCAAGCACTTCGCACACTTCAAACTCATTGACGCCCGCGCCAAAGGCCTTGATCACCTTCTCGTCGCGCAGCTTCACCAGCGCCTTGTAACCGCTCTCCATCAGCGTCTTTACATGGGCATCGCGCTTGGTCGTGGAGCCATGGGTGAATACGTCAATGTCATGCACGAAGAGAATATCCACGCGATCCACGCCAATCCGCTCGAGCGATGCTTCCAGCGAACGCATCACGCCGTCATAGCTGTAATCAAAAATCTCGCGCCGCGACGGTGTGTTGAAAAACTTGCCGATGCCCGTGCGCTCGTTGGGCTCGCATACCTCGAGAAGCCGTCCCACCTTGGTGGACAACACATAACTGTCGCGCTTCCTGTCGCGCAGGAAATGATTGAGCCGCGTTTCTGAAAGTCCAAGGCCATAAAGCGGTGCCGTGTCATAATAGCGGATGCCCGCCTTCCACGCCGCCTCAAATGAGGCCTGCGCGTCCGCCTCGCTATAAGCGCGGTAAAGGTTGCCCAAGGGCGCTGCGCCAAAACCCATTTCGGTAAAGGCAATGCTGGCACCAGAGGGTGCCGTGAAGATGTTTTTTTTCATGAGTGGAGATCCGCGAACAGTTTGGGGTTTTTGGCAGCGAAGCTTTCAAGATCTTTCATCACGCCATCAAGATGTGCACCCATGGCATTGGCCACCACAGAAGCATTGCGCTGGGCCAGGGCTTCCACAATGGCTTCATGTTCCTGCAAGGTGATTTCCCGCCGCCGTTGGGAATTGAGCAGCCGGCGCACCCGGTCGAGCCCCAGCCTTGCGGTTTCTGCCGTGGCGCGCACCCGCTCAAAGCCCAGAGCCTCGAAGATGATGGCATGAAATTCCAGGTCGAAGCGGTGAAAGCCCGCAGCATCGCCATTCTCGGCAGCCGCGCGCTGATACCGCAAATTTTGTTTCAGCGCCTCGGTAACGCTTCCGCCCATGGTCTTTGCAATGGCGCGCACTGCCTCCACTTCGATGGCGCGGCGCAGGAACATGTTCTCGCGCGCGTCTGACATCTTGATAAGGCTCACCCGTGTCCCGCTTTGCGGCGCCACATCCACCAGCGCTTCCGCCTGCAGCCGCGTGAAGGCATCATAGATGGGTGCGCGCGAAACCCCAAACCTAAGCGCCAGCGTCTGCTTGTCGAGCACCTGTCCAGGTTGCAATTCGAGAGATACGATAGCCTCGCGCAGCACGCTGTAGATGTGCTCACCAGCGCCTCCACGCGTGCCCCGGCGAGGGGACAGGGGCATGTCCAAATTGGGCACTGTATTATTCATACTAACATGTTAGTATGAATAATACACAGCGCCAAGACCTTTGTTTTTCGCCCCGGAGTTCACGTCAAATGCTCGAAAAAACCTCGCCAAAGCAGCAATTTTTACGCCTGAATGCAGCTGATAATGTCGTTGTGGCCATCACCACAGCTGAAAAAGGCACGGTCTCTCCGGAAAATGTGACTGCCCTTGAGCGCATCGGCAAGGGCCATAAAATGGCATCCCAGCCAATTCCAGTTGGCGAACCGGTGCGAAAATTCGGCCAAACCATTGGTTTTGCAAAGAAAAATATCTCCGCTGGCGAATGGGTGCATGAGCACAATATCGGCATGGGCGAGCTTTCCCATGACTATGCCTTCACCCAGGGAGCGGTAAAAACCGAAGTTCTCCCATTGGAAAAACAGGCCACATTTCAAGGCTTTAGGCGTGCAAACGGCAAGGTGGGCACACGCAATTATATTGGCATCATGACCTCGGTGAATTGTTCAGCAACCGTCGCGGGCTTCATCGCCGAGGAAATCAACAGGTCTGGAATCCTCAAGGATTACAAGAACATAGATGGCGTTGTAGCGCTCCGCCAAGACAATGGCTGCGTCATCGATTTTCGTGGCGCCATCTTCGATATCTTGAAGCGCACCTCTTGGGGCTATGCCACCAATCCCAATATGGGGGGCGTCCTTATGGTAGGCTTGGGATGCGAAGGCTTCCAGATTCCAAAATTCAAGGAAGCCTATGGAATCGTTGAAGGAAACACCTTCCGCACCATGACAATCCAGGAAACCGGTGGCACCCGCAAAACCGTGGCCGCAGGCGTGGCCGCCGTCAGGGAAATGCTGCCCTTCGTCAACGATGTGAAGCGCGAAACAGCCCATGCATCCGAAATTACCCTTGCATTACAATGCGGTGGCTCGGATGGCTATTCCGGCATCACGGCCAATCCGGCCTTGGGCGCAGCCGTTGATATTTTGGTAAAACACGGCGGCACCGCTATCCTCTCCGAAACCCCGGAAATCTATGGCGCCGAACACCTTCTCACGCGCCGCGCAGCCACCCGCGAAGTGGGTGAAAAACTCGTCGAAGTCATTCATTGGTGGGAAGATTATACCAAGCGTAACCTCATGGAAATGAACAATAATCCATCACCCGGCAACAAGCTTGGCGGGCTTTCCACCATCCTCGAAAAATCCTTGGGTGCAGCAGCCAAGGGCGGCACCACCACCTTGGAAGCCGTCTACCGTTACGCCGAACCCGTCACCGCCAAGGGCTTTGTTTTCATGGACACGCCAGGCTACGATCCCGTCTCGGCCACCGGCCAGGTGGCAGGCGGTGCCAACCTCCTGTGCTTCACCACAGGCCGTGGCTCAGCCTATGGCTGCAAGCCCGTACCCAGCATAAAACTGGCAACAAATTCAGATGTTTACCGCCGCATGATCGACGACATGGACATTAATTGCGGTGACGTGGTGGAAGGTGTTTCCATAGAAGACAAGGGTCAGGAGATCTTTGATCGCATCATGAAAGTGGCCTCCGGCGAAACCACCAAATCCGAAGAATTGGGTTACGGCGACAATGAATTCGTTCCCTGGCAGGTCGGCGCCACCATGTAAGCCGCCCAACTTTGCCCTTAAACCATGCTTAAGGCATTGGCCCCAATAAGGGGTAAAGCCCGTTTTTGGGGAGTTTCATGGGCATTTTTGGCGGCCGGAAAAACAGCGCGCGCGGCTTGAGACGCGAGCCACAGCTGTTTGACCGTAAAAAAGCATCCATCCCGTCATCGCCGCGCCGTGAAAAGCGCCGCCGCCGGTCACCGCTCCGATGGTTATTTGGCTTGTTTTTCAAGGGCTTGGTTCTTGCAGTTATCGTTGTTGGTTTGGGGCTTGGTTATGTCTGGTTTTCGCTGGCACAAAACGGCCTGTTGAAAATCCCGGCACGTGAACCCGGCATCATGCTGCTCGCCTCTGATGGCAGCGTGCTTTCCGAACAAGGGTCATTCTTTGGAGACCAAGCGCGCGTGGCAGACCTGCCGGATTATGTCCCTAACGCCTTGATTGCCATAGAAGATCGTCGCTTCCGCTCGCATTTCGGCATTGATCCCATAGGCCTTTCGCGCGCCCTTTATCAGGATCTGCGGGCCCGCCAATTCGTGCAGGGTGGCTCCACCATCACCCAGCAGCTTGCCAAGAACCTGTTCCTCAGTTCCGCCCGCACCGCCCAGCGCAAGGTTCAGGAAATGGTGCTAGCCCTTTGGTTGGAAAGGAAATTTAACAAAGACGAAATCCTCCAGCTCTATCTCAACCGCGTCTATTATGGAGCAGGGGCTACTGGCATCGAGAAGGCAGCCCAAACCTATTATCATAAAGATGCCTCCGTTCTCACTCTCATGGAAGCAGCCACCCTCGCGGCCGTGCTCAAAGCCCCCACCAACTATAACCCGCTCACCCATCCCGAAGAGTCGGCTGCGCGTGCCAAGCTGGTACTCAACGCCATGGTGGAGGCTAGTTTCATCACAAGGGATGAAGCCGATCAGGCAATCAGCGCGCCAGCAACGATAGCAGCTTCCGACTACGTGCCAGCCACGCAATATGTTGTGGATTGGGTCCGCGACCAGCTTCCGCTTCTGGTGAAAAAATACGATCAATCCATCATCGTGGAAACAACAATTGACCCGCAACTTCAAAAGGTTGCAGAAAAATCCTTGCGCAGGCGTCTGGCCACCGACGGCAAGAATTTGAACGTGACCCAGGGTGCCGTTGTAGTGTTGGATAATTCCGGCGCGGTCAAAGCCATGGTGGGCGGCAAATCCTATCAGCGCAGCCAGTATAATCGCGCCACCAAAGCCCTGCGCCAACCAGGCTCCGCCTTCAAACCCTTTGTCTATCTCGCGGCCATCGAACAGGGCTATTCGCCCCAATCCGTGGAAGTGGATGAACCGGTCAAAATCGGCAATTGGGAGCCCGAAAACTACAAGCACAAATACATGGGCGAAGTGACCTTGGAAACCGCACTCGCCTTGTCCTTGAATACCATTGCGGCAAAACTCGCATCAGCCGTTGGCCCCCAAAATGTTGTAAACATTGCCCATCGCCTTGGAATCATTTCACAATTGGGCAGTGATGCTTCGATTGCGCTTGGCACCTCTGAAGTCACGCTACTGGAACTCACCTCCGCCTTTACGCCCTTTGCCAATGGCGGTTTTGCAGTCGTGCCCTATGGCGTCACACGCATTGCCACGCGTGATGGTCAGGTGATTTACGAGCGCCGGGGCGATGGTTTTGGCCAGGTCATTTCCAGCCCCAATCTGGGCGCCATGAATGCCATGATGCGCGCTGTGATAACTTATGGAACCGGCAAGAAGGCCCAAGTTGAGGGTTTTGATATTGCAGGAAAAACCGGAACCAGCCAAGATTACAGGGACGCTTGGTTTATAGGCTATTCCACCTATTATGTGGGAGGCGTCTGGGTTGGCAATGACAATAATTTACCCACCAAGAATGTAACAGGTGGTTCCATCCCGGCCCGCGTCTGGAAAGACGTCATGGACGTGGCCTTGTCCAATGTGTCGCCCGAACCGCTACCCGGCGAAATGCGGGCCATCGCGCCCGAACCCGAACCCTATGTCGTCTCCCAGGATGACACGTTGCAGCCGGCACTGCAGGAAATTCCGGAGGAACCTGTTCAACTTCAGCGCCAGCGCCGCAAAACCCTCTTTGAATCGCTCTTTGGCTCAAGCGATGAACGGCCTGCCAAACGCAAGGTCTGGCACACCAAGGATAGTCCCTGAACTTATTGATTTACTTGCTGAAACGGTGGAGCTCGGCACTATGCGCCTTGAACCATTTCTTGGCATCTCCGGCATGCGGGCAATGCGTGAGAACCAGCCGCCAGAAACCCGGTCCATGGTTCATGTGCCTGCGGTGCGCCACCTCATGGGCCGCCACATAATCCAGCACGAATGTTGGCGCCAGGATAAGCCTCCAGGAATAGGAGAGGTCACCCTTGGCTGAACATGATCCCCAGCGGCTCTTCTGGTCGCGCACCGTGATCCGCCCAATCTCCACTTGCATGGCTTGGGCATAGCGCTGGGAAGCCTCGGAAAGCTCGCTTTTAGCCAGTTTCTTGAGCCAGTCCTCCAGCCGCCTGGGCAAATGCGCGGGGTCACCAGGGACTTGAATGATGTGGGTGTTAGGGCAGGCCGTGATCAGCCCGCGAAGGCCTTGGGCAGGCTCAATCACATGCAGCACGCCGCGCAGGGGAATGGCAGCTCCCGGCCTGATGGCGGTCGCAGGCTTTTGGCGCTTCAATTGTGCAGCGACCCACGGCACGGATTTCTCCACAAAGGCTTGAGCCTCGGCACGGCTCACCCGTTTGGGAAGGGTGACGGTGACCCCCGCCTGGTCTCTCGTAAGGCGCAAAACCATGCGCTTGGCCCGCGCATTGCTGCGAAATTCAACCGGCAGGGTAACCCCATCCACGACAACCGAACTGGCTTTGACAGGAGCCTGCGCAAACCCCAGGGCCAGCTTTCTCAACAATCCTGTCATCAGACATTTTTATGAATGAATTCAACGATTTGTGGTACAATATCCTTGCGGAAACGGGAACCGCTGAACACGCCATAATGGCCTACGCCCATTTCCAGGTGATGCAATTTCTTGTCTTCCGGCAGGCCACTGCAAAGTGCGTGCGCGGCTTGGGTCTGGCCCACGCCCGAAATATCGTCACGCTCGCCTTCAATCGTCATCAAGGCCGTGGTGGTGATTTTTGCAGGCTCGACCAGCGCGCCACGATGGCTATAGGTGCCCTTAGGCAAATTGTGGTGAATGAAAACCCTATCCACCGTTTGCAGGTAGAATTCTGCCGTGAGATCCATGACCGCCATATATTCATCATAGAATTCCGTGCGCCGGTCAGCGCTTTCCTCGTCCCCTTCTACGAGATGCCAGAACAATTGGCGGTGCGCATCGAGATGCCGGTCCAGATTCATGGTCATGAATCCCGTGAGCTGCAGAAAACCAGGATAAACATCGCGCATGAAGCCCGCATGCGGAAACGGCACCTTCATGATCACATTGCGGCGAAACCAATCCGAACCCTTTTCCTTGGCCAGCTTGTTCACGCCCGTGGGATTGCAGCGGGTATCGATGGGGCCACCGATAAGGATCATGGATTTAGGCGCATAAGCCTCTGATCTTGCATTCAAAAGCGAAACGGCCGCCAGCACCGGAACCGATGGCTGGCACACCGCCATCACATGTACGCCGGGACCAAGCCGCTCCAGCGTTTCCATGACGTAATCCACATAGTCTTCCAGATCAAAACTGCCGGAAGCCAAATGCACCGTGCGGGCATCGGCCCAATCCGTGATGAAAACATCGAAATGCGGCAGCAGGGCTTCAACCGTCCCACGCAGGAGCGTTGCATAATGACCGGACATGGGCGCCACGATCAAAAGCTTTTCCTGGGCTTTTGCAGGCGTTTCCTGTGGCCATTCCTTCTTGAAGTTGAGGAGTGACATGAACGGCTTCTGCAGGAGGCTCACCTCATGCAACGCAACTTCCACCTCGTCCACGACGGCATGGTGCAATCCAAAGCTGGGCTTGCCAAACCGTCGCGTTGCCCGTTCAAACAATTCCAGCGAAGCACTGAGGGCGCGTGTAGGTGCGAGCGAACTCCACGGATTGGCGCTGCTCTGCAGGAAGTTCAGGCCCATGTGAACGGCAGCCCGCCACGGCGCCATTGCCGCATGGTTCATTTCATACATGTTATAAAGCATTATCCGTCACTTCCTTTTGCCCCGCAGCATTGCCGTGTTGCACCGCAACGAGATAACCAGCAATGGCACCGGACAGTTCCGTCACAGCGACATCGCCTTTTCCAGCGCCCGTGCAAGTTCGGTAGAATCAGTCGAATAGGTAAAATGTTTAAGGAACATTCCTTGGCGATTCATTAAGTAAATAATGGACGTGTGGTCCATGAGATATTGGTCGGCTGCATTTTTGCTATCCATCTTGCTATAATACACACGGTAGACCTTCGCAACCGCAGCAATTTCTTCGGATGTGCCTGTAAGGCCTATCAACCTAGAATGGAAATTACTGACATATTGCTTCAGAATGCTAGGCGTGTCGCGCTGAGGGTCAACGGTAATGAAGATCGGCTGAATGTCGGCAGCCTTTGTGCCCATCTGTTCAAGTGCTGCTGAAATCACCTGCAATTCCGTGGGACACACATCCGGGCAATAGGTATAGCCGAAATACACCAGCATATAGCGCCCGAGAAAATCCTTCTCCGTCACCTTATGCCCATTTTGGTCAGTCAGTGTGAAAGGGCCTCCCACAAGGGCTGTTCCTGTGCCACCCGGCCCTTGGGTGCCTCGGGTGATAAAATAGGATGCTCCTGCAATGGCCAGACCGGCGATGAGCGCCATGACAATCATCGTCAATTGCAGGCGCGAGGGGGCAAATTGATTTTTTGGCATTGCCATCAGTTTAACCTATTGTAGCTCCAACGCAAATCTTGGTTGCAACACGTCATGAGTATATTTAGTAGCGGTCTTGAAGCGCCGGAAGGGTCTCTCAAGGATCCAGGCCTCCTCAGTCTGCGCACCCTTGTGCGCCTGCGCTGGCTGGCTGTCCTTGGCCAGTCCATAGCGGTTCTCGGCGTGCATTTCATACTCGACTTTCCGCTGCCGCTTGGACCCTGCCTTGCGGTGATTGCCTTGAGCGCCTGGCTCAACATCTTCCTCTCACTCCGCTGGCGTTCAAGCCTCAGGCTTGCTCCGTCGCAGGCAGGCTTTTTGCTGGGCTATGACGTGATCCAGCTGGCCCTGCTGCTCTATCTGACAGGTGGTCTGGAAAACCCATTTTCCTTTCTGTTTCTTGTACCTGTGACGGTATCTGCCACATCACTGCCCCTGAAGTGGACCTTGTGGCTCAGCGGCATGGCCTTTGTCTGCGCCAGCATTCTTGCCCTCTACCACAGGCCCTTGCCGTGGAGCACCTTGGCACCCCTTACCCTGCCGCCGGCTTACGTCTCCGGCATGTGGGTAGCCTTGGTCAGTGGCGTGGTATTCTCGGCAATTTATGCCCGCCGCATTGCTGAAGAAGCCCGCCTCATGTCCTCAGCCCTTACAGCCGCGGAAATGGTGCTGGCGCGCGAACAGCGCCTGTCCGCCCTGGACGGTTTGGCGGCAGCCGCAGCCCATGAATTGGGAACCCCCTTGGCCACGATCGCGCTGGTCGCCAAGGAACTCAAACGCGAATTGCCGCAAACCGGACCCCATACCGAGGACATTGACCTCCTGATCAGCCAGACCGCGCGCTGCCGCGAAATTCTCTCGCGCCTGGCCAACCGCGATTCCCAGACCGATGACATGTATGAGCGCGTGAAGCTCTCCGTCATGATCGAGGACCTTGTCTCGCCCTTGCGCGGTCCTGACGTGGTTATTGATATTTCTTCAGTGGGCGATCAGTCCGCCGAACCGGTTTTCCGCCGCAATCCAGCCATTGCCTATGGTTTGGGAAACCTCTTGGAAAATGCTGTCGATTTTGCCGAAACCAAGGTCACGATCGTGGCGCAATGGACCCAGTCAAAGGTCTCGGTGGCAATTTCTGACGATGGACCAGGTTTCGAGCAGAATATCTTTGACCGGCTGGGCGATCCTTTCGTAACTACAAGGCCGGGTTATGGTGCGGCCGCCGAAGAAAGTGAAAGCGGCGAGCATGAAGGAATGGGACTGGGCTTCTTCATAGCCAAGACCTTGCTGGAGCGCACTGGCGCTATTGTAGCACTGGCAAACCGGCCCCACCCCGAACATGGTGCAATTATTCAATTGAATTGGCAGCGCAGCGCTGTAGATGTGGGAAAAGCCTGATTGGTCCGCCAGCCGCAAAATCGCGTATAAATGGACATGAAAACGGAAATGATGAAACACAATGATGACTGAAACTCATAATCTTCCAACGGACAAAACCCTCCTGCTTGTGGATGATGACAAGCCGTTCTTGACCCGCTTGGCGCGTGCCATGGAAACCCGCGGCTTCGAAGTGAGAATGGCGGAATCCGTGGCCGAAGGCATTCAGCAGGTGCGGAAATCAGCGCCAGGTTACGCCGTGGTTGACCTGCGGCTGGCCGATGGCAACGGGCTCGATGTGATAGAAACCCTGCACGCCAGCAGGCCCGATGCCCGCGTCGTGGTGCTCACAGGCTACGGCAACATCGCCACCGCTGTGACAGCGGTCAAACTGGGTGCCATCGACTATCTGGCCAAACCGGCTGACGCGGACGCGGTTTATGGCGCGTTGATCTCGGAAGCCGACAGTCGCAATGCACTGCCGGAAAATCCCATGTCAGCCGACCGGGTTCGCTGGGAGCATATTCAGCGGGTCTATGAATTGTGCAATCGCAATGTCTCGGAAACCGCCCGCCGCCTCAACATGCATAGGCGTACCCTGCAGCGCATTCTGGCCAAGCGCGCACCTAAATAGCTAAGGATCATACAGGCTGTGCAGGCGCTGGGCCGCCATCCGCCCGAAATCCAGCGTCACGGATTTCCGCCGTGACGCATGCATGGGGGAGGCTAGGGGCTCGCGGATAATTTCTGCATCCCAGTTATCCGCAATGATAAGGCCCGCGTCATAAGGAATGATTTCGGGCTCCAGGGTCTGCGGAATGGCAAAGAAGAACTGGTCGCAAAATTCGCGGTAGTCCGGCCATTTCTGGTCAACCCTGAAATCCAGAACTGAGGACTTGATCTCGATGATCCAGACCAGGCCTTTACTGTTGATGGCGATCACGTCCGCTCGGCGTGCATTGGCCAGGGTAAACTCGGTGAGCGTGGCAAACCCATGCGCACGGCACAACCGGCCAACACCGCGCTGCACAGCAAGCGCTGTTTCTGATTGCCGTCCATCCAGTCGAATTTCGATCAGCATGAATATCCGTTAAGCTTGGTCCCTGCTTTGCTTCGTTCCGCGGTTAGGCCTATGAGGGGCTTATGCGCCGATCCTGGCAAAATCAGGGAATCGTGAACCATGACCAAGTTTCGTATCGAAAAAGACTCGCTTGGGGAAATGAAAATTCCTGAAGATGCAGATTATGGCATACACACAGCGCGCGCCGTTGAGAACTTCCCCATCACGGGCATTTTGCTCAATCATTATCCCGAACTTGTGCAGTCCCTGGCCATGGCCAAAAAAGCCGCAGCCTTGGCCAATCATGAATTGGGAGCACTCGAACCCCAAATCACGGATGCCATTGTAGCGGCATGCGATGCCATTATCGCAGGTGAAGGCCACAGCTTTTTCGTGGTCGACATGTTGCAAGGGGGTGCTGGCACCTCCACCAACATGAATGCCAATGAGGTGGTTGCCAACATGGCGCTCCGCCATATCGGCAAGCGCGCCGGCGATTATGCCAGCATCAGCCCCACCGACCACGTCAACCTGTCGCAATCCACCAATGATGTCTATCCCACGGCCGTGCGCCTCACCATTCTGAGGGATTGCCCATCGCTTCTTGAAAGCCAGATCGCCCTTAAAAATTCACTTCTGAAGAAAGCTGTTGAATTTGACCATATCGTGAAAGTGGGCCGCACCCAGCTCATGGATGCAGTGCCGATGCGGCTGGGTTCGGAGTTTCGCGCCTTTGCTGTCACGGTAGGCGAAGACATCGACCGCCTGCGTGAGTTCGCCAACCTGCTGCGCGAGGTGAATTTGGGCGGAACCGCAATCGGCACTGGCATCAACACGCCAGACAATTATCCCGAAACCGTGATCCGTCATCTTTCGGAAGTGTCTGGCATTCCCCTGGTGACCGCTGGCGATCTCATTGAGGCCACATCCGACATGGGTGCCTTTGTAACGTTTTCCGGTGTGTTGAAGCGCATCGCGGTAAAGCTCTCGAAAATCTGCAATGACCTCCGCCTGTTGAACAGCGGACCCCGCGCAGGCCTTGGTGAAATCCGTTTGCCGCCGGTGCAGGCGGGCTCCTCCATCATGCCGGGCAAGGTAAACCCCGTGGTGCCGGAAGTGGTAAACCAGATCGCCTATCAGGTGATCGGCAATGATCTCACGGTAACCCTTGCCGCAGAAGCCGGACAGCTGCAGCTCAATGCCATGGAGCCGGTCATTGTGTTCAACATCATGCAATCCATGCGCATGCTGATGCGCGGCATGGCAATCCTGCGCGAACGCTGCATTGATGGCATCGAGGCCGACGAAGAGCGCTGCCGGGAGTTGCTGGAGGGCTCGTTGGTGGCGGTCACCGCGCTCAATCCCTATATCGGCTATGATGCAGCAGCCCGCGTAGCCAAGATCGCATTGAAAACCCGACGCTCCTTAAAGGACGTGGCACTGGCCGAGGGCCTCATGACGGAAGCCCAGCTCACCGAAGCCTTTGCCACTGACAATCTCTTGGGGATCACGAAGCGCCCGCGTATATAAGCCGTGAAATCTCGGCAACCTTTTCATCCACCAGACGCGCACTGCCGCGGGCTTCCACATTGAGCCGCAGAAGCGCTTCGGTATTTGAGGCCCGCAGGTTGAAGCGCCACTCCCCAAACTCCATGCTGAGGCCGTCTGTATGGTCAGTGGCCAATGCCAAGCTTGCGTAATGTGCAGCTATGCGCTGAGTAACATCTCCCGCATTTGCGGCAGTGAAATTGATTTCCTCGCTGCTGGGAAATTTTGCGGCACGCTCCGCCACCATCTCGGCAAGCGATCTGTGCGAAGTGGAAAGCAGCTCCGCAATCAGCAACAACGGAATCATGCCGCTGTCGCAATAAGCGAAATTGCGGAAGTAATGATGGGCACTTGTTTCGCCGCCATAGACCGCATCCACCTCGCGCATGCGTTGTTTGAAAAACATGTGTCCCGTGCGGCTCGTGACAACCCGCGCTGAACCACCCGCCAGCACGTCCACGCTGTTCCATGTAAGGCGGGGATCGATGACAAACATTTCGTTGGGATTTTTCGCAAGGAAATGCTGCATCAAAAATCCCGACACATACTGGCCGGGCACAAATGCGCCGTTCCCGTCAAACAGGAAGCAGCGATCAAAATCGCCATCCCACGCAACACCGAAATCTGCCTTGTGTTGCAGCACTGCGGCAATGGTATGTGCACGGCGTTCGGGGAGCAGGGGGTTTGGCACCCCATGGGAAAAATTCCCGTCTGGTTCAGTGTTGATTTTCACCAGCCGCAACGGCCCAAGCCGGGGCTCGAGCGCATCGACCACATGTCCGGCAGCGCCATTGCCCGCATCCACAACCACCGTCATGGGCTGAAATTTTGTGGCATCGATAAAGCTCAGGATACGGTCCACATAGGGTGCAACGATAGACGCCTGCATGACCGCGCCACGCGTGGCAGGCTTGGTGAAGTCCTGGTCTTCCGCAATCTGCCGCAGCAACTTGAATTCATCTGCAATGCCAATCGGGCGGCCATTCCTCCCCACAAATTTCATCCCGTTGTAGTCAGCGGGATTATGGCTGGCCGTCACCTCAACACCACCATCCACATCGAGATGGCAGGACGCAAAATAAATCTCTTCCGTGCCGGTGAGGCCAAGATCAATGACTTGAGCTCCCGCGTCCCGAATGCCTTCGATGAGAGCCGCTTTGAGCAAGGGGCCAGAAACCCTCGCATCGCTCCCCACCGCCAAACACTTGGCACCTAAGCTTTGGGCAAAGGCCCGGCCAATGCGGTAAGCAATCCCCTCATCAAGCTCACGCCCAACGCGCCCCCGTACATCATAGGTCTTGAAGCACGAAAGTGAGATAGGTTGGCTCCCTTGGTTGTAGCGCTGGGTCGGCCAGGCCCACCCAAACGGATATTCAACAGCCGGAAACTCTAAAAGCTATTAGATGAAACTACAATGGCAGGTCAGTTGTGAGCAATTGCCCCAATCCTTCCGCGATGATGCAATTGCGCTAGGACAATGCTTTGAGTGCACTTGCAAGTGAGACAAAACCTGTGGGATGAATGTTGCTGGCCATCATGCCGCCTGGGTGAAATTCTGCAACATGACCAAGTTGAGCGAAACGCGTAAGACGACCAAGGGTGCCACGCGCAATGGCAGGGCAGATGAACATGTTCATCGACAGATCTATGCGGCGATCAACAATCATGGGATTCCTCCTGGCACAGCGTTGCAGGAAGATGCATTGGCCGCGGCATTTAAGGTGAGCCGCACTGTCATTCGCAAAGTATTGCAGAGGCTGGCCCATGAGCGTCTGGTCGATCTTGTGCCCAACAAAGGGGCATCGGTTGCCAAGCCAACAGCTGAAGAATCGCGTGACGTGTTTGATGCGAGGCGGGTTCTTGAGCGGATCCTGATTGAGCGCGCGGCGGAAACCGCTGATGATGAAAGTATTGAGCGACTGGTGAGACTGGCAAAAGCTGAACGGACTGCCCTGAATACCCGCAACAAACGAAAACGCTTGCAACTTTCTGGTGATTTCCATCGTGAACTGGCGGGTCTTGGCGGAAACAGCGCGCTCGGCGAATTTCTCAATGAGTTGATATCCCGAACCTCCCTCATCATTGCGCTATACGAGTCTGCCGGTGCTGTTCCATGCTCACACAGCGAACACCTTGAAATTGCCATGGCCTTGAAACGCCGCGACAAGAAAAAGGCCGCGCAATATATGGATCATCATTTACAGCACATCGAGGCTCAAATCGAACTGACGGATGAGCCCACGGCTGTCGACTTCAAATCCCTGTTCAAGCCAGGTTAACGCTATTTTTGCGCAACAGGCGCATAGTCCGCGAGTTTGCCCAAATAGGCCTTGTGCAGGGGGAAAGCGAGATCGCCCCGCTTGCTGGTTTTGAGCCCCATGCCCACCAGGGCCTCAGCGAATTTGACCGCAGCGACCACACCATCGATCACGGGAACCTGTAATTTTTCTTCAAGAAACCGCGTAAGGTCGGCCATGCCGGCACAACCCAGAACGATGGCTCCTGACTTGTCCTCGGATAGCGCGCGCTCACATTCCTTGAGAATGAGGGCGCGCGCGTTGGAGCCGGGATTGTCCAGCTCAAGAACTGGAATATCGGTTGCACGCACCCGCCTGCAATGGTGCTCCATGCCGTAGTTGCGCACCAGATGCTCCGCAATGATGCGGGTGCGCTCAAGTGTCGTCACAATCGAAAATCCCGTGGCCACGAAGGTTGCTGCATGCATCGCCGCCTCGGCAATGCCAAGCACGGGAGAGGCGGTGATTTCACGCGCCGCCAGCAAGCCGGGGTCACCAAAGCAGGCAATGATATAGGCATGGGCGCCGGGCCCATCCCTGATTTCGTCGACAAGCCCCACGATGCTCATGGCCTCATCATAGTGCCCCTCGATGGAAGCGGCACCCGAGCGGGATGTGGCAGCGATGATTTCTGTTCCCGTGGCCGCTACAGCGCGTGCTGCTGCTGCAATTTTATCTGTCATGGAGCCAGTCGTATTCGGGTTGATAACTTTTATTCGCATGCTACCCTCTGCCGCAAAACCGTACACATTGCATGATTTGCGGGCGTGGCCTGCACAATCCTTCGTCAAGTGTATACAATGATGTTTTCTATTGCGGAGAATTCCATTTGCGGCCATCCTTTGTCAAGGACGATGGCGCAAAGAAGCCCGAATTCATGAGGAACACCGCCATCATGCCGACATGGGAAGTCAACGCGATTGCTTGAGGAGAATCACATGAGCCACTTCGCAAATCTAAACCGCCGTTCCCTGCTGGGTGCCATCAGCGCGCTTGCAGTCTTTGCCACCGCGTCGTCGGCGTTCGCCGCCGATACAATCAAAATTGGATTTGTTGGTGTGACCAGCGGTCCTGCTGCTGCATGGGGAACGTCAAACGTCCGTTCCATGCAAACGCTCGAAGCCATGTATAATGAAGCCGGTGGCGTGAAAATCGGTGACAAGACCTACATGATCAAAGTCATAACATTTGACGACCAAAAGGATCCCAAGCGTGCCGTTGAGGGCATGGAAAAAATGGCCCAGGAAGGCATCCATTATGTTGTGGGGCCGAATGTCGATGATGGCGCTGCCGCGGTTCGCCCCGTCGCTGAAAAAAACAACATCGTCTATTTCCCCTACGCCTTCCCGAAAGAACTTTACACCAAGCCCGCTTCCAATGCCGTGCTTGGCATGATCGCAAACTACCAGTCAGGCCCTGCCATCTACAAATACCTGATGGAAAAGAAGGGCGTGAAGAAAGTGGCTTTCGTGGCGGCAAACGAATCCGACCCTCTCAGCCAGCGTGATGGCGGCGTTGCCGCTGCCAAGGCGCTTGGTCTCGAAGTTGTTGCCGAGAAAGATACCTACCAAAACGATACGCGTGACTTCACCCCGGTTTTGACACCCATCGTGGCGTTGAAGCCCGATCTTCTCGTGTTGTCGGGTGTTGCGCCAGGCAATGCTCCACTCTTGATCCGTTCAGCGCGTGAACTTGGCTACGAAGGCCTGATTTCAACTGAAACGGCACAGGATGCCAAGGTTTTGGCAGAAGGTGCGGGCGAACTGGCCAACGGGTTTATTTCAGTTGGTGGCGCATCAACGCCGGAAATCGCGTCCGATAAGATGAAAGCATTCGTCGAGCGCTACACCAAGATGTTCGGCGAATATAATGATGAATCCAACACCAAGGTTTACGCGCTTGACTATATTCTCGAGACGATGAAAGCCAATCCGGCTGCCATCGACAGTGTCGAAGAATTCAAGAAAACCATGGATACTTTCTCTGCTCCCAATCCATATCTCAAAGGTGACGCAAAATTGAGTTATGTTGGAACCACATCATTCGGCCAGAAGCGCCAGGTTGCGGTGCCCATGGTGGTGAATGAATATAAGGATGGTGCGTTCCAGACGCTGTTTGTCGGCACTGTTGACTAAACCACGCGAATACCTAACGTGAATCGGGGTCCGGCGTCGCGCTGGGCCCTGTCTTGCAGAACGGGCGGGGGATGGAACAGGTTATTGCAAATGGACTTTACCTCGGTGCCCAGTATGCACTGATTGCACTCGGCCTGACGTTGATTTTCGGCCTCATGAATGTTCTCAATTTTGCCCACGGCCAAATGTATGTGTTGGGCGGGTTTATCACATATGCAGTCTATAGCCAGCTTGGCTTGCCTTTCTTCATGGCCGTGCTTGCATCGGGGGTGTCCTTGGCAATCATCGGCGCTTTCATGGAGCGTTTTTTATTCCGAACTGTGATCAAGCGAAGCCATCGCGAGGAAAGCACCATGCTTCTCGCGGCAGCGACAGCATTCTTCTTTGATGCCGTAGCCCTTCTGGTGTTTGGCGAAAAGCAACGCGGTGTTCCCAAGATTGTCAAAGGCGTGTTCAACGATTTCGGGGTGATCCTGCCTTATGACCGTATCCTGGTGGGCTTGCTGGCGGCGGTTTTCATTATCGGCTTCATTCTTTTCATGAAATATTCAAAACCAGGGCGCGCCATGCGTGCGCTCGCGCAGGATCGCGTTGCAGCCCAGCTGATGGGCGTTGAGGTTGACCGCTACACCATGGTTGGATTTGCACTTGGCGCCATGCTGGCTGGCCTCGCAGGTGGTTTGCTGGTGGCGATCACAGGCGTTAACTCGGGCATCGGCGGGCCGATTTCGATCAAGGCGTTCATGATGATCATGATTGGGGGCGCGGGCGTTGTTGGCGGCGCCATTGCTGGCGGATTTATCCTGGGGATGATGGAGTCGGTCGGTCTCACCGTGCTGCGGGAATATGGTGACGTCACCTATCTGGCCATTTTTGCTGCCCTTATGGTTTTCCTCGCGATCAGGCCCAATGGCCTGATGGGCAAGCCTTGGGGTTGACCTGGACATGACCAAGCCATCCAAATTGCTCGCTGTTGCGGTTTTTCTCATCGCGGTTTTCATCTTGATTCCCGCAATCATCAGCGCAACAGGCCGAAAGGACCTGTATTATACACTCACCTCAGTTGCCCTCTTGAGCATCGCAAGTGCAGGGGTATGGCTCACGTTTTTCATCGGTCGCATCAACATTGGCCAGGGCGCATATGCCTTGATGGGTGGCTATGTGTCAGCCATCCTGGTCATGACTTACGGCGTGTCATTTTGGTGGACCTTGCCCATCGCTGGAATTTTCTGCGCCCTGGCGAGCATTTTGATTGGCTGGCCAATTCTGCGGTTGCGAGGCGTTTATTTCGCAATGGTCACCCTCGTTCTCACGGAAGTGACGCGCCTCGCGGCGCTGGCCCTGCCCATTACAAGTGGCGCCAAAGGCATTACCAGCATTCCGCTGCCGGGGCCTCTGACTATATTTGGACTGACGCTCATTCCGGATTTTGCTGTGATGGGAAACGTGCGGATCGCATTTTACTATTTGGCTGCCGTCCTCATGACCCTGTGCTTTGCGGGAATGTACCGGTTGGTGAATTCACGCATTGGAAAAATTTGCCAGTCCTTGCAGCAAAATGAAGAGCTCGCCTCATCCATTGGCGTCAACATTGTCTCGCTTCGCCTTATTGCTTATTCCATTTCCTCGTTTCTGGGCGGCATCAGTGGCGCGGTGTTCGTGGCGGCAACCCAGTCCGTCTATCCTTCGAGCTTCACAGTGACAGATTCCGTCAATTTCATGTTGAACTGTTTCCTCGGCGGGCTTGGCTATGTTTTTGGTCCAATGCTGGGAACCCTCGTGCTTTATTTCGGCTGGAACCTTCTGTTTGAAACCGGGAAATTTCAACTCCTCATCTATTCTTCCTGCATGATTGTCCTCATGCTGGTGTTGCCCAATGGACTCTTGAGTCTCGCTGCGCTTTTGAAGAAGAAAAACCATGGCTGAAATTCTGCAAATCAAGGGCCTGACAAAACGTTTCGGCGGCTTGACCGCGGTAAATGACGTCGGCTTTTCGGTGCATGAAAAAGAAATTGTTTCTGTCATTGGCCCCAATGGCGCTGGCAAATCAACACTGTTCAAGCTTATCGCGTCATTTCTCAGGCCAACTTCGGGAGAAGTTCTTTTTCGCGGCGAAAAAATATCTGGCAGGGCGCCACATATCGCCGCCCGCAAGGGCATTGTGAGGACGTTTCAAGAGACGACCATTTTCAAGAATATGACGGTGCGCGATAATGTTGTGATCGCGCACCAACTGCGATCGCGCGCATCTCTTCTCGGTTTTTTCCTGGGAACAAAACTGGCGCGGGAAGATGAGAAGGCGTTCGGCCGGTCAGCCGATGAAATCATTGATTTCCTGGGCCTCGCATCAACCGCATCGGAAACCGCGAAGAACCTCCCGCACGGATATTTGCGCGCTCTTGGCATTGCCATTGGCCTGGCAACGAACCCCACAATTTTGCTGCTTGATGAACCGTTTGCCGGCATGAACCATGATGAAACAATGAAGGCGGTTTCCATGGTCCGCCGCCTGCGGGAGCGGGGCTTGACGGTGCTGCTTGTTGAACATGACATGTCAGCGGTGATGAAGATTTCCGATCGTATCGTAGTTCTCAACTTTGGTGAAAAGATTGCAGAAGGCAGCCCTCAGGAAATTCAACAAAATCCCAAAGTGATTGAAGCTTACCTGGGCATTGAAGACGATGCGATAGGGTACTAGGGCATGAAAGAAATTCTCAGCGTTGCGAATATCGAACTCTACTACGATCATGTCTACGCATTGAAAGGCGTTTCACTCAGCGTCAATGAGGGGGAAACTGTCGCGTTGATTGGTGCAAATGGCGCGGGAAAATCATCGATTCTGCGCGCCATCACGGGGCTGCGAAGCATCACATCGGGCGAAATTCATTATAACGGTGCGCGCATTGACGGCAGAAATCCGGCTGATCTGGTGCGCGCCGGAATTTCCATGGTACCGGAAGGCCGCCGTGTGTTTGCCTACATGACGGTAAAAGACAATCTGCTGATGGGAGCGTTCACCCGCATTGACAAGGCCGAGATCGCAGGATCGCTCGAAATGGTTCTCAGCCGTTTCCCGCGCCTCAAGGAACGGTTTTCGCAGGCTGCCGGAACCTTGAGCGGTGGCGAACAACAAATGTTGGTAATCGGCCGCGCCTTGATGGCCAAGCCCAAGCTGCTTTTGCTCGATGAACCATCGCTGGGAGTGGCGCCTAAACTGGTGCAGGATATCGCGCGATCCATTGTTGCCATCAACCGCGATGAAAAAGTGAGCGTCTTGCTCGTTGAGCAGAACTCGCGCATGGCCTTGCGCATCTCGCAGCGGGCCTATGCCCTGACAACAGGCAATGTTGCCCTGACAGGCAACTCGGCTGAATTGCTGAATGATGACCGTATCAAGAAACTCTATCTTGGTGGCGACGTGTGAAGCAAAAC
>JANMAE010000039.1:0-18527 GCA_031359445.1 Hyphomicrobiales bacterium | reverse complement strand
CGGACCTGGCGTGTGGCCTTCAGTTTCTGGAACATGTCCTTGCTTGCCTGCGCGTCTGCAAGAAAACCAATCTGGTATAGCTCCATGCCGATCAGCTGTTCACGGGAATATCCGATCAGCGTCGTCATGAACGGATTGGCGTCGACAATCTTGCGCGTATCGGGATCAAGAATGAGTATGCCGTCATGCGCCGCCTCGAACAATCGCCGGTAGCGGGTCTCTGATATATGCAGGGCGACGTGTGCATGCTTGCGGCCAGAGATGTCATCTTGCCCAGAGCGTGAGTTTCCCTGTGGTACAGCGTTACTTTGGGTTACCAATGCATCGACATCACCACTGCGGATTGCGCGCAGCATGGCTTCCGCTTCCTCCAGCCGGGCGCGCAGTGCTTGGTTTTCCTTGAGGATATCAGCGGAAACGCGTGCTGCTTGTTTCATGGTGACCAGCGGCTCGCGGATGTTGAATGTGCGGCAGAAAATTTTCGCAGATTGAGCCCCGCCAGATTGCAGTCAGGCTTTGGCCCGCCATCAGGCAACCCGCCGCTGGTTATCTCATCGAGGCCGCCAATACCGATTTTGGCCTCAGGCAGCATAGGTTGAATTTTCAACGGCTCAGCTTTCATGGGCCCGCATTTCAATCAGCGATGGCATTCTCTGGCGAAGCTATACACAGTTTGCCATCAACGACAATGCCATCCGCTTATGCGAGGCGAAAGAACCGCGCGGGCCTTCCGATATCGAAGGGGTTCAGACCCTGCCTTCTGCCTGGGCCCTGGCCAGGGGATAATCCGCCAATGGATTGGATTTCGCAAGCGCCTGCATGCGGACGCGCACCGCAGAGCAATCCGATATCATTTGGGCTACCAGGTCACCCACCGAATGAAACCGTTTATCGGGCCTGATAAGATCCACAAATTCCACGAGCAGGGTTTTGCCGTAGAGATCACCATCGAAGTCGAGAAGGAATACTTCGAGGAAAGTGCGCAGGGTGTCGAAGGTGGGGCGGTCGCCGAAATAGCCTGCACCCATCCAGGCGTGGCCGGACTTTACATTGGCATCCCTGACGCGGCAGGCATAGATGCCGCGAAACGGTTCCACACCCTGCTCGAGGATGATGTTCGCCGTTGGAAAGCCAATGCTGCGGCCGCGCTGATCGCCGTGGACCACTTCGCCCATTGCCATCCAGTAATAGCCGAGCTCGCGCGCGGCTGATGCCACGTGGCCATGGCGCAAGGCGCGCCTGATGGAACTGGAGGAAAACGGCGAGTGGATATCGCCTTCGTCAGACACCTGATCCACGATGGTGACAGCAAAGCCCAGTTGCCGGCCAAGTTCCCTGAGGACGGAAGGATTGCCTTTCCGGCCTTTGCCGAAATGGAAGTCATAACCTGTCACCACATGGGCAGCCCCCATGTGGCCTACCAGATAGCGCTTGACGAAATCACCCGCCTCTTCATTGGCGAGCTCTGCATCAAAAGTGATGTTGAGGACAAAATTTGCGCCCAGGCTTGCCGCAAGCCGCGCCTTGAGCGCCAAAGGTGTGAGCCGGAACACCGGTTCATCGGGCTTGAAGAAACTGCGGGGGTGGGGTTCGAAGGTGATAATGCCGAAGTATTTGCCGGTTTCGTCGGCAAGCTTTCTGGCTATAGCCAGCAATTCCTGATGGCCGCGATGCAGACCGTCAAAGTTTCCGATGGCGACTATGGCGTTGCGGAATTCCAACGGAAAGGGTTGGCTTGCCGACAGGAGGCGCAGAGGGGATTGCATCAGGCGCGCGACGGCACAAATACCGTTGCCTCTCCCATGCGGGCCATGGCTTTCAGCACGGTTGATGTGAAACTGGCAGACAGCGTGCCGACGAGCAGGTTTTCAATAAAGTAGGATGACAAAGCGACGCGCTCCAAGGTTTGGGCTGCTATGCAGCATAATTTTTGTGGCAGTGCAATAAGTGCCTCAGTCCCATGCCAGCCGGTATTGGGTTTTTACAATCCGGGCCTCGGGCACAAGGGCAGCGATGCGGGCACGGGTGGCCTCCAGTCCCGAAGAGGCATCGGTGACCCCATCGGCAATGAGGACCACGTCGAGACCAAAGTCAGCCGCCCCTCTGATATCGGTTTCCGGTCCATCGCCAATGGCGAGGATTTCTTCTTTAGGGAAGGTCCGGCCTGCGATGGTTTCAGCCACGTGTTTTGCCAGCACGTAAATGGGCGTGAAGGGTTTTCCCGCCATCAGTACGGTGCCCCCTATCGCGTCATAGGCTTCGGCCAAAGCTCCGGCACAGAATTGCAAGCGGTTGCCCTTGCGCACGATCTTGTCCGGGTTGGCACAGATCATGGGGAGGCCAAGCGCCTTCATCTCACCCAGCAGCGATTTGTAATCTTCCGGGGTTTCCGTGGCATCATTGACAAGGCCAACGCAGAGTACGGCATTCGCCTCCTTCAGTGCAACGCGCTCAACGTGGAGGCCTTCGAAGATCGAGGTGTCGCGCGGCGGGCCGAGGTAGAAGGCTTTTCCCCGCGCGTGATCTGTCATCAATGTGCGGGTGACATCGCCGGAGGTTACGACGTGGTCGTAGCTTTCGGGCGTGACGCCCAAATGGTTGAGCTGGAGCACCACATCCTTGGAAGTACGCGGTGCATTGGTGACGAGGATAACGATACCACCGTTACGCCGGTGCTGTGCCAGAGCCTGACCTGCCGCTTCATAGGGGGTAACACCATTATGCACCACGCCCCAGATGTCACAAAACCAAACGGGATATCGCGCAGAAAGTGCCTGCATAAGGCTCAAGCAGCAACTGTTGCGGAAGAACGCCTTGAGGCACCGGCATTGACCTTCACGCGGCGGGCGGGCGCAAAATATGTTCCAGTGACGAGGCGGGCGATCTGGGCCGAGGCTGCTGCCTGTGTGGGGTTGTTGATATCGGTGATCATGATCTGGAATTGCAGTCCGCGGGCCACTTGCGCAAACTCCTGCCACGTCGAGGCAATGGTATAGCCTGAATAAATCGAGCCTGCATCAATGGCGATGAACTTCACACCGAGCTTTCTGAGGGCTGCAAGATCCAGTCCTGCAATGGCTGCGTCCGCCACCGCCAGCACAGCGCCGCTCCGTGCAATTTTGGCAAGGCCCGCAATGCCCGCCTCGCTCATGCGCCCAAGGCTTGCGTGGTTGAGTTCCAGAACCACGCCGGTGGCCACATCAGCTGCTTCTGCCAAGGTTGCAGAAATGAGGGCGATCGCCTGGTCGCTCATGAGCGTTGCCGTGCCCACCGGCAAGAACATTTTCATGGCCGGTGATTTCGCGCGCAACCGTCTCAGCAGTGGAATGGCCTGGTGGATGACATGCACGTCGAGGCTGGCACGGAGGCCTCCCCTGTCAGCATTGAGAATCAGTTTCTCAAAGTCAATCTCACCGCCTGTGGGTGCTGACATGCTGAATCGGGCGCGGTAATGAGCTGTTTCATTGGTGGTGAGATCAATGATGGGCTGCAGCAGGAAGTTTAGCTGTTCCTTGGGCGTTTGCGTGGCAGCAGACACGGAGGGCTGTTCCTCGATATGCCTGGCATTATTTGCAGCCGCGGCTTCGTAGCGCGCTGTGAGTTGCAGGAACTGGTCACTGCTTGCCTGGCGGATTTCCTGCAGGTCTTTTTCCGTGCGCAATGACCTGCGCTTGAGATCAGAGACTTCCCGCTCGAAACTGTCATTTGCCACGAAATTGGCGTTGCGTTCGTCATCGGCGCGGCGCCGCTGTTCAATAAACGCGTGCAGGGCCTCTTCATGGGAGGTGGCCGTGGCCCAGTTCATGATAGCAAGGAAGAGCTGTGCCAAGGCGAGCACGACGACTGCCACGACAACGGCGAGCGCCTGCTGGTTTGCCGACAGCAACACAAAAATGCCGCAGGCTATGGCAATGCCCGTGCACACCGCCACCACTGCCAGCCCTGGCCAACCTTGTGCGCGCATTACCTTCGAAACCCCGCTTTGCCCTCACGAATCACCAGGCCAGAGACTATCGCAGTCTCTGGCCTCATGGAATTGCTGATTGACGCTCGGACGTCTCAAGCCACAGATTTCAGAACCTTGGGCATCTTGTCGGAGAAGATTTCGTCGATCTGGTTTTCATTGATCATGAGCGGCGGCGAAAGGGCGATGGTGTCGCCGGTGATGCGGATCAGGAAACCAAGGTCGTGGAAGGCATTTTCCATGGCTTTATAGGCCCTGAGACCGGGCGAACCCTCGATCGACTTCATGTCGACGGCTGCGACCAGCCCCAAGGTGCGGATATCTTCCACCAAGGGATTGTCTTTCAACGTCATGGCGGCATCGGCCCAGACGCCTTCCAGCTTCTTGGCATTTTCGAAGAGCTTTTCGTCGCGGTAGAGGTCCATGGTTGCAACGCCTGCGGCAGCGGCCATGGGGTGGCCCGAATAGGTATAGCCATGGAACAGCTCGATGGCATGATCTGGGCCATGCATGAAGGCATCATAGATTTTCTGGCGCACCAAGACACCGCCCATCGGTACGGTTCCTGATGTGACGCCCTTGGCAAAGGTAATCATGTCCGGCACCACGCCAAAGCGCTCTGCCGCGAAAGCGCAGCCCAGACGGCCAAAGCCCGTGATTACTTCGTCAAATATCAGGAGAATGCCATGCTTGTCACAGATCTCGCGCAGGCGCTTCAAATAGCCCTTGGGTGGCGGCAGCACACCGGTGGAGCCAGCCATGGGTTCCACAATCACACAGGCAATGGTGGAGGCATCATGCAACGCCACCAGACGCTCGAGATCATCGGCATAATGCATGCCATATTCGGGTTCACCCTTGGTGAAGGCCTGCTCCTTGCGGTTATAGGTGTGGGGCAAATGATCAACGCCTGCAATCATGGCTCCGAACATCTTGCGGTTACTCACCATGCCGCCCACGGAAATGCCGCCGAAGTTCCCGCCATGATAACCGCGTTCACGGCCAATGAGGCGGGTGCGGCTGGCCTGGCCAATGGTGCGCTGATAGGCGAGCGCAATCTTGAGGGCAGAGTCTGCGGCTTCAGAACCTGAATTGCAGAAAAAGGCATAGTTCAAGTCGCCAGGCGCCATGGTGGCCAGACGCGATGCGAGTTCAAACACCTTGGGATGGCCATATTGGAAGGTTGGCGCGAAATCGAGTTCCGCCGCTGATTTCTGGATCGCTTCTACAATGGGTTGGCGGCAATGACCGGCATTGGTGCACCAGAGGCCGGCGCTGCCATCAAGAATGGGGCGGCCAGACATGTCGTAATAATGCATGTCCTTGGCGCGCGCTATCATCCGGGGGCGCTGCTTAAAGGCGCGGTTGGGCGTAAAGCCCATCCAGAATGGCTCGAGATTATTGGGAGATGCTTCCCAGGTTTTCGCATCGCTGTGGATCTGTGGCTTATTCATTTTTGGGGCACTCCGGGTGATTATGGCTTTGGGATAGCAGGTTTCGGGGCGTGAAGGAAACATGCCAGACAGAAAGAATGGGGTTGTCCAGAAACCGTCGGGGAAATTTTTGCAGCGGCTGCAAAAACGTTGCACGGACCAATGATCCGGCCTTATGTATCAAACGCACCGAGATCATAATCACGTCTTAGCATACAATAGGGCATGGGTGACTCCCAAATTGCTCGTTTGCTCACAGAAAAGCGCAAAGAGATTGAAGCGTACATCGGAAGCCTTGAGCAGGACCTAGAACAGGCCCGGCGCGACTTGTCAGCCATCATAGCAAGCGAACGCATATTCCAAGCTAAAGGCCCAAACCCTACGGCCTACATGAATCTACGGATGCTATTCCCGCGCCATGAACTGCCCAAATATGCCAAGGCTGCTTTTGATTCCAGTGATGGCAAACTGACAACGATTCAAATTGCAGCGCATGTCATTGCGGCAAAGGGGCTAGATACGAATGACCGCCACTTACGCAAGGCGCTTACCTACAAGCTGATTCAGTTGATGAGGCAATGGGAAAAACGGCGCAAGATTGAACGCATTGAGAAAAAGGGAGTGGTAGTGGTGTGGCGGCTGACATAAGCCAGCCGCCATCTTGATAATTATGCTGTAGCGAGAGCCTTCTCGACAGCATCTGGCACACGTTCAATTACTTTAAGGAATACACGTGCTGCTCCATCCGGAAACCGACGACCTTGTTCCCAATTTTTTACATTACTCAGACTGAATCCAAAACGCATAGCAAATTCAGCCTGAGATAGTCTCAGTCCTTCTCGAATAGATTTCACATCTATTTCATCTGGCACACGAACCAAGTGGATGCGCGCAGATGACTTGTCTCCGTTTGCAAATTTAACAGCCTCACACAAACCGTCGATTATGTTGCGGCCAGACATTTTATTCCTCAACTTCCCGTTCTTTTCCATAATATTAAGCAGCTTCTTTTCCGCCCTTGTAGATGGACATGAGGGAGAGGGTTTTAGTGACGGCTGAGAGAAGAAAGTGTTGCATTGTAATTGCTTCCAGTAGTGTTACTCACTGGATATGGAGACTTGTATAACTAAATGCAAGGGCTTATATCATTGCTAGCGATGATTATTTTGGGAAACCCAATATGCCTATCAATTCCTTTAAAACCAGCCCGATAAACGTTGAATATGAGACAAAAGCCAAGAATTTACTCAAAGGCGAATTGAAGCGAAAGAACGTTACCTATGCTCAATTGGCTGAAAAGCTGGGGGCTATAGGAATCCAAGAGACAGAACGCAACTTAAACAATAAGATCAGCCGTGGTGGGTTCACAGGGGCTTTCTTGTTGCAATGTCTGGACGCGATAGAAGCACGGACAATTTTACTCTAATCAACGCTTTCATAGCGTTTCTCGTATTCTGCCTTTTGTTGATTGTCGTTTGGTTTGGCTCTGCGTCAAATACTGAACGCCGCATACAAGCACAGACCAATTCCCAGCATTATGCCGATAGTGCCGCTAAGGAGATTCAAGAGAAGTGCGGCCTCGTTGCGACCTCTTCCTACGCAGAATGCGTGGAGAAGATTGTAAAAGCCACCCGCGAAGACCAACGCTCCCAATATGATTTGAAGGCGCAAATCGACTCTGCCCAATGGGCTTTCTGGATACTGGTAATTAGCGTTGCTGGAGTTTTTGTCACTATTGCGGGTATTGCCTATGTAAGGTTGACGTTGAGGGAAATGGAAGCCACCAATATCATTGGCGAGAAGTCGGTTGAAGCTTCTACTCGGGCCGCAGTGGCGTCTGAACGATCCGTTGAAGTTGCGACTACCACCATCATTGAAAATCAACGTGCTTGGGTAAAAGCAACAATTAGTCTTGATGGTCCGTTGGTTTTCGAAAACGGCGAAGCCAAAATCAGACTCAGGGCCACGACAAAAAATGTCGGATTGACTCCTGCGCAATTCGTTGACGTTACAATTCGGATGTTTGCCAATTCGTCAACAGGTATTGGTCCGATTGACGTCCAGCGCTCTTTGTGTGACGAAATTAGACTTAGGCCAATCGGTCAGGGCTTTGGTTATTCCCTTTTCCCAAATGACGAAATTACTCAAACTATATATATTGCTCTTGCGAAAGAGGACGTTGCGCGGGCTTCCCAACAATTGAGTGGTTTCATGAGTGTATACGTTATTGGCTGCGTTGATTATACAACTGTATTTAGGGACAGACACCATCAAACGGGATTCATTTTTGATTTGGTGAGGTTTGAACCCGCCCATCCTCAAAATCATTTCATTATTGAGATAGCCGCCGGGACTCTGCCAATAGAGCGAATTAGACTGGTTTTTGCCCCATATGGTTCCTTCGCAGACTAGAACTAGTGAGAAGATTATGCACAATAATATCAATGCTATAGCAAGCGTCCTCACGGCCCACCACTCTCTTGGTGCGTTTGATATATAAGGCCGCAATGATCCGGCAGATACTGGAACTTAACGAGAAAACTCATGTAGAGAACTTGATGCAATGCCCGGCGATACCCAATTCCAGCCTGATCTTACGAATTGTGACAGGGAACCCATTCATATTCCCGGCAACATTCAGCCTCACGGCGTTTTATTCGCTTGCGGCTCCCATGACTGGCAAATTTCGCACGTATCGCAAAATGTCGAAAAGCTGTTCGGCAAACCCGCCGAGGATGTGATCGGCAAAAGCCTGGACAAGCTGCTTGGCAGCGATACCTTGCATGATCTCATTAACACTGCGGCCAAGTCTGATACAGCCTTTGCCCGAATCCGATGTTCCGAGATTGAGGTAAGCCAGCTACACAATTCGTTTGACGCCTGCTTGCACGCATTCCGCGGCCGCAGGATTGTTGAATTGCACGAGGTCATCGACGCTGCACCTGTAGCCTCGCTTGATCTGGTTCGCGCCATGGTTTCACGCATCAAGACAGCAGTATCTGCCGAAGAACTCTGGTCACAAACCGTGCGTCAGTTGCGGGCATTGATCGGGTTTGACCGTGTCATGATTTATAGGTTCCAGCATGATGGTTCTGGCCAGGTCGTGGCCGAAGCGCGGCGCAGCGATCTGGAAACATTTGTCAATCTGCGTTACCCCGCCTCAGATATTCCCAGGCAGGCGCGCGAATTATACAAGAAGAACCTCATCCGGGTGATTGCCGATGTTGCGGCTACGCCTGTTCCGATTTTCCCCCAGTTGGATATCAACGGCGAAGCACTGGATCTCAGTTTCGCAACCTTGCGCGCAGTTTCCCCCATTCATATTGAATATTTGAAAAACATGGGTGTGGCAGCAACCATGACCATTTCCATCATCATCGGCGGTGAGCTGTGGGGATTGATTGCCTGCCATCACTATTCGCCAAAGAATATCCCCGTGGGCGTGCGCAGCGCTGCCGACCTGTTTGGCCAGTTTTTTTCAGTCCAGCTGGAAGCTTTGGAGCAGGAGAGCTCCTATGATGGTACACGAGCTGCGCGTCTCAGGCTGGATGCACTCGTTGCAGGTTTTCCCACGGACGGCAATTTGAGCGAAAATCTGTCACGCCACATTAATGACCTCAAGGCGATCTTGCCATGTGACGGGATGGGGTTGTGGATTGACGGCATTTGGCATGGCATAGGCCAGACTCCACCGCCCGACGCCATTCCTGCCTTGAGCAAATTCCTCGATGCCAATTACAACCGCTCGGTTTTCATTACGCATGAATTGTCCCAGCGTTATCCCAAGGCTGCGGATTATGCCGCTGCGGCGAGCGGTCTGCTTGCCATTCCCCTCACGGCCATGGGCCAGAATTACCTGATGTATTTCCGCAAGGAAGTGGCACAGACAGTTTCATGGGCAGGTGATCCGAGCAAACCTGTGACTGTGGGTCCTTTCGGCGAAAGGCTTACGCCGCGCAAGAGCTTTGCTGCCTGGCAGGAAGAGCTGCGGGGGCGGGCAACACCCTGGACTGTTCAGGAACGGCTCACGGCAGA
The DNA here is from genome assembly GCA_031359445.1 of Hyphomicrobiales bacterium. Taxonomy (GTDB): domain Bacteria; phylum Pseudomonadota; class Alphaproteobacteria; order Rhizobiales; family Aestuariivirgaceae; genus Aestuariivirga. The sequence continues at coordinate 9,095 of JANMAE010000039.1, read as the reverse complement.
AGCCTTGCGCACATCGCTGCTGGAAGTTGTCCTGCGCCTGCGCGAAATGGTGGAGGAAGAACGTCGGCTCAACAGTGAGCGCCAAAACCTGCTGATTGCTGAACTCAACCATCGTGTGAAAAACATTCTGTCCCTGATCAGTGCGCTGGTCAAACGCGGGCAGGCACCCGAAGACAATCTCTTGACATATATCCGGGGCCTTGAAGGACGGATTCGCGCTCTGGCATTTGCCCACGACCTGATTTCCAAGGCTGCGCTGTCGGACCTGCGCTCTCTGATGGAAAGCGAAATTGTTCCCTACCGGACAAAAATGAACCAGATCACGCTGCAGGGCCCAGCAGTTGCCGTTGAGGCTTATGCTTTCCCGATTCTGGCGCTCATCCTGCATGAGATGATCACCAATGCCATTAAATACGGATCACTCTCCGTGGGCCAGGGCAAGCTGGAAATCAACTGGCACATTGATCCGCGCAACCAACTGGTGATCGAGTGGACAGAAATGGACGGCCCCCCTGTGCAAGCTCCTAAACACGAAGGCTTCGGCACAGTGCTGATCAAGAAAAACGTGCCCTTCGAGCTCGGCGGCGAAACGTCCATCACCTATGAACTGACAGGCGTGAAAGCCCGGTTTGTCATTCCTGCAAAGCATGTGGGCCAAGTCAGCGATATTGCGAAATTACCGCCGCAACCCCCGTCTGGGCCTAGTCATGGGATATCCATTGAAGGCTTGAGCATTCTCGTACTTGAGGATCAAATGCTCATCGCCATGGATGCCCAGGCCATGCTGGAGGAAGCAGGGGCCTTGCATGTGGATACGGTGTCAAATGCCGGGGATGCCCTGCGGTTGATAGATGCCGCACCACCCAGTGCTGCCATTCTTGATATCAATCTGGGCAATGCCACGTCATTCGTGGTTGCCGATGAACTGGTCAAGCGAAACATTCCGTTCATCTTCGCAACCGGCTATGGTGAAAATACTGTCATACAAGCTGAATTCCGCAATGTTCCCGTCGTGTCAAAGCCCTATTCGGGCGATACGCTGCTGGCCTGTCTGCAAAAAGCTTTGAACGGCGCGGTATTTTCAGCAGATTGAAATCCCCTATTCTGTAACTTGCACGACGCGGAATATTGTGTGACCATCACCAAAAATAAAAAACACAATTCGGGGAGGTATAATCATGTGTCATATGTTTGCAGGACAGGATCCCAGCAATTACGCTTATGAAACGCGATCCGTGCGCTTGATGGGTCATGTCACGAGCGTGCGGCTGGAAGCAAAATTTTGGGTTGTAGTCGAGGAGATTGCAGCAGCCCAAGACATGCCGCTCGGACGCTTTCTCACCAAGCTTTATGAAGAGGCGCTGGAAATCCATGGAGAGGTGAGCAATTTCGCTTCGCTGCTGCGTTGCTGTTGCCTGAATTATTTGGCCAGCGACTTTGACGTTGCACGCTTGCGAAGTGAAGCAATGGCTGCGGCGTAGTATTCCACTAATACCACTCCATCCGCGCCAGCCTCTAGGCTCGCTGTCTGCAGGAGATAAGGATATAATGAAATTGCGTGTTATTGCGTTGGTTTTACTTTCATGCCTGGGCCAAGCAGGGTCTGCGGTGGCGGATGATGATGCCGGTGCCAAGCTGTTCAAGAACCATTGCATGGCGTGTCATTCCATTGACCCCGCTTCGCCGCCGCGCCAAGGACCAAACCTCCAGGGCGTATTGCAGCGAAAAGCGGGCAGCCTGGAAGGATTCAAATATTCTGCAGGCCTCAAGGCTGCGGGCTGGCAATGGACGCCGGAACAGCTTGACCTTTGGCTCACTGATCCCAAAGCCTTGGTCCCGGATACATTGATGTCTGTCTACAAGCAGAAAGATCCGGACAAGCGGCGTATTATCATCGATTATCTCAAGTCCAACGCCAACAACTGAGGAACCGTCATGGCAAAAGCCATTCATACCATGATCCGCGTGATGGATGAAGCAAGGTCCGTCGATTTCTACAGCCGGGCCTTTGGGCTCACGGTGAAGGATCGTTACGGGTTTGATGACTTCACGCTGGTCTACCTCAAAAATGACGAAGTGGATTTTGAAGTGGAGCTCACCATCAATCACGGGCGGAGCGAAGCTTATACGCATGGAACGGGTTATGGTCATCTGGCGCTGAGCGTGGATGACATTGAAGCTGAACACCGCAAATTTGAAAAGCATGGCTTCAATCCCAATCCAATCAAGGAGTTTCACAGAGAGGGCGCCCTCATGGCGAAATTCTTTTTTGTGACAGATCCCGATGGCTACAAGATCGAGGTTCTGCAACGGCACGGACGATTTACGTAATCATAAAAACCATGGGAGAAACATAATGCGACTGATTGATAGAACACCCAAATTATCACGGCGAAACCTGCTGCGAACCGGGGGGATGACGGCAGCAGCGGCAGTGGTTGCCCCCACTGCCGCTTTGACCGGCAAGGCTTGGGCTGCCGCACCCGTTGCAGTCTCGCCTGATGCCTTTGCAACCCTGGTGAAGATGGCGCGGGATATCTACCCCCACGACAAGCTGGGCGATCAATATTACGCCAAGGTGATGGAGGGCCTCGATACAGGAGCCAAGGATGATGCGGCTTCCAAAACGCTTCTGGAAGATGGCGTGGCCGAACTGAACAAGGCTGCCGCTGCCAAGAACTACAAGAGCTATGCGGAAGTGCCAACAGAAGATGAGCGGGTTGAAATGCTCAAGGCCATGGAGGCCTCGCCGTTCTTCCAGAAGGTGAGGGGATCGCTCGTGACCGGTATTTACAACAACCAGGAGGTTTGGCCGATATTTGGCTATGAAGGCGAAAGCGCTTCCAAGGGCGGTTACATCGGCCGCGGCTTCAACGATATTAACTGGATATAGGGAGGGCGCCTGCAATGGCTAATTTTGATTTGAATGATGCAACGGTTGTAGTGGTGGTAGGTTCAGGCGCGGGCGGCGGCACGCTGTCCAATGAGCTGGCGCAAAAAGGCGTCAAGGTGGTTTGCCTTGAAGCTGGCGGACGCATTGAAATGGAGGACTTCCAGAATGACGAGTGGGGCAGCTTCAGCCAGATTTCCTGGCTGGACAAGCGCACCACATCGGGCAGCTGGCGGGTGGCCAAGGACTTCTCCGGCCTTCCCGCCTGGATCGTCAAGGCGGTGGGTGGTTCCACCATTCACTGGGCTGGTGCATCGCTCCGGTTTCAGGAACATGAGTGGAAGGCCGCCACCACCTATGGCGCGGTCGCAGGTGCCAACCTGCTGGACTGGCCCGTAAACCACGAAGAAATGGCACCATGGTATGCCATGGCCGAAAACAAGATGGGCACCACGGGCACCAACGACATTCCCCGGCTTCCCGGCAACAATAACTTCAAGGTGCTCGAGGCTGGCGCCAAGAAGCTGGGCTACAAGGAGGTACACACCGGCAACATGTCGATCAATTCGCAGCCCCGCGATGGCCGTGGCTCCTGCCAGCAGATCGGTTTTTGTTTCCAAGGCTGCAAGTCGGGTGCAAAATGGTCAACCCTGATTGCGGAAATTCCCAAGGGCGAAGCCACCGGCAATCTGGAGGTGCGGCCCAATTCACAAGTGCTCAAGATCGAGCATGATGATGCGGGCAAAGTCACGGGCGTTGTCTATGCCGACAAGGACGGCAAGCAGCAATTGCAGAAAGCCCGGATTGTCTGCGTGGCGGGGAACACCATCGAGAGCCCGCGCCTGTTGCTCAATTCCGCATCAGCCAAATTTCCGGATGGGCTTGCCAACTCCTCGGGCCAGGTGGGAAAGAACTATATGCGGCACATGACGGGATCGGTCTACGCGGCCTTTGACAAGCCTGTGTACATGTATCGCGGCACGACAATGGCTGGCATCGTCCGTGATGAGTCACGGCATGACACATCGCGTGGCTTCGTTGCGGGCTATGAAATGGAAACCTTGTCGCTTGGTCTTCCGTTCATGGCGGCCTTCCTTGATCCGGGTGGCTGGGGACGCGGATTTTCAGGTGCCATGGAATCCTATGACCACATGGCGGGAATGTGGCTTGTAGGCGAGGACATGCCGCAGGAAACCAACCGCGTCACTCTTCATGCAACAGAGAAGGACCAGTATGGCATGCCGGTCCCCAATGTGCATTTTGATGACCATGCCAATGATGTTGCGATGCGCGAACATGCCTTCAAGCAGGGCGCTGCAATTTACGAGGCAGTAGGCTCGGTGAAGACCTATCGCACGCCACCCTATCCTTCCACGCACAATCTGGGAACCAACCGGATGAGCGAGAAGGCCAAGGACGGCGTTGTCAACAAGCATGGCCAGAGCCATGACATTGCCAATCTCTTCATCTCGGACGGCAGCCAGTTCACCACAGGTGCCTCAGAAAACCCGACGCTGACGATTGTCGCCCTGGCTTGCCGCCAAGCAGCATTCATTGCCGATGAGATGGGCAAGAACAACATCTAGGGTTTTACCGCACACGACTTTGCGCCGTCCCATTTCCAAATGGGGCGGCGTTTTTATGTCCACCCACGCTGCGTGACAGGAACGCGGACAAGACAGCGTCCTTCACATTGAAATTCAAGATCGTTCCTTAAGCCCTGTGCCACTTCCTGCCTGGCGTGAAGCGGTGGTGAGTGCTGGCGCCTACATGGGCCTTATTGCCACCATGCCCGACATCATCGAGAGGGGCGAGGCGCGGGTTTTTTACCTCGTTCCCACTTTGCAGTACCCCACCACGCACAGCATGTTGCGCGTCAACCAGCAAGTGGCGAATTGCTCCGGCAATACCTCGTAACGCTCCGTACACTGATGGATGAGAGCAGCGCGGATGACTTCACGCCGGTTGCCTAGAGCGCTTCCCGACGAGATGGAATCATCTCGCCTTCAAGGAATCGCTCCAGATCAATATGTTGGCGCATGTCCCGACCGCCAAACCGCTTCACACTTTGGCGGGACATGCGCTAGTTTCCGTCGCCGCTGAGCGTTGCATCGACGCTATTGCGGATATCCATGAGGATGGCGTCCGCCATGGCTGCCTGGCCTTCGGCGTTGGGGTGCATGGCGCCGATGGCCGCAGAGAAGGTTTGTGAAGACGTTACATCATCAATGACGCCATCCTTGGTCACCACTTTCTGGTTGATCGCCATATAAGCATCGTTGAAGGTACGCACCCAGCGCTGGCGTAGCGCATAGGGATAGTTCTGGCTCTGCGGGTTATAGGGACGCCAATCCCTGGCCTTGCCGGACCATGAAGACTGGCAGGTTTGGGTTGGCCTATCGGCCTTGCCCCAGCACGGGATCATCAGAATTTCGGCGGGATCATCGGCAAATTTTGAACTTTGCGCGCAAAAGCCATGGCGGGCGAAAACCTTGTCTTCATAGACACGCTCGGCAAAGGTCCAACCCTGATCGCCCGCGAGCTCTTTCATGCGCTGATGCAGGTTGTTCAATTGTTCATGCACGGAATTCAGGCGACCTGTTGTGGTTGCGAGCCATGATGAAAAGGCATCCATCGACTGGTTGGCCGGATAGCGGTCCTCTTCATCCTCATTGCCTTCACCTGCCTGGCAAACGCCACCGGTTTCATCCACCAGCAGGTCGGGATAGCTGGTAAGCACAACGCGCGAGGCATCAAAGACCGGATCACCGGAATGGAGCGGCACTGCCACTTCAAGGGCTTTGGCAAGGCGTGCATAGGCATTGGGGAGAATGTCATGCATGTTCTGGGCAAACTGCCTAGGCGCCACCGTTGCGCCAAAAAACTTGGCGAGCGTTGCCGAGGTGCTTTTGCGCAGGGTGGCCCAGGCCACCACATTGGAAAAGCCTATGTCGTTGCCGCCAATCGAGAGAAAGAGATAGTCCACCGACCTGCGGTACTGGCCTTTGGGACAGGTCCAGAAATCGCCTTCCTGCTCAGGCTTCTCCAAACAAAGCTCGCGTAGCAGCCAGCGGATTTGCGCATCTTTGGAACCGCCCCGGAGAAAGCTGCGCTGACCGGCGTCGCGACTGACACTTTCCACATATTCCTGCGGACCCAGGATGCCTTCCTCAATGCTGGCACCTGAACATGAATAGCCCAAAAACGTAACCGCCGCCTGTGGATGCTCGATGGCAATCTGCAGGGCGGCGCGCAGTTGATGGCCATAGAGCGAGCGGTGGCAGAGCCTGTCGATCCATTGCCCATTGCCGGTGATGTCGCTCTTTGCGCGGGCAGGATAAAGATTATGATAGCGCTGGTCACTGCTGAAGGTGACGGCGCGGTCGGGATTGCCTTCGCCTGAGGCAAAGCTGTCGCCCATGCCGACAATCAACAGGTCGCGCACGGCGGCATGAAGCGAAATGGGCTGCTCGCCTTCCACATTCACGGAAATATCGGCGCCTCCGGGATAGGGCAGCACAGCTTTCAAAGTTGCGTCACAGGGTGCGGTCTGCACCTGGCCATCACCCACGCGCCACTCGCAATTATATTCCGTGATAAGAGAATTGGATTTGAGGGACTTCAGTTTGAGCTCGATCTCATGGCCCTTGGGATTGATATAATCATCCACGCCGTTGCAACGGTCATGCAGGCGGCTTTCGGGATTCCAGCAGAGCTTGTCTGCCGCACTCGCCGCCCAGCCCCGCCAGTCAAAATTACTGCGAAGCTGGCGCGAAAAAGCGATGTAGCGGTCATTCAGCACATGTTCGGTGCCGAGCACTGAGGAATTGCGCGCCAGCAAGGTTTTGGCATCCTCGCTCACGGACTGGTCATTGATGTGGATACGGTACTGGGTCCAGGCCTGTTCATGGCGCTGGAACAGGTCGGGATCGGAAAACAGCCGAAAGCGATTGGTGACTTTCCACTGAATCTGGAAATCTGTCGTATTGAGAGTTTGAGCGTGGGACTGGAGCGTCATTGCCCAGAGCAGGGCCAGAACCGAAAGAATCTTTGTCAAATGCCGCCTCGTATGATGTGCGCCGAGCGGTTTAGCAGATTCGAGGCGACAAAATTGCGGCAGTGGAGCGACCTCGACATCCAATTCCCGTTAACCATTCATTTTTCTTGACGAGGGGACGCTTCGTCCCTATTTGGAGGCTAGCTGTTAGCACTCTTGTTTGATGAGTGCCAACACAGGTCGGGCGCAGGTCTCTGGTTCGACTTTAAAATTAAACATATCAATGCGTTATAAGGAGTTCTGACATGAAATTCCGTCCTTTGCACGACCGGGTCGTGGTGAAGCGGGTTGAAGAAGACACCAAATCCAAGGGTGGCATCATCATTCCCGAAACGGCTCAAGAGAAGCCAATGCAGGGCAAGATCATTGCCGCAGGTGCAGGCGCCAGGGATGAAGCAGGCAAGCTGGTTCCGCTGGATGTAAAGACCGGCGACACGGTTCTCTTTGGCAAATGGTCTGGCACGGAAGTGAAGATTGACGGCGAAGAGCTGCTGATCATGAAAGAATCCGACATCATGGGCGTACTCGAGTAATCAGCCGTCCACCATATATTCAATTCAAGTGAAGGAATAATCACATGGCTGCAAAAGAAGTCCGCTTCGGCGGCGAAGCCCGCGAGCGTATGCTCCGCGGCGTTGACATTCTCGCTAACGCGGTGAAGGTCACCCTCGGCCCCAAGGGCCGCAACGTTGTCATCGACAAGAGCTTTGGCGCTCCCCGCACCACCAAGGACGGCGTGACCGTTGCCAAGGAAATCGAACTCGAAGACAAGTTTGAAAACATGGGCGCACAGATGGTGCGCGAAGTTGCTTCCAAGACCAACGACACAGCAGGTGACGGCACCACCACCGCCACGGTTCTGGCACAAGCCATCGTTCGCGAAGGTTCGAAGAATGTTGCCGCCGGCATGAACCCGATGGACCTCAAGCGTGGCATCGACCTGGCCGTTGCCGCTGCCATCGAGGATCTCAAGAAGCGCTCCAAAAAGATCAAGTCCACTGAAGAAGTGGGCCAGGTCGGCACCATTTCCGCCAATGGCGAAAAGTCCATCGGTGACATGATTGCCAAGGCCATGCAAAAGGTCGGCAATGAGGGCGTGATCACGGTTGAAGAAGCCAAGACCGCCGAGACCGAGCTTGAAGTTGTGGAAGGCATGCAGTTTGACCGCGGCTATCTCTCTCCCTACTTCATCACCAATGCCGACAAGATGCTGGCTGAACTTGAGGATGTTTACATTCTTCTCCACGAGAAGAAGCTGTCATCGCTCCAGGCCATGCTGCCGATCCTCGAAGCTGTTGTGCAGACGCAGAAGCCTTTGCTCATCATTGCCGAAGACATCGAAGGCGAAGCTCTTGCCACGCTGGTTGTAAACAAGCTGCGCGGCGGCCTCAAGATTGCGGCCGTCAAGGCTCCAGGCTTCGGCGACCGCCGCAAGGCCATGCTCGAAGATATCGCAACTCTTTCAGGCGGCCAGGTGATTTCCGAAGATCTCGGCATCAAGCTGGAAAATGTTGGCCTCGAAATGCTGGGACGCGCCAAGCGCGTTCGCGTTGACAAGGAAAACACCGTGATCGTTGACGGTGCCGGCAAGAAGGCCGACATCGCTAGCCGCGTGGCCCAGATCAAGGCGCAGATCGAAGAAACAACTTCGGACTACGACAAGGAAAAGCTGCAGGAACGTCTGGCCAAATTGGCTGGCGGTGTTGCCGTGATCAAGGTTGGTGGTTCCACCGAAATTGAAGTGAAGGAACGCAAGGACCGCGTTGACGACGCGCTGAACGCCACGCGTGCAGCGGTCGAAGAAGGTGTTGTGGCTGGCGGCGGTGTTGCCCTGTTGCGCGCCAAGAAGGCTGTTGAGCTGTTGAAGTCAACCAATCCTGACGTTCAGGCCGGCATCAATATCGTGTCCAAGGCCCTGGAAGCGCCGCTTCGCCAGATCGTCGAGAACGCTGGCGTTGAAGGCTCCATCGTGGTTGGCAAGCTCCTGGAAAAGGACGGCAACTACGGCTTTGACGCACAGAACGAAGAATATGTAGATATGGTTGCAGCCGGCATCATCGACCCCACCAAGGTCGTGCGTGTGGCTCTCCAGGATGCAGCCTCGGTTGCCTCCCTGCTGATCACCACCGAAGCCATGATTGCCGAGAA
>JANMAE010000027.1:0-38265 GCA_031359445.1 Hyphomicrobiales bacterium | reverse complement strand
CTGACAGACGCGGCGATTGCCTATATCAAATCCAAACTCGATGGCAAGGCGACTGTCGTTCTGTTGACCCAAGATACGATGCAATACCTGTCGCCCCGCTTCGACGCGATGCGTCGCGGCCTTGATGAACTTCCTGGTGTTACAATCGTCGCCGATATCGCGCCCAATCCGGTCAGTAAAGATGGGGGCTTCGCCACCATGAACGCGATACTTCTTGCCAACCCAGATATAGACGTCGTTTTAGGAGGCGATGCAGTCGTGCTCGGCGCGCTCAAGGCGTTGCGCGCTGCGGGAAAGGATCGCCCAGACCAATTCCTTGGCGGCATTGACGGCGAACCCGAGGCGGTATCCGAAATCAAAAAAGGCGACAGTCCCTTCAAAGTCAGTATCGCGCTCTCGTCGCCCGTTTTCGGATATGCACTGGGGCATTATGGGGCCGACTGGTTGGATGGAAAAAGCATACCCCAGGCAATGGATATTTTGCCAAGTACCCTCACGAATGATAACATCCAACAATATGAGGCAGATCTAACAAATCCGGCAGTAGTCTTTGCGGATCCCGTTCGCCGTGCTGGATATCTGAGAATGTACGGCAATATCTGCTACGACACTCGTGCACAATATGTGAATTTCCCATGGTCTTCTGAAACTAAATAATTGAGCGAATATGGAAACGTCGCAGCGCGCGCGTGATCACGTTTGCCAATAACTCGCCAACTTGCTTGCGCGGGTCTCGGCCGCTCTGTGTCACAAGCAGTCGCCGGTCGTGCGGCTTGGTGCAAAGCTTGAAGATCGACTTGGTCTGTACTTCTGATCGCGACAAACTGCATGGTCGGACGCGTGACGGCTTCAGCGACGGCTTCTGGACCAATGATATCATTCTTGTTAGACTTCACATAGGGCTTGAGTAACTGCGCTGGGAGAGGAGGTCAGACATGAAACAACGCAACAAGCCAAAACCAGCCGCCGTGTTCGGCATAGACATTGGGAAAAACATCTTCCATGTCGTCGGCGTCCAAGCGATTGGGAAGCCCGTGCAAAAGGTTCGTTTCAAGCGCGATACGCTCTTGCAGTTCTTCGAGCGGGCCGAGCCTTCCCTAATTGGTATGGAATCGTGCCCAGTTCCCGCAGTCGTGTCCGCAAGCCCGTATCATCAGCCCATGACCGTTGGTATTTGACACTGCTTTTGGATGCTGCAATCACTCTGCACGCCCGCCGCCGGTTATTTCATTGAGGTCGTTAGTACAGGTTTTGGCCTCGGACAGCATCGGCTGAATTTCCAACGGCTCTACTTTCATTAGCCCGCATTTCAATCTGCGATAGCAATCTCATGCGAAGTTATACAAACTTTGCTATCAACGGCAACACCATCCATTTATGCGACGCGGGAGGGGAGGCTATACGATTTGATGCAGGCAGATGACCAAGTCCATCAAGCAGACCATTGAAACTTCAGCCTTACATTTATATCGCAGCCTACGAGAAATTTACGGACATAAGCAACACCTGTCCTGACGAGAGCCAAGCGGGGCTTTCGATAGACTATTGATGTTTCACGTCCAACTGTCCCGTCATTCTTGTCCTGCTGTGCCCTAAAACGACCTATTAGATAATTGAACCTTAAAGGCGCATACCATGATGGAGATTACAAATCGTTCTGTCGAAAGCTCGGAAGCCGACGGCAAAAACACCGACTAGTTTTTGAAGACATTGAAGGTTTCAAAGTGCGGGTTCGGGCGTCTGTTCGCAAAGTCTATTTCATGCCAACGTACAACACATGCTGCGGGTGGAATGACATGTCCACATGTGCCGGATATCCAAATTCTTGATAGGTCAGCAACCAATTGCTCGCTTGTGCTATCGTTGTGTTTGCCAAGGTGCAATAACGCACCGGCCCAGCGACCGAGCGGGTAACGGGGCTGGCACGTTCCAATACGAACAAATGTTTTGAAAAAGCATGGAGGGACATATTGAATGGTTTGGCCAATTCGGTTACCATGACTCGTCTGCCAAACATTGCCATAGGGGAAGCTGCTTTCAACCACTCACGTAAAGCCGCTCATCGTCGCCTCACGGGAAACTTGGAATTTTCCAATTGGCTGGCCTCGTTCCACACACCGGCAGCTTCCAAGGCATCATGACTTTCAAAGGAATGGCCCGCTTTCTGTATCGGCCGGACTGCTTAAAATTTTAACGACTCTTAAAACGTATTCTCGATTATTTTTTGCTATTTTTTGAAGTGCGTTGGCATGACATGGCCACCGCCTTTGGTTCCGGAGCTGTTGGTGACCCCCCGTCGCAAGGCTCTGGGACCATTGCGCTTCAAAATGCAAAATCTGCCTATGAGAACTGCTGCACGGCTTCAGCCGATCTACTAGCGGCGATTAGAGGGAGTTCACATTACGTAAACCAACTGACACCAACACCTGCCTGGTTTCGAAGGTTATTGAGCTACACCAGCGTAGGACACCTGCAAGGTCTGATATATCAAATCGTTCAGGACGAGAGTGAAAGAACCGACGCGGAGGCACTTATCCGCGCATCTACGACTACAGTTTAAGCAGGATGGATTGGAAGGAATTGCGATGCGAGGTTCGGTCTACTTCGCCGCTGTTGCTGGAAAGCCACTGTTGCTGGAATTAGATGATCGGATGTTGCTTGCGCGGACGCTTCCGATGTTATGATGGATAGGAAATTTGGGCGCGTAGGTCGTAAAAGGTCGGCGAGCAATCTCCGGCCTTTTTCGTTTGGCTGCACCTCGGTGTGTTGCATTTCACATAGTGATTCGCTGAAAGGATATAATTAAATGGCAGCTGGCGGTGAAAGAGAAACAAAATGCGATGACCTAGATTCAAGGGTATGTCGAAAAACCGCGTGATGCACGAAGATAGCGATAAGCGTGGTCACAAGATAAGATGACGGCAAAGTAAAAGGGTCAAACCACAGTCTTGCGCGATCCTTCCATCAGTGCCTTGAGCTGCTTTTCGAGCGACGCGCCAATAATATGGTTGCAGCTATAACCCTCACATTTGAGCTGCCTCCGCAGCGCAGTAACTGTGTCGTAATCACCAGTCCGCGCCAGATCAAAGGCACGCTCCAGCTCAGTCCGGCTATCTTGCATCTAACCTGTTCTTCATAGTGCCATGCAGCTGAACGGCAATCGGTCGATGGTGCATCACATGGCCTGAGCTTTCTAATTTGTCCTTTGCGCATGCCGCAGCATCATCTCAACAGTTGTATTGCAGCAAGGGCTAATTGATCCTCTGTCAAACCGGATTTGTAAGCCAATATAATTGCCTTGGCGATTTCGGTGCGCGTGTAGTGAGAACTTGCAGGCTCGATGCGGTCTTTACAGGCTTTTTCGAACGCATTCCGCATGCGCTCTAGGTCTTCGGGTTGAAAAACACTGCCCTCTGCTGCACGCGGAAGATGAGAGCCACAAACCATAATTTGCATTTTATACCTCCCGCATTTTCTTAATTATTAACCCAAGTGTATAAAGCAAATCTGGCCACCTTCCAGTGGTGGTCCGATTTCGTACGCAGCCTGTGAGAATTGTGCTATAGTAAGCATATCGTTTGCACACACGGGCGCAACCGGCTGAAAGCATCAAGACTTTCGCCCCAATCAGGACGAAAGACATGCCCGACATGCAAGCCTCAATTGCTTATAACAAATTGCTGGCGTCATTAGCCTAACCCGATTTGGAGCTTTTGCAAGCAGATCTCGAAGAGATAGACCTGGCGTTGGGCAAGGTCCTCTATGCCGCTTAAGACCCCGTCGAGGTTGCTTATTTCCCCACCTCTGGCATATGCTCTATCATCGCACAAAATGCCCAAGGTGCACGCATTGAGACGGGCTTGATTGGCAGAGAAGGTTTTGTGTGCATCCCCATTATTCACTATACTGACAGTGCCCCTTGGCAAGTCGTCGTGCAAGCCGGGGGTCGAGCTTTGCGCATAAGCCGCGCCAGCCTTCTTGAGGCCATCAGCAAAAGCCAGTCACTATCTGCGACGCTATTGCGATTTGCCCATACCTTTCATGTCCAAGTTTCCCCGACAGCTTTGGCCAATGGGCATTTCACAATACCGCAACGCCTCGGCCGCTGGCTGCTGAAGTGTCAGGACCGGGTGGAGTTAAACGAGTTTCAGATGACCCACGAGTTCCTGTCAAATATGCTCGCGGTGCGGCGGGCAGGGGTCACAGAGGCCCTGAATGTCTTGGAGGGTCAGAAGCAATTCGGGCGTTGCGAGGCCGGATCGTGATCTTAAAGGAGGCTGTCCGGAGCCTCGTCGGGGGCTTTATGCGCTTCAGGGTGATTTTTATGAAAAAACTTGCGAATGGCCTCCACCGGCTTCCCATGTCTGGCGATTAGCAGCCTACTTCAGAGGTCGCTGTTCGCGTCGCAAGTCTCCAATTATTACTTGCTTAGATTTCTCAACAACCCGAGTTACGTCATTTCTTGCCCAGTTTAAAATCGAGACCCACCCGGATTATGTCGACGTCCTTGAGCTTCACGAAGTTACCGTCGTTGGCGTCAAATATACCAGATGTCGCCACGCCTGCGATGTTACGTCTTTCGTTAAAATCAGTATGCAAAAAGTCAGCACGTAACAAGATTTGATCGGAAAACGGCATTTCTATCCCAAATCCCCATGTTAGTCCGGTTTTGCTAAATCCGAACTCGCTTCTTCCATTTGCTATACCTAAATTGAAGTCAGTAAAGGCCAAGCCTCCGGTCGCAAAAAGCAGTGTCGGATGCGGGAAAATATCTTCCATAATGAAGCCTGTACGACCACGTAATGTCGCTAAATACTTGAGTTCGCCTTCTATTGGATAAGCGAGAAGACCTGCTTCCGAAACGCTGCCATCCTGAACAGTGACAAAACTTTTGTCGAAGCCACCCAAACTCACGTCGCTTTCAACGCCCAACACAAACCTATTTACTTGATAGTTATACCCACCTTGAAAAACGAAATTCACGCCTTCGCCACCAATATTCTCCAAGTCCGGGGTCACACCTAGCTCAGGGCCGTCAAAAACTCCGCTTGTTGTGACGCCATGAAGACCGAGGCTCGTGCCCAGATAAAATCCTGACCAATTATAGGGCTCGTGTCCATGAACCGCTTCTGCCCGGCAAACACTTGCACCAGTTAAAATAGTCGCAATGAAAACTAACGATAATTTATCCATGGTCTCGATCGCATGTGACGAAAAATTAAGGTGAAGCGAGTCGGTTAATGAATGTCTAATAAAGCAATGTGATTGGGCTGCGAGGAGTTTTCAAAAGTCTGGCCTCGCATGTACTGGAGGGGGCGCGCGCCATCTTCTCCGACGCAAGCCTCACTGTAATTGCTACTTTCTTTCTCTCCAGCAAGCAGCGGAATAAGCGGCACCCGGAACGACGCTTGGCCGGGCAGCCGTCATTTCTTTTCGATGGCGGGTCCGATGACGGCGGCAACCTGGGTGATCCAATTCACCGGAAACCCGCCCAATTCCACATAGCGGCGGATCACGGCATGATTATCTGCTATGTGGACGCTGACGATTTTATCCCCCTCCCCATAAGTGGTAACCCAAGTGTACAGTTCGCTAAGGTTGGCGACGACCTCGGTGGATTTCGCGGAGATATCCCATAGTTCGCTGGCACTCAGCCCTAATAGCACCGAATATTCTCTTTTCTCCTCCCTGTTAAATTCGATGCCAATTTAGACCTTCACCGTCGCACACGCAGTGGGCACCCCTAAATGTCAGGCAAATTCTGGTCCAACGCTTGTGCATGTATTTTAGAACAGCTCTCCCCGATCGGTCGATTAACCCGGGGTTATCTATATTTGAGTGCAAACTGAATCAAATGGGAACTATTGCACTTCGCTGCCCTTAGGTGAGTATGAAACTGCATGTTCTCATCGTTGAAGACAACTTTTTTCTGGCTGAAGAGCTTCGCCACTTCGTTCAGGACGCGCTTCTAGGCGTTGCCACGACAACGAATAAGGCTTCGACAGCTATTGACCTCATACCAGATGGGATCGAATTAGCCTTTCTTGATATCGAGGTGTTGGACGGAAACACTTACCCCGTGGCGAGGTTACTGCGCGCCAACCATATTCCATTCATTTTTGTTTCCGGAAATGACCCCAACTCCCTGCCGGACGAGTTCCGCCACGAGCCGTTTCTTGCAAAACCTTATCGCGAAAGCGACCTAATCAACCTTGCGAGAAGCCTCACCGATACTTTGCACTGACTAGATTGCCATTGAGACGCCACTTTACAGCAGCGTCCCATACACTGCGGTGCAGGAATGTTAAGAAGCCTTCACCTTCTTCTTAGGCACCCGCTCCTTGGCCACCGTAGCGATCTCAGTGTCAAGCTCACCGGCTTTGACGGCCTGTGCAAGCGTGTCCAACACGGCAGGCAGCTTTTCCAACGATTCCACTTCGACAGCAGATTTCCCCTTGGCAAGTTCTAGTGGCCGTGCCCCATAGAACACGCGCAGAATGACAACGCCTGAGACCTCTTTGGCGTACCACTTTCGCAATTTGGCCGCCCGCTGCACTTTCTGGCGATCCCCATTTTGATCCGTGCTCCAAACAGATTTCATCCGCTCATATACGCTGCCCTTGAGTTCTGCCTGCGCCATATGCATCTGTTCGATCAGCTTTACGCTGAGCTTATCCCGGCGCGACTGCTGGGGTGTTTGTTCAAGCTTCAGGGGGGTGGAAACAATTTTGAGGTTTTTCAAAAGGGACATGGGCATTCTCCAATTTTGTGTGAAACAAGATCGCGAATATGCTGTCTTTTGATATAAATTCCTACCGATTTTGGCAGGTCCACGGTGGAACTTGGCAACGCGGCAGGATCATTGGCGATTTCACGCCTGCGCCATGTCTGTTTTGATACAAAAAGGAAGTCTATTGCGGCTGCGTGTCATCGGCGGCCAGCAACACTTCCAACAGAAACGCCAGGCGTTATGGCTATCCTCGCACTGGGAGGCGTCTGGATTATGCGGGATTGATGTGACGCCCGTGGGACCCAATCTGTTTCCAAGAAGTGGAGAAGTTTGCCCCAGCGCGGCGTAAGAACGGGCTAGTTTATAGTCTCCGGTATACTGATAGCACCCCCAGCCAGCCAGGGCACTGCTGCGACGTCGTAGGGCATTACTGGGGTAACAAAGCGCATTCGGGACCTCCCCACCCAATCATTCTCTAGATTGAGTGGGGTGATCATTTGTTTCCATTGGTCCGTGTAGCCAGTGCCTATGGCCTTGGCGCCGCAGCACTGTCTGCTTCTTCCAGCCCTGCTAGCTGACAGAGTGGACAAATGTCTGCATTACAAGGGTGCGCGGAATTACATCCGAGGATATGATATAAATATTCTCGGTCCTGTCTAGTCCCAGAGTTAAGTTTGCCACCTTCCCTCACGAATTTCGCCAGCAGATCGGGGTGCTGGTATTGCAAGAATCGAACGTGATCCTTACCCCAATCGTACGTCCGCTCCTCCAAAAATGTATCAAAGATTTCTTCCTCGTCGTAGTGCGCCATCACCTCCGGTATATTGTTTCGGGTGGAGTCCACGATGCTGTGCACTGAAAAACTGGATATCATAGTCATTTATTTTCTCCTAGGTGTCTCACGGGCCGTAAAATGCGGGATGACTGAATGTCGGCGCATTTGACACGTAATAACCACAGCGGCAGGGCAAAAAGCATACTGCGCACTCTGGTTGTGAACCTACCATTTTCGAAGGCAAAACCCTAAATTAAAAGCGCCAAATTATGAAAATCCGGCAATTATTTTGGCTATCGCCGATCACGGAAACGGTGGCAGCGTGATCGGGCAAACGACACTCTGGTAATGAATAACGGGCACTGGCATAAAGCCGACGCAAGATTGTGCCGAACAGGGCAAGCGCCATCCACATTCACCCGTTGATCGGCAATCACAGTTGCGCGTCAACCGTCGTCAACAAGTCCTCAATGCACCGCTCCGCCATTGCCAGCAAATCGGCCCGGTGCTTCACCGCGATGGGGATGGTGCTGTCAAGAAATACCTCCCCCCGTTGGCGCAATTTGGCGGCGCAGCGCAAAACAGCAATCGGGCTAGGGCCGGAAGTCCGTCGTTTCAAGCTTCTGTAATAGTTGGATTCCATCCCCAAGAAGTCCCGCGAAAATGCGCTGGCCGATCGCACCTCTCGCATCTGCCTCAGGGCCAAAAAAACCTCGTCGATCATGCTGATTCCTTCATTTCAATATAGCTTTTGGGTGCGGCAATATCGTACGTTCAACATCAAGACGCGCATCATTGCGCGCATAAATACTGCAAGCCCCGCGCAATGACTGCGCTGCTTAACACACGTATTTATCAAAAGAAAAAATCAAACATGAAAAGAATCCAAAATGGCTGGACCAGATGCAGGCCCAAATTCAAGATATTCACGAGGAACCGGTGGCTAACTCTCTCCGCTAAACGTGGCGCGGCGTCCACTTGCAAAAGCTTTACCGAAAGCGAACGGGCTGCCTGGGCCAAGGAGAATGGCTATGAGTGAGCGCTGTTTTTCACCCGCAGAGTTAACAAAGCACGCCCTTCAAACCTGGCCCGAGCTTTTGGCAGTAACGTGGAATTTTGGCGTGACTCTCCATTTTCCGTACCGGCTCGCACAGTGCAAATCGGAGCACGCAAGCAATGAAAGACAAAAGCACTTGGCACGCTACCTGAATGCGCTGGATCGCCACTATTTTGGAAATGCAGTCTGTCGCCAAGGCAAAAAGCGGTTCAAGAAATTTGTGATCGAGGAGTTTGTCAGCGGCGCGGGATTCCACATTCATATGGTCATGTGCATTCCCACTGACATTGACCTCATCGATCTTGATGAAAAGATGCGCAGGCGTTGGTTCAAGTCATGGCCACGTAATTCTTTCAGGATAGCACAGGACGATGTGTTTTGGGCAGACGAGATTACCGGCGGCTTACAGAATTACATCACAAAATATATTGGCACGGGCGGTGCCGATATGGTGGGGCGCTGCACCAACCTATAGTATCCAGTCACTTCGATTGCGTGAGCGTGTGATTTACACGCATAGCAATGCTTCCCATTCGAAAATTGGTGTTTGAACCTGAGGAACAGTTTCCCAAGCAATTGGGGAGCTGTATCCGAAGGATTGGTCAAACAAGAATAGTTTCACGAAAAAACATTCTGGTTAGACATAAGCGTCCATTTTCAAATGATGCTTTTGTCGTTGATCCAATAAAGTTCAAACACGAATTATGTGATCAATCATCTTGTCTTAAGAATGAATCAAGACTCGACTTGAGAACAAGATGGAAATTCACAATGAAGCGAATCGGAATGTGAATTGCTTAATTGATGCAGTCCATGGAGCATTATCGAAACACACTTTAAGCCAATCGGTAGAGATGCCGATAGTAAATCAAATGACCATGCTGTTTTGACAAACAGGATTCCCAAATCATTTGCTGTTTAGTTCGGCGTAGCCTTGCAGGAGTCGACGGTGTTCGTGGGTTACTGAACGATAAGAAATCGATGTGTGTTGAACCATTTGGGTTTTCGCGGGGAACTAGCAGTTGGCTTGCAACTGACGAAACATCATCGTGTTCTGGATAGTATTTTATAAATTGCGCCAACGGGCGTGGCATCGTGTGATTTGCTGCAGTTTTCGGCAATTCTTTATCGGTTTACGGCAAGTTTAGGCGTAGCACACCAGCTGTTTTGTGGGAGTTCGTCCGCAATACCTTCAACGATAGCGGTGACGACAATCCAACTCTGCAAATGATCGACAGGACAATTATCTCGGCACATCATTGTTCAGCTGGCGCTAAAAGGCGATCACGCAACGAGGTCTTGGACACCCATAGAATGGCTATACGACCAAAATCCATGTTTCCATCAATGCCTTAGGCCGTCCCATAGCGATTGTTCTCACGGGCGGTGAAGCTTCCGACCACAAAGATCATCTCCCGATCGTGGAGGCAGAAGGTCCTGCAACTAAAGTGTTGTTGACCGAAAAAGGATTTGACGTCCATTTCATTCGCGATGATATAGGAAGGACGTGGCGAGTTTATCATGATTCCAACGAAAAAAATCGGTTTGTCCAGATTCAAGTCGATGGTTCCATCTGCGCACTGCGAAACATCCTCAAGCGCTGCTTCAACAAACTCAAAAATGCCAGACGACTGGCAACACGATATGACAAGACCATCAGCTATGCAGACTTCATCCACATCGCTCAGTTCGTTTATGGATGAATCTATTTGTCAACAGGACCGAAACCTCTTCAGCAACTGTCACTGTTATCCAAAGTTCTTTCCCACACCGCCGTCGCGGGCTATCAAATTATCTTTGGAATACGGATTATTTGATCAGGAAATAAATCATCTGGATCATCCAACACGTCTCTATTTGCATCAAAAATTACCGAGGATTTGTTTGGGTCTTCGTAGTAGGTCTTTGCCAGCGCTCGAAGTTCGTCACCAAACACGACCGTGTGAGTGGCAAGCAGTGGCACATCTGCTGAGTTATTTCGTGGATTTGGCAGCGCATTCAATGCATCGGCGACTTTGGATAGTGTTGCTGGTCGATATGATATTCCTTCGGGTAATTTTTCAGCGGGTGTCTGCCAGCGGCGGATTGCTGCAGCAGATAATGCCTCAATTTTAACTGGACCGTCTCGGTTAGATTTGAATAGTTGGGTTGCGCTAAATTGTGGTTTTTTCTCATTCACGAGCGGTGCGAGGGCGTCTGGCTTAAACCCATGAATGCGTGACCCCATCTCAACATCCAGAACTAAACCGGCTTTCTTCGCACCTTTAAGTACCCAGTTTAAAGCACCGTCCGAGAGCCCCCGTATGTCGCCGCCCCCACCCACAGAACCATGCGTTCCAGGAAACCATTTTTCTTGGTAAGGGGCATGTGGATCATCGGACTTAATGTTCTTTGAAATGTTGAGGGCTTCGATATCGCCCAGTGATACAGTAGGAAAGGTAGCGCGGCGTTCGTCAATTGCCACAGCATGTCGAGCGCTGTTTACAAACGCAGTGACTATCGGGTCGTGAAAGGCATACTTTCTATTAATCTTTTCACTCATTGGAATAATTCTCGGAACACCGAGAGCACCGACCGTGTCCCAGAGCCCAAGATATGCAATGGACAGCAATGGAGCGCTGCCCGGTGCATAATCTTTTATGTATTTGCAACGCCAGGCATCATCGTCTGCGTCAATGCAGACATTGTTGGAATATTCAGCCCGAAAGCGCCGCATTTGTTCACTCGCGCCGCCAGCTCCTTCCAAGCGTAATGTATACAACTTTAACGCTTCATCAATGCGAGCAGCATGTAGACGTCGCAGAGGACCCACATGCCGCAAGAAGCCTGTAAAAGTTCGTGCGCTAAACGCTCCACGTGAAAAACCAAAAACATAGATTTGATCACCGACATCATAATTGAAAATCAGAAATCGATAGGCCTCACGCACATTCTGTATAAGTCCCCACCCAAGCACACCACCCGCCAAATGATCCACGGGCCCCGTCCCGACACCCTCATCATAGTGAATGATTTGCGTTGTGCCATCTACTGTATGCCGAACAATACTCGCGGCAGTCAAAACGACATTAGTTGGAGTGCTTGCGTTAAGGGCGTTCCATGTTCCATCAAAGCAGAAGATGATACGTTTCATTTTTCATTGCTATATTCGGGAGCGTTACTCCCTATTGGCGTTCACGCAGTCGACATGTCCTTTGCGCTACCGAATCCCGGTGTCACCTTTCATTTGCCTTTCAACGACACTGCCTTGAGCCCAGAGAAGCTTGCCTTTGTGCACAAAGAAATGCGCGCCGCAACTTTGCGTATCCCAACTCAAAGGCGCGACCGTGGGTTGGTTCAGCGAATCGATAAACATAAAGCTTTCAGAACGTAACATGTATAATCGGCTTTGCTCAAAGTTTGACAGCAAGTCAGCTCGAAAGATTGAATCAAAATACATTTATTCGGGAACGCATCGGCAATGAAACATTTGAACATGAATTCGACTATATCGTGAACAAGAAAGCGCTAAATTGGATGCGTGGCCGGCCAGTGGACTTATTAATGGGCGTCTTTAATCTATGTTCATCCGTCTGCTTCCCAGATTGAAGCGGTAGTCACCAGAGCATCTCCCCATCTCGCACTTGGGCAAACGCAGTACAAGCAGGGCGAATCGATCGGAATCGTTTGATTTTCCTTGTTGCGCGCAACTACAAGCAAAATTTCGCAATCAGTCCCAGAGATTGATAAGCGAAAGTTGATGCATTCCTCCTTTGCACGACAGATTGTGAAACGGCGTGAATCTGTATTTGGAGGGAGAACAACTTGACATTTTGATCACCGCCTAGTGGTCAGTGCTTCTGGACTCGCTATAGATCTCGTTTTGGTTGTAGTATCTAAGCTTGTGAAGGGAGCATCTATGTGGCGTGATAGTGAGAGCGATCAGGATTTTCTCAACTTCACGGAGCTTGCGGATCAGATCGCGAACTTGGCGACAAACCCTCGTCTATTGCCAGTTTCCATCGGTGTTTTCGGGACTTGGGGAACTGGTAAATCCACTGTCCTTGCCCTTGCAGAGAAGCGGCTTCGCGAGTCAGACTGCGCCCCAATCATTATTAAATTCGACGCATGGCTATATCAGGGCTTCGACGATTCCAAAGCCGCCCTGATGGAGGTCGTTGCCGAGAGCTTGCTCGACGAAACTAAATCGAATCAATCGCTTTGGGACAAGGCAAAGAATTTCGCGGGGCGTGTAAACTATTTTCGCGCACTCGGAATGGCTGCAGATTTCGGGATCGGGATGGCGTTTGGCGTTCCCCCCGGCCTGCTCACCAAAGCCGGAGGGGCCATTGGGTCGCTGATTGCGGGAGGAGGAGGCGCTGACGAGGCTGGTGCCTTAAACGACGCGCGAAGAGGAATCGCGACAACTTGGTCCGAACTTGTAGGCCCAAAGAAGGAGCGGACGCCTCCGAAGGAAATCGCCGCTTTTCGTGAAGAGTTCGAAGAAATTATTGCAGAGCTCAAACGACCCCTCGTTCTATTTATAGATAACCTTGACAGATGCTTACCCGATGTCGCCATCGGCACACTCGAAGCGATACGCCTGTTTCTCTTTATCAAAGGTACGGCGTTCGTCATCGCTGCCGATGAGGACATGGTCAGGCACTCTGTCAGTAAGCACTTCGGCGACATTACATCCCGGCACGTGAATGACTATCTCGACAAAGTGATCCAAGTGCCGATGCGAGTTCCTCAAGTGGGTGCAGAGGATGTGCGGGCATATATGTATTCTCTGTTCGTCGGAGTTCATGCACCTACAAAACTCGCCGACGTGCAAAAATATTTGTTGGATGCACTTCAGAACAGCTGGTCTGGCAAAAGCTTTGACAAAGACGCGGTGAACGAGCTGGCAGAAAAACCCGCTGACCTCTTGGATACGCTTGCTGTATGTGACCGTCTCGCGCCAATTCTGGCAACGGCTCCAACAATCAACGGTAATCCGCGCATTATCAAACGCCTTCTTAATGCCATTACGTTGCGCCAATCCCTGTCCGCTGATCGAAAGATGAATGTGTCGCTCGCAACACTGGCAAAGCTGGCAGTCTTCGAGCGCAGCACAGATTCTAGGGCCTCACAGAAGCTATACCAGCTCGTGATGGAGGAGGACGCAAACGCAGCCACTGCCCAAATGACATCGGACGAAAATTTAAAGGGCAAGCGTCCCGAGCTTCCTTCCGAATGGAAAAGCCATGAGGCGTTTATCAACAAGTGGCGCGATATGAAGCCCCATTTCGATGATGCAAAAGCCCTACGTCCCGCACTATTCTTGAGTCGTGACGTGATGGCTCCATCCTACGCGCGCAGTGGGCTGTCAGAAGCGGCGCAGGAAGCGATCGAAGGTCTAATTGTCACCAAAAGCGTCAATTCTCCAGCAGCTATTAAGACAGTAAAGGCATTGGGGATCGTCGATAAACGCCTCGTTATGGTCGAGCTTGTTGCCCACTTGCGCAAGCAGGATTGGGCCAAAAGCCCACCTGGCGTTCACGGCGCTATCATACTCGCTAAAGCGTCGCCGGAAGCGGAAGAAGATCTCAAAGCGTTTCTCGCAACTCTTCATTTGCAGAAGATGTATAGTGCCACCAAGTTTCTCCTGGAAAAATACGAATTGATCGCGGGAGCGAAGTAATGGGGACATCTCAATCAAAGCCCGCCGCCAAAGGTGGATCACCCCTTGTTCCGTCGTGGGCAAATCAAGACCCGCCTCCAGTAGCTCCAGCAGATGGCAATGCTTCATCGCCACAGCAGCAGAATCCTCCTGCTCAACCACTGCCCCAGCAAACCCCTCCTGCCGCACCGTCACCTGACTTGATCCAGCCAAGACGGCATGCGGGCTTTAGGAGTTCGTTGAAGCGATTCATGGCAAGTGGAGACAAAGCGGATGCACAACGCGCACTTGGACATTACGCGCGTGGCTCCGCCGGTGGTGGTGCCGCAGGCGGAGAAAGGGTTGCGCGATCTGCGCGGGTAGGTGGAGCCGCGATATCCGCTCTGTCAAACATGGTTTCGGGGGTAACTGTTGCTCCCAACGGATTCAACCTAGCGTCTCTTTCAGGCCGTCCAATTGCAGATGCAGTTGCGGCGATTGTCGATGCATTCTGTCCACCAGGCATAATTGATGAAGATTTGCTCCGAGCTGCGATGGGCGAAGCGCTTACCGTAGCATTCGATGGTTTGGACGATTTCGACCCAACAGCGGTAGACGACTATGCAATTGTGGTGGCGGCTCGGGTATTTATTGCTGAACTGGTTTTCAACACAATTTCCGCTGAGCAAGGACAGGCTGCAGAAAACGTCCTGCCGCTCCAGGCGGTAACGCGGGAAAATGAGTTGCGGGACATGATCTGCGAGGTCACGGACGTAACTGCCACACCGATAATTCAAGCTGCGGGATCGGCGTTTGGCCAGAACCAAGTCTCTCAAATGGTGCAGAAGATCGTGACCCTCATCTTTGAAGAGATGTCAGGATGGTGAGCACACGTGTTGTCGCAACGCCTATCGAGACAGACGCGGCTGCTGCTCACGTAAAGGCTAATACGATTGGCATAGGTTTATATATCGGCGGCACGGAGGCCTTGCCCGGGCTTGGAAATCATCTTTATGAATCTGCCGAGAAGCGACTTCCCAAGCCTCCATCCGAGGTTTCATGGGATTTTTTGTCGATTGCACTTGGGGTTTTTGCAGCCGATCGCTTCGTTCTGAGAGCCAATGCCGAGGATGGCTGGACGCGAGTGATTGCGCTTGATGTTGCAGTTTTTAATCCCCAACCTTGGTTTTCACAAATGGCCAAGTTAGAAGCAGCACTCCGATTTCTAACAGGTGACATCTGGCAAATTTCCCTTCGCAGGGGAGGTTCACCACCACCGAAGTTTCTAGAGAGGCTGACTGAACGAGATGCAATCTGCCTGTTCTCGGGTGGATTAGACAGTTTGCTGGGAGCGATAAAACTTCTTGAAGATGGGCGACTCCCCTTTCTGGTGAGCCAAGGTTCGCCAAAAGAAATCCAACCTCAGGATTCTCTATCACAGGCAATCAAGCTGTGCGACTACAGATTTGACGGCCGTGTGAACGAGCACTGGCGCGCTCCATATGAAGGTTCAACACGTGGGCGCTCGATCATCTTTTTTGCCTATGGGGTGGTAGCTGCGTCTGCCCACGATATCTCTGAACTCCTCATTCCCGAGAATGGGTTAATTGCTATTAATCCACCTTTTACGCCGCGAAGGCTTGGATCCTTAAGTACGCGGACGACCCATCCTTTCTTTCTCACTGAGTTGGAAAGAGTACTGCAAGGAGCAGGCATCGACATCAAACTGACTAATTTGTTCGAGGGCATGACTAAAGGTGAGATGCTCAAGAATTGCAAACACCCTAACATCGAGAAGCTTGCGGCGGTTTCATACTCATGCGGCAAAGGCAAAAGGCTCAACGGACAGTGTGGCAGGTGCGTACCTTGCCTGATCCGCCGTGCTTCCTTCAATGCGTCCGGAGTTGTGGACAAAACTGACTACAAGACAAATATCGAGAATTCCAAAAAGAATGATGACGTCATGGCCGCGCGGATCGCTGCTGTGCGGGCCAGAAAAGCATCAGAGATCGAACTTGCTCGGTGGAGCATGCGGTCAGGACCGCTCCCTGTTGATCCGGTGCGAAGAAAGGAAATCATTGGAGCGGTGTCGCGGGGGCTAGTCGAACTGGCTGATTTCCTCGAAAGCGTAAAATGGCGCTAATCGACTTCCACTGTCATCTCGATTTATATCCAAATCCGAATGAGATTGCGCAAGAGGCGGCACGCCGTGGTGTCTATGTTCTCTCTGTGACGACGACGCCAAGCGCGTTTTTGGGCACAAAGGCGCTAGCCCCTGAAGGAAGTCGAATTCGAACGGCTTTGGGATTGCATCCCGAACTAGCTGCAGCGCGTGAACGGGAGATTTCGCTTTTCGAGAAGCTTTTGCCTCAGACTGACTATGTTGGCGAAGTGGGTCTTGATGGCACACGCCCGCATAAATTGAGCCTGGATCGACAAGGTGCAATCTTAACGTCGATTCTCAACTTATGTGCGCGAGCAGGAGGGAAAACTCTTTCTTTACATAGCCGTGGAGCCGCTAAACTCATTCTCGATATTCTGGAACAGGAACCTCTAGCTGGCCGAGCGGTATTGCATTGGTTCACGGGCACTGAGCGAGAAGTTTTGCGTGCCGCCGAAATGGGTTGCTGGTTTTCTGTGGGACTTCCAATGCTTCAATCTGAAGCTGGAAGGAACCGCATCAGAAAAATGCCAATCGATCGCATCTTGCCGGAGACTGATGGGCCATTCGGGATGAAGGGCGAAAGAGCACTATTTCCATGGGAGGCCAATGAGGTCTTCGTTCCGCTTCAGGAGACTTTGAATATTCCGACGTTGGAGATTGAAGCGCAGATTGACTCCAATTTTCGGCGGTTCACCATATCTAGGGTTAGTACCCCTTGATTAAGTTGAGGCTGGCGCAACTGTGGGATTCCAACCTCTGAACGGGCAAGGGACATGATGAGCAGTCCTTTTTGGCTGCCTGACGAACATATGGGGCGGCTTGGGGCGTATTCTCTGAAGTACCACTACAAGCTTTGCGTAACGACCAGCGCGTCCTGAGTACCTATCCGGACTAGGCCGTGGCCAAGCGAAATCCCCCTTAAGAGCTCGAGTGAGATGGGATTTGCCGTTACGGGATGAAGGCTGGCGGAACTGCTCCTCACGACGGGTACCGATGGGACAAGGCCGCGCCTGTACTGAACGACCGTTTCCACAGAATGCTGCCAACGCAATGACGTGAGGCGCGGGGCAGGGTTTCACCCCACCGTGACAAAAATTGACTCTCGAACGCCCATTCATGCCTTCGAATAAAGTCTATATCTTAGCGAATTTATTAGGGATTGCTGTTAAGCTCTGCCCAAAACATTGGATCACCTGTGTCCAGAGTTTTCGGCCTCTTGCTCCTATGACGGGCGTGATGCCTCACCGGGATTCTGCAGCAGAATTAATGTCATTTGGTTGATCCCGCTAAGCGATATTTCTTTATTATAGTATCTAGGCCCATCCTCAAACTTTGAGCGCGCGTCATCAAGGGTCATGAACCAATGTGCGTGCAGGCATTCACGCCGAGGCTTGCTGTAAAAGGTTGCGATAAATGGATTTTCGGTGGGTTTGCCTGGGCGTGAGAAGTCCAGGAACACACCGTTGGCATAGGCCCACAGATCAAATCACGCGAGACAAACGCGCTGCCGTGGTCCACACGAATGGTCTTTGGATCACCTTTTTCTCCGCAGAAGAACACGGTGATCCAATCGACGTATGCTATCATGATGCGGCTGGTACCTCTGGCCCCGCCTAGTGCATGGTTTGACCAACATGATCCCATTGGGCGAGCGCCAAGTGATCTAACACGATTTTGTTTGTGAGCTGTAATAGAGGCCCATCATCTACGGGATCGTCGGTTGCATTCAAATCAACGTCTGCACAACTGGATCCGGGGCCATACTCTTCAGGATCGAGCACGGAAGCAAGAGGTGCTGCGTCCTGCACATTCTGGATATCATCGGCTATGATTTCAATGTGGTCATCATCTATGCGGGAACAAATTTCATCGTCCAGTATTAGGTCAGAATCATCATCTTGGTCCTCCAACAGGTCGAGATCATCGTCCAATGCTTCGAAAATCATTTCATCGTTCTCATCATCGTCCGTGCTGTTCAACATGGGGACAAGCTCGTCACCATCTTCAATACCGACAAGCAGTGCATCGCTCTCGTCAACGTTTTTGCTGGAAGTTAGGCTCGTCGGACGCTGCGCGAATGAATGATGCAACATTTTATGTCTTCGGGTCGTAGCCATTTTTGGCTCCTTTCAGTAAGTTTCAATTGTTGGGGTTGTATTTCAGCCCACCGGGCTCAAATCTAAAATCTGGTATTGGCGATCACCTCGGACCAGTCGTCACCTTCAGAATTCTCTTGGAAGAGAACTTTGGGGTCGATGTTGCGGCCAGGACCACAGGCGTCAAACAACATCTGCGCGCGCATCAGAGCACCTTCCTCGCCATATTGGGCGATGAGGTGGTCTTCGAGGCGGCACAGGAAAGCCTGCGTTTGTTGTCTGGGTTTATTGGCAAGGGGGTGCGCTTCGGTGCGCGGCTGGCACGCGCCAGTCTCGCCCGTCGAGCGGGAAGGGGGGTAGAACACTTGGGGATTTCCCTTGTGTTTTGCAGGCGCTTTTAATTCGTTCCGGCGTTATTGCAAAAACGGATTTGGCCTGTCTCACTTCGATTGGCACAGTAAAGTGCCTAACTTTCTTATCTTCATAAAATAGGTGGCAGTACGGGATATGCCAAGGGCCAGAAGCCCAAATTGTCCTGATTCCTAAAATAAATTCTGACAAGCCATCGCAAGCTTGACAGGACCTTCTATTGCTTGCCGATCCTGCATCAAGCCTTATCTCACGTCTCCCTGGAACCAGTCCCTTTGCCCGGCATAAGACAATCAGCCGAGGCGCGCGAGGCATGATGATAGTAATGCTCGTCGATCATCTTGGTGCTGGTGCCCATATTTTCTGCAACAAGGGCAAGACCTGCACCCCCTTGCACCAGCCAGGTCGCATAGGAATGCCGCGCCGAGTAAATACCCCGGTTGCGGCCCGACTTGGGATCAATCAGCAAGCCTGCACTTTTGAGAAGGCGTCGCAAGCCGCTGTCATAGCGAGAGGGGAGTGAGCCATCTGGCATGGCCATCACAAAGTCAGTGTCCTTATGGTGGGGGCAGCGCAGCCGTCTCCTGCGGTCCAAAATGACGCGAACGGGCCTCAGACACACCACCGACCGCTGGCCGGTTTTCCCCGCCACATGCAATTCCACCGTTTCCACATCTTTTGCCGTCTTGAAGCGCGTCACATCACACCAGCGCAAGCCCCGCCATATGCCCGCACGCGTGTCTTTCTTGAACAGCTCGTGCTCACGGAGACCGCTGTTAAGCAGGATCAGGATATAATCTTGCACTGCTTCGCGCCGCCACCGCTCACGTTCACTTAAGGTGTTGACCGTGACCCATAAGGACATGAAGCGCTTCAGTTTAAAATAGTCTGTGGCATCAAAATGCCGATAGGCCCGCTCGCGTGTCTCTCGCTTGGTCTGCTTGGCACGCTCCACCTTGGGGATTTGTGCAGCCAGCATCCAGCCCTGGGTTACGGCATGTTGGAAGATGCCACGCAATACCACATTCTGGCCATTGATGGTTCGAGGCGCTGGGGCGCGTCGGTAGGTGTCACTGACCGGACGGGTGACCGCAACGCCGTCTCGCACATAGGTGATGCTGGTAATAGCCTTGCCAGGACCCGCAATCCAGTAATCGCGCCGCCACAGCTTGTATTTGGCAACATCGGCGGCTGTGATGCTGTCAATGGTCTTTCCCGCAAAGTAGGGGTTGAGGTAGCGTTGGATGGTGGGCGCATAGTCCACGATATTGCGCTTCTTTCGGAGTCCAGCTGCCACCTGCTTATCAAGGTCCAGCAGCCAGGCATCAGCCGCCTCTGCAAAGGCGACGGTCCTCTCGGTCATGCCCAATCTGTCGCGCCATTTGATCTCGTCATAGCGCGCCAGAGCCACTTCCTTTGCCGTGGCTTTATTCTGGGTTTTGAGGCTTTCCTGCAGCCTTCCACCACCTGGCTTGTGGAAGTTTGCATACCAATTCTTGCTGTCGCCGCGCGTGTAAAGTGTAACCTCGCCGTAGCGTAATCTGACCGTGGCCATCGCATTTCCCCTGTGACACATCTGTTGGTAAAACCTGGCACACGACCGCTGTGGCACTGTAACAAGTTGTAACGGGCTTAAATTCGGTCTGGGCCTAAGGGCAAGAACAAATGGCAGCAGTTACAAACATGAAATAAGTGCCAGGGGCCGAAAGGGGAAGCCCCACAAAAGGGCTTATTTTATTGGGTTTTAAGTAGAAGCCCAGTTTCCCAGAGCACATCGCGCCAAGTTTTGCGGGCCCGCGCTCACTGGAAAAAATGGTACAGCTGGGCGGGCTCGAACCGCCGACCTCCGGATCCACAATCCGGCGCTCTAACCAACTGAGCTACAGCTGCATGTCTGATGCAGGCGGCAAACTAGCGGCGCGACCGGAGAAATACAAGCACGCAAAGGCCGAGCGAAAAAGAATGTTATAAAGCATGATTTGCATTATTTTGGGGCATTTGGTTAACCAATGGTAGACGCCGCCGCAAAAACTTGATTTAATTCATATTCATACCGTCCCTGCCGGAAAACTGCGGGGGCTGGGTGTTTGTTTATGAGGGAGTCGGCGGGGGGTTCTGCCGGAATGCGTTTTGTCCACACTGGTTGCACCAACTCTTGAAGACCTGCGGCATGCTTCTGCGGCCGCTTGGCTATGGGATGGGGCCCGCGGCCGCATTGTTTGGGCCAATGCAGCAGGAATAGCCTATTTTGGCGGCACTTCGCTGTTTGACCTGGTGGACCGGCCCTTTGATTATGCCGAACCAGGTGTCGAGCGGGTCATGGCGCTGGCCCACAGCCTCAGCCGCGGCCAGACTGAATCCGGCCTTCTGCATTTTCCTTCTTCTGGCCACACCGTGCCCCTGGAATGCCAGTGTTCCATTCATGCCTTGGGCGATGGACGCGCCGGTGTTTTGGTCGTGGCCTCGCGCACCTCAACGGAAATAACGGAAATTCCCGCCACAAAAATGGCCGAGGCCTTTGACCTTTTGCCGGTGGCAGCTGCCTTTGTGAGCCAGGATGGCACCCTGCATGGACATAATGCGGCAGCCACCATGCTGTTCACCACGGGCCAGCGTGCCAGTATCAGAAGCCTTTATGAGGATCCAGCCGTTGCCGAGGAACTGCTGGCCAGGCTGGAAGCTGCCGCCACCATAAGTGAAATCAGAAGCCTTCGCACCAAGATTGGCCCACGTGAATTCAGGCTCACCCTGCGCAGGCTTGGCGATCCGCCGGATCAGGCCCTGTATGCCATGCTGCTGATGGATGACGTGACCGAGCGGCGCGCGCTTGAAAAATCCCTGCATGAAGGAACGCCGGATCGGGATTTGGGCATGCCTGCCGCCAATGCCGCCGAGGCCTTCCGGCAGCTCGGAAAAGTCTTGACCGAATCCGTGGCCGCACCGCAAGCGGCACCTTCCCCCGCTCCACGTCCTGCTGCCGCAAAACCAGCCAAGCCGCGCCGCGTGCCCCCGGTCCTCCCGCAAGTCGTGATGAATGCGGTCAACACCATCAAGGATCCCGTGATCATCACGAAATCCAATGAACTGGTCTATGCCAATCCGAAAGCGCAGAAATTCTTTGGCCATGACAGCTTTGAAGGCCTCATGAATGACGATGCGGTCTGGAATGTGTTTGCACCCCTGCAAAACCCGCTTGCCCCCACAACGCTCTCCACAGGCGAAAACCGCCCCCTGCAATTCACCGCGCAAATGTCGACAGTGGCCTGGCAGGGCGGACCTGCCCGCCAGTTCACCCTGCGCGAGGTGCCACAGGTGCAGGTATCTCCAGTGGTGCAAGCCACCCCGGTGGTGCAAGCCGCCCCGATGGTGCAAGCCACCCCCGCCCCGGTGGCCCCCGTTGAACCCCAGCCCCAGGAGGTGGCAGCACCAGTTCCTGAAGCTCCAGCTCTTGTGGCCCCCGTTCCTGTAGCTCAAGTGGCCGAAAGCGAACCGCCGCCGCCCGCTCCACCGCCGCCACCTGAAAAGCCCGCAATAATCCAGCTCGTGGAAGAGAAAAAAGCAGTGGCCGATGATGAGCTCCGCGCCATCCTCGATACTGCAACCGATGGCATCATCACCCTCGACAAGTCAGGCAAGATCCACACCTTCAGCGCTGGCGCCGAAGCCATCTTCGGCTACCGCATTGCCGAGGTAGCGGACAAACCCTTCATCGACCTCCTGGCGCCCGACAGTCGCAAGACCTTGCGCGACTATCTCTCAGCCCTGCAAGGCCCAGGACTTGCCAGCGTGTTCAATGATGGCCGCGAAGTGGATGCCATCGTGAAGCAGGGCGGAACGGTGCCGCTGTTTCTCACCATTGGCGCGCTGCAATCCACTTCTTCGCGGTCGGCCTTCTGTGCTGTGGTGCGCGACATCACGCAGTGGAAACGCACCGAAGCCGAACTGCGCGAAGCCAAGGAAGTGGCCGAAGCCACCAGCCGCCAGAAATCCGAATTTCTGGCTCGCATCAGCCATGAACTGCGCACGCCGCTCAATGCCATCATGGGCTTTTCCGAGGTCATGCGCCTGGAACGCTTTGGCGAAATGCCGAACGAGAAATACAAGGGCTATGTCAACGACATCCACTCCAGCGGCGGGCTGTTGTTGTCGCTCATCAATGATCTCCTGGACCTTTCCAAGGTGGAAGCTGGCCAGCTGGAACTGAATTTCACCGCCGTCAATCTCAGTGAAACAGCAGACAATGCGATCAAGATGTTGCAGGAAGCGGCAACCGGTGCCCGCGTCGTGCTGCGCAAGGCCATGCCGACGGATCTGCCAAATGTTGTGGCCGACCAGCGCTCCATGCGCCAGATCATGCTCAACATCATTTCGAATGCCATCAAGTTCACCGATCCCGGCGGCCAGGTCATCATTTCCGCTGTCATGAGCCCTGCGGGTGAACTCAAGTTCCGCGTCAAGGATACAGGCATTGGCATGAACGAAACCCAGCTCCGCGATGCGCTGGAACCCTTCAAGCGCATTGTCACATCGGGCCGCGAAGTGCAGGGCACCGGACTGGGGCTTCCCCTCACCAAGGCGCTGGCCGAAGCCAACCGCACGAGCTTTGCCATAACCAGTGAGCCCCGCAAGGGAACATTGATCGAGCTGACCTTTCCCACCACCCGCGTCCTCGCGGAATAATCTGCCGCACACCATGGCAAAATCCGAAGCACTCCGCGGAGGTAAAACTTCAGCACCGGAATTCTGGCTGGCGCTTGCCACCATGGCAGTGGCCTTGCTCTGCGCCCTGCCGTTTTTCACCATCATCTATCTCGCCATGCGCCCGCAGGAAAACATCTGGCCCCATCTCGCCAGCACGGTGCTTCCCGGTTATGTCTGGCGCACCCTTCTCTTGCTCTTGGGTGTGGGCGCTTTGACCTCCGTCATCGGCACGACAACGGCTTGGCTCGTTACCATGCGGGAATTTCCGTTTCGAAGGGTGTTTCGCTGGGCCTGCCTCATGCCACTGGCCACCCCCACCTACATCATCTCTTACACCTATGTGGATTTCTTCAATTATGCAGGGCCTCTGCAAACCAGCCTTCGCCAATTGATGGGATGGAAAACCCCGCAGGATTACGTCTTTCCGGAAATCCGTTCGCTCGGCGGCGCAATCCTGGTGATGTCCTTCGTGCTCTACCCCTATGTTTTCATGACGGCACAGGCAAGCTTCCTGCGCCAGCCCGCAAGCCAGCTGGATGTGGCGCGCACCCTCGGCAAATCAGCCTGGGGTGCATTTTTGAGCGTGGCCCTGCCGCAGGCACGGCCTGCAATAGCGGTAGGGATCAGCCTTGCCCTCATGGAATGTTTGAATGATATTGCGGCCGTGAATTTCTTCGGCGTGCGCACCCTCACCTTGGGAATTTACACAACCTGGCTTGGCGAAGGCAATCTGGGTGGTGCAGCACAACTCTCCGCGGTCCTCCTGGTTTTTGTCCTGGCCCTTCTGTGGATCGAACGCCATGGCCAACGCCAGCAGCCGCTTTACCCGCATGTGCGCGAAAACCTTGCATTCCGCCGCACCACCTTGCACGGCGGCCAAGCAGTACTGGCCATTCTCACTTGCCTGCTGCCGGTGTTTCTGGGTTTCATCCTTCCCGTTTTCATTCTCCTGCGCTTTGCGCTCCGGCGCATTTCAGCAACATTTTCTCCGGAATTTTTTGTGGCCGCAGGTCACTCGCTCATCTTGGCCGTCATCGCCAGTGTCATTGTCGTAGGCCTGGGGCTCAGTCTGGCCTATGCCAACCGCTTGCGGCACTTAGGTTTGGTGCGCTTTTTCAACCGCATTGCCAGCATGGGCTATGCCATCCCCGGCACCATCCTCGGCATCGGTGTGCTCATCCCATTAGCGGGTTTTGACAACCGGCTTGATGCGTTTCTCCGCAGCAGCTTTGGTATCTCAAGCGGTCCTCTCCTGTCCGGCACAATTGCAGCAATTCTGTTTGCCTATGCCATCCGCTTTCTGGCAATTGCCGTGGGTTCGCTTGAACACGGCCTGGAAAGAGTGACCACCAATATTTCCGCCGCCTCCCGCGCGCTGGGCCGCTCATCCCTTCAAACCTTTATCGAAATCCATCTCCCCATGTTGCGGCCCGCCCTTGTCTCGGCAGCGCTTCTGGTATTTGTGGACTGCATGAAGGAACTCCCGGCAACCCTCATCCTGCGCCCCTTCGATTTTGACACGCTGTCCACACTGGTCTTTTCGCTTGCCTCACTGGACCAGCTGGAGGCAAGTGCCGCACCCGCCCTCACCATTGTGGCCGCAGGCATTCTTCCGGTGATTTTTCTTGCGCGCAATCTACGTGGCTTTGAGCTGTGGAAGGTTCCGGAATAGTTCAAGCGCTTCCGGGTTGGCCAGCGCCTCGCGGTTTTTGACATCCCGCCCATGCACGATTTCACGCACCGCAAGCTCGGTGATCTTTCCGGATTTTGTCCGCGGAATATCACTGACAGCGATGATCTCCTGCGGCACATGGCGGGGTGTCGCGCCGTCTCGCACCCGTTTCTTGATGAGCGCCACAAGCCCATCATCCAGAACACAGCCCCCAGCCAGGCGCACGAACAACACAATGCGCACATCACCTTCCCATTCTTGGCCAATGGCGAGCGCTTCGATCACTTCTGGAATGCGTTCCACCTGCGCGTAGATTTCCGCTGTGCCGATGCGCACGCCGCCAGGATTGAGCGTGGCGTCCGAGCGGCCATGAATGATCATGCCGCCATGTCCAGTCCATTCCGCGAAATCCCCGTGGCACCAGATGTTTTCAAAGCGCGCGAAATAGGCATTGTGATATTTCTGGCCATCACTGTCATTCCAGAACATCACCGGCATCGAGGGAAAAGCTTTCGTGCACACCATCTCGCCCTTGCCCTTTTTCTGAGGTGTTCCCGCATCGTCCAGCACATCCATCGCCATTCCCAGCATCGGTCCCTGGATTTCACCGCGCCACACGCTTTGCAACGGATTTCCGCCAACAAAACAGCCGCAAATGTCAGTGCCTCCCGAAATGGAAGCAAGATGCACGTCCTCTTTCACCTGTCGGTAAATGAAATCAAAATTCTCTGCACTGAGCGGCGAGCCCGTGGACATGATGCTACGCAACTGCGGAAGCTGATGCGTGTCTTTGGGTCTCCAGCCTGTCTTGCGCACCGAGTCGATATATTTGGCGGAGGTGCCAAAAATATTCATCCCATGTTCTTCCGCCATATCGAAAAGCACCCGCTCATGGGGCTGGAAGGGCGAGCCGTCATAGAGCAGTAGTGTGGCGCCAGCCGCCAGTCCGCTCACCAGCCAGTTCCACATCATCCATCCGCAAGTCGTGAAATAGAACAATCTGTCGCCCGGTTTCACATCGCTGTTAAGCACGAGTTCACACAGATGCTTGAGCAGAATGCCGCCGGCGCGGTGCACAATGCATTTGGGAACGCCGGTTGTGCCCGATGAATACAGAATGTAGAGCGGATGATCGAAAGGCAATTGCACAAAGCTTGGGGGATCATCACTTTCACCTCCAATGAAGTCATCCATTGTTACAGCCTCTGGCAATTGCGAAGCCATCTCTCTGCCGCGTCCGGTATAATCAATGATCACGCAAGCGCCAACGCTCGGCAAGGCAGAGACCACCGAAGCGATCTTCATGCCCATGTCATGGTTCTTCCCCCCGTAGAAATAGCCATCGCAGGTAATGAGCAGCTTGGGCTCGATCTGGCCAAAACGGTCCAGAATGCCGCGTTCACCGAAGTCGGGAGAGCACGAAGACCAGATAGCGCCCAAGGAGGCAACAGCCAAAAACGCCACAACGCTGTCGGGATGATTGGGAACAACCCCGCACACCCGGTCACCTGTCCCGATCCCGGCTTTCACCAGCGCGCGCTGCATCTTGCCCACGCGTGCGCGAAGTTCAGCCCAGCTCATGGTGATCCTCACCTGGTCCTCGCCCCAGAATATGATGGCTGTGCCTTCATCGTTGCGGCGCAAAAGATTTTCGGCATAATTGAGTTTTGCGTCAGGAAAAAACCGCGCCGCGCGCATGTGTGTGCCAGCAACCAGAACGCGTTCGCCCCGCGCTTCCGCTAACACCTCGCAGAAATCCCACACGGCTGACCAGAAAGCGCCGGCTTCGCGGACGGAATAGGCGAGCACGTCCTCATAGCTTTGCAGGCGCAGCCCTTGGGATGCATTGATCCCTTCCATGAAGTGGAAAAGCCTGGATTGCGCCTTGCGGGTCGCCGAAGGTGTCCACAGGGGCTGTTCAGCCATAATCACTCCAAAATGCCATTTTTCCGTGCTAGCTTTAGCTGTCATGTGAGGAAGAATGAAGCAGCAGTTTATCTGGGCGGGCATCGCTGGTTTTTTGGTAATTTTTGCCGCATCGGCATGGGCCGCAATTCATCCGGCTTTTGCGGTCGCGCAATTGCAAGCCTATGTCATGCGCAAATTGAACATGCAACTCACTGTGAAAGGCGGAACCGAGCTTACCTTCACGCCCAAACTGGGCATTGTCCTGAATGACGTCATGCTTTCCAATCCACCCGGCATGGTGGGAAATTTCGCGACAGCGCAGCAGGTAACCCTTCCCTTGAAATTTTCGGATTTGGCAAGCCGGAAAATCCGGATCGAAAACATAAGTCTCGAAGGCGCGCATTTCAATTTCGTGACCGATGCCAAGGGCCGCGCCAACTGGAATTTCAGCAAAGGTCCGGAATTGCAATTCACCGGCAGCATGGATGCGCCCAGCACCTCTGAAGAACCCCTGCAATTGCTCATAACCAGCTCCACCGCAAATTATATGGATGAGCGAAGCGGCCAGGCGTTCTCGATGTCCAACGCAACCGGGAGCGCCGAAATTGCAAAATCCGGCGAAATGGATGTGGCGGGAACTGCTGTCCTCAACGCCCAGTTTGCAAAGCTTGAAATGCATCTCGGCTCACTCCAGCGCATCACGCGGGATGGCTCACCCGCTGATATCGCCATCAGGTCACCCGCATTGGATCTCAACTTCAGCGGCAGGCTGGGCACCGGACAAAAGCTGGCGCTTGTCGGCACGGTGGATGCAAAGTCAGCTGATCTTCATGCGCTGTCGAAGTGGCTGGGAAATCCCATCGCGGGCAGCGCGGGCTTCAAGAATTTTTCGCTCCAGTCCGCGGTGGATGCTAACGGCAATGTTTTCACCTTCAACAAGGCCAATATCGCCATGGATGGCATGCAGGCCAAAGGCAGCATGACAGCCGATTTCAGCAGCAAGGTGCCGCAAGTCTCAGCCACGCTTTCCACCGACAGGCTCGATCTCAATTCTTACCTGCAATCCAAACCAGGGGCCGCCACGCCCAAATCCAAAGCGGAGGAGGGGTGGAGTGTCACCCCTTTCAATTTTGGTGCCTTGAAAACTGCCGAAGGCGAAATTTCCATCTCGGCCTATCAGGTCAAATGGAAAAATGCGGAATGGGGACCCGTCGAACTCAAGACAACGCTCAAGAACGGCGCGCTTAACCTGTCCCTCAGCGAAGCCTCGCTGTTTGGCGGCAAGGCCAATGCCAAGATACAGATTGATGCCAACCAGGATGCGCCATCTTTCCAACTGGATTTCTCCGGCCATGAACTCGCAGGCAAGAATTTCTTTGAAAAACTGGCAGATGTAAACTGGCTGGAAGGTGTGACAGCAATCACGGCATCCCTTGCAGGCGCGGGCAAAAACCAGCAGGAACTCATGTCCGATCTCAAGGGAAGTTTTCAAATCAGCGTGGCCAACGGCCGCCTGAAAGGCATTGATATCCTCGATGATATCACCAGGGTCAGCACCGCCATATTAAAGGGCTGGGCCGATGCTCCGGGCCAAGCGAGCGATTTCGAAAGCGCTACGGCAAGCTTTGCCCTGGCGGATGGCGTGGCCACAACACAGGATTTCACCCTGGAAAGTCCATTGCTGTCCATATCAGGCTCAGGTCAAATCGACATGCTGCGCCAGGCCGTCAACCTCAAATTCGATCCCCGCCTGCGCGCGGCAGGTGGCGAAACACCACGCCTGCCGGT
Organism: Hyphomicrobiales bacterium; assembly: GCA_031359445.1. Classification (GTDB taxonomy): domain Bacteria; phylum Pseudomonadota; class Alphaproteobacteria; order Rhizobiales; family Aestuariivirgaceae; genus Aestuariivirga. The sequence goes on along the minus strand of JANMAE010000027.1, from coordinate 9,382 downwards.
GGCAATTGTCGTGAAGGGCGATTGGCACGCGCCCCGGATTTACCCCGATGTCGATAGCGTGTCGGAAAAAGATGTAAAAAAAATTGAAAAAACCGGCAAGAAATTGCTCAAGAAACTTTTCGGCAATTGAAGTTGGGAAGGCCTGGGGGCAATATCGAGCCATGATTAGAGTGCAAACCGAAGTTTTTGACGCTGCCGCCGAACTTGCGCAATTGAAGCAGGGCCGCACCGATGTGGGCGCAACCTGCATGTTCCTAGGCACCGTGCGCGACATGAACGAAGGCGCCCAGGTCGCAAGCCTCACCCTCGAGCATTATCCCGGCATGACCGAGAAGGCCCTGGAAGAGATTGACCGGGAAGCCCACAGCCGTTGGCCATTAATCAGCACACTGATCATCCACCGCTACGGCCACATGGAACTTGGCGAGGATATCGTGCTGGTGATAGCAACCTCGTCCCATCGCGAAGCAGCCTTTGATGCCTGCCGTTTCCTGATTGACTGGCTCAAGACCAAGGCGCCCTTCTGGAAACACGAAGGCGAAAGCTGGGTGGAGGCCAAGGCGCAGGACGAAGCCATCGCCGCCCGCTGGAATCTCGCCCCCCTCTGATGCGGTTGATGCGCAACCTCAGGGATGCCGTGGTCTTTCTTGTGGTCCTCACCGCCGTGCTGTTTCTCATGCAGGAATTTGGCATGGTTGATCTGGAAAAAGGCAATGTCCAGGTGGTGGACGGCGATAGCCTGCGCGAGGCAGGCGTGGATATCCGCCTCTACGGCATCGACGCGCCCGAATACCGCCAAACCTGCTTCGACGCAAATCGGAAGGAATACTTCTGCGGCCAGAAAGCAGCCCAAACCTTGCGCGAATTGGTAAGGGGCCAGAACGTAACCTGCAGCTCACTGGACACCGACCGCTACCACCGCGCCGTCTCCATCTGCCGCGCGGGCCAACTGGAACTCAACGCCGAAATGGTAAAGCAGGGCTGGGCGGTGGCCTACATCCAGCACAGCCTGAATTACGTAACCACCGAAGCCACAGCAAAACGCGCCAAACGCGGCCTCTGGGCCGGAACCTTCGAACCCCCCCAAGACTACCGCGCCAGAAACCGCAAGCTGCGGGGTGACATGGGCGGCGTGGAACAGCCGGATTGAAGCGGGTGCTGCGAGAGAGGATTGAACAGATAATATGCCGAAGCAGTCATAGATTACACCACTGCAATATCGACAGCTTGAATGAGCGCATCCCGCAATACAATTAAACTCAATCCCCAATCCCAATCCCCGTCTTTCCCGCGCAGGCGGAACTCCAGCTTAACCACGACTGAATGTGTTGAAAGCGGGATTCCCGCCTGGTGCACCGAAACCGGCTTGGCGATGTCTGCATTCCTCTCAACTGCAGAAAAGAACTTGCAACAACGAATATTATGCTATGGGCCAGCGGCCCGAGGCAGATGATGCTAGGGCCAGAGATGGTGTTCATGCGCCTCTCTTCGTCCAAGACGCCAGTCGAGGCGGCCCTGGAACGTCGCTGGAGTCCGCCTGGAGCGGGTGCTATCGTCTGTCGGAGTCCTCGAACAAACGGAGCGGTTCAGATGGAGTTTTGCGGCCCCGGATCCGGGTGGATCGCATCAGTAGTTAGGGATCCCTCGCGAGACTCCCGCAAGACGGTTACGATTCTCTTCATCGACATCGTCGACTCGTCGCGACTCAGCCACGACCTCGATCCGGAAGCGCTGCGAAACCTGCTCGCGCGCTACTTCGGTGAATTAAGCGCCGTCATCCGGCGCCACGGCGGCGTAGTCGACAAGTACATCGGCGACGCGATCATGGCGGTGTTCGGCGTGCCGGTCCTGCACGAAGACGACGCGCTGCGCGCCGTGCGGGCAGCCGTCGAGATGCGCGACAAACTTGCCGCTCTCAACCACGAGTTCGAAGCAGGCTGGGGCGTGCGACTGGCGAGCCGTATCGGCATCAACTCTGGCGAGGTCATCGCCGACGCGCAGGGTGATTCGCCCATCGTCGGAGAGGCCATCAACGCAGCCAAGCGCCTTGAGGAGGCGGCGGTGGCCGGTGAAATCCTGATCGGGGCGGCAACGCACAAACTTGTCCGAGACGCGGTCGCCGTTGAGCCAAGCGGGCCGCGCGTGCTCAAGCATGGCAAGACGATCCATGCCTTTGCCGTGATAGAGATTATCTCTCGCAGTCTCGATAGCCTGCGCCGCTTCCACTCACCCTTGGTCGATCGCATAAGCCAGCGCGCAGCACTTGAGACTGCGCTCAACACCGTGGTCCGTGACCGGACGTGCCGTCTTTTGGTCGTGCAAGGTGGTGCTGGTGTCGGCAAATCGAGGCTCATGGCAGATTTCGTAACAGGCCTCAGTGGCAAAGCAACGGTATTGCGCGGCCGGTGCCTGCCCTACGGCGAGGGCATTACCTACTGGCCGCTGGCCGAGATTGTCCGGGAGTTTGCCCGCGCAGACGGGTTGGATGCCGGTGAGCAGTCCACGTCTGCGATTGCGGCGCGGCTCGCCGGGGTGGAGAGGGCAGAGCTGATCATCGAGCACTTGGGCAATGCGCTCGGGCTCGGCGGCGCGGGAGGAGCGACGAGCGAGGAAACTTTCTGGGCCGTGCGCAGATTGTTCGAAGCTCTGGCGCGAACCGGGCCGCTCGTCGTCGTGCTCGATGACATTCACTGGGCCGATCCGACGTTCCTTGACCTGATCGAGCACGTTGCCAAATTCTCGCGCGATTTTCCAATCCTGCTGGTGTGCATCGCCCGGCCTGAGTTGCTGGACAAAAGACCAGGCTGGACTGGCGAAAAACTCGCAGCAACCTTGATCTCCCTTGATCCGCTCAGCGACGTTGATTGCCGTGAGCTGATAGCAAACATGCTCGATCGCGCGCCCCTCCCGCCCACAGCCGAGGCACGGATCGCCGACGCGGCCGAGGGCAACCCGCTCTTTGCCGAAGAGTTTGTGGCCATGCTCGTCGAAGACTCGTTGCTGACGCGTGAGGGAGATCACTGGGTCGCCGCATCCAACCTTACTGAGTTGCCCGTTCCCTCGACGATCCACGCGCTCCTTGCCGCCCGTCTTGACGGCCTCCCATCCGACGAGCGCGCCATCCTGATGACTGCCGCGGTCGAGGGCTCGGTTTTTCACTTCGGCGCCCTCCGCGACCTCCATCCAACGCTCGACGCGCCGCTCGAGGATGGCCTGATGGCTCTTGTCCGCCGCGATCTCATCCACCCCGAAGCCGCTGACTTCGCCGGCGAGGAGGCTTTCAGCTTCCGCCATGGCCTGATCCGCGATGCCGCTTATCGCTCGCTGCCGAAGAATGCGCGGGCCGATCTGCACGAGCGCTGCGCCGACTGGCTCGAGCGAACGGCCGGAGACAGGCTGCGTGAATTTGAGGAGATCGTCGGCTATCACTTGGAGCAGGCTTTCCAGTACCGAGGCGCGTTGGGCCCGCCCGACTCGCGCACCCGCCTCCTCGCCACCCGGGCGGCCGACCGGCTTGAGGCCGCTGGACGGCGGGCGCTGGTCCGCAGCGATTTGCCCGCGGCGATCAACCTGCTCGACCGGGTATCCCGGCTGCTCCCCACCGCCGATCCGCGGCGGATCGCGCTGCTCGTCGATCTGGGCGCAGCGCTGATCGAACGCGGCCAGCTGGCTGCGGCGGTGCCCGTGCTTGAGGAGGCTGGACGGTTGGCTGCCGTCGCCAAGGACCAGCGCCTCGCATCGCATGTGCTCATTCAGCGGCAGTTCCTCCGGACCCTCCTTGGCGAGGAAGGCGCGCTTGAAGACGCAGCCCGGGCAGTTGCGCAAGTGATCCCGGTCTTCGAGCGCCAGGGAGATGAACTCGGGCTTTGTCGCGCCAGGAAGCTCGAGGCATGGGTTTTTTGGAACGAGGCCCGCGCCGAGGCGGCGGCCAAGGCGTGGGAACGCGCTGCCGCACACGCGCGGCGGGTGGGGGATCGGCATGAGTATTGCGAGAATCTGACATGGCTCGCGTCATCGCTCTGGTCCGGACCTACTCCGGCCTCCGAGGGAATCCAACGTTGCGAGGCGATGCGCGAAGAGGTGCGCGAGAGCCCTGAATCGGAAGCCTCCATCCTCCGCGAGCTCGCTTGCCTCAACGCGATTGCTGGAAACTTCGTGGTTGCCCGCGAATTGCTTGCAACAAGCAACGCCATTTACGCCGACCTTGGCCTAACACTTTTCGTGGCGTCCTCCGAGCAGCACGTGGCCATTGTCGAACTGCTCGCCGGAAATCCCGCAGCAGCCGAGAAAAGCGCGCGCGCGGCATATCGCGCGCTCGAGGAGATGGGCGAGCGCAATTTCCGCTCTACGATGGCGGCGACCCTCGCCCTGGCGATCGTCGAGCAAGGACGTGACGAGGAGGCCGAGGCGTTCGCTGAGGTCAGCTCGCGGCTGGGTGCGGCCGATGACCTCCTGACACAGATCCGTTGGCGCCGCGCGCGCGCGCGGGTGTTGGCGCTGAGGATGGAGATTCCTGCGGCAGAGGCGCTGGCGCGTGAGGCAGTGGCGATTGCCGATACGACCGATTTCGTCAACGAGCGGGCGGATGCCATGATTGATCTGTCGCACGTACTCGAAGCGTCGCGCAGGTTCGACGAAGCGGTCGCCGCCGCATCCGGAGCGGTGCATCTGTATGAGCTTAAGGGAAACGTGACTGCCGCCGCGGCAACCAGACACCGCCTTGCCAAGATCGTCAGAGTGTGATGTTCTTCACAGTAAGCTGCAGGGTTTTCCTATAAGTTCTTCTGAGAAGTGCAAATTGGAGGTGACGCAATGGCCGACGGAAAGTTCGACAATCAATTGGAGATCAATGAACACGGGTGTCTCACGCCAGGAGGCCCTCTTGAACTGGCCAAGGGCGAAACAGTGCTCAGACTCGATGCTTGGATTTGGCAGGACAGTAGCGCCTGTATTGCCGTTCAGCATAACGTTCCAGATGGGAAAAAGTGGAAGATAACAACGGATCCCCACGAAAATCACGTAGGACCGGGTTTCAAGATCGGCGCGGCGGCCGCGATGGGGATAATGGTCTCGAAAACGGTCAATGGAGAGACAAAGACGTATCAGTGGGCAGACGCGATTTTTCTATATAAGGACGGAAAGCCTTTGGAAACCTTGCTGTCTGCGGTCTGACTGCTTTGGGTCAGACTGAGAAGTGGAATGCATTCATTCCATGTTCATCCATCAGAGGAAAAGCGGATATTCAAAATGACCTATTGGCGCCATGGTTAACTTTGGGACGCGGGATCCACCGTCCTGAAACTGGTGCTGCGAGAGAGGATTGAACTCTCGACCTCACCATTACCAATGGTGTGCTCTACCACTGAGCTACCGCAGCGTGGTCTCTTGGGGCGTGACATGCCACAGGCCAATGCCTTGTGCAAGTCTCCAGACCTTGACAGATGGAAGAAGTCTTTCCACAACAGCAGAAATGGCAAATAAACCCCGAACACAGCGCTCTCCCGCCGAAATGAAGCGGTTGGCGGAGGCTTTGCGGAGCAATCTTTTGAAGCGGAAATCCCTGGCAAAGGCCAAAAAAGCCGCCCAACCCGCAAACAAGCATTGAGGCTTGCCCCAATCGTGCCATCTATGCTTGTTAGCGCCTCATGCGGGCATTCCTTGCCGGCACTGATTTGGGACCAGAGGGAACAAGTATGGATCGTATCCGCATTCGCGGCGGTAACCCGCTGAACGGCACCATCAACATATCAGGCGCCAAGAATGCCGCCCTGCCGCTGATGATCACGGCGCTCCTCACGCCCGAACCCCTCATTCTCAAGAACGTGCCCCGCCTGGTGGACGCCCTCAGGCTGCAGCGCATCTTGCAAAACCATGGCGTGGACATCACCGTCTCCGGCAAGCGCCCGGGACAGTCTGCCATATCAGGTGAAACCCTGCAGATCTCCGCCAAAAACATTGTGGATACCACAGCCCCCTATGATCTCGTCTCGAAGATGCGGGCAAGTTTCTGGGTGCTGGGCCCGCTGCTGGCCCGCTGTGGCGAAGCGAAAGTATCGCTCCCCGGTGGCTGCGCCATTGGCACGCGCCCCGTCGATCTCCACATCATGGCCATGGAAAAACTGGGTGCAGAAGTGGAAATCAATGCGGGCTATGTCTTGGCCAATGCCAGGGGCGGCCTGAAAGGCGCCCACATCAATTTCCCCATGGTCTCGGTGGGCGCAACCCACGCAGCCCTCATGGCCGCGGTTCTGGCCCACGGCGATACGATCATTGAAAATGCCGCCCGCGAGCCTGAAATCGGCGATGTGGCGGAATGCCTGGTGAAAATGGGCGCGAAAATTGAAGGCATCCATACCTCCACCCTGAAAATCACCGGCGTCACCAGCCTGCATGGCGCCGAACATGAAGTGATTGCCGACCGCATTGAAACCGGCACCTATGCCATGGCAGCCGCCATGACCGGCGGCAATGTCCTGCTGAAAGGTGCCCGCGCCAACAACCTCGAATCGATGATTGATATTCTGGGGCAGGCGGGCGTGAGCGTCCAAAGCACCCACGAAGGCTTGCGCATCCAGCGCAACGGCCAGGGCCTTGCCCCCGTCAATGTGGCCACCGACCCCTATCCCGGCTTCCCCACCGACCTGCAGGCGCAGTTCATGGGGCTGATGACCATGGCCCAAGGCACCAGCATGATCCGCGAGACCATTTTCGAAAACCGCTTCATGCATGTGCAGGAACTGGCGCGCCTGGGCGCTGACATCCATCTCCACGGCGACACAGCCGAAGTGCGCGGCGTGCGGAAACTGACGGGCGCCGACGTGATGGCCACGGACTTGCGCGCGTCTGTGTCCCTGGTGATTGCAGGCCTTGTGGCCGAGGGCGATACCATGATCCACCGTGTCTATCATCTCGACCGGGGCTTTGAGGCCCTGGAAGAAAAGCTGCAGGCCTGCGGAGCCGATGTTGAACGCCTTGCCGGATAATACGGACGTTTCCCTGAGGCTGGCCGCGCTGGACAGCGAGGACTTGGCCATTATTTCCGCCCACATGCAGGATGCCCTGTTGCAGCTGGCCGACATGTGCTATCTCGCCAAAACCCGGCAGTTTGCGTTTGTCTCGAACCGCTTTGCCTGGGAACGCCAACCCGAAACCCAGCGCCGCCGCTCCGGCCTGCATTTCGAAAATGTCCTCAAGGTCCAGCACTTGGGCCTGAACCATCTGGCCCCAAGCGACATCCTTTCGCTCCTGTCCATCACCTTCGAACCGGGAGACGAACCCGCAGGCCACATCGTCCTCACATTTTCGGCCGCTCGCAGCATCAGGCTCGAGGTCGAATATATCGACGCGCGCCTCAAGGATTTGGGCGGTGCCTGGGAAACCCAAAACATACCCCGCCATGATGCTCCCCAAACCTCCTAGCCCTGCAAAAAGCTTTCTGATGAAGCTGGTTCCATGACTGCGCCCCCAACCACCAACCGCCTGATCGCTGTCGAACTGGACGCAAGCCTGGGGCTTTCCTCATCGCCTGATGTGGAGCACGAGCGGCGCGTAGCCGTCTATGACCTGATCGAGGAAAACACCTTTGCGCTGTCCAATGGCAAGCCGGGGCCATACCGGCTGACGCTCTCCAATGCCGAAGGTCGCCTTCTGTTTCAGGTGTTCAACGAGGCGCAGGAAAAGCTCGCCATCATCGGCCTCTCCATGCAGCCCTTTCGCGCCATCGTGAAGGATTATTTCCAGATCTGCGAAAGCTATTACCGCGCCATTCGCCAGTCCACGCCGTCGCAAATCGAAACCATCGATATGGCGCGCCGCGGCCTGCACAATGAAGGCAGCGAAATTCTCAAAGAACGGCTGGCGGGCAAGATAGACGTTGATTTCGACACGGCACGGCGCCTGTTCACCCTCGTCTGCGTATTGCATTGGCGGGGATGATGCGGACAACGCCAGATGAATTGCCGGCAGCCGTTGTCTTTGCCTGCACCCAGAACGTGATCCGTTCGCCCTTGGCCGCCGCCATCATGAAACAACTCTACGGCCACAGCGTCTATGTGGCCTCTGCCGGCATCAAGCCCGGCCAGGTCGATCCCTTCGTGGCAACTGTGCTCGATGAGATTGGCATTGTGCTCGGCAAACACGACCCCCACACATTTTCCGATCTGGAAGATTCAAGCTTCGACCTGGTGATTTCGCTGTCCCCGGAAGCCCATCACTGGGCGGTGCAGCTCACCCGCACCATGGCCATCGCAACCGAATACTGGCCAACCCAGGATCCCTCCGCCACCGCCGGCAGCCGCGAGCAAATCCTCGACAGCTACCGCCAGGTGCGCGACAGTCTGCTCACCCGCATCAAGGCCCGCTTTGGCAACAGGCCCGCAGGCCGTATATGATGAGCAATGTCTTGCATTTGGCAGGCAACGGGTCCATCTATCGCCCATACCCCCTGACAACCGGAAAGACCCATGGCGAAAGAAGAACTTTTGGAATTTGAAGGCACGGTTTCCGAACTGCTGCCCAACGCGACATTTCGCGTGCTCCTCGATAACAACAACCACGAAATCATTGCCCACACGGCAGGCAAGATGCGCAAGAACCGCATCCGGGTTCTGGCAGGCGACCGCGTCATGGTCGAAATGACGCCCTATGACCTGACCAAGGGCCGCATCAACTACCGCTTCAAATAATCCCTGATGAGCGAAAAACACGTCAAGCTCGTGCTGGCCAGCGCCTCGCCGCGCAGGTTGATGCTGTTGCAGCAGGTGGGCCTTGTGCCCGATCTGCTCAATCCCACCGATATTGATGAAACGCCCCACAAGCGCGAAACCCCGCGCAGGCTGTCCATCCGCTTGGCTGAAACCAAGGCCAAGGCGGCTCTGTCAGCGCCGCAAGTGCGCAACCTCGGCACCGAAGTGTTTATCCTGGGCGCGGACACGGTCGTGGGGCTCGGCCGCAGGATACTCCCCAAGGCGGAAACCCGCGAAGAAGCAGCAGCCTGTCTCGGCCTTTTGTCGGGCCGCTCGCACTGGGTCTATTCCACCGTCTGCCTGATAGCGCCCAACGGCCAAAAAACCACCAGATGCTGCGAAACCAAAGTGCGTTTCAAGCGCCTGTCGCGCGAAGATATCGAAACCTATCTGAAATCCGATGAGTGGCGCGGCAAGGCAGGAGGCTATGCCATCCAGGGCCGGGCGGAGGCTTTCGTGCGCCATGTCTCAGGCTCGCATTCCTGCGTGGTGGGCCTGCCGCTCTACGAAACCGTGCATCTCCTGCAAGGCGCGGGCTACCCCGTGCTCCACACCTGGATGAGCACCTCCACCACAGGTGTCTGATGACCGACCCCATCCGCCTGAAACCCCGCAGGCCATGCCCCATCTGCCAAAAA
>JANMAE010000009.1:0-20705 GCA_031359445.1 Hyphomicrobiales bacterium | reverse complement strand
TCGTTCAAGACGGATCGTGGCCTGGTGGGAGGTTCGGCCTATGATACGCATGGGAAAGCGATTTCGGAAGAGGACATGGCAAAGGCGCAAGCCGCTGATGCCGTGCTGTTTGGCGCTGTGGGCGGACCTTTGTGGGACAAGGTGCCTTATGCGCATCGGCCTGAGGCTGGACTTCTACGGCTGCGCAAGGACCTGGGGCTCTTTGCCAATTTGCGGCCCGCCATTTGCTACCCAGCCTTGGCCGATGCCTCCTCGCTCAAGCGCGAGCTGGTTGACGGGCTGGATATTCTCATCGTGCGGGAGCTGACGGGTGGGGTTTATTTTGGCGAGCCCAAGACCATCACCGATTTAGGGAATGGGCAGAAGCGCGCCATCGACACGCAGATCTATGATACTTATGAAATCGAGCGCATCTCGCGCGTGGCGTTTGAATTGGCGCGCACCCGCAAGAATCGCGTGGCATCGGCGGAAAAACGCAATGTGATGAAAACCGGCGTGTTGTGGCATGAGGTGGTGAGCCGCATCCAGGCCGAGAGTTATCCGGACGTCAATCTCGAACATGTGCTGGCGGACAATTGCGCCATGCAGCTGGTGCGCTGGCCAAAGCAATATGATGTGATCGTGACCGACAATCTGTTCGGCGATATTCTGTCGGATGTGGCCGCCATGCTCACGGGCTCGCTTGGCATGTTGCCGTCGGCTTCGTTGGGAGCTGCTGACGGCAAGACCGGAAAGCGCAAGGCGCTATATGAGCCGGTGCATGGTTCTGCGCCTGACATCGCAGGCAAGGAATTGGCAAACCCCATTGCCATGATCGCAAGCTTCGGCATGTGCCTGCGCTATTCCTTCGGCATGGGGGAGTGGGCGGACAATGTGGATACAGCCATTGCCAAGGTTCTGGCCAAGGGCTTGCGTACCAAGGACATTGCAGCCAAGGACGAAAAGACCGTGAGCACCAAGGTGATGGGTGCTGCAATTCTGGCGGAGTTGCAGGCGCTGAAATAATTACTCCGGCATTGCGCCGGAGTAATGATATTTCAAACGTTCAAATGAAGATCAGTTGGCCTTGGGCTCGGTCTTGGCACCTGGCTTTGGCTCGGGTGGCTTCACGTTGCTCACGACTTTCACGCCATGCAGGAAATCAACCGCTGCCTTGAGCTGGACATCCTTGGCGCGGTCTTCGGGCACATAGGCCGAGGAACCGCCGCCTTCGTCACCGCCGCCTTCATTGGTCAAATGGCCGCGCAGGCTCGCTTCACCTTCGGTGGAGACATTCTTGCCCTGAAGCTCGGGTGGCAATGGCTCTTCGATCACGATATCGGCGTCAATGCCCTTGGCCTGAATGGAACGGCCGGCTGGCGTATAGTAACGCGCCGTGGTCAGGCGCAAGGCACCTTGGCTCCCCAAGGGAATAATGGTTTGCACGGAACCCTTGCCGAATGAGCGGGTGCCGATGAGGGTTGCCCGCTTGTGATCCTGCAAGGCACCCGCCACGATTTCCGAGGCAGAAGCCGAGCCACCATTGATCAGGATGACCAAAGGCTTGTGGTCTATGGCATCGCCCTTCTGGGCGGTGAAGCGCTGGGCCTCATCGGCGCGGCGGCCACGCGTGGACACAACCTCACCCTGATCGAGGAAGCTGTCGGAGACGGAGATCGACTGGTCAAGCAATCCGCCGGGGTTGTTGCGGAGGTCAAGAATGTAACCCTTGGCCTTGTCACCCAGCTTGGCTTTGAGCGAGGCGATGGCCTTGTCGAGACCCTCCTGCGTCTGCTCGCTGAAGGAGCTGATACGCAAGTAGCCGATGTCTTCGCCTTCCAACTGAGACTTCACGGATTGGACCCGGATTTCCTCACGCACCAGTTTCTGGTCGAAGGGCGCCTGGTCCTTGCGCTGGATGGTGAGCGTGATGGGCGTGTTGATGCCGCCCCGCATCTTGTCCACGGCTTCATTCAAGGTCATGCCCTGAATTTCGCTGCCGTCAATTTTCACGATGAGATCATTGGCCATGAGGCCTGCCTTGGCGGCAGGTGTCCCATCAATGGGGGCCACAACCTTGACCACGCCGTTTTCCATGGTCACCTCGATGCCGAGACCGCCAAACTTGCCGGACGTTTGCTCGCTCATGTCCTGGAACTGCTTGGCGTTCATGTAGCTGGAATGCGGATCAAGGGCTGCCAGCATGCCGTTGATGGCGGCTTCGGTCATTTTCGTTTCATCGGGATCTTCGACGTAATCGGCGCGCACGCGGTCAAACACATCGCCGAAAAGATTCAATTCCTTGTAATGGTCGGCGTTGGAGGCAGCAAGCGCCGAGCCGAACACATGCCACAGCACGGTGGCGGAAACCGCACCCGCCAATACCAAACCAAAAGACTTAACCCTGTCGTTCACAATCATTTACGAGCCTCTTTCATTCCACCAATCCACCACGGGGCCGAATCAACGGCCTCTCCGTCTTTTCTGAATTCCACATACAGCACCGGGCGCTGTTCTTCTACCTCATCGCCCAACAAAGTGACCGAAGATGGGCCATCGCCCATAATTCCCAGGGGTTCTCCGGCACGCACGGTTTGGCCAATTTCCACTGATATTTGGTTCATTCCTGCCAAAAGCACAAGATACCCCTCTCCGGGGTTCAATATCAACAATTGGCCATAGGACCGGAATGGACCAGCAAATTCCACGCGGCCGTCAACGGGGGCTGTGATCTGGGCCGTTTTGCGGGTTGCCACGGCAAAACCCCTGAGGCTGCTGCCCAGACCGTCATCATCGCCATAGCGCTTCAAGATCTGGCCTTGAACGGGATATTCGAGACGGCCCTGGCTTTGTGAAAAGACCATGCGCGGCTTGGCCTGGGACTCTTCCTGCCGCTTTCTTTCAGCATCCAGCGCCACGGCCTGGCGCGATTTTTCCGCTTCTTCCTTGAGGCGGGCGGCAGCGAGGTCGGCTACGAGCTGGCGCAGGGATTTGGCCTTGCCTGCCAGCTCGGCTGCGCGTGCCTTTTCGCTTTCCAGCTTTCTGGCGCTGTCGAAGACGAGTTGTTTCTTTTGCTGGACCAGTTCGGCCAGCTCGATCTGGGAGGTCCTGAAACCGGTCATGGCCTCATCCAGGGCCAATTTTTCCGTCTCGACGTCACCCTTTATCTTGTCCAGCCGGGTGAGCTTGGCGGCCAATGCTTCGGCCTGGCCGCGCAATTCCGGCACGATTGAGCCAAACATCATGGCGCCGCGCAGGGCCGATAAAACATCGCGCGGTTCAACCACCAGGGCAGGTGGCGGATTTTGTTCCAGCCGCTGCAGGCCTGCGAGAAGCTCCGACAGAACATCCTGTTTTTCGGCGAGATCAGCGCGGATGGTAATGGCTTCCTTGCGCAGTTGCAGGATGCGGGCTTCAGTTGTGGCAATGGCTGTTTCCTGGGACTGGATCTGCCGGGCCAGGTCAATGAGCTTCACAGAAATCTCTTCCTGCGCTTGCAGGGCGTCAGCCACTTCGGTTTTGATTTTTTCCTGGGCCGCCGTTGACAGCGTGAGGTCCTGCTCGACGCTGCTTAATTCCTCGCTTTGCGGCAGCGGGGTTTGCGCCTGGGCCTGCAGCGAGGCAAGGCCCAAAATGATCATCCCTGCCAAAGCGCGCAACAATATCATACCAACAGTCTGCCTAGAGGAGGGAGTTGTTTAAAATAGGGCCCCTGAAAGGTCAGGACCGGTGGTAGGGATGATTAACCAAAATGGTGACCGCCCGGTAAATTTGTTCAAATAACATGACGCGTACCAGCCGGTGCGGCCAGGTCATGGGACCAAAGGACAGGAGCTGGCCTGCGGTGCGGCGTGTGGCTTCCGCATGACCATCCGGGCCACCGATGAGAAAAGCGAGCTCTTGGGTGCCCTGGTCGAGATGGCGCTGGAGGCATTTTGCAAAGTCTTCGCTGGAAAGTGCTGCGCCCCGCTCATCAAGGACAAGTGTTACAGCTTTGGTGGCAAGCAACCGGCTTTCCTCAAGCTGGCGCTGGGCGGGCGTTTGCGCCTGGCTTTCGGCAAATTCATTCACGGTGAATTTGGTTATGCCGGCTTTACGTCCAAGCCCTTCCAGCCTGAGCTGATAGTCTTCCGCCAGGCTTTTTTCGGGCCCTGTCTTCAACTTGCCAATGGCCAGAACCTGGAGCCGCAAGATTATTCGACGGGCGGTTCCTGTGGCGAATGTTCTGACCACAGTTTTTCAAGATTGTAGAAACTGCGGACTTCGGGGCGGAAGAGATGCACGATCACATCCACCGCATCCACCAGCACCCAGTCACAGGTATCCATGCCTTCGACGCGAATGTGGCGATGGCCCGCCGCCTTGAGCTTATCCACCAACTGATCGGCAATGGCGCCCACGTGACGGTTGGAACGGCCGGATGCTACCACCATGTTGTCGGCAATCGCGGATTTGCCATCGAGGTTGATGGACACAATGTCTTCAGCCTTGGCATCTTCAAGCTGGGTCATGACGATTTTCAAAAGCGAAACATCGGCAACGGGCTTGGGCTTAGGCTGTTTAACCTTGGCAGGTGCCATCACCTTGGGTTTTGCCGCGACGACAGGTTTGTTGACGGGCTTGGCGACAGCCAAGGGCTTTGCCGCTGCCAGCGATTTCTTCTTGACCGGTGCCTTCACTTTTTTGGCTGGTGGCTTCACCTTCGCCTTGGTTGCCACTTTGGACTTGGGTTTCACTTTCCCCTTGGGCTTTACCTTGGACGTGGTCTTGCCGCGCAGGCCCCGCTTGGCTTTTTCGGCAAAGCGTACCTTTGCCATCATGATTGTCTTGAGTTCGGCTGCCGTCTTTGCTGGCTTCGCGCCCGTTTTGGCTGGCTTTGCGACCGGCTTGGCTTTTTTGGCCGGCGCCTTCTTTGCAGGTTTTTTCAGAGGACTGGTCCTTTATGGGTTTCTCCGGCCTGTTTAGGACTTCGGGGCGCGCGGTTCAAGTTGCGAATTGCCGTGGAACTTTCGGCCCGCAACGGCATGGGCAGGAAAACCCAGGCGGGCGGGCGGTACAGGGCCAGATTCCCGGCATGTTTGGGCGACACTCTGTTCTGGGCATAACGCAGGGCGGCGCGGCCGTTCAGTGCACGGATGGAATAGCCGGGCCGTGCCAGGATGGCGAGCGGCAGGGCTTCGACAATGTCGGTCCAGTTGTGCCAGCGGTGGATATCGGCGAAGCTGTCAGCACCCATGATCCAGACGAAGTGGGCCTGGCTCATCGCGCCTTTGAGCGCTGCCAGCGTTTCGGCGGTGTTGCGGGAGTGCAACTGGCTTTCGAAATCGGTTATGATGAAGCGGGGATGCCGGGCAAGCCTGCGGGTTGCGGCAAAACGCTTGGCATAAGCTGCCGTTTCATGGGCGTCCTTGAGCGGATTTTGCGGCGACACCAGCCACCAAACCCAATCCAGCCGCAAATGTTTGAGCGCATAAAGTGCCACCCGGTAATGACCGTAATGCGCGGGGTTGAAAGAGCCGCCAAACAGGCCGATGCGCTGGCCTCTCCCAAATGGCGGCGCTTTGATCACGGCCGGATCTGTCCTGAGCCATGCACCTGATATTTGAAGGTTGTGAGCTGTTCCAGCCCCACGGGTCCGCGCGCGTGGAGCTTGCCGGTGGCAATGCCGATTTCAGCGCCAAAGCCAAATTCGCCGCCATCGGCAAATTGCGTGGAGGCATTGTGGAGCACGATGGCGCTGTCTACCTCATTCAAAAAGCGTTCAGCAGTTTTCGTGTCTTCAGCCACAATGGCATCGGTGTGCTGGGAACCATATCTCGCGATATGGGCCATGGCTTCGTCCACGCCATCCACCACACGCATGGCCACGATGGCGTCGAGATATTCGGTTGACCAATCCTCTTCGCTGGCGGACTTCACCCGCTGATCGGCCTGTTGCGCTGCCAGATCGCCACGCACCTCGCAGCCCGCATCAATAAGGGCTGCAACAAGGGGCTTGAGATTTTTGTCAGCGGCGTTGCGATCGACCAGAATGGTTTCGGCTGAGCCGCAGACGCCGGTGCGCCGCATCTTGGCATTGAGAACAATATCGCGCGCCATCACGGGATTGGCTGAGCCATCCACATAAACATGGCAAATGCCTTCGAGGTGGCTGAACACGGGCACCCTTGCTTCCGCCTGGACACGCGCCACAAGACTTTTGCCGCCGCGGGGCACGATGAGATCAATGTTGCCGCTGAGACCTGTCAGCATTTCGCCAACACTTTGCCGGTCGGTGGTGGGCACCATCTGAATGGCCTGACGCGGCAGTCCAGCTTTTTCCAGCCCCTCCTGCAGGGCCTTCACGATCAGGCTTGCGGACTGGAAGCCGTCAGAGCCACCGCGCAGGATGGCGGCGTTTCCGGATTTCATGCACAGCGCGCCTGCGTCTGCTGCCACATTCGGCCGGCTTTCAAAAATAATGCCGATCACGCCGATGGGAACCCGCACCCGCGCAATGCGCATGGCGTTGGGCCGCGTCCATTCGCTCAATACTGTGCCTACAGGATCAGGCAATGCAGCGATGTCTTCCAGCCCTTTGGCCATGGCTTCGACGCGCTCAGGGGTGAGCGTGAGGCGGTCGATGAAGGAGGCCTTAAGGTCCTTGGCATGTGCTGCCACCAGTTCCGCTCGATTGGCCGCGATGATAATAGGGGATGCCGCGCGGATGGAATTTGCCATGGCGAGGAGTGCTGCATTTTTCTGCGTGGTTGGGGCAAGCGCCAAGATGCGCGCGGCCTTGCGGGCATTCCTCCCCAGCTCCAGCATGTTACACTCTTTCTCCGATCATCATCACAAGGTCATCACGGTGAATGATTTCATCACGTCCGCGAAACCCTATGGTTCTTTCTATATCAGCAGATTTCAATCCCGCAATACGCGAGGCATCACCGGCGTCATAGGCCACAAGGCCGCGGCCTATTTCCACGCCGTCAGGGCCTACCACGCTTACGGTGTCACCGCGCGAGAAGTTTCCCATGACCTGCTTTACGCCTGCTGGCAAAAGACTTTTACCTTGTCCGAGTGCTGTTCTGGCACCCAAATCCACCACAAGCTTGCCAACGGGTTGCAGGGTGCCCGCTATCCAGCGCTTGCGCGATTGCAGGGCAGACAGCGGCGCCATGAACCAGGTGCAGCGTTCGCCGGCTGCTATGCGGCGCAAGGGATGGGATTCATGGCCCGAGGCAATCACCATGTTGCAGCCCGCACCCATGGCAATTTTACCGGCTTCGATCTTGGTTACCATGCCGCCAGAGCCCACGCCTGACGCAGGCTTTCCTGCCATGGCTTCAATTTGCGGCGTAATGTCGGTGACCAGGGGAATGAAAGTGGAGTCCGCCTTGCCCGGAGGTGCGGTATAGAGCCCGTCCACATCCGACAAGAGCACGAGGCAATCGGCTGACATCATGGAGGCCACGCGCGCAGCCAGCCTGTCATTGTCGCCATAACGGATTTCAGAGGTGGCCACCGTGTCATTCTCGTTGATCACGGGGACCGCACCCTGGGCCAGGAGCGTGTTGAGCGTGGCCCTGGCGTTGAGATAGCGGCGGCGCTCTTCGGTATCCTTGAGGGTGACCAGCACCTGCGCTGCCACAATATCTTTTTCCGCCAAGGCTTGCGACCAGCCATGGGCCAATGCGATCTGGCCTACGGCCGCGGCCGCCTGGCTTTCCTCAAGCCGCAGCTTTCCGGCTGGCAGGCCAAGCGACCTTCGCCCCAGGGCAATGGCCCCCGAGGAGACAATGATCACGTCGGCGCCGCGCGCCTTGGCTTCCACCAGATCCTCAATCAGGGTTTTGAGCCAGGTGGATTTGACGCTTGCCGTCTTGCTGTCCACCAGCAGGGCTGAGCCGATCTTGATGACGATGCGTCGGGCAGCACCCAGGGCTTGTGTCATGGACGCCAGTCCTCTACCTCGACACCTTCCACGTCGGCACTTTCGTTCTTGCGGGTCTTTTGTATCACGGTGAGCAGGCGCTTCATGGTGTCATCGACATTCCGGCCAGTGGCACCTGATATCAGGATGGGCGTTTTCTTCAGGCGCTTTTTGAAATCCGCCAGCTTCTTCTCCAATTCCTTTTCAGAAATCGCGTCGATCTTGTTGAAGGCGATGATCTCGGGCTTCTCGGAAATCTCCGGTCCGTATTCCTTCACTTCCTTGCGGATGACACGGTAGGCTTTCACCGGATCATCGCCGGTCACGTCAATGAGGTGGAGGAGGATGGCGCAGCGTTCGACGTGGCCTAAGAATTTCGTTCCCAGTCCCACACCTTCATTGGCGCCTTCGATCAGGCCTGGAATATCGGCCAGCACAAAGCTGTTGCCTGCGGCTTTCACCACGCCCAATTGCGGTTGCAGCGTTGTAAAGGGATAGTCGGCGATCTTGGGCTTTGCGGCGGAAACCGCTGCCAGCAGCGTGGATTTTCCGGCATTGGGCAGGCCCAGCAGGCCTGCATCGGCAATGAGTTTGAGGCGCAGCCAGATCCAGCGTTCTTCGCCTTCAATGCCGGGGTTGGCATGGCGCGGCGCGCGGTTTGTGGCGGATTTGAAATGGGCATTGCCGAAGCCGCCATTGCCGCCGCGCGCAATGCGGACCTTGTCACCGAGATGCGTGAGGTCGGCTATCAGTGTTTCATTGTCTTCCTCATAAATTTCCGTGCCGGTCGGCACCTTGAGGACAATATCTTCGGAATTGGCGCCGGCACGCAAACGGCCCATGCCATGGCCTGCGGTGCGCACCTTGAAATGCTGCTGGTAGCGGTAGTCGATGAGCGTGTTGAGGGCATCCACAGCCTCCACCCAGACATCTCCGCCATTGCCGCCGTCACCGCCGTCGGGCCCGCCCATCTCAATAAATTTTTCCCGCCGGAATGAGACAGCTCCTGCTCCGCCATCACCGGAGC
Source organism: Hyphomicrobiales bacterium (assembly GCA_031359445.1). Taxonomy (GTDB): domain Bacteria; phylum Pseudomonadota; class Alphaproteobacteria; order Rhizobiales; family Aestuariivirgaceae; genus Aestuariivirga. The sequence goes on along the minus strand of JANMAE010000009.1, from coordinate 11,784 downwards.
GCACGTAGATTTTTGCTTCATCAAGAAATTTCATGCGCGTCTTCTAACCTGTTGTGCGCAGAGGTCAAAGGCCGCGATTGGGTGTGAAACTGCTCAAACCATCATTGCTGCATTGCAACATTAATTTTTCATACGGTCCCATTTTGGCCGTATTTGGAAGGTTTATCGCAACCTTCCTGGGGGGTAGTACTGCGACAGTCCCAGAAAAACTGAGTTAATCACAAGTTAACTCATCTCTATTCGCGTATAATGAAAGGTATAATATGAAGTTTGGACTCTCACTGGGTATGGCTGCGGCTATTTGTGCTGTATCTATATTCTCAGGTACTGTAGAGGCGCGCGTGCGTCACCACACTCATCTTGCTATGAACTACAAGTCGCATGGCGCACATAAGTTCCATAAGCGCCATTTGGCCATGCGGAGGCCCGCCACTTCGGATGCTACACGCGAGCGTGTCATCTCGCTTATCAAGGGTTCAGCACCAAGTTATGGTGTGCCTACCTGGTTTGCGCTGCGCATTGCCAAGGTGGAATCCAACTATAATCCCAACATTCGGGGCGCTGCCGGGGAATATGGCGTGTTCCAATTGAAATGTGCCACTGCCAAAAGTGTTGGCTTCCGTGGCAATTGTTCTGCACTGCTCAATCCCGCCACCAATGTGCGGTTTGGCTTGCAGCATCTTTCGCTTGCCGTGCGCATGAGCCATGGCAATTTGCGGATGGCCGCTTCCAAGCATAATGGCGGTCTTGGCCGCAAGAGCTTGGTGCGCAATTACGTGGCCATGGTATTCTGATCAACCGACAGAGTTGATAAAAAAAGGAGAGATGATTTCATCTCTCCTTTTTTATTGCGTTGGGTGCAGAAAAATTATTCAGCGGCCTTCATCGGAATGACCGACACGAGCTGCTTGTTCTTCTTGGTGCCACGAAACTGCACGGTGCCGGGAATGGTTGCGAAGATCGTGTGATCCTTGCCGATGCCCACGCCCGTTCCGGGGTGCCAGGTGGTGCCGCGCTGGCGGATGATGATGTTGCCGGAAATCACGCTTTCACCGCCAAAGCATTTTACGCCAAGACGGCGGCCAGCGGTATCGCGGCCGTTGCGGGATGAGCCGCCTGCTTTTTTATGTGCCATGAGGAGTGCTCCTTATTCTTTGCTGCGGGTTTTGTCGGCTTTGGCGCGGGGTGGTTTGCCAGCCATCAATTCCTTGGCCTGCTCAATCCATTCTTCGCGGGCAACGCGGCCCTTCTGCTTGATTTCCGTTTCAATACGCTCAACATCGTCAGGCGTCCAGCTGGCGATCTGGGCAAATGTCGTGATGCCCATGTCGGTGAGCGCCTTGTGGATCTTGGGGCCGATGCCGCCGATGAGCGAAATATCATCGGTTGCAGCCTGCGATGCAGCTACAGGCGCTGCCAGAGGTGCTGCGGCTGCGGCAGCCACGGGTGCAGCGGCCTTGGCGGATGGCTTGGCGCCACCTGTGAGAATTTCCGTGATAGTGACGCTCGTCAGGTCCTGACGGTGACCATTCCTGCGGCGATAATGCTTGCGGCGGCGCTTCTTGAAAATGATGATATGGGGCCCACGGGCCTGCTTTTCGATCTCGCCCACGACGGTTGCACCCGCTACCAAGGGCGCACCGATATCCACCGTGCCGCCATTGGAAACCATAAGCACATCGGTAAAGCTGACGCGGTCGCCTGCGACGCCTTCAAGCTTTTCGATGAGGATCTTGTCATTGGCTGCAACGCGATATTGCTTGCCGCCAGTCTTTATCACTGCGTACATTTCATAACCTTTTTCATTCCTCGCGCCCTTTGGTGCCGCTGCAAACTCATGAAACAGCGAGCTTTAATGCTTGATATTACAAGCTTTTGTCGAGTTGCCTAGGGCAGCGCATGGCTCACCCCAAACTGTTGGCCCGGAGCGATGGGGGTTTCTAGGCAAGGTTCCACCGAAAGTCAAGGAATGGCGGGTAGTGTCTCAGTTTGATTGTGACAAACATTAACCTTGCGTTAACAGAGGAACGCTTGACAAATAAAATATTATAATTGTCATTTGACAGCGCCTCACTGTTGCCTGCTATATATAGATGGGTGAGAGGGAATCGGGCGCTTTGCAACTCTGATTCCCTTATGTTTGTCAAGATAAATCTTGACTATTTCTGTGAATCATCATAAATACAATCTGTCAAGTATGGAACCAACCATACTAGGTAACGTTCAAATGGGCTAACCGCTCGTTGAGCGTTTGGTCTTGTCTGAAGGAGTGTCTGTCACATGCCTAGAGGTCCAAGTGGTCAAAAGCGTCCAGCTGATACCATTGGTGCCGCTGTCATGGTGGGCAGAATTGCTACAGGCGAACTTTCAGAGGACATAAAATCGTCTTCTGGCAGAGTTAAAAGTGGACAAGCGGGAGGCCGTGCTCGGTCTGAGTCGATGTCTTCCGAAGCAAAAGTGGCAGCGGCGAAGAAGGCTTCTGCAAAGAGATGGGAATTGGAGAGTGCTATGAAGGATTTGAGCGGAACAGCTAGGCTGAACGCGCTCCTCTTTGATGAGGGGAGGGAGCTAGTCAATATTAAGTTTTTCCCCGGATTTAAGGGTAAAAACCTTTCTGTTGATGAGCTTCAGGGTGAGGCTGAAAAAGGAATTAGGTCTGCCCTTTCTAGGGGCGGCGTGAGTTTTCCCCCGCTAAGCGGGCGGGCAAAGGCTAGGCTTGCCTAACTGATCAGTTGCAACTAGACATTAAGGCCCGCATTGCGGGCCTTTTTTATTCTAACGAATCGCGGAAAATCATGCTCCTGAAGAAGCTGGCAAAAATATTCGAGAATGAACGGGAGATGCCGATAGAATTGCCAGAAATTGAACGGCCATTGTTGATGTGTTGTGTGTGCAAGACCACATCATATTTTCCGCAGAGGATATGAATCCAGAACTTTGCCGCGGCACATATTACCAATACACAATTCGACCGGCATTATATGCTCCGCCAGAACTGCACACTTTGATAGTGTATAGTGAGCATTTAGATAACCCATGGAAAAGACTTGTTTGTTTTAAGGAGCTTGTTCACGTCCTGGACAAAACCGAAGGGAAAACCAGAACGTCCGCCGATTTAGTTGCCTTTACCGAGGCCCTTCTCGCTCCTTCTTCCGCTGATGAAATAGGTTTGGCAGATTATCAAGCGCTCGAAGACAGGCACGCGATCTATCGCGCACTGGCTGTAATCTTTCCCCCCGCTGCGAGGGCGGACGCGATAGACTTGTTGCAGAGTGGTACAAAAACAATTGATGAAATCGCAGACTGGGTTAGCCTCCCGCGCCGATTTGTTTTGATGGTAATGCATGACAACTGGCCGCAAATACGAAATGAAATACTAGAATACTAAACTGAACTTTTTGCTTGATATTGATAATTTATCAAGCTATATCAGTAGCATTAACAAGCTGCCAAATGCCATCCGTGTCCAAATCCTGAATATGCTGGTTGAAGGCTCTTCAATGCGCTCAATCAGCCGTGTGACAGGCGTTTCCATCAACACTATATCGAAATTACTGGCAGACGCAGGCAACGTTTGCAGCGCATTCCATGACGATAAAGTGCGCAACGTCAACGTCAAACGTGTTCAGTGTGATGAAATTTGGTCGTTTTGCTACGCCAAGCAAAAGAATGTCGCCAAGGCCAAGTCCGCGCCGGATGAAGCGGGCGACGTCTGGACTTGGACGGCGATTGAGGCAGAAAGCAAACTCATTCTTTCATGGCTGGCAGGCGGTCGTGATGGACAATACGCCATGGTATTCATGGACGATCTGCGGTCACGTTTTACGAACCGCGTCCAACTGACTACGGATGGTCACAAGGCCTATTTGGAAGCGGTTGAAGGCGCTTTTGGTGGCGATGTAGATTACGCCATCCTCCACAAAATTTACGGGGCCTCGCATGAAACCGCAAAAGGCCGCTACAGCCCTGCGGAATGTGTAGGAATTGAGAAGCGGCGAATTGAAGGTGAACCAGACCCAAAACATGTTTCAACCTCATATGTTGAACGTCAAAACCTCACCATGCGGATGGCCATGCGCCGTTTCACACGTCTGACAAATGGCTTTTCTAGAAATTGCAAAACCATGTTCACGCGCTTTCGCTATACTTTGTCCACTACAACTGGATTCGCCAGCACAAGAGTCTGAACAAGTGGACACCAGCAATGGCTGCCAATCTCACCGACCGTCTTTGGTCATGGGGCGATATTATTGTCCTGATAAACAAGGCAGAAATAGAAGCGCTTCAAGCCAAGCGTTTGGCCGTGCTAAACACGCCACAATCAAACTGAGACACTACCGAATGGCAACCCCGATTTACAACCGTTGAAATGCGTGATTATCATCGACGCCCGCAGGGTTTGTTGTTGAGGGGTTATGGTCATGCGCAGAATAGGTCTTCAGGCAATTTTGCTCATGGTTTTGGCTGTTCCCCTGGCGTGGGCCGCGCCCAGCAAACCTCCACAAAAGATTGAAAGCTCGAAAATTGCGTCCATGAGTTTTGTTGTCGTGCGCAGCAGCAAGCCTGGCTGTGAGCCCAATTGTCCGGAATGGATTGCGGCGGAAGGGGAAATCACATCAGCAACGCCACAGCGCTTTGGGGCGGTTCTCGCAAAACTCGGGAAAATCCAACTGCCGGTGGTGCTGAATTCACCGGGCGGCGATGTGGGGGCCGCCATGGTGCTAGGCCGCATGATCCGTAAGCACAAGCTCAATACGGGCGTGGGATATACCAAATATGAGGGCTGCGCTCCCACTGACAAGACCTGCAAGGCGCCCAAGGAATGGCGGGGCGTTTACAGGGGCCTTGCACTGGATGATACGGGCTATTGCTTTTCAGCCTGTCCGCTGGTTCTGGCAGGCGGTGTCAAACGGCTGGCCGGACCTTCAACACTTGTGGGCGTGCATCAGGTTCGCACGAAAGGATTTCAGCAACGCATCACCTACCGCGAGACCTACCGCATGGTGAGGGGCAAGAAAAAAATCATCAGCCGCAAAGTTGTCAAGAGTGAGAAGGTGAAACAGATCGACAAGATAGGGTTGGATAAAAGGCTGCGCGGCATGCTGGTGCCCTACCTCGCGCAGATGGGAATTTCGAAGGATTTTCTGGTTGAAATGGAAAAGGCCCCACCCAGCTCGATCAATGTTCCTGGCCTTTCGAAGATTTACCAGATGGGACTCATCAATAGCGGGTTTCCGCTGATTGCGCTTACTGGCAACAGCAATTGCGAAGCGCCCAAGACAGCCCCGAATTGCGTATTGCTTGCCTCCGACGGAAAGTCCTAGCGCTGGATCAGCGGCTCTGGGCGCCTTGCAAGACCATCATGGTCAGGGAGGCGCAGAGCATGCCCGCCAATGTCACCAGCAACACTTTTTCATCATAGCGGAGCGCTACCACGTGAATGCTGTCGAGGGCGGAGTTGGACAGGATTGCGCCCACAAACAGCGCGGAAAAATTTAACGGAATGGTGATGTTTCCGAAATTGCCAATGATCTTGGCAAGGATCAATGAACCAAAGGCGCTGAAGATGATCGACATGGTCACCGCATGGCTTGAGATACGCAGGTGAAACATGTTGTCGAGAAGCATCGAGATATCCATGGCTGCAAAACCTATCATCATTTCCGTAATCTCCCATGACTGTGAGAACATCTTGATTATGACTTTGGTAACCGTGAAAACCAACACGGAATTAAGAATTGGGTGAAGGAAGTGTTTCCCGCATATCGGGAAATTTCGGCAATTTTTAAGGATTTGCGGAAGGCCCGCTGCCACGTGAGCCCGGGCGGCGGTTGAGATGCACCTGCAGGACGCGATTTACCTCGCCGCCCAATATCAACACGAGGGCTGCGAGATAGAGAAAAAACATGGCCGCGAAGGGACCGGAGAGCGAGGCATAGGTGGAAGCGAAACTGTTGAAATTCACGAGATAGAAGGAAAAAGCCGAAGTGAGCACCACCCAGACCGCCACGGTGACGAGCACCCCCGGCAATACCACAAGGTTGGGCTGGCGAACCGCAGGCAGAAACAGGTGGCAGAGTTGCAGGCCCAGCGTGAGAAGGGCTATGGCTATGGGAAAGCGCAGGAAATCATAGGCGGCAACACTTTGCCCGAAGCTTGGGGCATAACGCGCCAGCCCAGCCAGGGCGAGGGGCGCAAAGACCAGCAGCACGGAGACAGCAAGAAGTGCCGCTGCCGCTCCAATAATGAAGATGATGCTGAGAAATTGCAGCCGGTACCAGCTTCTTTGTTCCTTGAGGTCATAGGCGCGATTCAAGCCTACGCGAATGCTGTCCACACCTGCCATGGCACTCCAGATCGTAAGTACGGCTGCCAGGCTCAGCAGGCCCGAGCGCGGCACTGTCAGGATGGAATGGATTTCAGAAGAGAGCGGCCTGACCAATTGTTCAGGCGCCACGCTCAGCAGGAAAATCACCACGGTTTCAGCCAGGGCCTCATTGCCAAAGAAGCCCGCCAAGGCGGTGAGAAAAATCAGGAAGGGAAAAACTGAAAACAGGGTGCGAAAGGCGATATTCCCTGCGAGAGGTACGGCCTCATCGGCAAACAGACGGCGGAATGCCTCCTCGGCGAATTCATAAGGGGTGCGCAGCTTCAGTTTCATTGCAGTAGACATAGCCCAGATAAAATGCAGCGCTCAAGATAACACTCGCATGTCCACAGAATCCTTGGCATGTGTGAAGGCATGAACAGAACAGCACCTGCGTGGATTGCGTTCGCACCCGCAAGCTTTGTGCTGCTGTGGGGCACCGGGTTTATTGTAGCAAGGCTTTCGGCGGGCCATGTGGAGCCCCTCACATTCTTGTGCCTGCGGTTTCCCCTGGCGGGGCTTGCCTATGGGAGCATCGCGCTGTTGCAGCGGGCGCCCTGGCCTAATCCCCGCTCTGCGCTGCATGCGGCCATGGCTGGCGCGCTGCTGCATGCGGGATATCTGGGACCTGTTTATTGGGTGGTGGCGCATGGAATGCCGGCGGGCGTTTCAGCTCTCATCATTGGCCTCCAACCGCTGATGACGGCCATCCTTGCGGCCCATTTTATCGGAGAACGCATCACACTGCGGCACTGGCTGGGGCTTTTCGTCGGTATTGCGGGAATTGGACTTGTGGTTTGGCCCAAGCTTGATATTGCGAGCATTGACGGCATTACGCCCATCACGATCGGGATCAATGTTGTAGGCGCTCTGAGTGCAGCGGTGGGGACGGTTTATCAGAAGCGCTATGCCACCACCCTCAACATGGCGAGTGCAGGCTTCTGGCAATATGCAGGCGCGTTTGCCGTGGTGCTGACGGGCGCTCTGGCGTTTGAGAACTTCGGCTTTGATGGCAGTGCCAGCGCCTGGATAGCGCTTGGCTGGGCTGTGATCGTGCTGTCATTGGGAGCCATTGCGCTTCTCATGCTGCTCATTCGCCATGGTGATGTGGCGCGCGTCTCGAGCATGATTTTTCTGGTGCCCGCCGTGGCAACGCTCACCGGCTATATGCTGTTCAACGAAACGCTGCTCCCCATCCAGATCTTTGGCATGGCAGTATGCGCTGCAGCCGTGTTCATTGTCACCCGCAAGGGCTAGACGGTTTCCGCCTTCATGCGCTCCAAAGTCTCTCTTGCCTTGTCGCGGTGCTCCTGGGTGATGTGGCTGCGCACCATGCTGATGGCCGTATAGATCACTGCCATGTCATCGGTAAAACCCAGACCCAGAATGAAATCGGGGATGACGTCAAAGGGCAGGATGAAATAGGCAAGCGCTGCCAGCAGCGTGCCTTTGACTTTCAGAGGTGTTGCCGCGTCAAAGGCGCAATAATAGGCGGCAAGAATTTCTTCGGCATAGGGCAAATGGCCCAGAGACCGTTTCAGTTTCGGCCAGAAATCGCGGGCCACGGATGCTGCATCTGCAAGACGTGTCATGTTCACCTCCAAAGCGTGAAAGACATGGGAGGGCGCAGGCCCAATTTCAATGCCGTGAGGAGTACCACAATCCTGCCATCATCAGAACAATGGCGGCAAACTGCAGAATCACCCGCCAGCGCATGAGCGTTTGCGAACGGCTGGATGAGCCGCCACGCAGCATGTTCCACAGCCCCATGAGCAGGACGACAGCCACTGCACCCACGGCGATCGGCACGAGATAGTTGAATATATTCATTGGTCAGAAGCCTTGTTCACAATGTAGTCGAGCATCACCTGGGGTAACAACCTGCGGCACCAGGCCATGATATAGGTGGGCGTTGTCACAAAGTAACGGGCATGTGGTCGCGGGCTTTCCAATGCGAGCAGGAGTTTTTCCAGAACCGCCTCTGGCGGCAGTTTGAAACGGCTGGAACCGCCTTTTCCCAGCCGCGCGCGCTGGGCTACATAGTCTTTGGCGTAGTGGGAGTGTGCAGCGTCAATATTGCGCTCGAAGGCTGCCAGGGCATTTTGCGTGAAGCGGCTGGTAATCGGGCCCGGTTCAATGATCACGACATGGATGCCGGAGCCGCGCAATTCCAGCCGCAGCGTATCGCTCAAGGCCTCGATTGCGAATTTGGAGGCGTTGTAGGCGCCACGCCATTTCATGGCAACCAATCCGAGTACGGATGAATTCTGCACGATGCGGCCCCGGCCCTTGGCCCGCATCAGGGGCAGGCAAAGGTTTGTAAGCTGATGCCAGCCCAAAACATTCACCTGAAACTGCTGCTCCAGCACCGCACGTGTGAGGTCTTCCACCGCACCCGGCTGCCCATAGGCGCCGTTATTGAAGAGGGCAAAGAGCTGGCCTCCCGCAAGCCTTGATACTTCGGCCACGCAAGCCTCGATGGAGGAGGGCTCGACATAATCGAGATAGAGGGATTCCAGGCCTTCATCTTGCAGGCGTTTGAGATCTTCAGCCTTGCGGGCGGTTGCAAAGACCCGCCAACCCCTGGATTTCAGCCCCATGGCGCAGGCATGGCCAATGCCGGTGGAGCAACCGGTCACCAGAATTGTCTTGTCCTTCATGTGCACTGCCCCGTTGCCCTTTTTGCCGAGATGTAGCGATAATGCACAAGGAGGTCTTCGTCCAAATGAAATCCATGAAGCTTTATAGCGATGTGCATCGCATCCACCGGGAACTGGCAGCGCTGGGCATTGCCGATGACGCTGCCTTGCGGGTGGATCAGCTCACGGCGTTTGACCAGTATCACTATTTTGGAACCGATGCGGTGGATGAGGCGCTGGGGGTTCTGAACCTTGCCTCGGATTTCCGGGTGCTCGACATTGGTTCGGGAATTGGGGGGCCTGCCCGCTATATCGCCGCCAAGACAGGAGCCAATGTCACCGCCCTCGAGCTGCAGCCCGACCTTCATGATGTGGCAAAGGGTCTTACAGCGCGGTGCGGTCTCACCTTGCGGGTTGCGCATGTTTGTGGTGATATCCTTGGGGACGCTGTGGCTCCGGGCTACGACGCCATTGTCTCGTTTCTGTGTTTTCTGCATATTCCGCAGCGTGACAGGCTGTTTGAAGTGTGCCGCAAAATGTTGAAGCCGGGTGGCGTGATGTATATCGAGGATTACGCCAAGCGCCGGGCGCTTACGGCACATGAACAGAGCCAGCTCGCCATCAAGGTGCAAAGCCCTTATCTGCCAAGTCTCGCCGCCTATGAGGCTGAGCTCAATGCGGCTGGGTTTGGCGAGGTCGAGAGTTCAGATGTGAGCTTGAGCTGGATGGATTACACAGCGGCCCGCCTTGCCATGTTTCGCAGCCAGCGGCAGCGCCACATTGAGCTGCACGGGGCGCAACTGGTTGACGGGCTGGATGATTTTTATGCAACAGTCGCCCACTTGTTTCAGGCCGGTGCCGTCATGGGGCTTAAAATCATTGCCCGGTAATGCCGCAATTGGGCCGAAATCTTCTTACAAAGCCTTGTCATGCATTTATTAATTTCTTGAGGCTATAACGTTAACCATGACAGTTTTACGGCAATCCGGCGCGCTGGCGCTTTTCCTTTTGGCTTTCGGGGCAGCAGCGCAGGCCGCTGAACCCACCGCCCTTGGCACTTTCAATGACTGGACGGCTTATACCTACAAGGCCCCCGATACCAAGGTGTGCTATGCCGTATCGCAGCCAAAATCGAGCGATTCCGCCAAGAAGGTGAAGCGCGATCCGGTTTTCTTCATCGTGACCAACATGCCCGGCCGAAAGATCTCAGGTGAGGTTTCCACCATCATTGGCTATCCCTTCAAGGAACAGACCACGGTTCAGGTGAAGGTCGATGATGCGAATTTCGAGCTTTTCACCAATGGTGACGGGGCCTGGGCCGATACATCCGCCAAGGAAAAGAAAATTGTGGCTGCCATGAAAAACGGCAAGAAACTTTCGGTGACCGGCACGTCGTGGAAGGGTACCGAGACCACAGACAATTATTCCCTCAGCGGCATCGCTGCAGCCATGGACAAGATTGACAGCGCCTGCAAATAGTAGTCATGCGCTGGTTCTTGGCAGTTGTATTCCTGACGTTTCTGCAATCCAGCGGATTTGCGGCGGCTTCAATGTGTGCAGTCCAGAGTTTCGAGGGCAACAGCTACAGCGTCTGCCGCATTGACCTCAACAGCATGCAGCTTGAGGTGTATAATCTCGATCCTTCGGGCCAGCCCATTGGCAGCTTTGACGCGCTGGCGGAAGAACTGAAAGCCCAAGGCAAGGACCTGCGCTTTGCCATGAATGCCGGCATGTTCGATATCAATCTCAAACCTATTGGCCTGTTTGTGGAAGATAGCGTGGTGGCAAAAAAACTCAATACAAGAAATGGCTATGGCAATTTTCATTTGAAGCCCAATGGGGTTTTTTACATTGCGGGCAAGGAGCTGGGTGTAGCCGCCACGGAAGACTATGTGAAGCTGGGGGTGAAGCCTGACTTTGCCACGCAATCCGGCCCCATGCTGGTGATCAATGGCGAAATCCATCCAAAATTTTCCGAAGATGGCGCGTCCCTCAAGATCCGCAATGGCGTGGGCATGGTGGATAATCATACAGCGGCTTTCGTCATCACCGACAATGCCGTGAACTTCCATGCCTTCGCCAAATTCTTCAGGGATGGGCTTTCCTGCGACAATGCCCTGTTCTTCGATGGATCGGTGTCGAGCCTCTATTCCACCGACCTCAACCGCGACGACAATCTCGTGCCGCTGGGGCCTATGGTGGGCGCGGTGGATTTGCAGTAAGACGCGACGCCATGACCACACTTCTTCACACGGCGCCTGCACCCGCGCCCTATTTGCCCAATGACTTGCGCCCCTCCCTCATGGGACTCACGCGCGAGGAACTGGCGGATATTCTGGGCCGCATTGGCGTTCCCGAAAAGCAGCGGCGCATGCGCATGCGCCAGGTCTGGCATTGGATCTATCACCGTGGGGTTTTGAATTTCGCGGAAATGACCGATATTTCGCAAGGGCTTCGCCTGCAACTGGAAGAAGCCTTCTCCATTGGCCGTCCCGATGTTGTCACCGAGCAGAAATCCAGCGATGGCACGCGGAAATGGCTGCTGAAACTTGCACCTGATGCGCAAGGTGCCCGCCATGAAGTGGAGATGGTCTATATCCCGGAAGAAGACCGCGGCACGCTGTGCATTTCAAGCCAGGTGGGCTGCACGCTCACCTGCAGCTTCTGCCACACCGGCACGCAAAAGCTGGTGCGAAATCTCACGGCCAATGAAATCGTGGGGCAGGTGATGCTGGCGCGCGACAAGCTGGAGGAATGGCCGCACCAGATCGAGGCCAA
>JANMAE010000007.1:0-89972 GCA_031359445.1 Hyphomicrobiales bacterium | reverse complement strand
GCCACCGCCATCGCCGTCACCATGGATAGCGCCAAGCGCGTTGATGATGTGGTAAGGGCCGCCCGCAAGGAACGAGGCGACCTGAAAATCATTGCGCGCGCCAGGGATGAACGCCATGCCATGCGGTTATATATCGAAGGGGCAACCGAGGCTGTTCCCGAAACCATCGAGTCAAGCCTGCAATTGGGTGAAGCACTCCTGGTGGAAGCCGGCATTCCCATGGGCCTTGCCATCGCTTCAGTGCACGAGCGACGCGACAATTTCCGCAAGCTGCTGGGAAGGCCCAATCGGAAAGCCGAACTGGAAGTGACCCGCAGAAAAATGCGAGACCCGCGAAAATAATTTAAGCTACGCCCAGCTTCTTCTGCAGGTTTGTGCTCGACGTCGTGTATTGGAACAGCAGTCTTTCACCGGGATTGATGTAACGGAAACATTGCTGCGCCATGAGCGCTGCTTCATGAAAGCCTGAAAGAATAAGTTTTAATTTGCCAGGATAATGGTTGATGTCCCCGATTGCAAAAATGCCGGGCGAACTGGTTTCAAATTTTTCCGTGTCAACCGTGATCAAATTGTGATCCAGGTTGAGGCCCCAGTCAGCCACCGGGCCGAGCTTCATGGTGAGCCCGAAAAACGGCAGCACTGTATTGGCTGCGATATCAAAACTCGCACCGTCGTTGCCTTTGACCTGCACGGACGACAATATGCCGTCTGTACCCGTAAGACCCGTCACCTGCCCCAGCTTGAGCTGCATTTTTCCCGCTGCCACCAGTTCGCGCATCTTGTTCACGCTGTCAGGCGCTGCGCGGAACTCATCGCGCCGGTGCAGAAGCGTCATGCTGCGCGCTAAAGGCTGTAGATTGTTGACCCAATCGAGTGCTGAATCCCCGCCACCCACAACGAGAATGTCCCGCCCCCGGAAGCTCTCCATCTTTTTCACAGAATAGAACACCGATGTATTTTCATAAGCATCAATGCCGGGAATGGGCGGCTTCTTCGGCTGGAAAGAACCGCCGCCCGCTGCAATCACCACAACCTTGCTGCGGAACACCAGTCCACCATCGGTCTTCAGTTCAAAGTCGTTATCACCATGCCGGATGAGTTCCGTCACCATCTGGTTGAAATGATACTGCGGATGAAAGGGCTTGGCCTGGTCCATCAACCGGTGCGTAAGGTCTGAGCCCGTCACGATGGGGAGAGCCGGAATGTCATAGATCGGCTTTTCCGGATAAAGCTCGGCGCACTGGCCGCCGGCCCGGTCCAGAATATCAATCACATGGCATTTGATGTCGAGCAGGCCCAACTCAAAAACCGCAAACAGCCCGCAGGGGCCAGCCCCGATGATCACGGCATCGGTGGAAATCACGTCAGACATTTCAAACTCCAACTGTCTTAGAATTGCTTTTCTGGAACCCGCACGCGCAAGCCGTCAATCGCGTCGCTGATTTTTATCTGGCAGGAAAGGCGGCTCGAATCCTGAACATCAAAAGCGAAATCCAGCATGTCTTCTTCCATGGAAGCACGCTTGGTGAGTTTGTCCTTCCACTCCGGCTCCACATAGACATGGCAGGTGGCACACGCACAGGCCCCGCCGCAATCGGCATCAATACCGGGAATCATATTCTTCACAGCTGTTTCCATGACCGACATTCCCGCCGTGCCATTCACCGTTTGCTCGGTGCCATCGTGAAGAATAAAAGTGATTTTAGCCATATGTGCAGCGCTCGATGTCTGTTGTTCGTTTTATCGAACGCTACATAGATTATGGCACCCCGAAAGGCAAGCTTGCTAGGGATAGAGCAGACCAGCCAGATGCGTAAACTCCTCCACCGCCCTTTTCAAACTGTCCAAAAGTTTTTTCCGTGCGTCACTTTTCTGGAAGTCACCAATATTCTCCAGTTTCTGCGCGAACCCCGTGATTTTGGTGGCACCTACCGCCTGCGCGGAGCCCTTCAGCGTATGAGTTGCGAATCGCCATTCATCGGCAGACTGGGCGGTCGCAAGGCTTTCGACAAGAATGGGGAGATGCGCTGTGAAAAGGCCTACAATTTCGCGTTCCAGCGCGGGACTGCCCATGGTGTAATGCGCAAGATGGGCCCTGTCCAATATCCGGGACTGCGCTTTTACAGCACCAAGCTGTTGCTCCCCGATCTGTCCCGCCACTTCCATACGCATGATAATTTGCCTAAAATTTAGGCACGTCACCAAGACGACCCTGCAGAGACCCTAAACTAGCCTCGTAAAAGTCTGGTTTTCTGAATCAATTCAATTCGATTCATAATTTTAACCAAAAATTAAATTATTCTCTGGATGGCGCCGCGAACGGGTTCTATCAAACGAGTCCATAGGTTATGGTGAATCTCAGGGGTGTGGAGATGAAGGGGGCCAATCTGGTAAGCAAGGCCGGGTTCTTTCATCGGCATATCCTGATATGAGCGGTATTGAGATCCGCCAGCATCGATTTTTAAGAATGTGGATATAATTGCATGGCAAACAATACAGTGGATACGCGTCGCAGGGACAAGCGCCCCGTGGAACAGCCAGCGGAAGCGCGGCGCGCGCCCTCTCTCGATACAGCACCCCTGCGCGGGCGGCCAGCCAACGAAAATGATCCCGGCACCGCCCGCCTCATGGCACGGTTGAACCGGCGGCCTTCCTATGGTGCCTTTGCTGTTGCTGCGCTTGCCATTCTGGCCTGGGTGTTTGTCTGGTCGATGTCATATTCCGCAACGCTCCTGCAGCAGCCCCTTCCCCAGCTCATCGTATCGGTAGCTCTGCTGGTACTCCCCATCGGCATCATGCTGATCATGGCCTATTTCTTTGTGCGCGCCCAGCATCTGCGCCAGGTCTCGGAAGTTCTCATGCAATCTGCCATGCGCCTCATCAGGCCACAGGACATTGCCACCGAAGGTCTCACCTCGATCGCCCAGGCGGTGCGCGCTGAAGTGGATTTGCTGGTGGGCGGCGTCGAACATGCCGTCCAGCGCGCAACCGTTCTGGAAGAAATTGTCCACAAGGAAATCTCCGCAATCGAACGCGCCTTTGGCGGCAATGAAGATCGTATTCGCAGTCTTGTCACCGGGCTGGAAAATCAGCGCATTGCCCTGCATCAGGCAGGACTTGTGGTCGGCAATGAATCAGGTCCGATGCTCGCCCGCATTGAAACGAATACCCAGAATCTCGATCACGTCATCAACAATGCGCAAGGCACTCTGGCCAAACTGGAACAGGGCCTCAAAACCTCCACTGTTGAACTGGCCCGCACCATTGATGAAGTTTCCTCGCGCGCTACACTTGCCGGCAATGAAATCGGCGGTCAGACCGCCCAAATGGAGCGCATGTCCAGCATGCTGGTGGGCGAACTCCAGTCCTTCTCGCAACATCTGCAGGATCAGATCCAAACCCTTTCTTCAACTACAAGCCTGTTGAATTCTGAAAGCACGAGTTTCGGCCGCAACGTCCAAGGCATGGAAACCCATGTGGTGGAGTTGCTCAAGCAGAGCGTCAATCAGCTCACCGGCGTGAATATGGAATTGAGCCGCACTATAGACCGTGTGTCCGTGGCCTCGGTCGAACAGATCCGCCAGGCAGCCACCGAAATGGCCGATGTGGTGGAAAGCACCAGCGGCAACATTACCTATCACCTCAAGGCAACCTCGACCGAAGTAGCCTCGCTCATCGAAAGCTCAGGCATAGAAGCTGCCCAGCAAATCGAGCAGAGCCGTGGCCATGTAACCCAGGGCCTGCAGAGCGTGGCGCAGGATTATCTCGACAAGGTGGCGGCCTCCCGCAATGCCCTCACCAGCTATCTCGATCAGTCTTCAACCCAGCTCATCACCAGCGTGGATGATGCCACGTTGCGGCTGTCAGACCGCCTCTCGTCCACCAGTGTGCAATTCCTTACAGGGCTCGATCAAACTGCCAATCAGCTGCTTTCACAACTCAGCACATCCGGGTCCGGTCTTGCCGGCAAGGTGGAAGAAACCACCAACCGGCTGTTCACGGAAATTGGAGCGAAGGCAAACCAGATCAATGTGAAGCTGGATGAAACCTCAACCACGCTGTTCGCACGGCTGGATCGGCAAGCCAATTTCGTCAACACCCAGGTGGAAGATACCGCCGTCAAGATTTACGACACACTGGAACTTCGCGCCAATGAACTGGGAACATCGATGGAGAACACAGCCTTGCGCGTGCTCGATACCATTGATCAGCAGTCAACCGAGATCAACAGCCGCATCAGTGACTCAGTCAACCGCTTCCAGTCGGCCTTTGGCCACACCTCCAGCCAACTCACCGGTAGCCTGGAAAACAGTGCAGGCCAGATATTTATGCGCCTGGATCAATCATTCTCAGGCGTTTCCAAGAAGATCGACGAATCCGTGGGCCAGTTCAGCACGCTCCTGGAAGATGTCTCAGCCCAGTTGGAAAATTCGACCAGTGTCATGTTCCAGCGGGTGGATAGCTCCTTCACAGGAACCAATCGCAAGCTTGATGAAACAGTGGGCCACTACAATGCCCTGCTGAACTCAACCTCCGAGCAACTGGAAAGCACGGCCGTACGCATTTTCGAACGCGTTGACGGCACCTTGGGTAACGCCAGCAACAAGTTCGATTCCTCCATCACCCAGTTCAACACCATGATTGGCGATGCCACCGAGCAATTGTCAGACAAGGTCGATGGCTCAGCCGAACGCCTCTATGGCCACATGAACGCCACCGTGACCAGTGTGACCGACAAGATCAACAAGGCCACCGAATCTCTGCATTCGCGCATGGAACTGGTAGGAGCCGGTGTTGCCAATGAACTGCAGAATGCCGGAACCAGCATCAATGACCTGCTGGTGACCACAAGTGGCACCATATCAGCGCATCTGAAGGAAACGTCCGATATCGTCAGCCGCCAGATGCGGGATTCCGGCATAGCCCTTGCGTTGAACATCGAGGGCTCAGGAGGCCTCGTCACCGACAAGCTTATCAACACATCCGGAGATTTCATCGAGAAGATCGGCACGTCACGCGATGCCCTGTTCACCATGCTGCAAAACTCGTCCAGTGAACTCACCGGCAAGATTCAGGACACGACGACACAGCTTTATTCCAAGCTGCATGAGACAACGGGTTCCATGTCTACCCAGCTCGAAGCCGCCACGCAAAGTGTCAGCGCAAGGCTGGACCGCACGTCTCTGCACATGACGGACCAGTTGGAGCAGACAGCCACCCGCATCCACGATCACATCAACACAACCGCAGGCGATGTGACCAACCGCGTGGCCACGGTTACCGAGAAGCTCACCCAGCAGCTCGATACCTCCTCCACCCAACTCAACTCGCTTCTCGAATCAACTGAAAACCGGCTGGGTTCTCAGCTTGAACAGGCAACCACGGAACTGTCCGCCCTGTTCAATGCCAATACCAAGATGATGACGGAACAATTGGATCAGACGTCAAATGTGGTGACAAACACTTTTGCCGAAACCGCTGTCCGCGTGACCCGTCAGGTGACCGAAGTGAATGCCTTGATGGCGCAGCGTCTGGAAAAAACCTCAACCGATGTGACAGGCCAGTTGGAAAAGGCTTCCGCCGAAGTGGCAGGCCAACTCAACTCCGCTGGCAACACGATGTTCACCCGCATTGACTCGACAGCCCGCGAACTCGGCCAGCGCTTCGACGTGGCAACAGAGATCCTGGAAAAGGTGACAGACGACATTTCCGGCCGTCTGGCAGGAACCGGAGCGAAATTTGCGGAAATCCTCGACAGTAGCAGCAGCCAGATCATCGAGGACCTGGGCAAAGCCAGCGAAGCCTTCTCCCAAGGTCTGGGTCACACCACAATGCAAATCACCGGACGCTTCGAAAAGGAAACCGGCCTGCTGGTTGGCCGCATTGACAAGGCCGCGCGGGAATTTGACACAACCACGCAATCGACAAGCGGCAGCCTCGACGATGCCCATCGCAAGTTCTCCAAGCATGTCGAAATCGCCAACACCTATCTGGCAGATCAGCTCACCACGGCCGCCACCACATTGGATGACCGTCTGGAAAGCGTGTCCATGCAACTCACCGGCAAGCTCGAGGTAACTGGCAGCCGTATTTCCGACCGTCTGGAAGATGTCTCAGGCCTGGTTGAAAAGTCCATCGACAAGTTCAACGATGAAATGGAACGCGTCCTGATGAACCGCAAGGATGCCTTGGATGCACTCATTGACGGTGCTGCCTCCCGCGCCCAGGAAATTGACTCGGTAATGACAAATTACATGTCGATGATAGAGGATTCCCTTTCCGCCGCGGAAACACGCTCCAAGGAAATCAGCCGCGTGATTGCCGAACAAACCAGCCTGGCTGTCGCCAATCTCGAACAGGAAATCCGCAAGCTTGAAGCCAGTTCGGGTGGCCAGATCACGCAAGCCTCCCGCGTGCTGCGCGAGCAACATGAACGCGCCATGGCGTCCATGAATGAAATGCTGTCGTCCACCGCAACAGACTTCCAGCAAACGGCCCAGGACATGCGCATGACGGCCCAGCAGGTGGTCAAGGACATTGATCACGCCCGTTCCGATCTGAAGCGCGCCATCATTGATCTGCCTGAAGAAACCAAAACCAACGCCGATGCCATGCGCAAGGTTGTGGGCGACCAGATTGCCGCTCTCAATTCGCTGGCGGAGGTGGTCAAGCGACAAACCGGTACCACCGATTTCTCGGGGCCCGGTTTCAGCCAGCAGCGCAGTTCCAGGGACCGGGAGCCCCACTCGGGAAAATAGAAGGCGCCACGTTCCAAGCTCCAAATCCAGGAACGTCCAGCGCCATCAAGAAAGCCATGGAGCAGCTCGAAAGCCAAATCACAACGCAGGTAGCGCGCGACACACCGCCTGCTTCCAAAAAAGCTGCGCCACCGCCTGCCCCGCCACTCGAGTTTGCCAACAAGTCGATGGCGCGCGAAGTGGACAACCTGAGCCAGAAGCTGAATAGTGCCGCACGTGACGTTGTCGAGATTCTGGATGGCCTGCCACCTGATCTGGAAAAGCGCTACAACAAGACGGAGAAAGATGTCTACATCAAGCGCCTCCATGAAGCGCGCAACAAGCGTCTGCTGAAGGCGGTGACTGCCCGTTATGGCGACGACCGTTCGGCGCGCATCCGCATCGACAGTTACATCCGCCTGTTTGAACGCCTGCTCGATTTGGTGGCCGAGGCACCCAAGGGCCACGATCTTGTCGACGCCTGTCTTGCGTCTGAATCCGGCAAGGTTTACCTGATGTTGGCTGAAGCCAGCGGCCGCATCGACGCCCACTGACAATGCTGCGCCTCACTGTAGAGTCCGAGAGCTGGCCCATTGCCGGTAACTTCACGATTTCACGTGGCAGCAAGACAACTGCCGAAGTCGTTGTTGTCACCTTGGGCGATGGTGAATTCATCGGCCGCGGCGAATGCGTGCCCTATCCGCGTTACCAGGAAACCGTCGGAGGTGTCATGACAGCACTTGAACATGCCCGCGGCATGATCGAGGCTGGCTTTATTCATCGGCAAATTCCCGAAATATTGGCAGCGCGTGCTGCACGCAACGCGTTGGATTGCGCCTTATGGGACCTGGAAGCCAAGCGTGCTGGAAAACCGGTATGGCAACTGGCAAAATTGCGCGACCCCCATCCCATGGTCACTGCCTTCACGCTCAGCCTCGACACACCCGAAGCCATGGCGCTCGCCGCTCTGGAGGCAGCGCATCGTCCGTTGCTCAAACTCAAACTCGGAAGAGAGGGAGATGCCGATAGGCTCCGCCTCATCCGTAGGGCAGCGCCCACAAGCCGCCTGATTGTCGACGCCAATGAGGGCTGGACGCCGGATCAATTGCCGGAGCTTTTCAAGGCCTGCGCGGATGCAGGCGTTGAACTTATTGAACAGCCCCTTCCCGCCGGTGCAGATGAGGCCCTGCGCGATCTTGAGCACACGGTGGCCATTTGCGCCGATGAATCCGCCCATGATCTTGCCGGCCTTCCCGAACTTGTCGGAAAATATGACGCCATCAACATCAAGCTGGACAAGACCGGCGGCCTGACGGAAGCCCTGGCCATGGCGCAGGCGGCAACCGACATGAAGTTCAAGATCATGGTGGGCTGCATGCTGGCCACGTCATTGGCCATGGCGCCAGCCATGCTGGTGGCACAATTTGCTCAGGTCATCGATCTCGACGGGCCGCTGCTTCTCGCCCGCGACCGCAATCCCGGAATCAATTTCGACGGAAGCCTGATGTACCCGCCATCACAGGACTTGTGGGGCTGATGCGCTTGAGCGCCAGCGCAAAGCTCAGTGCGGCAATGGAAACGGCTGCCATCATAAGATAAGTGCTGCCCTGCAAGCGACCATACAGCAGGCCGGAGACACCCATCATGCACGACATGGCAATGCCGCCTGAAAATGCCGCGTAAAGCCCTTGAGCGGAGTTGCGCAGGCCCGTAGGCACTGAAAGCCTGATGTAATGCATGGTTCCCAGATGCACCATGGCAAATGAAATCGCATGAAAGCTCTGCAGGAAGGCCGTAGGCACCAGTCCGAAATCCTGTGACATCAGCACCCAACGCCCGATGCCACCCACAATTCCCATGACGATGAGATTGATGGCTCCGAAGCGGCTGACCAACGCGCCGGAAAACGCAAACAGCGTGACTTCGCCGATGATGGAAATGGCCCAGAACCAGCCGATGGTGAATTTGTCATAGCCCAGCGCATCCCAGCGCACCGGACCAAAGGAATACAACATGCCGTGGCTAGATTGGGCCAGGCTCACGGCGATGATGAAAATCACAAACCCGCCTGACATCAGCAACCGGAAAGCCCGCAAAATATTCACCGGGCCATCAGATGTCTGAAGCGGCTTGTCAAGTTCCGGATCGGGCGGAAGGATGAATGCAACCAATGCCGAAATCGCCTGCGCCAACGCAATGAGAGTGATGAGCCAGGTCACGGGGATATAGAGAAATAATGCGCCTGCTCCAACATTTCCCGCCAGAAAGCTGATCGATGCCCATAACCGCAAACGTCCATAATCAAGACCGTGGTGAACACTGCCATCCACGCTGAAGCTTTCCGTCAGGGTAAAAATCGGCGCCATGCACATGGAGGCAAACAGGCTGACAGGCAGGATAATCCAGAAACTGCTGGCCATAGACAGCATCAAATAACCAAAGGCAGATGCAAAACTGAAAAAAATAATCAGGCTTCGCCGGTTGCGGTAGCGGTCAGCAAAATAGGCGGCAACGGGAATGGCAATCATGCGGCATGCCGTCATGGCCGCCACAACAATTGCTATCTCCGCAACGCTCAGCCCCTTGGCATGCAACCACAGGGGTAAAAACGGCAATTGCATGCCGTTCCCAATGGTCAGGAAGGCATAAAATATTGAGAAACGCAGTCCAAAGATTCGTGCAGGCATGATGAATGAGCCGTATCTAAACGAATATTTCACCACTTTCCATGATAGTAATTGCTGGTGGGGCCTGCGCGTATTGCAGGTGAGAGTTTGTGGAGTTGAGTATGTCCGTTCACGTCGAGGGTTATCGGAACGAAAGTTTCGAGAGTTTAGAGCAGGCTGTCATGGAGACGCCCCGCGGCCGCTGGTTTCTCGAAGAATATGCCAAGCGCCGAAGGTCCGCTGAAAGCCTGGCCATCCTCGACATTCTTCGCAAACTGGAAACAAATTTAACGAGCGTATCCAAGCCTGCAGAGTCAGCAAGCCCCTTGAAGCCTGACCAACTGAAATTCTTTAAAAAGGATGAGGAGCTGTTCGTCGAGCCGGTCGTGTCAGCACCCTCCCTAACCATTGTTCCGCATACGGAAAGACCTGCAGCACCCGAAGCTCTTGTGCCTGCCGTTGAAGCGCGTCCACCAGCAGAACCGAAAGGCGCAAAGCTCAGGATTCAGCGCCTTGCATCCCAATCCCAGGGAGAGCAGGAGGCCGCTCCTCCCGAAGCAACGCTTCAGATCATGGAGCCGGAAAAAACCGAAGTTGCGGTTCCTGTTCCACAGGCCGCTCCCGTTGCAGAAATTAAACAGCGTGTGATCATTATTCGTAAGCCTGCCAGCGAAGCCGTTGAAATTCCCATGGGCGATGATCTGCGGGCGGCGGGCACTGGTTAACGCCGCAAGACACGTTAAGTTTCTTAGTTCTGCCACTAAGTTTTAATACCTCCTTTACCAACTTGCGGGATTCTGTTTCCCTGTTTGTAAGGTTCCAGGGGGTGCACGTGATCAACCATACAGTTACTCGCCGCAATTTTCTGACGGCTGTCTGCCTCGGTGCATTGGCTTCCACGGTGCATGGCCAGACTCCGGAATTCACGAACTCCATCACTTCGGTTGCTCCGCGCACGGCCATGCTTGGAAAATTGGCAACCCGCACCGAAGTGATTTCTGACCGCCAGGAATCCGCCATGGTCACAGCGGGATCAATTGCAGCCCTCGAAAACGCCATCCTGCAATATGAAGAAATCGTAGCAGGCGGCGGCTGGCCTGTCATTGAGCCCGGTAAAATTGAAAAGGGCAAAAAGAATCCCAAGGTCGTCATCCTGCGTCAGCGTCTGGTGGCTGAAGGCTACCTCCCCTTTGATGAACTCTCGGTCGTCAATCCCGATGTGCTGGATGCAACGGTAGTCGATGCCCTTCGCCTGTTCCAGACCAACCACGGCATTGCTCCATCGGGAAAGATCGATGATCGCACCCGCGCCGAATTGAACATCACGGCTGTGGCGCGCCTATCCACGCTGCGCGAAAATTATCCCCGCATTTCCGCCTATGCCGAAGGTCTGGGCGAGCGCAACATTCTGGTCAACATCCCGTCAGCCCAGCTTGAAACCGTGGAAAACGGCAAGGTCTACTCGCGCCATAATGTTGTGGCCGGCAAGTTGGAACGTCCCACGCCGAGCCTCGCCAGCACCGTCAACAATATCGTTTTCAATCCCTACTGGAATGCGCCAGCCTCGATCGTGGAACGCGACCTGGTTCCCAAATACCTGCAGGACCCCACCTATTTCGATAAGCTTCACATGCGCATTTTTGACGGTATTGACGGACCCGAAATAGACCCCGCCACCGTCGATTGGGCCAACACAGCGCCAGACCGTTTCGTATTCCGCCAGGATCCCGGCGATGACAACGCTTTGGCCACCATGAAAATCAATTTCCCCAACAAGTTCATGGTCTATATGCATGATACGCCGCATCGCGAGCTTTTCACCACCAATGCCCGCTACGACAGCTCCGGTTGCGTGCGCGTGGATCAGGTCAAGGTAGTGGTCGACTGGATATTGCAGGGTCAGGATGGCATTGACGCCACGCAGATTGAAATGATCACGGCAAGCCAGGAAAATTCGGAAGTGCAGGTGGCCAACCCACCGAACGTTCGCTTCATGTATCTGACGGCCTGGGCCACCGAAGACGGTCGCGTGAATTTCCGTCCCGACATTTACAGGCTCGACGGCTCAGGCTTCATTTTCGGCCAACCAGCGCCCTCCGAAGGAATTTAGCGCCAATAATGCCGACTTGAACTTTGGGACAAGGCCGTTTATCTCGCAGGCCATGACCGAACCCTTCATCCACCGTCTTGAAATTGGCGCGTCAGGCATTGCGCCGTTGCTTTTGCTGCATGGGACGGGCGGCAACGAAAACGACCTTATGCATTTGGGAAAGACGCTGGCGCCGGATCGCACCCTGCTTTCGCCGCGCGGTAAAATTCTGGAAAATGGCATGCCGCGCTTCTTCCGGCGCTTGGCCGAAGGCGTGTTCGACGAGGCCGACGTGATTGCCCGCGCCAACGAGCTGGCCGATTTTATTCTTGCCGTAAGCGCCGAAAATGATCTTCCCAAGCCCGTGGCTGTGGGATTTTCAAACGGTGCCAATATCGCGGCAGCCCTGCTGTTTCTTCGTCCGGAAATATTACAAGGCGCCATTTTGTTTCGGGCCATGGTCCCGCTCAAAAATCCCCCGCCTGCAAAACTTGCGGGCACGCGCGTTCTATTTGTTTCAGGCGCATCTGACCCCATTATCCCAAAGGACAATGCTGCAGCATTGGCAGCTATGCTGGCGAGCGCGGGAGCCATCGTGCAACATGAAATCCTGCCCACCGGACACAACTTGTCTCAAGCGGACGTGACCCTGGCCACCAGTTGGCTGAAAGAGTAAAGGAATGCCCATGCAACTCAACGGCCTCCACCATCTCACCGCTGTCACCGCTGACGCTCCCAGCAACCATGATTTCTATACCCAAACGCTGGGCCTTCGCCTTGTCAAGAAAACCGTCAATCAGGATGACACAAGCGCCTATCACCTGTTTTACGCCGACGGTTTGGGATCACCCGGCACAGACATCACTTTTTTCGATTGGCCAGTGGGCCGCGAACGCCGCGGAACCCATTCCATTTGCCGAACCGGGCTCCGCGTCAGGGGCGAGGCTGCGTTCAAGTTCTGGTCGGATCACTTCAAGTCGCGCGGGCTGAGCTTTGAAAAGGCAGCAGAGCGCGACGGAAGACTGACGCTGGATTTTGAAGATGCCGAGGGTCAGCGCTTGAGTCTGGTTGATGATGAAAGTGATGTTGCAACCCATCCATGGACCGAAAGCCCCATAGCAGCAGAATATCAGATCCGCGGGCTCGGGCCCATCACAATCAGCGTGCCGGATGTGAAACCCACAGACGCCGTGCTCACATCCGTCATGGGCATGAGCAAGACGCGTGAATATGGCAATACCAGCGTGTATAAAATGCTGGGAACAGGTCCCGTTGCTGAATTGCACGTGCGTGTGGACAAGGGTCTTCCCCCTGCCCAGCAGGGCGCGGGCGCGGTGCATCATGTTGCCTTCAACATTCCCATGGCGGACTACGATGCCTGGGCCAAGCGCCTCAAGGACATGCGCATTCCCAATTCTGGCCCGGTTGACCGCTTCTGGTTCAAGAGCCTGTATTTTCGTGAACCCAACGGCATCCTCTTTGAACTCGCAACTGACGGCCCAGGTTTTGCTACAGACGAATCCCTCGAAAATCTCGGCAAGACCCTATCGCTTCCGCCTTTTCTCGAAGCCAAACGCGCGCAGATCGAAGCCGGTTTGAAGCCGCTCTAAGGCAGGTTGTCGCGCATGAAGATATCGATGCGAATGCGTTCCTGACTTTCGATGAGCGGGGCCTTGTCGGCCTTCGCCATCAACACGCGCACGGCACTTCGCACTTCATGGCCTGGATCCTGATTGATGATCGCATCGATACTGCCGCGGATCAGCGCGCGCCGTGATGGTTCAGTCACCTCATGGGCAATGAACACGATATCCTTGGCACGGCCCGCAGACTCAAGGCCTGCCACAATTCCGCGCGTGCCGCCGCCCACATTGTAAATTCCGATAAGATTTGGATGTTCGGCCAACAATTGGCGCGTCATCTCTTCAATGCGCTCAAGATCATCGCGCGATTCACGCACCGGCAGCACGGCGAGATGCGGAAACTCATGCGCCATGACCTGCTCGAAACCGAATTGCCGCTCGATGTGATCGCGCAAGGCAAGCGATCCCGCAAATACACCCACCGTTCCCGTCATGTCTCGCAGGAAACGCCCCATGAGATTGGCAGCCGTGCGCCCGGCCGATGAGTTGTCGATCCCGGCATAATGGTCGCGTTTGGAACCAGGCACATCCGACACCAGCGTCACGACGGTTACACCCCGCGCCACAAGCGCATTGATGGCCTCGCGCACTGCTGGATGATCCAGGGCCACCACGGCCACGCCATCGGTATTCTTGTCAACCTGGTCGAGGGTATGTGCGAGCAGCTCCCCATCAAAAACGTCAACGCGCTTGACGATGATGGAAACACGTTCAGCCTCCATGCGCTCCGTGGCAAGGCGGACCTCATCACCGATCCGCATGAAGAAGTCGCTGGTGCTGGTGGGCAGAACGAAACAGAAGCGATATTCACGTGATCGGGCAAGACGGGCGGCAATCCTGTCGGGCTGGTAATTCAGTTCCCGTATGGCTGCTTCCACCTTGGCAATGGTGGGCGCGCGAACTCCCTGCCTGCGGTTCAGCACGCGGTCGATGGTGGCTACGCTTACGCCTGCGAGTTTGGCCACATCCTGTATTGTGAATTTCCCCATGGGCCTATCAACCCCAGCCCAAGGGTCTTGTCAATTCTTCACGTTACCGCCTTCTGGTTAAGAAAATCCGGCCGATTCCACAGAGCCTCTTCAAGGATGCCAGCCAGAATGGCGGCTGCATCCCAAATGTCTGTAAAGCTGTTATACAGGGGCGTGATGCCAAAGCGTATCAGATCGGGCGCGCGAAAATCACCGATCACGCCCTGTGCAATGAGAGCCTGCATGACAGCGTAGCCATGGGCGCAATGAAATGAAACATGCGAGCCACGCTGCTTCATGTCGCGGGGGCCAGCCAGCGCAATTCCATGTTGGGCACTTGAAGCCTCCACCAGATCAATCAGCAGTTGGCAAAGCGCCTGCGACTTTTCATGCAAAACCTTCATGTCGACCCCATCCCAAACCTCCAGCGCGGCATCCAGCGCCGTCATCGAAAGAATGGGTTGGGTTCCACATTGCTGGCGAATGATTCCCGGCGCGGGTACAAAATCAAGATCAAAAGCAAAGGGTCTCGCATGCCCCCACCATCCTACGAGTGCTGGCTGAACAACGTTCTGCAATAAGGGTTTCACATAGAGAAATGCCGGACTGCCCGGCCCGCCATTCAAATATTTATAGGTGCAGCCCACCGCAAAATCGGCATCGCCTTCCGTGAGGTCAACCGGAATGGCCCCGGCACTATGTGCCAGATCCCATATCATCAGCGCACCCTTCTCATGCGCGAGCTTGGTAAGTGCCTTCATGTCATGGCGGCGGGCGCTGCGGTAATCCACTTCCGTGACCATGACAACCGCCACATCACGGTTGATTGCGGCGGCAATGTCTTCGGGCGGTACAATCCGCACCTCGTAGCCTTCCCCCATAAATTGGGTGAGGCCTTGGGCCACGTAGATATCCGAAGGAAAATTTCCGGAATCCGTCAAGATAACTTTCCGCTCACGGCGCAGGCCCAGGGCGCAGGAAAGAATTTTGAAGAGGTTCACCGAAATGGAATCACCCACAATGACGCTGTCCTTTGCAGCGCCAAGCAAGTGGGCAAGACGGTTGCCAATTTTTTGTGGCAGTTGAAACCAGCCATGCTCGTTCCACGACTTGATCAGCGTTTCACCCCATTGTTGCTCAACCGCATGTTTCACGCGGGCTGAAACATGCAGCGGCAATACGCCGAGCGAATTGCCGTCAAGATAGATCATGCCCTTTGGCAAATGGAACTGATTGCGCTTTCCTGCCAGCACATCGGCCTTGTCAAGCGCTTGGCAGTCCTCGCGGGTCATCTGCATTTACAACTCCCAAAAAAATTTTCACTGGGCTATAACAATTCTCCTGTCCGCCCACAACATGTGATCCTGATGCATGATAACGAGCAGATTGGATCGAATGGAGTTTAGGTGACGCGTTACATTTTCAGCCTGTTTTTCCTGGTGTTGCTGGGCTGGAACACAGTTTTGGCTGCGGGTCTCTCCATCTCCCAAACTGCTGGACTGATAGGGCAGTCAGAGAAAACGGTTCGCGATCCGACCGGCTGGGCCACGGATTTACTGGATGTTCTGAATGCGCACGGACTTTCTGCCAGCAAGGAAAACATCTGCTCCGTCATCGCAGTGATTGATCAGGAGTCAAATTTTGTGGCCAATCCTGCCGTTGCAAATCTCGGCAAGATATCCGAGGCGGCCCTTCGTGAAAAATTCGACCGCGTGCCCATTCTGGGCCGCATCGCGCTGCAATTTCTTGAAACAAAGCCCGATCCCCATGACAGTTACATGGGGCGCATCCGCAAGGCGCGCACCGAACGTGATCTCGACCTGACCTATCGCTCCATGGTGGCTGATGCCGCCCAGCAATCCAGCTTGGGCGTCGTGGTGAGCAGCGGCTTTCTGAACCGGCAGATCGAGGGGAGAAACGAAATTGATACGATCGGTTCAATGCAGGTTTCGGTAAACTTCGCGATTGCCACGTTCAAAAGCCGGCGATGGCTGCCGATGTCCCTCGACGATGACTATGCGGTGCGCGATGAGCTCTATATGCGCCACGGCGGAATGTATTATGGCGTGCTGCAATTGCTTGGCTATGAAACCGGCTATAACCGCAAGCTCTACCGCTTCGCTGATTACAATGCCGGCCGCTACTCCAGCCGCAATGCCGCGTTCCAAATGCAGGTTTCTGAATTGAGCGGGGAAGCTCTCGCCCGCGATGGCGATCTCCTGCTCTATGACAGCAGTGGAAAACCCAGAGCAACGACAAGCAACACCGAAAAAGCCTTGCGAAAATTATTTGCCGACATGGACCAGAAGAAAATTCGCAATGATCTGATGCTGGAAAAGGACAACCGCTTTGTGCAGACCGAAATCTTCACCAGGCTGCGCGCCGCATATCTTGAAAAAACCGGCAAGAAGCCGGACTTCGCCATTCCACCGGAAATTGACCTGAAGAGTCCAAAGATCAGACACGCCATGACAACCCGCAATTTCGCAGAGAGCGTGGACCGAAAGTATCAGGCCTGCATGGCAAGAAAGTAGCCGACGACGACTCCTACCCCTTTGCCACAGCTTTCACATGGGCAGCAAATTCGTCACTTGCCATCAGCGCCTTGCAGCGCTCGAAACGCTTGAGGGAATAGGCCCAGAAATCATCCACGGGATTATTGTTGGCATGCTGGATCAACCCCCACAACGTCCACAGGAGGTCGCACATGGCTTTGTATATTGCGAAGCGTCCACGCTCTGAAGCCGTGGGCGGCACATTGAAATAGGCTGCCAGCATTTCTTCTTCCTGTGCCGCTGAAAATTCCGCTTCCACCGCAAGATCACCGAGATCCCATATCGGATCATTCATGCCCGAGTATTCCCAGTCTACAATCCACATGCGCTTTCCGGTATCCAGAAAATTTTCACACAAGGGATCGCAATGGCAGGCTACCAGCGGAAGTGTGTGGGCGTTCAGCGCCTTGCGCACGCTCTCGGCACTTTTCAGAACAATGGCATAACCCGCAGGCAGCTCCATTTTCTTGGCCGCGAGGATTTTCTTGTAGTCATCAATCATCGAAAAAAGCTCAAAACGGAAATTGAACTTGGCGCCTGAGCTATGGAGTTTCTTGAAGACTTCGCCGGCACGCGCAGGAGCACCTTCGCGCGACTTGAAGTTCGCAGGCGTCATGGTGACGCTGTGATCGACATAGCGGGTGATCATAATGCCGGTCTTGTCGTCAAAATAGACAACATCCGGACTGACCTTGGCCTTGGCTGCCTCGCGCGCGGCTTGCGCTTCGTTCCGGCGATTGATGTATTCTTCCGTGCCCTTTCCAGGCAGGCGCAGCACATATTGCTCGCCCGCATGATCAACAAAGAACACCAGGTTGGTCAGTCCGCCCAACCGCTTGATCGTAATCTCAGCTTCATCCAGGCACCAGAATAGCTTGACCTTGCTGAGCGCCTCATACGCCAGTCCAACACCTTGATCATCCATCAGCTAAATCCCTGTTGCGGGGCGTGTTCCCAATGACTGAGAAAGTCGCAGGAGATAGCCATCCGGGTCAATGACAATAAACTGGCGCATGCCTAAGAGCAATGCATCGCGCCTGTACCAGTTCTCTTCAGGCTGAAGAAATATTTTTGCATTATGGAGAATGCAGGAGGCATAAATTGCATCAACATCCTCCACGGCAATTTTAAGATTCATGCCTCGACCATAAGGATAATCCAGCGGCGCTGCCACCCATTCGCGCTTACCAACCCAACTCCGCTGATCCAGCATAAGCTGCGCACCGTTACGATCAAGGAATGAAAACCCGTCTTCCACGCTTCCATAAAGCTGTTTAAAACCAATAACTTCAGTATAAAATATAAAGCTTTGTGTAAAATCCGAGACGATGAGCTCTGGCACAAGCGGTTGCAGGTCGTTCGCATTGCTCATGCTTTCAAGCGCTCCATTTTCGCATCATAAAGGCAGCGTGCGCCGCGCCTTGCATCATAGGATTTCCCGAAAGCCTCAATCTTGAAATCTGTGTTTTCGGCATGCGAAGTGGGGAGATAACCAAAGGCAATGGTTTTGCCCAGTGTGTGGCCGTAACCGACACTCGTGGTGGAACCCAGAATGTTTCCATCCCACACGATGGCCTCGCCCCCGTGCAAGGGCGCAAAGCCTTCAATCGTGAAGGAACAGAGCTTGCGCGAAACCCCGTCAGCCTTGATCTTTGTAAGTGCCTCGCGCCCGATGAAATCACCCTTGTTCAGCGCCACGCAGAATCCAAGGCCCGCCTCATAAGGGTTATAATCCGGCGAAATGTCTCCCGACCAATAGAGATAGCCTTTTTCCATGCGGCAACTGTCGATGGCGCGATAACCTGCGTGGGCTATGCCATGGCGCGCGCCTGCAGCCCACAGCGTTTCATACACATGCGCGGCAAATTCCTGCGGAATATAAAGCTCATATCCCAACTCGCCTACATATCCTATGCGTACAGCAAGAACGGTCGCATTTCCCACTTCGATGGATATTGCCGCAAGGAAAGGAAAGGCCTCGTTAGAAATATCCATGTCGCTAACGCTTTGCAGGATGTCACGCGAACGCGGGCCGCAGATATTGATGACGGCAGTGGCATTGGTAACCTCGCGGATGGAAACGCTCATGGGCAGGTGCCGCGCCACCCATCCGCTGTCACGCACGCCAAAGCCCGAGCCGGTAACAAGGAGGAAATGGTCATTTGCCACATGAACCAGCGTGACATCCGCTTCAATGCCACCTCTCTCGTTACAGAGCTGTGTATAAATGGCTTTTCCAGGCGGGCCGGAAAGATCATTGGCAGCAATGCGCTGCAATGCGGCCTCAGTGCCCTTGCCTGTCAATTCAAACTTGGAAAATGACGTCTGGTCGATCAGCACCACAGTTTCACGGATGGCGCGATGTTCTTCCGCCACATGTAAAAACCAGTTGGGCTTCTCCTCGAAAGAAGGAATATCCTTTGCCACAATACCTTGGGGCGCAAACCAGTTCGGTCGCTCCCAGCCCGCGCGCGAACCGAATACTGCCCCTGCCTTTTGCAACTGGTTGTGCAATGGAGACAGGCGCAAGATCCGGGCGGCAACCATTTCTTCGGCAGGCCAATGCACTTTGTAATAGGCCGCATAGGCGTCAATGGCACGTTCCTCAAGATAGCGGCCCTGGGCATGTACCTTGCTGAAGCGGCGCACATCAAAGGGCCACAGGTCCATGCCCGCATCATTGTGCAGGATGGTGTTGGCCATGGCCAATCCGGCACCGCCAGAAGCGGCAATCCCTGCCGTGAAGCCACAGGCCACATAGAAATTATTCAACTCGGGCGCAAGCCCCATGATGGGCTCACCATCTGCCGTGACCGGAATGGGACCATTGATGACGGTTTGAATGCCGGTGTCGTTCAGGATTGGCAGGCGCCAGGCAGCGGGCAGCGCAAAAAGTTCAAGCCGCTCCATGTCAGGAGCCAACAGCTCACGGCCGAAATCCAGGGGCGGCAGACCCCGGTGGAAACCGCGGGAACCTTCCTCCCACCCGCCAATTGCAAAGGAGCCGGTATCGGGTTTCAGATAGAAATTTTTGTCGGGATCGCGAAGCGTGGTGAGGCCTGCATCGAAGGAAAGCGTTTTCTCCGTCAAAAAATACTGGTGCTCCACGATCCCCGCCGCAAGCCTCACGTCAGCCATTTGCCCCACACGCTTGGCCCAAAGTCCCGCGCAGTTCACGAGAATGTCGCAGGAAATGTTGCCCGTATTGGTGACAACGCCCAGAGCGCGCCTGCCATCGATAACAATGTCTTCCACACACACACGTTCTTCAATTCTCGCACCATGCATGCGAGCCGCCTTCGCATAGGCCATCGTGAGCGAATAAGGATCAATGTAACCATCGCCCGGAATGAAGGCAGCCCCCTCTATGCCTTCCGTGGTGATATAGGGGAAAAGTTTTTGCGCTTCATCTGCCGTGAGCGAATGGCATTCCACTCCAAAACTTTTGGCCTGACCCATGGCGCGGCGGATTTCACTCCAGCGCGGAACGCTGGAGGCCAAGCGAAGCGAACCCACTTTCTTCCAGGATATGGCCTGACCCGATTCCTTTTCCAGCCGGTCAAACACTGCAACGGAATTTTGCATGAGGCGCGTGAGATTGCGCTTGCCCCTGAGCTGGCCCACAAGTCCCGCGGCGTGCCATGTGCAGCCCTCGGTGAGCTGTGCCTTCTCAACGAGAAGAACATCGCCAGCGCCGTCGCGTGCGAGGTGATAGGCAAGCGACGTGCCGATGGCACCTCCGCCGATAATCAGTATACGGACGTGCCGGTCCCAGTTCATGCTTTCACGCGTTGATTCAAATTATCATAAATGGATTGCAAGTGTATGTTGGCCTTGACAATTTCCTGGGCCACAACCAGTTCATAACTGCCGCCTTTCAGGTAAGCCTCGCTCACGCCGTCAGCATTGCGCACATATCCAAGGCCGATGGGACGGCCCACGGTATAGCCAAAACCGCCGCTGGTGAGATACCCCGCAAACTTGCCATCACGCAAAATGGTTTCACGCCCCAGCAGCACAATGTCTTCGCGATCTGTCGTGAAGGTGGCGAGCAACTTTGTGAGAGGTGCCTGCGAAATTTTTTCCAGCGCGTCGCGCCCCATGAAGGGCTGGTTGGTTTTCAATTTGACAGCCCAGCCAAGCCCCGCATGTAAAGGCGTGTCATTGGGCGTGATGTCGGAACTCCAGGCACGGTAGCCCTTTTCAAGGCGAAGCGATTCCAGCGCGCGGTAACCCACAGGGGCAATGCCATAGGCCCTGCCCGCTTTGATCAGCGCGTCGAACACCTCGCCCGTGGATGAAATCGGCATGTGAAGTTCCCAGCCAAGCTCTCCCACATAAGTCACGCGCAATGCCCGTATGATGTGGCCGGCAAGATCCATGCGGTGAACCTCGCCGAACTTGAACGCATGCCCTGACATATTGCTTTTGGTCAACTCCTGCAGGACAGCGCGGGAGTTGGGCCCCATGACCGAGAGCGTTCCATATTGCTCGGTGATGTCCGTAAGCTTGGCGTCAAGTCCGGGCTTGATATGATCGGCAATCCAGGCAAAATCATGGGTTCTGAAGCCCGTGCCGGTGACGATATAGAAATGGTCCTCGGCCAACCGCGCCACGGTAAGATCGCATTCAATGCCGCCTTTGGAGTTGAGGAGCTGCGTATAGGTGATCTTGCCCGCGGGCTTTGAGATATTGTTGGCGCAGATCCAATTCAAAACCTCTTCAGAATCCCTGCCCCGCAGTTCAAATTTTGCAAATGAGGATTGGTCAAAGACACCCACGCGCTCACGCACGCATTTGTGCTCTAAGCCAACTTGGCCAAACCAGTTCTGCCGGCCCATGGCATAGATATCGCGGGGCTCGGTTCCCGCTGGCGCAAACCAGTTCGGACGTTCCCAGCCAAGTTTCGAACCAAAGCATGCGTTCAGGTTCTTGAGCCGGTCATAAAGCGGCGAGACGATGCGCGGCCGCCCCGATTGATATTCCTCATGAGGGTAACCCACGGTGTAGTGCTTGCCATAGGCTTCCAGCGTGCGCTTGCAGGTCCAGCTTCGGTCCTTGTGCAGGTCGGAAAAGCGTCGGATATCAACAACCCACAGGTCCATCGGCGCCTCGCCTTTGGCCACCCAATCCGCCAAAACCCAGCCAGCACCCCCGCCCGAAGCAATGCCAAATGCATTGAAGCCGGCGCCCACATAGAAATTCTTGAGTTCGGGTGCAGCACCCAAAATGAAATTGCCATCGGGCGTGAAGCTTTCCGGGCCGTTGATCATTTTCTTGATGCCCGTCTGGGCGAGTGATGGAACGCGGGCGAGCGCCTGCTCCATGTGCTGTTCGAAATGATCGAAGTCATCGTCAAACAACTGGAATTCAAAATCATCCGGCACATCGCCTTGCGTCCACGCAACCGGGTCTGGCTCATATCCGCCGAAAACCAGTCCGCCAACTTCTTCCTTGAAATAGGTGAGCCTGTCCGGATCGCGGATGGTGGCTACATCCTTGGCAAGGCCGGGAATTTTCTCCGTGATGACATATTGGTGCTTCACGGGTTGCAACGGAACGCTGATCCCTGCCATCGCCCCGATCTGCCGCGCCCATTGGCCGCCACAATTCACCACCTTTTCACAAATGATCTTTCCCTGTGTTGTGTTGACGGCGGTGACGCGCCCTTCGTGAATTTCGAACGACGTGACCCGCGCATCCTCAATCAGCTGCGCGCCATGCATGCGCGCACCCTTGGCCAGTGACTGGGCGATATCGGAAGGCGACGCCTGCCCATCGGTCGGAAGATAGGAGGCGCCCACGAGATCATCCACGTTAAGCAGCGGCCACATGTCCTTTACTTCGGAAGGAGACAGAAGATGCATCTCCATGCCAAAGCTCTGCGCCGTTGTGGCAAGGCGTTTATATTCGATCCAGCGATTTTCATTGGTGGCAAGCCTGAGGCAGCCCGTCATTTTCCAGCCCGTATCAAGACCTGTTTCCGCACCAAGCTTCTTGTAGAGATCAACGGAATATTTCAGCACCTGCGTGATGGAGGCAGATGACCGGAGTTGGCCCACGAGCCCCGCCGCATGCCAGGTGGAGCCCGACGTCAACTTGTTCTGTTCCAGCAATACAACGGATAGCTTGTGGTCGCGCGCCAAATGATAGGCGGTGGAACAGCCAATGATGCCGCCGCCAATGACCACGACATCCGCGTGGGTAGGAAATTCCTGGGTCATGTTACTCCAAACTTTGTATTATAGTCGGCCAGCACGCCTTCATACCGGGAGAGATACTGGTCTGCATAAGCGACATAGTCCACACCGGGCGTGTTCAAGTGAATTTCTGAAACCATGCCCCACACCGCCTCGCGCAGTGCGCTTGCGGTTTTCATGGCATAGAAGCTGCGCAGTAATGCAGGCTCCGGCAAGCCTTCAAAATACTGCGCAAGGAGTGCGGCCTCGGCAGCCTCGCTGAACTGGTTGTTGGATGCGATATTTGCAAGATCGAACATGGCCGTGCCAAATCCGCCATATTCCCAATCGATCAGCCACAGGCGCGTTCCATCATCCATGAAATTGGTGGGCAGCAGATCGTGATGGCCAAAGATGATGGGAAGCGGCACCTGTGCGGCCTCAAGCCGCTCCACCGTGAGGGCTAGGCGCGGAATATCCGCCACCCGGGCATGCCCCGCTTGCGTGAGTATGCGGAAGTAATCCCGCAAGACGTGGAAGACCCAGAAAAAATTGGCTCGCCCCGATACAACGCGCCCCATGTCTCGATGGCATCGCTTGACGATCTCCACGCAAGCCGCGGCATTTTGCCGGACATCCGATTCCGTAAAGGTGCGCGCCACAATGAAGCGCACCACCATGAGCCCTTCTTCCGTGTAGACGACTTCCGGCGACAGTCCGGCCGCATGGGCGGCACGGCTGGCCATGACTTCAGCTTCGCGAAACACATGGTGGAACGGGTAATCATGACCAACGCGGGCCACATAAGTCCCGGTCTGGTCGCGAACGGTGAAGCTCGCATTGCTCACACCCCCTTTGAGTGGCGCCACATCGATCAGTCCCTTCCAAAAACCCAGAGACCGCACCCTTTCCTCTTCAACCATGCCAAAACCTTCTCCGCGACGCGCAAGTGAAGTCAAATCAGCACCAGCGTCAACCTCTTTGTTGTTTAATGTGGTAATTTTGGATATTTGTATGGTATTTTGTGGAATTACGCTCCAACTCGAAGTAAAAGCCACACATGACCACAGAACTTACCAGACGCCAAACCGAAATCCTCGGCCATGTGCGTCAGAACGGCAGCATGTCCGTGGCAGGCCTTGCGGCAGCTCTCAGCGTCTCTCTGGAAACCATCCGCCGCGACATCAAGCCTTTGGTAGCGGCGCGCGAGATATTGAAGCGCCACGGCTCCATCGCCATGCCTTATGAACTGGAGGAAGCGCCCTTTGAACTCCGCCTGCGGGAGAACGCGGAAGCCAAGCGCGCCATTGCCAGACGCGCCGCGCGGTTGATCGAGGATGGTGACAGCCTGATGATAGACGCAGGCACCACAACCAGCATTTTCGCGCGCGAGCTTCTCAAGAAACGCAATCTCACTGTGGTCACCAACGCCTCCGACATCGCGCGAACCTTGGCCACCGTCAATGGCAACAGGGTCTATATGGCAGGTGGCGAATTGAACGGATCCAATGGCGCGGCATTTGGTCCGACGGCAATTGCCTTTGCAGCAAGCTTCCGCGTGCGCCATGCCTTTATCTCCATCCAGGCCCTTGATGCTGAATTCGGCCCCTCAGACAACACGCTTGCCGAAGCGGAGTTTGCCCGCACAGTGCTCTCGCGCGGCGAAAACCGTATTATCCTGTCGGACAGCACCAAATTTGGCCGCACATCGCTGATAAGGGTCTGTGCCTTTACCGATATCACGCGCCTGATCAGTGATGCTATTCCCGATGCTGCATTGGCCTCCGTGTTGCAGGCGGCAGGTGTGAAAGTAAACGTCGTGGCTCCCACATGATATGTCGCAGGGCAGCCATGTATGAACCACTTCCCCGTTGACCAAAACAGGGTGTATGGACCAAACTACAAAATACAAATTCAAGTGGAGGCAAGTAAAGAATGCGATATGAGGCACCAGACAACATGAAGTCAGCGGTGACGATGCTGGCCAAGGAACAAGGCGCAGCCTTCGTGCTTGCTGGCGGAACCGATCTGCTGGTCAAGATGAAGGCCGGCATGATTGAGCCGGATCTTGTCGTTGATATCAAGAAGATCAAGGGCATTGCCGAGATCAAGAAAACCGCAACGGGCTTTCGCATCGGCGCTGCCGTGCCAGGCGTTGCACTGTCGGAAAATGCCGCACTCGTAAAGGCCTGGCCTGGTATTGTGGAAGGCGCAAACCTGATAGGCTCCAAGCAGATTCAAGGTCGCTGCACCATGGCCGGAAACCTGTGCAATGGATCACCTGCTGCTGACGGTGTGCCAGCGCTCATTGCAGCCAAGGCAAAAGTTGTGGTGTCAGGCCCCAAAGGCAAACGCACGGTGGCGGTTGAAGATATTCCAGTCTCGCCCGGCCGCACATCACTCAAGAAGGGTGAAATCGTCGAGGCCATTCTCTTGCCGAAGCGTCCGCCGAAATCCTCCGATGCCTATCTGCGTTTCATTCCGCGCACGGAAATGGACATTGCCGTGGTCAGTGCTGCGGTAAACCTGACCCTGGATGCCAAGGGCGTTGTGAAAGATGCCCGCGTGGCTTTGGGCGCAGTGGCACCAACCATTGTTGTGGTGCCTGCCGCGGCCCACGCCCTGATTGGCTCAAAGCTGGATGCGGAATCCCTTGAAAAGCTCGCCGCCGCTTGTTCGGCTGCCTGCCATCCGATTGATGACAAGCGCGGCACTATTGAATTCAGAACCAAGGTCGCAGGCGTGCTGGCACGCCGGGCCGCAGAAATCGCGTATAGGCGCGCCGGAGGAAAAATCTGATGTCAGGCGTATTTGTATCTACAACCATCAACGGGGATAGCGTTGAATTTAGCTGTGCGGCAGATGAACCCCTGCTCGACGTGCTGCGCAACCGCTTGGGAATGACGGGTTCCAAGGAAGGCTGCGGCACCGGAGACTGTGGCGCCTGCAGCGTGACGGTCAATGGACGCCTCGTGTGCTCCTGCCTTGTGCTGGGTGCGGAAGTAGGTGGCGCAACGATCGAAACCATTGAAGGCATGGCTGATGGCGATGTGCTCCATCCCTTGCAGAAAAACTTTATCTCCCATGCAGCGCTGCAATGCGGCATCTGCACGCCAGGCTTTCTGATTGCAGCCAAGGCGCTGCTCGACAAGAACCCCGACCCCTCGGAAGAGGAAATCCGTTTCGGCCTGGCTGGCAATCTCTGCCGCTGTACAGGATATGACAAGATCGTTCGCGCCGTTCAGGCCACTTCCAAAGAAATGAGAGGAGCTTAATATGCCACTCGATACCAGTTATGTTCAGAAGACTTTGAAGCAGGTAGGCACCCGCCCCTTGCGCCCCGATGGCCTCGACAAGGTGACAGGCCGCGCCCGCTTTGGTGCAGACTATAACGCACCGGGCCAGCTCATTGCATTGGTGCTGCGTTCACCCCATCCACACGCCCGTATCAGGAAAATCGACACGTCAAAGGCTGAGAAGCTTGCCGGTGTAAAAGCCATAATTACCAGCGCTGATCTGCCCGACCTCACAAACGGTGACCGCAACATGCGCGACATGCTGGAAAATTGCATGGCCCGCAAAAAGGTCCTGTACGATGGCCATGCAGTAGCTGCCGTGGCAGCCATTGATGTGACCACAGCCCGCAAGGCACTGAAGCTCATCAAGGTGGATTATGAAATTCTGCCGCATGTCACCGACGTGGATGAAGCGTTGAAGCCCTCCGCTCCCGTCATACACGATGATGTCTTTACAGATGGCGTGGAACCAAAACCCACGAAACCTTCCAACAACAACAAGCGCGCCAGCTTTGGCCATGGCGACGTGGCACAGGGCTTCAGGGAAGCCGATGTTGTTGTCGAGCACAGCTTCAAGACGGAACAGACACACCAAGGTTACATCGAGCCGCATTCCTGCGTGGCAAATGTCAGTCCTGACGGCACAGGCGAACTCTGGGTCTGTACGCAGGGGCATTTTGTGTATCGCAACCAATGTGCGGCCTTGCTCGGCATGGACATTTCGCGCCTGCGCGTGACCGCATCTGAAATTGGCGGCGGCTTTGGCGGCAAAACCCACATCTGGACGGAACCCGTGGCCCTTGCCCTTTCACGCAAGGCCAACCGCCCGGTGAAACTCACCATGAGCCGCGAGGAAGTGTTCCGCTGTTCGGGTCCAACCAGCTCCACCTCCATCGACATGAAAATCGGTGCGAAGAAGGATGGTACCATCACTGCCGCCCACGGCGTGCTGCGCTACCACGGCGGTGCATTTCCCGCGACCTGGGCCGAGTTCGGCGCCATGACGGCATTTGCCTGTTATGACTTGAAGAATGTTAAGAGCGACAGCATCGAAGTGATCGTGAATCGGCCGAAGACTGCGGCCTATCGCGCTCCATCAGCGCCCATGGCGGCATTCGCCGTGGAAAGCGTGATGGATGAACTTGCCCGCAAGATCGGCATGGATCCGGTGGACTTCCGCATCAAAAACGCGGCCAAGGAAGGCACAAAATCTTCTTACGGCCCCGTCTATGGTCCTATCGGTATCGGTGCAACCCTTGAGGCGGCCAAGAACCATCCGCACATGAAGGCGCCCCTTGGCAAGAACCAGGGCCGCGGCATGGCCTGCGGTTTCTGGTTTAACTTCGGTGGCCAGACCTGTACGGATATCAATGTGACACCCGACGGTACAGTCACAGTCGCTGTGGGAACAATCGATGTTGGCGGTTCACGCGCTTCGATTGGCTTGATCGTGGCGGAAGAATTGGGCATCCCCTATGACCACGTACGCGTCGTCATCGCCGACACCTCCACGCTTGGTCACAATGACATGACCGACGGCAGCCGTGGCACCTTCTCAACCACCATGGCCTGCGTGGCAGCCTCGCGCAATGTCGTGAAGGAACTGGGCAAGCGCGCCGCCAAGATGTGGGATATTCCGGAAGACGCCGTTGTATGGGAAGATGGCCATGCCAAGCCCGCAGGCAGCAATGCCGGAAACTTCCCGCCGCTCTCCATCAGGGAAATTGCGGCAGGCGCAGGCAATACGGGAGGCCCCATCGCCGGTCACAATGAAATGGTGGCCGATGGCGCTGGCGTTTCCTTTGCCACGCACATCTGCGATATCGAGGTTGATCCCGAAACCGGCAGATCATCCGTAAAGCGCTATACGGTCATCCAGGACGCGGGCAAGGCGGTTCACCCCACCTATGTGGAAGGCCAGTATCAGGGCGGTGCCGTCCAAGGCATCGGTTGGGCCCTGAATGAGGAATATATCTACGGCAAGGATGGTCGCCTGCAGAATGCGGGCTTCCTCGATTACCGCATTCCTGTATGTTCCGATCTGCCATTCATCGACACGATGATTTTGGAAATCCCCAATCCCAACCACCCCTATGGTGTGCGCGGCGTCGGTGAAACCTCCATCGTGCCACCTCTGGCAACTGTGGCAAATGCCATGTCGAATGCTACCGGCGTTCGCATGACGCATATTCCCATGTCACCGCCACGCGTGCTGAAAGCGATTGACGCACTCAAGAAGCATTGATGGTTGAAGTCCACCTCTGGGGAGCGCTCCGGCCACTGGCTGGCGGAGCGCTCTCCGTTAACATCGAAGCTAAAAATATCCGCGAACTCTTCAAGAAACTGGCGAATGAATACCCCGGCACCGAGCCCCACATAAAGCGCGGCGTGGCCGTCTCGATCAACGGCAAGATTTACCGGGATAATTGGGACACGGAACTCCCCGAGAATGCGGAGATTTATTTGCTGCCGCGAATACCAGGCGGCTGAGCGAAATATCCGCAGAATGCGCCCGGCTTGGCTCGTTCGCGGCTGCGTTTAGGAAAATTCTATTTTGCCACAATAATTTTGCATTTACGCATGTTGCCATGTCTTTTTGCACTTTGAGCACACCCCTTCAGGGCTCCCCGCACTGCCGCTTGTTTGGTATCTTGTCCCGAAAAACCACAGGCAATATCAAAACTGCTAAGAGGTTTTCCGTCGGTCGTTGCTACGGCCCGGTGCAACACTCTGATTTTATTTACACGTCTATTTTCCAATTGGCAGGAATTGGGACCTGCCAAAACCTCAATGGAAGTAAAAACAGGTATCAAAAAACAAGCCAAAGCCCATAACATTCCGCATATGATAAATTTGAACATTTTCTTCAGCCCATCCTGTTAAATATAGATATCCTTTATAGCCCTGCCAGCATCGCCTCTATCGCCCCACGCATCGGCATGGAGGGCGCTGTGCCGGCTTTGGTCACTGACAATGCGGCAGCAGCACAGCCAAGCCGGGCGGCATCCACGGGCGTCATCCCTTCCCCAATGGCAACTGCAAAGGAACCGTTGAAGGCGTCCCCTGCCCCTGTGGTTTCCACAACCCTCACCTTGAAGCCCGGCACATGAACGGATTGGTCGCGACTGTGGAGCAGGACGCCATTTGCGCCAAGTGTGATAAGCGCGGCCTTGGTGCCGAGCTTGAGAATGGCATCTCCAGCGCGGCGGGCATCGTCAAGGGTCTTCACGGAAATTCCCGTGATTTCTTCCGCTTCGGTTTCATTAGGTGTCACGTAATCGCATAAGGCATAAATTGCGGGATCAATCCTGGCGGCCGGTGCCGGATTGAGAATTGTTGTGACGCCATGCTTTCGCGCCAGCTCAAGCCCACGCCTTCCAGCAGCTTCGGAGGTTTCAAGCTGTGTGATGAAAACCTTCGCACCCTCAATGGCGCTTTCACAAGCCGATACATCATCAGGCGTGATGGTGCCGGAAGCACCCGCTTCCACGATGATGGCATTGTCGCCTGTTTCGCTTGAGACAAAGATGAAGGCTGCACCGGTGGGGGAAGTTTCCGAGAAGGCGACATGCGAGGTGTCAATGGCATCTTGTTTCCATGTGGCAAGTGCAATGTCGCCAAATGGATCGCGTCCGATTTTGGTAATCAGGCTGACGCTGCCACCAGCCCGCGCTGCGGCCACTGACTGGTTGGACCCCTTGCCGCCCGGGCCCATGGCAAAGCCCTGCCCCAGAATGGTTTCGCCCATGACCGGCAGCCGCTTGGCATGGAATGCGAGGTCGGCTACAAAAATGCCAAGAATGGCAATACCTGGACCGCTCATGATTGCGCCGGAGGAATGACGCCTTTTTTGAAAACAAAGCATCCATAGAAGCGGGTTTCGCCGGTTTGAATCACGCAATAGGCTTTCTTGGCGAGATCATAGAAGGCAAAGCGTTCGACAGAACCCATGGGCCAGGCGCGGCCCTCTGCCTTGTCAATTTCCATCTGCACCTCTGCCTGAACGGGCGGCACCTCTGTGGGTTTTCCCACAATCTCCATCCGGCCAGCGGGCTTGTCCACAAATGAATCGAGCGGCATGACGGAAAGAACCGCGCGTGCCACGCGCGCGGCACTTGCATCCATGCGCAGCAACTTGCCAAGCACGGTTTGTCTTGCCAGGGAATCCGCAGGAAAATTCGTATCACAGATAATGAGATCATCCCCATGCCCCATTGACCGCAACGCATACAGCACATCGGCATTCAACAACGGATCCAGCGATTTCAGCACATGAGTCTCCCAGTATTATTCGGCGAGGATTGAACCACAAAACAGGGAGGCGTCCAAATATATTTCTTCCAGATTTTGGCCGGGACCCTTGCGGTCCACCACGATAAATCGCGCGCCCTCATCCAGCACCAGCAAGGGATGATGCCAGGCGTTTCTTGCATAGTTCACACCCTGCAAACCAGTGGCGTGGAATGCGCGAAATGACGTCTGGTCGTCGGGATCCTCACACATGACGACAAGCCATGGCCGGTTCTGCAAGGGATAGAAAATCTGGCTACCCAGGGGGTGGCGTTCCATCAACGCGATCGCAGTGGGCTGTGGCCGCGGGATCGCCGTCACAATGCTGATGTTGGTGGAACCACCCTCACTTGCCACATCCACGTGGGCCAGATCATTGAAGCGTTCGGCAAAGCCCTGGTTGATCGTGAAATGCGCGGCATCCGCTACTTCGATCACCTCGCCAAAAGGCGCAAAATTATCGCGGCGGAGAGGCTCAAGCTTCAGCGTGACCATGGCTTCAGTTTCATATGGCGGTTCACGTCCTTGTAGAGGAGATAGCGGAAACGGCCGGGGCCACCTGCATAGCAGGCCTGCGGACAGAAGGCGCGAAGCCACATGTAATCGCCCGCCTCCACCTCGACCCAATCCTGATTGAGCCGGTACACAGCCTTGCCCTCCAGCACATAAAGCCCGTGCTCCATCACATGGGTTTCGGCAAAGGGGATGACGCCACCAGGTTCGAAATTCACAATCGTCACATGCATGTCATGGCGCATGTCATCGGGCGCCACAAATCGCGTGGTTGACCAGACGCCCTTTGTGTCTGGCATGACAACCGGAGCCACATCCGCTTCATTCACCACAAAAGCCTCCGGCTTGCCAATGCCCTCCACCGCTTCATAAGCCTTGCGAATCCAGTGGAACCGCACCGGCGTGTCACCATGGTTCTTGACGCTCCATTGAACGGCAGGCGGAATGAAGGCATAGCCACCTTGCTGCATATCATGGGCCCTTCCTGCCAAGGTCAGGCGCAGGCTTCCCTCCACGACAAACAACACGCCCTCGGCATCTGCGTCTAATTCTGGCCTGTCACTCCCTCCGCCCGGCATGACCTCCATGATGTATTGCGAGAACGTTTCTGCAAACCCGGAGAGCGGGCGCGACAGCACCCACAATCGCGTCTTCTCCCAGAACGGTAAATAACTTGCGGTGATATCCCTGATCACGCCCTTTGGAATGACCGCATAAGCGTTAGTGAAAACCGCACGGTCAGTGAGCAGGCTCGTTTGCGGCGGAAGCCCGCCCTTCGCAGCATAATAATTGCGATCGGTCATGTTAGCCCCCTATGCGATATACACGGCGCGGAAATCATTGACGTTGGTAAGTGTAGGTCCGGTGATGATCTGGTCCCCCAGGCTTTCAAAAAATCCATGCGCATCATTATTGGCCAGTGAAGCCCAGGGATCAATACCCAGCCCACGCGCACGCGCCAAGGTTTCACGCGTGATGAAGGCGCCAGCCACTTCGCAAGCACCGTCAACGCCATCGGTATCCGCAGCAAGAGCTGTGATCCCAGCCGCAGCATTGAGCTTGAGAGCCAAAGCCAGCAGAAACTCGACATTGCGCCCGCCCGCTCCCTTGCCCTTCACCGTAACCGTCGTTTCGCCTCCTGAAATCAGCACGCAAGGTGTGGGTCTGGGTTGGCCAAATCGACGAACCTGCTGGGCAATGCCCGCCATCACAAATCCAACCTCCCGCGCCTCCCCCTCAAGCGAATCCCCCAGGATGAGCGGTTCCACACCATGCGCACGGGCTACGTCAGCGGCAGCTTCAAGCGACTTTTGCGGAGAGGCGATCAGCCTTGTTTCAACATGGCTAAGACGGAAATCGCCAGGTTTTGGCGTCTCCACTGCTGCTGCCTGCAAGTGCTGCATCACGGAAACCGGCGCATCAATATGATATTTCGCAAGAATGGCTCGCGCTTCGGCAAATGTCATGGGATCAGCCACTGTGGGGCCCGACGCCACGGCAGCAAGATCATCTCCGGGTACATCAGAAATCACCAGGCTCACCACGCGCGCAGGATATGCCGCT
Source organism: Hyphomicrobiales bacterium (assembly GCA_031359445.1). GTDB lineage: Bacteria > Pseudomonadota > Alphaproteobacteria > Rhizobiales > Aestuariivirgaceae > Aestuariivirga. Next base: position 57,473 of record JANMAE010000007.1, on the reverse strand, counting down.
GCGGCCAACCTGCCGCCCTTGATGGCCGAGAGATGCTTTCGCACGCAATTCATTTCTGCGATGGGAGCACCGCTTTTCAAAAGCGCCCGGTTAACCGCGCGTTTATCTTCCACCGAAATTCCTTCGGCGGGCAAACTCAGGAGCGCAGAACCGCCGCCTGAGATGAGCGCTATGACCAGATCATCCGGGGTGAGATCCTGAACCATGTCCAGCATGCGGCGTGCGCCCCTTGTTCCCGCATCATCAGGCACAGGGTGGGCAGCTTCGATGATCTCGATGTGCTGGCAGGCAACGCCATGGCCATAGCGTGTGACGATCAGGCCTTCGAGTGGCCCCTCCCAGGCAAATTCCAGCGCCCGCGCCATGGCAGCTGATGCCTTGCCGGTTCCTACAACCAGGGTGCGGCCTTTGGGCTTTGCTGGCAAATTTTGCGGCACGCAAAGATCGGGCATGGCGGCAGCAACGGCTGCATCAAACATGGCACGGAGGAAACGTCGGCTTTCCTCAGGCGACATTATAGGGCTTCATCCAATCCAAACCTTCGGAAGTCACCCCTGCTGGCTTGTATTCGCACCCCACCCAGCCCGCATAACCCAGTGCATCAATGTGGGCGAGAATTTCCGGATAATTGATGGTACCCGTGCCCGGTTCATGGCGGCCCGGATCATCAGCAATCTGGATATGCCCAATGCGGGGCATGAGCCGTGTGAGCGTCTCCACAATGCGGCCTTCCATCCGCTGCATGTGATAAACGTCATATTGCAGCTTCAAGTTATCTGAGCCCACTGCATCCATGATGCCCATGCCGTCAGCGGAGGTATTCAGGAAAAATCCCGGCATGTCGTAATAGTTGATCGGTTCAACGACGAGCAGGATATTTTCCGCCTTGAGTGCAGCCGCAGCGTATGACACATTGGCAACCATTGTCTCAAAAGCTTTCTCGCGGGTCACATCCTCGGGCAAAATTCCGGCAAGGCAATTGACCTTGGGGCAGCGCAGCGCCTTGGCATAGGTGATGGTTGTTGCAACGCCGTCCTGAAATTCACCAACACGATCAGGGTGACATGCAATTCCCCGCTCGCCCCCGTCCCAATCCCCGGCAGGCATGTTGAACAGCGCCTGCTGCAAATCATTTTCAGATAGCAGCCCGGCGATTTGCTGCGGAGGAAATGCATAGGGCGAAACATATTCCACGCCTTTGAAGCCCGCCGCGCGCGCCGCAAAAAACCTTTCGCGAAAAGGATGCTCGTTGAACAGCATTGTGAGGTTGGCGGAAAATTTCAGCGTCATGCCGGGAAAGTCTTGTGCCAATGCCTGGCAATGTCAATACGCCGCGCAATCCACACCTTCTCGTGCGATTGCACATAGTCGATGAACTTTGCAAGCCCAACGGCGCGACCCGGCCTGCCGATCAACCGGCAATGCAATCCAACCGACATCATTTTTGGTGATCCCCGTTGCCCCTCTGCATAGAGGCAGTCAAAACTGTCCTTGAGATACTGAAAGAAATGCTCACCCGTATTGAACCCCTGTGGCGTGGCAAAGCGCATGTCATTGGCATCAAGCGTATAGGGGATGACCAAGTGCTTATTCACCCAATACGGCAGATCATCAGCATAACTATCTGATGAATATAGGAAACCGCCCTCCTCCGCGACGAGCCGCTGCGTGTTCATGGAGCACCGGCCCGTATACCATCCCAAGGGCCGCGAGCCCGTGACCTCAGTATGGATGCGGATGGCCTCTTTGATTTGATGGCGTTCTTCTGCTTCGGGCATGTCCTTGTGCTCGACCCATTTCAGACCATGGCTGGCAATCTCCCAATCCGCTTCAAGCATGGCTTGCGTCTGTTCCGGCGCGCGCTGCAGCGCAGTGGCCACACCATAAATCGTGAGGGGAATTTTTCGCGCCGTGAACATGCGCCACAGGCGCCAGAAACCGGCCCGTGCGCCATACTCATAAATCGATTCTATGTTCCAGTGACGCTGGCCTACCCAGGGTGCTGCCCCTACAATTTCCGACAGAAAAGCTTCCGACGCGGCATCGCCATGCAGGACATTATTTTCGCCGCCCTCCTCATAATTCAGCACGAACTGCACCGCGACATGGGCGCCGCCCGGCCACTTGGGATCGGGAATGGCACGGCCGTAACCCAGCATGTCACGTGGATAGTCTGTCATGAACCTTCTCCCCTGCCACATAAGTTGCGCGTATGGCGCGGTCATCACCCAGTATCATCAAGGCAAAAAGCATGTCCTCCAGCGATTGCGACAGCTCTTGCCGCGCCGCAAGGACAGGTGTTGCAAGCGGATCGAGAACAACGATATCGGCAAATTTTCCAGCCTCAAGCGACCCGGTCTCATGCGCGATATGCAGGCGTTCCGCATTCCCGCGTGTGGCCATGCGGAACATTTCAAAGGCACTGGGCTTGTAGCCCGTCAGCATCTGAACTTTATAGGCTTCGCCCAGCGTGGCCAGCATAGAGTAACTTGTGCCGCCGCCCACATCAGTGGCGATTGCGAGATGAACCGGACGATCCTTTTTTCCCAAATGCCCCATCGACATGAGTCCTGAGCCCAGGAAATTGTTTGAGGTGGGGCAATGCGCAACTGTTGCACCCGCTCCATGCAGCCGCTCACATTCATTTTCCGAAAGGTGGATGCCATGGGCGAAAACACTGCGATCCGTGACCAGGCCAAACCGCTCATACACCGCCGTATAGTCTCGCTCATTTGGAAACAGCGATTGCACCATGGCAATTTCGGCAGCACTTTCAGAAATATGTGATTGCAGGTGTGCATCGGGATGGTCTTTCAGCAATTCACCGGCAACCCGCAACTGCGCTTCGGTGGAGGTTATGGCAAAGCGCGGCGTAACCGCGTAACGCAAGCGCCCCTTGCCATGCCAGGCCTGATAAAGTTCTTCGCTTTCGACGCCTCCAGTAGTGGCATCATCCAGAACGGAAGGCGGCGCATTCCGGTCCATCATGGTCTTGCCGGTGATAAGTGCCATGTTCCGGCCTTCAGCCGCCTGGAACAACGCTTCCGCGCAAGGCTTGTGAACCGAGCAAAATGCCATGGCGGAAGTGGTGCCGTTGCGGAAGAGATGGTGGAGAAATGTGCCGGCCTGCAACGCGGCATAGTCAAGGTCACAATAACGCGCTTCTTCAGGGAAGGTGTAACGCGTGAGCCAGTCCAACAAATCCTTGGCCGGTGCAGCCAGGATGCGAAGCTGCGGAAAATGAATATGCGCGTCGATGAAGCCCGGCATCACAATGGAGTAGCCATAGTCTTCACATGACAAGAACTGAAATGGACGCGGCAGCAAACTAACAGGCCCGCACCACAGCAGTGTTCCGTCATCGCCGATGACAACAGCGCCCTTGGCTTCGTGCCGCACATCAGTCGCAGTTTCCCCAAAGCTCAGTGTTTGGCCGCGAATGACTTTGGTCATGGTGCAACCCGCTCTTCCAGGCGGAAGCGGAATATCCTGCACACCTGTTCCAGCGCCAAGGCGAATTCGTTCTCGCGCGTATTGTCCACGCGCTCCGCAAAGCTCGCAAGAATTTGCTGCTTGGTGGCGCCTTTGACAGCGAAGATGAAGGGAAAATCGAATTTGGACTTGTAGGAATCATTCAAATGCGTGAAGCGGGCGAATTCCTCTGCTGTGAGCCTGTCCAACCCGGCCTGCGCCTGCTCACGCGTCGAATCGTCGGTAAGCCTGGCTTTCGTGGCGAGGTCGGGGTGCGCTCGCAGCAAGCCAAGCTGGGCGTTTTCCGAAGCCGCCAACACGACATCGCGGAAGCTGGCAATCATGGCTTCGCGCGACGCAAAGGGCCGGGCACTGGCCGCATTGCGCGCAACCCAAGGAGAATGTTCCGCCACATCGCCATATTCAGCTTCGAAGGCAGGGCACGTGAATGCATTGATTTCAGCGACTGTTTTCATAGCGCGTGGATCCATGCGCCAAGTTTCCCGCGTTCTTCCGGAAGCATGCCGGTCTTGTTGCCAAGCGGCATGGATTTGTTGATGACAGCTTGCGTGTTGATCTGCTGGGCATAACGCTTGAGGTTTTCAACAGTTTCAAGCTCAATGCCCTTGGGCGCCGCCTTGATGGTGGCATCACGTGGCACTTTGGCATGGCAGGAACTGCACCTGGCCTGCACGATGGCGAGCGCTTCATTATCTGAAACATGCCCGGCAAACAGCGGCGCCTTTGCCGGCTCCGAAAGCCACAATGCGGCGGCTAGCACAATACCCATAAAGGGAATGGCCCAGCTCATGTGTGCGATGGGTTCGCCCACTTCGACCCGCAAAAGAAAATGCCGGAGCGCAGCACCTCCTACCACGATGAGGCCAATGAGAATCCAGGCATGGGCATTTTCAGTGAGCATGCCATAATGGTTGCTCACCATCATCAGAAGCACCGGCAGGGTGAGATAGGTATTGTGCAGCGAACGCTGCTTGCCCGTTATGCCGAACCTGGGATCAGGGGTTTCGCCCCGCAGCAGGGATTGCGTGGATTTCCGCTGATTGGGAATGATGACGGCAAACACATTGGCCGCCATCATCGTTCCAATGAAGGCGCCCACGTGAATGAATGCGCCGCGGCCCGAAAACACATGGGTGAAGCCATAAGCCGCAGCCAGGATGAGCGCGAAAACGGCAAGCGCCAGGAGTGCAGGCCTATGGATGAGAGGCGACCGGCAGAGCGCGTCATAGATCAGCCATCCCATCAACAGGCTTGCCACGGAAACGGCAATGGCTTGCCAGGGCGTGAGAACCATGACACCGGGATCAACCAGGAATGAACTGGCATTGATGTAATACTGCAGGATCAGCAGCAGGAATCCGGTGACCCACGTAAGATAGGCTTCCCATTTGAACCAGATCAGGTGATCAGGCAACGTGGGCGGCGCCACGAGATATTTCTGCACGTGATAGAAACCGCCACCATGAACTTCCCAGGCTTCTCCGGAAACACCGGCAGGAAGTGTCTCCGTCTTGCGCAATGAGAAATCCAGCGCAACGAAGTAAAAACTGGTGCCAATCCAGGCAATGCCCGCAATCATGTGGCCCCAGCGGGTGAGCAAGTTCAGCCACTCAACCAGATAGGGATCCATGTAATCATTCCAAATGAAGGGGGTGCCGGAAACCAGGTGTTGATTTCCGGCACCCGGTGTCCGTTATTGCGGCAGCTTGTCGTCAACACCTTTGACATACCAATTCATGCCAAGGATGTCGCCATCCGGCAATGGCTTGCCAGCCTCGCCCACAACCGTTCCATCCTGCTTGGTAATGGGGCCGGTAAATGGATTGAGCTTGCCTGAAGTAATGTCAGCCTGCGTGGCCGCTGCCATCTTGGCAACGTCTTCCGGCATATTTGTGTAGGGGGCCATGGTAACGAGGCCTTCCTTCATGCCTTCCCAGGATTGCTGGGATTTCCAAGTGCCATCCATCGCAGCCTTGACGCGTTCAACATAGTAAGGACCCCAGCTGTCAACAATCGCCGTCAACTGCGCCTTGGGTGCAAACTTGATCATGTCAGAGCTTTGGCCAAAGCCCAGCTTGCCTTGTTCCTGCGCAATCTGAAGGGCTGCCGTGGAGTCCGTGTGTTGCACCGTAATGTCTGCGCCCTGGCTGAGCAAAACCTTGGCGGCATCGGCTTCCTTGCCGGGATCAAACCATGAATTCACCCAGACGATTTTCACTTTGAAGTCTGGCTTCACCGATTGTGCGCCCAGCATGAAGGAATTGATGCCCGATACAACTTCCGGAATGGGGAACGACACGATGTAGCCCGCGGTGCCCGTCTTCGACAACTTGGCGGCAATCTGACCCAGGATGTAACGGCCTTCATGGAACTTGGCATTATAGGTCGCAACATTCGGTGCGGTCTTGTAGCCCGTTGCATGCTCGAACTTCACATCCGGAAATTTGGCTGCAACCTTGAGTGTGGGCTCCATGAAGCCAAATGATGTTGTGAAGATGAGCTTGCAGCCGTCGCGCGCCAGGCGCTCAATCGAACGGTCCGCATCGGCCTCGGCCACGCTTTCCACAAACACGGTTTCAACCTTGTCGCCAAGCTCCTTTTCAACCTGCTTGCGACCCACATCATGCTGGAAGGTGTAACCGCCATCGCCCACGGGTCCCACATAGACCCAGCAAGCCTTGTATTTTTCTGCCAGCGAAGCCGTTGCGCCCAAACCGAGCGCAATCGCTGCCGTGGCAACTGTCATCATAAATTTCTTCATACCGTCGTCTCCCTTGCTAATATGTCCTAAATCTTGGCGGCTGATTACCTGTCAGGCACAAAACTTTGGGCCAGACAAGCAGGCGTATTGGCCCGCGTCAATCGCTTGTTGCCTGAAATTATCACCAGCGCGGCAATTGTCACCAGATATGGCAAGGCCGACAGAAACTGCGACGGAATGCCCAGTCCCATGGCCTGGACCACAAATCCTAGAATGGAAACCGCGCCAAAAAGATAAGCCCCCAGAAGCGTCCGCAAGGGCCTCCAGGAGGCAAAAACCACAAGCGCCAAAGCAATCCAGCCGCGCCCCGCAGACATGTTTTCAATCCACTGGCTTGTATAGGCCAGAGAAAGATAGGCGCCCGCGAGTCCAGCGCAGGCTCCGCCAAACATCACGCAGAGATACCGCAGCACAATCACCCGGTAACCCAAGGCATGCGCCGAATGATGATTATTGCCCACGGCCCGAATGATGAGACCGACTTTGGTCTTGAATAGCACATAGGAAACCGTAACGGTCAGAAGCAGCGAAAATGGCACCAGACCATCAATGCCAAGGACTGTGGGCAATTTGAGCCCTGGCTGTCCCACGAATGTTTCCCCGATGAGGCCGGAAAGACCAAGCCCCAGAAGCGTCAGGGCAAGTCCGGACGCCACCTGATTGGCCACCAACGTAAGGGTAAGCACCGCAAACAGCAGCGACATGGCAATTCCTGCCAGCATGGCAGCGGCAATGCCCAAAAGCGTCGATCCGGTGACCAGGGCCACGGCAAAGCCCGCCACCGCGCCCATCACCATCATGCCTTCGACACCGAGATTGAGAACGCCCGAGCGTTCCACCACCAGTTCGCCGATGGCGGTGAGCAGCAGGGGTGTCGCTGCCGTGGCAATTGTAACGAGCACTGCGAGTGTCTGGTCCATGGCCTTATTCGGCCACAGCCAGCGCGGGTACACGCCGGGTAATGAATTTGAAGCGATAGAGAATAAGCGTATCGCAGGAGAGAATGAAAAACAGCAGCACGCCTTGGAACACTTTTGCGATTTTATCTGAAATGCCAAGCGAAACCTGCGCCGCTTCGCCTCCGATATAGCTCAGCGCCAGCAGCAACCCGGCAAACAGAACGCCAACCGGATTTAGCCTTCCGAGAAATGCAACAATGATGGCGGCAAAACCATAGCCAGGTGAGATTTGCGGCTGCAGCTTGCCAATAACGCTGGTCACTTCACAAATGCCGGCAAGTCCCGCAAGACCTCCCGAAAGCAGGAAACAGAACAGGATCATCCTGTCGCGTGAAAATCCGGCAAACCGCCCAGCCCGCGGTGCGGTGCCGGTGACCTTGATCTCAAATCCCTTGAGCGTCTTTTCCATCAGCAAGGCAAGGGCGGCACAGGCCAGCAGCGCAAACAGCGTGCCGAGATGGATGGTACCTCCAAATGTCGGCAGCAGCTGCCAGCCCTCGAAGCTCTTTGTCACCGGAAAATTATAGCCCTTGGGATCGCGCCACGGCCCCCGCACCAGCCAGTCGAGAAACAGTTGGGCCACATAAACCAGCATGAGCGAAGTGAGAATTTCATTGGCATTGAATCGTGTGCGAAGCAGGCCGGGGATTAACCCAAACAGCGCGCCCCCAAGTGTTCCCGCCGCCAGCATGACAATGAGAATGGAGGGGTCCTGCCAATTGGGAAACAGCACGGGCGCGATGCTGCCAGCTATGGCACCCATGGTAAGCTGCCCCTCTGCGCCAATATTCCACACATTGGCCCTGTAACACACAGCCAGTCCCACGCCGATCAGCACCAGGGGCGTGGCTTTCACTACAAGCTGTTCCAGCGACCACACCTGCGTGAGGGGTTCGATGAAATACACATAAAGACCATTGAGCGGATTGATGCCCAGAAGCGCGAACATCACCGCCCCGAAGATGAGGGTGAACAGCAGCGCCAGAAAGGGCGAGGCCAGCGCGAAAAACGCCGACCTGTCACTGCGCTTTTCAAGAATGAGCTGCATGCAACCTCGCTGGCTGTTCGTGGGCACCCGCCATCAACAGTCCGATTTTTTCCGCGGTCATCTCATGGGCGGGATAGGCCTCTGATAATTCGCCGCGTGAAATGACGGCAATGCGGTCGGCCATTTCGAAGATTTCGTCAAGGTCCTGGCTAATCACCACGACAGCAGAGCCCGACCGGGCAAGATCAACCAGCGCCTGGCGCACCGTGGCAGCAGCTCCCGCATCAACGCCCCATGTGGGTTGGTTCACAACAAGAACCTTGGGCTTCCTGTCAAGCTCACGGCCCACCAGGAACTTCTGCAGATTGCCGCCTGACAACGCATAGGCTTCGGGATCCGCCTTGCCCTTGCGCACGTCAAAATTCTTGATCACGCGCGCGCACACCGTTGCTGCTTCATGGCGGTCAAGAAAGCCATGGGTTGCGAGCGAAACATCATCGGAATGACGTGTAAGAATGACGTTTTCTGAAAGCGGCAGGTTTGGAACCGCGCCATGCCCCAGCCGCTCCTCCGGAACAAACGCGGCTCCCATCTTGCGGCGCGCGATAACACCCAGTGCGCCAACCGCAACCCCATCGATCAGAACAGCATCGCGCCGCGTGAGTGGCCTTTCGCCTGACATGGCATCAAACAATTCCGATTGACCATTGCCCGCAACGCCCGCAATGGCAACGACTTCGCCGCCCCGCACATCAAGATTGATGTTCTTGAGCGCTACCGAAAAAGGGCCGTCAGCTGCAAGATCTGCATCATGCATGGCAAAGCGCGTGGGACCGTTGATGGGCGCCTTGGCCGCCCGCACCGTGTGCACATTTCCACCCACCATAAGGCGTGCAAGACTGGCAGCCGTTTCCTTGGCAGGATCGAAAGTTCCCACCACTTTGCCATGACGCAGGATCGTGGCCGCATCGCACAAACGCTTCACCTCTTCAAGGCGGTGCGAAATGTAGAGCACCGAACAGCCCTCCGCTGCCAGCCGCTTCAAGGTGATAAACAACTGGTCAGCTTCCTGCGGCGTGAGCACGGCTGTGGGCTCATCGAGAATGAGCAGTCTTGGCTCTTGCAAGAGACACCGCACGATTTCAATGCGCTGGCGTTCTCCCACGGAAAGGTCAGCCACCGTGGCCGAAGGATGAAGCGGCAGGCCATATTCCTTGGAGACCCGCGCAATTTTCTGGGAAAGCGCATCAAGATCAAATGCGCCGGGCATCGCCAGGGAAATGTTTTCAGCCACCGTCAAGGAATCAAACAGGGAGAAATGCTGGAACACCATGCCAATGCCAAGCTTTCGCGCCGCATTGGGATTGGGAATGTCAACTTCCTGGCCCAGCCATTTGAAAATGCCGGATGTGGGGCGCAGCGATCCATAAATCATTTTGACGAGGGTGGATTTGCCAGCGCCGTTTTCGCCGAGCAAAGCATGGATTTCGCCTTGCGCCACGCGCAGGTTGATGCCGTCATTGGCCTTCAGGCTGCCAAACACCTTGCTGATGTCAATGGCCTCTAGAAGGTCGCGAACTGGTTCCGTCATGCCCGTCTCCCCGCACCCACCTTAACCGACTTGGAGTTATGCGCGAGAAAAACTTCGGCACGTCTCAACACTTCATCGCGTTCGATGAGCTGTGCAGCCGTGGCCACAGCGATGGAGGCTGGATGCTTGGCCCTGATGCTGCCAATGCCGATGGGGCAAACCAGTTCATGGATGCGGGCTTCGGCCACGCCTCCTTCGCGCAGTCTCTTTTCAAACCGCGCTCGTTTGGTGGAGCTCCCGATGAGCCCCACATAGGCAAAATTTGGATTGCGCAGCGCTGCATCCGTGATTTCCAGGTCCAGTGCGTGGCTATGGGTCATGATCAAGGCAAAGCTTTCAGGCGGAGCCGAAGCCATTTCCCGCACCGGTTCGCAACTCCACAAGGCTTTTACATTGGCCGGATAAACGCCCGGAAACGCCGCGTCCCGGGAGTCAATCCAGGTCAATGCGAAATTCAATGGCGCCAAAGCCAAAACCAGGGCACGGCCCACGTGGCCAGCGCCAAATAGATAGACCGGTCGGAACGCATGGCCAAAATGCTCCTCAAAGGCACGGCCCCCAATGCGTCCCGTAAGCGTGAAAGGTTCGTTCTTCTCCCGCTCAGTCATAGCCTGCGCTTCCAAAAGGAAACTGCGATCAAAAACCTCTGTGACAAGTGTAACCCTTCCCCCGCAGCACTGCCCAAGGTCGGGACCGAGAGAATGCGAGGATTGCCTTTGCTGGGTGGGCTGGCCCAGCAGCGCTTGCGCCTGGGCGATTGCATGCCATTCCAAAGTGCCGCCGCCAATGCTGCCGTGATAGCCCTGTGGTGTCACAATCATGCGTGCGCCAGTCTCGCGCGGCGCCGAACCCTCTACTGCAACAATGCTTACCATGGCGCAGGTACCATGCGCCTCAAGGGATGTGACGACATAAGCCCAGGTCTTCATGTATCCATCGACCTCACCGCGCGCATGATGGCTTCTGGTGTTGCTGGAACGGAAAGTTTTGGCAGTATACCACGATTGAGGCTGCCAACCGCATCTGCAATGGCGCACCAAACGGAGATGGGAAGCATCAAGGGCGGTTCGCCCACAGCCTTCGAACGATAAATCGTATCGGCCGGATTTCCGCCGCTCTCATGGAGCGTGACCCGGAAGTCTTCCGGAACATCAGAGGCGCAGGGGATTTTATAGGTAGATGGCGCATGGGTGCGCAGCACGCCTTGGGCGTCATAAACCAGCTCTTCTGTCGTAAGCCAGCCCATGCCCTGTACAAATCCGCCTTCAATCTGCCCGATGTCAATGGCCGGATTGAGCGAATGTCCCACGTCATGCAGGATATCCACCCGGTCTACCCGCATTTCACCGGTAAGGATATCGACCGTCACTTCTGAACAGGAGGCCCCGTAAGCGAAATAGAAAAATGGATTGCCCCTTGCATTGGCCCGGTCCCAGGTAATTTCCGGCGTTGCATAAAATCCGGTGGATGACAGGGAAATGCGCGCCGCCTGGACTTTTTTGGCAAGCTCGCCAAATGTTACCTTGCGGTTTCCGGCGCTGATTTCGCCATTTTCAAATGTGATTGCCGATTCCGTAACCTTCCATTCCCCTACGAGATATTCCACCATGCGGGCTTTGATGGTGGCTGCCGCATTTTTCGCCGCCATGCCATTGAGATCACTTCCGGAGGATGCGGCCGTGGGCGATGTGTTGGGAACCTTGCCCGTGGTGGTGGCCGTGATATGCACGAAGTCCAGCGGAATGCCGAATTCATCGGCCACGACCTGCGCCACCTTGACATAAAGGCCCTGCCCCATTTCCGTGCCGCCGTGGTTCAGATGCACGGAACCATCGGTATAGACATGCACCAGTGCGCCGGCCTGGTTGAGGCAGGTCAGTGTGAAGGAAATCCCGAACTTGACCGGCGTCAGTGCGATGCCCTTCTTCAGGATCACGCTTTCTGCATTGAACTTCGCTATGTCTGCCCGGCGCGCCCTGTAATTGCTGGAGGCTTCCAGCGCCTCAATGATTTCCAGCGCGATATTGTCCTTGATCTTCTGCCGGTAAGGCGTGACATCACGGCCGCGCGCATAGAGATTGCGCTTGCGCACATCGAGGGGATCCCGACCCGTCTTTACCGCGATCGCATCCATGACGCGCTCGGCAAATACCATGCCCTGCGGACCGCCAAATCCACGAAATGCCGTGTTGGAAACAGTGTTCGTGCGCAGGCGTCGCGACTTGATGCGGTAGACAGGATAGAAATAGCAATTATCGGCATGGAACATGGTGCGGTCACACACGCCCTGGCTGAGATCGGCCGAATATCCACAGCGTGCCAGAAAATCCACATCCACAGCGGTGATGCGGGCGGTCTTGTCATAGCCCACCTTGTAATCCACGCGCACATCATGACGCTTGCCGGTCATGAACATGTCCTGGTCGCGGTCCAGGCGGCACTTGGCAGGCCTGCCTGTTACCCGTGCCGCAAGGGCTGCAAGGGCGGCCCATTGTGCAGCCTGGCTCTCCTTGCCGCCAAAGGCGCCTCCCATGCGGCGGCATTCGCATGTGACAAGAGCATCCGGCACACCAAGCATCTTGGCTACGCAATGCTGCACTTCCGTGGGATGCTGGGTTGATGAGTAAACCGCCATGCCGCCATTTTCCTGCGGGATCGCAAGTGCCACCTGCCCTTCCAGATAAAAATGTTCCTGCCCTCCCACGTGAAAGCTTTCCTTCACCACGCCTGCCGATGCTGCAATCGCTTCCCTGATATTGCCTTCCTTGAAGGCATAAGCCGGAACTACATCCTGTGTGGCCTGGGCCAATGCATCTTCTACCGTCACCGCTGGCGTTTCAGCTTGAATTTCAATCTTTGCAAGGCGCGCCGCGCGACGTGCGGCATCGCGTGTTGCAGCAACAACCGCGAAAATCACTTGACCATGGAAAGCAATGGCCCCATCGGCGAGAATGGGATCATCTCCAGCGCCTGGACTGCAATCATTTGCACCAGGGATGTCATTTTTCGTGAGCACGGTAATAACGCCTGGAGAACTTCGCACCCTACGGAGATCAAGTGAAACAATCCGTCCCTTTGCGGCTGTTGTGGCGTAACCCGGCTCCACATGTACAGTGCCCTCAGGCTCGCGCATGTCGTCCACATAGGTGGCAGTGCCCTGGACATGCAAAACTGAGCTGTCATGTGCAAGTGGCAGGCCAACGCTCTGTGACATGTTACACTGCTTGTTCACGCGCACCTGCCAGCCGCAGAGGATGCGTCTGCCCCGCTGATATTTCAATGAGGGCGCGGCTGAGCAAAGCCTTGGCCATGTCCATGCGGTATTCCGCCGAAGCCCGCATGTCGGCAACAGGCTGGTAATCATCCTGGAGGGCCGTGAGAGCTGCATCCCAGGTCAAAGGCTCATCCAGTGAAGCCAAACGCAGCGCTGCCTCCGTTTTCACGGCCCGCTTGGGCGTTGCCGCCATGCCGCCAAAGGTAATGCGCGCCGAAACAATTTTGCGCCCTTCCAGGTTGAACTTGAAACTTGCCATCACGGCTGAAATATCCTGGTCGCGCCGTTTTGAAAGCTTGTAACTCCGGAACTTCTCATAGGGCTTGAGCTTCGGAACATCGATACGCCACACCAGTTCACCGGGTCTGCGATCCTGTTTCCCATAAGCCAAAAAGAAATTCTCAAGCGGCATTGACCTCAAACCATTGCCGTGACGAAGATGCAAGGTAGAGCCCAAGGCAATCAGCATGGGCGGCATGTCTCCGATAGGAGAACCATTGGCAATATTGCCCCCTATCGTTCCCGAAGCCCGCACCTGCTTGGCGCCGATGCGGCGGATGACTTCGCCAATGTCAGGGTCAATGTTTTCGAGGAAGGGCGCTGCATCGGCATAGGTGGTACCCGCGCCGATGGAAATGTGATCGGGAACATCTTCAATGGTGTCAAATCCCCTGGCGCGTCCCACCGAGATGATTTTTGGCAGCAGGCGCAACTGTTTTGTAATCCACAATCCCACGTCAGTGGCACCTGCAACAATGGTGGCGTCGGGATGTGCGGCATACAATGCGGCAAGTGCATCGGACGTTGCAGGCGCTGCGAAGAACGCATTTTCATCGCCTATCTGAATGTCATTTTCATCCTGCAGTTCAGCGAGGAACTCCGCGCTTGCATCATTGGCCCAGCTATCGGCAATTGCGCCGGTGCAAGCCTGCGTTGCGGCATCCACAATGGGGCGGTACCCCGTGCAACGGCACAGATTTCCTGCAACATGATCGACAATCTCCTGCCGCGTGGGCTTCACGCCGGAATGATAGAGTGTGAACAAAGCCATGATGAAGCCGGGCGTACAGAAACCGCACTGCGATGCGTGGCTATCAACAAACGCCCGCTGCAGGGGATGCAGTTCTCCCTCTTGGGCAAGGTCATCGATAGTGATCAGCTCTTTCCCTTCAAGCTGGCCCAGCAGCATGATGCAGGCATTCACCGGCTCGTAAACCACTTTTCCATCTACCAAAGTTCCCAAAGCCACGGTGCAGGCTCCGCAATCGCCCTCATTGCAGCCTTCCTTGGTACCCTTAGACATTTCGGTAAGCCGCAAATAGTCGAGAACCGTGCGCATCGCAGGCACGTTTTCGAGCTCTACAATTCGGCCTTTGCGCAGGAATCTGATAGACTGCCTTGGCATCAATCAACTTCCACGATAGGTAGAATAGCCGTAAGGCGACAGCAGCAGTGGCACATGGTAATGCTGTTTTGCATCCGCCACGCCAAATCGGATTGGGATCACGTCAAGAAATGCGGGCTCCGGGGTTTTTATGCCGTTGGCGCGCAAGTAATCTCCGGCATGGAACCGCAATTCATAAACTCCTGTCTTGAATGATGCGCCTTCCAGAAGGGCCGCATCCACCCGGCCATCCCCATTGGTAGCGACCTTAACAACGAGACTGTCATCCTGCCAGAGTTCGATTGCCAGACCTGCAGCGGGTTTCCCCAGGCTGGTATCCAGAACATGTGTGGTCAAGCGGCCCATATCAATCCTCAAACCAAAATTTGTAACACAAGGGTTAGTGCTGAAAAAGAACAATAAACTGGCCCTAGGATTTCATCGCAGCCACAGCTAATTATCCCGCCATGAAAAATGCGATCAAGATGGCCGCTGACATTGGTGGCACTTTTACCGACATCGTTCTGGAAGCAGCAGGCAAACGCTGGAGCGCCAAGGTTCTGACCACGACCGCAACACCCGAACTGGGCGTTATGGAAGGCATTCAGCTTGTCTTTGAACAGTCCGGCATGAGCGCTACGGATATTGGGGTTTTCATTCATGGCACAACCCTTGCCACGAACGCCCTCATCGAACGCAAAGGCGCAAAAACCGCCTTTGTAACAACCCAGGGCTTCCGCGATATCCTTGAACAAGGCTATGAGAAGCGCTTCGATCACTACGACTTGATGATAGAGGGCTCCGTGCCGCTCGTGCCCCGCACCAGGCGTTTCACCATTGCCGAACGTATCGCTGCCAATGGCGATATTCTCCATCCCCTGGATGAAACAGCCGTGAAGGCCTTGGCCACCACATTGCGGGATGAGCAGGTGAAAGCCGTGGCCATAGGCTTTCTTCATGCCTATGCCCATGATGCCCACGAGCGGCGGGTGCGGGAAATTCTGGCGGCAACACTTCCCCCCGAAATCACGATCTGCATTTCCAGTGAAGTGGCACCGGAAATACGCGAATATGAACGCTTCTCTACGGTGGTGGCCAATGCCTATGTGCGTCCGCTCATGGGGGGATATCTGCACCGCATGCGGGGCCAGCTCAGCGACATGGGCTTGCGCTGTCCCCTTTTTATGATGATGTCGGGCGGCGGATTGACGACACTCGAAACGGCCGCAAGATTTCCTATAAGGCTGGTGGAATCAGGGCCAGCGGGCGGTGCCATACTTGCCAGCGAGATCGCGGCAGAATGCAATTTGCCGGAGGTTTTTTCCTTTGACATGGGCGGAACCACAGCAAAAATCTGCCTGCTCACCAATGGCGAGCCCGAACGCGCCCGCAAGTTTGAAATCGCCCGCGCCTACCGCGACATGAAAGGCTCCGGCATTCCCGTTCGCATTCCCGTGATTGAAATGGTGGAAATCGGCGCAGGCGGCGGCTCTATCGCCCGCGTCGACAAGTTGAACCGCATCACCGTGGGTCCAGACAGTGCGGGCTCGACGCCAGGACCAGTATGCTATGGCAGGGGCGGCACCGAACCTGCGGTCACCGACGCCAATCTCGCGCTGGGCAAGATTGATCCTGCATATTTTGCTGGCGGAAAGATCACGCTGGATGAAGCAGGCGCTGCCAATGCATTGCAGAAATCCATTGGCGGCCCCCTCAAGCTTGCAGGCTTCTGGGCCGCAGCCGGCGTCACGGAAATCGTCGAGGAAAACATGGCCAATGGCGCGCGGGTACATGCCATCGAGCGTGGCCGCGACATTGCGTCCTGCACCATGATAGCATTTGGCGGAGGCGCACCCCTCCATGCCTGCAGGCTCGCTGAAAAAACCGGCGTGAAAACCATCATCATACCCTTGGGCGCAGGTGTGGGTTCCGCCATCGGCTTCCTGCGGGCGCCCATCGCCTATGAGGTGACACGCAGCGCAGCTGTTTCCCTCGACCTGTTTGATGCGTCCACCGTCAATGCTTTGCTGCAAACAATGACGCGCGATGCGCGCAGTGTCGTGGAACCAGCCGTAGGCCGAGCAGCCGTAAACGTTCAGATTATAGCCGATTGCCGTTATGTGGGTCAGGGCCATGAAATCCGTGTTCCGGTTCCCCTCAAGACTTTGAAGGAGTCTGATGGCCCGAAACTGAAGGCGGCATTTGAAGCGCAATATGAAAAAGTATACGGGCTTCGCATTCCCAACCAGGAAGCCGAAGCCATGACCTGGTCGGTCACCGTATCCTCGCAAACGACCAAGCCCAGGCGCGCAGCAAAGCTTTCCGCGAAATCAAAGCCAAAACCCCGCGGCAAACGGCTTATCTATGACCCTGCCCTTGGCAAACAGGTTATGGCTCCCGTTTACTGGCGCTTTGACCTGCGGCCTGGCGCCACGTTCAAAGGACCAGCAATTGTAGCCGAAAACGAAACGTCCACAATCGTTGGCGCTAACTTCAAGGGCACCATCAACAGCTTGGGCTACATCATCCTGGAGCGATTGAAATGAGCAAATCCGCCCTTGCGGCCATTCGAACCCAAGTCATGTGGAACCGGCTGATTGCCGTTGTGGAAGAACAGGCCCAATCGCTTTTGCGCACGGCCTTCGGAACCATCACACGCGAAGCTGGAGATTTGAGCGCGGGGGTCTACGACGCCCAAGGCCACATGATTGCGCAGGCCATGACAGGCACTCCGGGCCACGTGAATACAATGGCAACAGCCGTTGCCCACTTCTTCACACTCTATCCGCAATCCAGCATGAAACCCGGTGATGTCTATGTGACCAATGACCCTTGGCTCGGCACCGGCCACCTGTTTGATTATGTCATGATGACGCCGGTGTTTTTGGGGAAAAAGCTGGTGGCCTTCTTTGCCAGCACCTGCCACGTGATAGACGTGGGAGGCGTTGGCATGTCCGCCAAGGCCAACTCATCATTCGAAGAAGGCACGCTCATTCCGCATTTGAAAATGCGCAAGGAGGGTGTGATCAACGAAGAGCTTCTCTCCGTCATTCTCGCAAACTCAAGAAATCCCGTCGAAGTGCGGGGCGACCTGCTTTCGCTGGTGAGTGCCAATGACACCGGTGCAAGGCGCTTGCTGGAGATGATGCGGGAATTCAAACTCCAGAGCCTTGAGCCATTGGCACGGCATATCTTGCAAACCTCCGAAAAGGGCGCGCGCGACGCGATCAAGGCTATGCCGGAAGGCAGCTGGAGCTATGAAATGCCCTTGGATGGTTATGAAGCCCCGATTGCCATCAAGTCCAAACTCACCATCAAGGCGGGCAAGGTCACAATCGATCTCACAGGCTCCTCGCCTGCCTCTATCTATGGCATAAATTCTCCCCGGACTTATAGCCATGCCTATTCCGTATTTGGCCTCAAGGCGGTGATTGCGCCCCATGTGCCAAACAATATCGGCTCGCTGTCCTGCTTTGATTTTGTGACCGAGCCCGGAACCTGTGTTGATCCCATCAGGCCTTCGCCTGTGACAGCGCGTCATGTGATTGGCCAGATGCTCGCGGACGCGGTTTTCGGCTGCCTGGCTCAGGCCTTGCCCGGAAAGGTCCAGGCCGAAAGCGCCGGTTCTATCTGGATTTTGAGCCTGAACAGTGCCCACGGCCGCGTTGCCGCACACGAAACGCAAGGCACCAAGGAATTTGGCGTTATAAGCATTGCCTTGGGCGGCATTGGCGGCAGGCCGGGAAAAGATGGTTTGGCCACCACGGCTTTCCCGTCGGGCATTGGCGCCATTCCCATGGAGGTGACGGAAAACCAGTGTCCGCTCTACTTCAAACACAAGGAATACCTGATGGACAGCGCCGGAGCCGGCCAATGGCGCGGTGGCCTGTCACAACGCATTGAAATAGCCAATCGCGAACCTGCGCCATTTACCATTTCAGCCGCAACTTTTGACCGCATCAAATTTTCTGCGCAAGGAAGATACGGCGGGCGCGCTGGCAGCCGCGGCGTGGCACGGCTGGGATCGGGCAGGCTCATTCCAGACAAGGGCATTCACATCATCCCCGCGGGCGATACGCTTCTGGTTGAACTTCCCGGTGGCGGTGGCTTCGGCGATCCCAAACAGCGGGCGCCAGAATTGCTTGAAGCCGACGTGAAGGCAGGACTGGTGAGCGAGACGTCCGCAAAACAGGACTACGCCTCTGGAGATCCCGCGCCATGAAAATATCCGCACTCGCATTTGCATGTATTATCACATGCCTCTCAATGGGACGTGCCGAAGCCCTGGTGTTGAAGCAGGATGGCACGATTGCCAAAATCGGATCTCAGTCCTTTCCCGGTTAACTCAGGCTTTTTCCAGAAATCCCGAGACCTTGCGATTCTTCATGGCATTGCGCGTATCAACAATGAGGCGCGCGTGTTTGCCTATCGCCTCATAATCAATCCCGTCATGATCCGTAATAATGACAACAGCATCATAAGCAGACAAATTCTCAGGCGTTATCGCAACAGATTTCCTGCCAACCAGCTCCATGTGTTCGCGCATGGCAGGCACCTCCGGAACATGGGGATCATGGAAATCCACCTCGGCACCACGCTTCTCGAGAAGTTCAATGATCTTGATGGCCGGGCTTTCCCGAATGTCGCTGACATTTTTCTTGTATGCCAATCCCAGGACCAGAACGCGTGACCTCCCGAGACTTTTGCCGATACGCCGGTCCAAGGCTTCTTCAAGTTTGTGGATGACATAGGCTGGCATGCCGCGGTTGACTTCGCCTGCAAGCTCGATGAAGCGCGTGGTGATGTCAAACTCGCGCGCGCGCCATGTCAGGTAAAACGGATCAATGGGAATGCAATGCCCGCCAAGGCCTGGGCCGGGATAAAACGCCATATAGCCAAAGGGCTTTGTCTTCGCGGCGTCTATGACCTCCCACACGTCAATTCCCATGGCGTCGTAAACTGTCTTGAGTTCGTTCACGAGGGCGATATTCACGGCCCGGAAAATATTCTCCGTTATTTTTACGGCTTCCGCTGTCGCAGTTGAGGAAACGGGAACAACTTTCTTGATGAAAGCTGAATAGAATTCCGCAACAATCTTGGAGGCCTCGACGCCCTCACCAGAAACAATTTTGGGAATTGTCACAGTGCCAAAATCGCGATTGCCTGGATCTTCGCGCTCCGGCGAAAATCCGACAAAGAAATCCACTCCGCTCCGCAAATTGGAGGTTTCCAATATGGGGATAAGAAATTCCTTGGTGGTTCCCGGATAGGTGGTTGATTCAAGTATGATGGTCTGCCCGCGGTGCATGTGCTTGGCTATGGTTTTTCCCGTGCTCTCGATAAACCGCATATCCGGTTCACGCTGGCTGGTAAGCGGCGTGGGCACGCAAATCACCAGCACGTCGCACTGCTTGATGTGTGACATGTCGGCCGTGGAACTCAGATGCCCGGAAGACGTGAGCCGCTTGACGTCGTCACTGCTCACCGCGTCAATGTAGGAGATTCCACTGTTCAACTGTTCAGATTTTTTCTTGTCTATGTCCAGCCCGATGGTCTTGAACCCTGCCGAAGCGGCGGCCGCAGCCAGCGGCAACCCCACATATCCGAGACCTATAATTCCCACGACACTGGACTTGTTCTTGATGTGCTCCAATGTACTATGTGCTAATGCCTTGAAATCCATAAACAATATTATCCATTATGACAAAGGTGCCATTCACTAACTTATTCAGGCAGCAATGTCATCCAACTTGTTTACGCAAAGTGACGAGCTTGCACTTGCAGCATCTGTGCAGGATATGTGGCATTATTGGAAATCCTGCACCCAACACCAAACGGAACATGAGCGGTTTCGTTGGCCTTTATGGATTGAATTTTGCCCGCGGATTCTATTTCTACTTCTCCATGAAGCACTGTCCAAGACGTTGCCGTATCGCTGGGCAGTCGATGTCCATGTGACGCGCCAGCTTCAATCGTGATCGGTGTCAACATCACAACGAAGCCGTCGAGCGCATCTTCCAAAACCACATTACCCATGCCGTCGAATACGAGCCTTGAACTACCAACGGGCCGGTCCTTTTCCATGAGCTCCCAGACAGTGCCCCAACTTCCTATATCACTCCATTCATGATCAACGCGGTAAACAGCGGCTCTGTTCGTCTTCTCCATAATTGCGTAATCAAACGAGTTGCTGGTAACCGCCGCATAGGCCGTCTCCTCAAGCCACAGGAAACCGTCATCCATGGTGCTGCGCTCCAATGAAAGTCGGGCAGAAGCCACGACGTCTGGAACAAATTTTTCTGCTTCCTCAATCAGAGTCGCCGCAAGCGACAGGAAATTTCCGCTGTTCCAGAAATAACCCTCCTGGATATAAGTGAAAGCGGTATCGCAATCAGGCTTCTCCACAAACCGGTCCACCCCAGCACTCCTGCTTTTGGAGAGGAGCGACCCCGGTTTGATATAGCCATAGCCAGTAGCGGGGTGGTTTGGGGTGATACCGAATGTGACGATATAGCCCGTTTCCGCATCAGTTCTGGCTTCCGCCACAGCTCTGCGAAACGCAAGAAAATCTGGAATATGATGGTCAGCGGCCATAACCAGCACCACAGCATTTGGATCACGCTGGAGCGCCCGCAGTGCGCCGGTAACAACCGCTGCACAGGAGTTACGCCGTTGCGGTTCCAACACAATATCAGCCCCTTGGCCAAGTTTGTTGACGTTGCTTGCGATCAAGAACCGCTGCTCGACCTGGGTGACGATGATCGGACGAGGATCGAAAAAAGGGTCGCTGCAGCGTAACAGTGTGTTCTGGAACAACGAATACTTGCCCCCAAACTTCAGGAATTGTTTTGGCATGGCGGTTCTTGACAGTGGCCAAAGGCGTGTCCCTGCCCCGCCGCTGAGGATCACGGGAATGATCGGGTTTATCAAGATCAGGTCTTGGCTGCATCAAGCCGGTTAATGGCATCGACGTTCCCCACCGATGCACCTTTGGGGTCAAACTCCGAGGCAATCCATGTATCAACAATGGCTTTGGCCAGTTCGGGCCCGATGACCCTGGCCCCCATGGTGATGATCTGGGCGTTATTTGATTTGGCTGCCCGCTCCGCTGAATAAGTGTCATGGGTAAGTGCCGCGCGGATACCCGGCACCTTGTTGGCAGATATGCAGACACCAATTCCCGTGCCGCAACAAAGAATGGCCCGGTCATATTTCCCATCCATGACAGCGCGGCCCACGTAGGCAGATAGATCGGCATAGAAACCTGAAGCACTGAGGTTGCTCACCTCATGCTGCGCTTTTGATGTGAGATGTGCTTCGATCACATCCACCAAGGGCTTTCCCGCACTGTCGCCCGCTATCGCAATTTTCATGATGTCACTCCCAGCTGTTCCGTCACCGCTTCAACTATAGCGATATAGCCCGCCACATTCCATGCCGCGCGGCCAATGAACAGTCCATCGATATGTGTCTGCTCGGCCAGCTCGCAACAATTTTGCTGATTGACGCTGCCGCCATATAACACGGCAAGCGCTTCCCCTGTAAGATTGGAGGTCAAGCTTTTGATAAGTTGATGTTGCTGATCGGCAAAGGCGGGGTCCGCAGGCGTTCCGCCCACACCGATAGACCATACAGGCTCATAGGCAAAAATCACTTTTCCACATGCCTCGTTCGCCACGTGTTGCAGCGCAGCCCGCACCTGCTTTTCCAGCACCCGCGAAGTGTTACCAGCGTCATATTCCGCCTTGGTGTCTCCAATGCATACCAAAGCCAACAATCCATGTCTGAGCGCACAGCGCACTTTCAAAGCCACCGTTTCATCGGTCTCATGGAAGAAACTCCGGCGTTCACTATGCCCCAGCTCTACCAAACTGGCACCGCAATCCCTGATCATGGGAGCAGAAACCTCGCCCGTCCACGCGCCTTCATTCTCCCAATGCATGTTCTGAGCCCCAACCATGACCGCGCTGCCTGCGAGAATATTGGCCACGTCGGCAATATAGGGAAACGGCGGGATGACGAAGGGTTGCACAGCCTGGCTCTTGGCAACAGAGGACGCATTGAGGCTGTTTGCAAAATCCCGCGCTTCCCCGCGCAATTTATTCATTTTCCAGCTGGTTCCGATCCACGGAATTTTGCGCGTCATCAGTTATATCCCGTCTTTGCAAAAGGCGCCCAGAATGCAACGGACTCCTTGAGCGCCGCCACGACACTTCTATCGGCGAGTTCGCGCTCACGAAAGGCAAGTTCAAGGCATAGCTCATTGTCTGTGCCGCCGCCCTCCCGAATTGCAGCAAGCAAAGTCTCAGGCGTAATGCGGCCATTTTCATTATACTGCGCGGTGAAAGGCCAGTGGCCACCCTTGTTCATGCTGCTCTGTTTGATATGAATAACAGGAGATTGCCGGGCAAAAGTTTTCGCCCATGCGAAGGGGTCAGTGTCTGAAGGATCGGGTGATGAGACATCCCCATGGTCGATGTCGATCATGGGTTTAAGCGGCAACGGCAAATTCGCGGCGTTGATCCAGTCCTGCAATTCCTGTGTCGCGCGCAATGTGTGGCCAAGTTCCCGCGCAACCGACATGGGCTCCCAGAACATCCAGGAAAGTCCACGCTCCGCAGCATGCATGCCCACCTCGCGCCAGCACTGCAAGGCATGTTGCAACAGCACGTGGCGCCGTTCCGCGTCGTCATAATCCTTGTAGGTGAATATCCCGAACTGCGTGCCTATGGCAGGACACCCGAGGTCTGCCGCAATGTCCGCCATGGTTTTGAACCACCGCACATAATAATCGCGCACGTCCGCCTCCGGATGGGCAAAATGATTGAGCCTGCCGTAAGGCCCGGTCATGAGCGAAGTCACCGTGGCGCGCTTTGCCGCACAGGCCTTGGCCATGCGATTGGTGAGTTTCACTACGGTCTTAGTATCCCACGAAGGATTGATGAACTCATGGACGAGTTGGATATGAGCAATGCCAATATCATCGGCAAGCACGCCAATAAGATCTTCAGGTTCTGCAAAGCGGTTCACGAGCGGGTTGGTGTTCACCGAGAGCGAAAATACCATGACGAAACCCCTCGTATTGCACCGCAGCGTCGAATTTAGTTGACTTCAAACCTAATATGAAAAATATTGCATCTCAAGCAAAAAAATTCAAAAAAGCAGGGATAAGCATTGGAGCAGCCTACCAGCCACATGCACCTTGATGAAGAGGCAACCTTGGCGGCACGCGCCGCCTGGTTGCATTTTGCCGGTGGCAAGACACAAGGCGAAGTCGCTAAATTGCTTGGCGTGCCCAACACCAAGGCGCACCGGTTGATTGCCCGCGCCAGACATGAGGGCCTTATCCGCGTTTTTGTCGAGGGCCCTATTGCGGGCTGCATCAGGCTTGAGGAAGCACTCAAACAATTCTTTCATCTCGAGCACTGCGAAGTCGTTCCCAATATTGATGACGGTGCTTTGCCGCTGCGCACGTTGGGAACCGCGGGCGCAAGATATATTCGCAGACTCATAGAAAATGCGAGTTACGAGCTGCTGGGCATTGGTCACGGTCGCACCCTGTCCGCGGCCATTGATTTGCTGCCCAGCATACCAGCAACCAACATGAAATTCGTATCCCTGCTTGGCGGGTTGAATCGTCGCTTTGCGGCCAGCCCCTTTGACGTGATCCACCGCCTTGCAGAGCGCACCGGGGCGGAATCCTACGTGATGCCCGTGCCGTTTTTTGCCAACACGGTTGAAGACCGCAAGGTTCTCGAATCGCAATACGGGGTTTCTGATGTCATTGCCATGAGCCGTCGGGCAGGCCTCTACGTGGCGGGCATCGGCGAAGTGGACCGTGAGAGCTTCATTGCAAAGGCTGGTATGTTGGATGACGCAGATGTCGACGCCGTTATTGCATCCGGCGCCTGTGCTGAAATTCTGGGACAATTTTTTACCATGAATGGGACCCATGTTCCCAATGCAGTATCGGACCGTGCAATGGCGCCGCGCATTGAAGATTTACAATCGCATAAAATTGTCGCCCTTGCAGGCGGAACAGCAAAAACTCGGGCCATCCGCGCCATTTTGAAAAGCGGTCTTCTTTTTGGTCTGATTACCGACGAGGCGACCGCGCGTCACCTCATGCAAGAAACTCGGCAACAAGAACATATCCTTCGTGATTGATGGCGGCGTGTGGCTCACCTATCCTGCGGCAGAATTCTCAGCAGCTGTCCGCAACATGTTGCCCACCTACCCGCGCATCGGCATTGCCCACGGCGGAGTGCTGGCATGAGGGAGGGAATCCTCATCGGCATTGATGCAGGCACTTCCGTCATCAAATCCGTCGCTTTTACAACAGGCGGTGAACAAATAGCGGTAACGGCGATTGCCAATTCCTATGAAAACCTGCCGGGCGGTGGGGTAGAGCAAGACATGGCGCGCACGTGGCGCGATACCACCACAACCATGAAACAGCTTTCTGAAAAAATTCCGGATCTGGCACAGCGTCTGGTGGCAATCTCTGTCACGGGCCAGGGTGATGGAATGTGGCTGGTTGACAGCGAGGGTGAACCCGTAGCGCCTGCGTGGTTATGGCTGGATTCCCGCGCTGCAGCCATCGTCGATGAATTCACGTCGTCAAAGGACTATGCTGCCCACTATTCCCGCACGGGTACAGGCGTAAACGTCTGCCAGATGAGCATTCACCTCGCATGGATGGCGCGCCACCGGCCAGACCAGCTGAAACGTGCCACATCAGCTTTCCATTGCAAGGACTGGCTCTATTTCAAATTGACGGGGGACCGGGCCACCGACCCCTCGGAAGCAAATTTCACCTTCGGAAATTTCCGCACCCGCGATTACGAACCCGACATTCTGGATTGTCTGAATGCAAGCGGGGCCAAAGCCCTGCTCCCGCCCATCATCGAAGGAACCTCGCAAGCTGGCAGACTGAGCAGCGATGCGGCAGCCCAGTCAGGATTACCCGCAGGCACGCCCGTCATTCTAGGCTATGTGGATGTTATCTGCACGGGGTTGGGCGGGGGATTGTTTGATCCGCTTGGAAAAACCGGCTGCACCATCGTGGGCTCGACCGGCATGCACAAGCGCATTGCACCCACCTCGGCAGATGTAAAACTGAACGCAGAGCAGGCAGGCTATTCCATGGCTTTTCCGGTGCCCGGCATGTATGCGCAGATCCAATCCAACATGGCCTCCACCTTGAATATCGATTGGCTGCTTGACCTGGCGCGCGGCATTCTGGAAGACGCTGGCATAAATCTTTCACGCAGCGACATTCTCAAAGGCATGGATGAAAAAATCCTTGCAAGGCCCGCGGGCCGCATCCTCTACCATCCCTATATTTCGGCTGCCGGTGAGCGCGGGCCCTTTATGGACCCCAACGCGCGCGCCATGTTCACTGGCCTGGAAAGTGGCCACGGCTTTCCAGATCTCATGCGCTCCGTGTTTGAAGGCCTCTGCCATGCCGCGCGTGATTGCTATGGCGCCATGGGCGACATTCCCGCGGAAATCCGGGTCACGGGAGGTGCCGCCCGGTCAACAGCCTTGCGTTTGATCATGGCCAGTACCCTCCATGCCAATGTAAGATCCGTGGCGCGTGAAGAAGCAGGCGCTGCAGGTGCTGCCATGATGGCTGCGGTCCAGCAAAGGCTCTATCCCGATATGGCGGCCTGTGCTGCAGCATGGGTGGATCCCCTGCTGGGAGAAAACACGCGGCCAAATCCGGATCTGGTAAAAATCTACAATCATACATTCCCGCTATACAAATGGACCCGTGAAACCATGCGCCCCATCTGGCGTGGCCTCCAGGATCATCGTCGCGAGGCGATCCATGCCGCGTAAAATTGCGATCATCGGCGATCTCTTTATGCTGTCGGACATGTTTGAGGCTGCCATTGCGGAACGTTGCGGCAAGCATGATCTCGCGATCACCAAGCATGACCTTCCCTGGCCCGACAGTCCCATGGAGCATGGCTATGCCGTGGAAGGCATGGCAGGCCTCAAGGAATACATGGGAACGGACGATCAAGTTGTGAGCCTGGCAGAGCAGGCCGAAATTCTCGTTACCCATTTGGCCCCTCTGTCCGCCAGCATTGTGGAACGTTTGCCAGAATTGAAATTTGTTGCGGTGTCACGTGGCGGTCCCGTGAACATCGACATGCAGGCCGCACGGCAACGTGGCATCACCGTTGTGAACACGCCGGGCCGCAATGCGTCGGCGGTGGCCGAATTCACCATCGGCGCCATCCTGGCCGAAACCCGCAACATAACCCGCGGCCACGATGCTCTCAAACGGGGCGAATGGCGGGGTGACCTCTACCGCGCCGATCTCGCAGGCGAGGAATTGTCGGAAATGACGGTAGGCCTCATTGGTTATGGTGAGGTGGGTCGGCGCGTGGTCAAATTGCTGAAAGCTTTCGGCTGCAGGATTTTAGTGAGCGACCCCTATGTGCAGCTTTCGGCCGATGACCTGAGAGATGGCGTGGTCCAAACCTCGCTGGAAACGCTTCTGGCACAATCTGATGTGGTGTCGCTCCACCCGCGGGTGACGGCCGAAACCACCAACATGATCAATGCCGAAACCCTCGCGAAGATGAAGCCCGGTGCCTATCTCATCAATACCGCGCGCGGCCCCCTTCTGGATTATGGCGCGCTTTATGAAACGCTGAAAAATGGCCGGCTGCGCGGCGCCATGCTGGAAACCTTTGCGATCGAGCCTGTCCCCGCTGACTGGCCCCTCCTCCAATTGCCGAATGTGACGCTGACCCCTCATATTGCCGGTGCCTCGGTCAAGACCGTGCGCCATGCAGCGGGTCTGGCAGCTGAAGAAGTGCGCCGTTACCTCGACGGTGAACCAGCGCTCAACCGGTGCTGACATGGAAGACTGGGGAAAAGTCGATATGGCTGTGATTGGTAGTGGCATCAATGGCGTAACGGGATTGAACTCACAGCGCCGGGTGCGCCTCGTCAAAGGCAGCCATATCATCGTCTGGCGCACCAAGCATGGACTCCATATGAACAGGAAAGAACGCGCAAATGTCAGCCGCTATCTCAATAGCTGATTTCAGCAATCTCCGGGCGCTGTCTGCCCGCATGGGCGCTGACCCGCTGCTCGTGCAGGCCGCAGGCGGAAATACCTCTCTTAAGCACGGGGGCGTGATGTGGATCAAAGCTTCGGGCACCTGGCTGTGCCATGCCCTTGCCAAGGACATCTTCGTCCCCGTGGACCATGCGAAACTCATGGAAGGGCTCCAACAGGACGATCCCGCCTGCGAAACCTGTGCGGAATTTGTGCGCGCAGACCTCAATAACAGCGGCCTGCGCCCTTCCATTGAAACCACGGTCCATGCCCTCATGCCGCAAACCGTGGTCCTTCACGTCCACTGCGTAAATACCATTGCCTGGGCCATAATGCAGAACGCTGAACGGCTCTTGCAGGATAAACTGCGGACATTTCAATGGGCCTTCATTCCCTACGCACGGCCCGGAATGTCCTTGGCGCGGGAAATTTCCGCAAGATTAAAGCCTGGAACAAATGTTCTTGTCCTCGGCAATCACGGGCTTGTCGTCGCCGCAGACAGCGTTCGTGATGCCGAGCTATTGCTGGAACAAGTCGTTTCCACGCTGAAACGGCACACGCGTCCCTTGGTGCCAGCCGACAAGACTTCGCTTTTGCAGGCCTGCGCAGGAACTGACTTTATACCTGCCGAAGCTGCGGAAACCCATGCGCTAGCCACTGACGCATCAGCATTGGACCGATCCAGGGATTGCGTCCTCTATCCGGATCATGTCGTGTTTCTGGGTGTAGGGGTGAATACAAATATCGCAGCACAGGCGTCTTTTGCCGCTTTGCCAGGCCTAGGCGTTGTCATAGGAAAGTCTGCAAACCCCGCCGTGGAACCCATGCTACGCTGTTTGGCAGACATCATGCGCCGGGTTGACACCCAAGAAGACGTTACACCGCTTCCATCTCTGGAAATTGATCGATTGATAAATTGGGAAGCGGAAAAATACCGCCAAAGCATAAATGTTAAACCATAAATTACAGTGGCTTAGCCTTTATACACAATCGAATGGTTGGTCTTGAACACAACCGTCTGATTTGCTTCAACTATGACGGCGCTTGAAGCGCGAAGGGAGCTATGCAGCATTCCGAAAATGGGCGTCGACAACAGCATCGCAATCGCCAATCCCACCGGCTGTAAAATCTTGCTAACTTTTTTGAACTTCGTCATCATGCGGATTATAACGGGAGTCAGCAGGTTTAGTTCCCCTCACAAGCCTGTGATCAGGTATGCGTTCATTTCTGTACATTCGGGAAGTTTCGTACAGGCATTAAAACCACCTCAAGTTTGAAGGTGTGAACCCACGCTTCCGCGTCATTTGCCGCGCTTTCATTCTTTGTGATCCGTGAAGTCATGCAAGCTGAAGCAATTCCCGCTGCGCGCAAAAATTTTGCGATGCAGTGCCAACCTGAAAATTGCACCGTGTTTAAAACCCTTTGCATCTGGCACCCAAGGGGTCGCTTGGAACCAATTACAGCTATGAGCATTTTACATGGAACATTTTAATTTGTGGAAGGAATTTACTATGGCCAAAACTCACCGCTCCAGCGCCTCCCAACATACCAACAATACATCTTCTCGCGTGTTGGATGATATCCTGGCACTTGCAGGAACCCTTCTCCGGAGCCGGAAGGATTACGGCGCAGACAAGCTTAATTCGCTGGCCCAGGCAACGCGGGAATATGCAAATTCACTATCCGATGCGCCCAGCTTGCATTCTTACGTCGCGTCAGCCTCGGAAAACATCGACGAACTGGCAGATTATGTGATGCACACGGAAATTGACCAGATTATCCAAGATGCCGGAAATTTTGCCCGCAGGCATCCCATTGCCACCCTTGGTGTCACCATAGGCGTGGGACTGTTGGCAGGAAACATGATGCGCGGTTCGCGTTCAACATCTACAGCTGCCAACTCAAGGCGCGCTTCATCTTCATCGCGTACATCGCGCAGCAATGTGAGAAGCACTTCAAGAAGGTCTGCTCCAAAACGCGCTCGCAAGCAAAGCGCACGTACCACAGGAGTTTCCAATGGATCAGTACAGTCGAATGCGTAAAGACGAGGAAGAGGGAATACCTCTTCCGCGACTTTTCAAGCAGCTTGCTGACGAGGCAAGCAGCCTGGTGAAGACTGAAGTGGCCCTGGCAAAAGCTGAAACCGTTGAGCTCGGGAAAAAATACATATGGGCAATCGTGCTTGGTGTCATCAGCTTGCTTCTGGTGCTGGCCACCATCGTCATGTTGGCCCAGGCCGGGGTGTTGCTGCTGCTGAACTACATCTCCAGTCCGATATATGCACATTTGCTGATGGGCCTGTTCTTGATAGTCATAATGGCGGTTCTGCTAGGCATCGCCATGGCCATAGTCAAAAGCAAACACCGTCCGGTGGGACTTATCTTTAAACTTTTTTCAGGGAGGTAAATAACCAAGATGGCAAATCTGCAGGAACTGGCAAAAACTGCCGTTAAGCAAAGAGCCAATGTCGACCATACGTTCACGCAAATCAAACAGCGTGTGAGTATTGAACATCTGGGTGACAACACGTTGAGCGTAGTGGATTGGCGCAGGAATGGCCCACCCATTGCCGCTGCAGCAATAATTGCAGGAGCTGCTTGGCTTCTCGGAAAATACCTGGGCAGCGAACGGCGTCCATCCCATCAAACCATTACAAACCGCAACCTAACCAAAGGAGATGAACTATGAAATCCCCCATATCAGCAACTGGTGGCAACAAGTCCCCGGCAACCAAAGCGCCACCAGGCAAGACGGCTAGGTCGTCCTCGCGCAAGGCCTCGACTGCCAGCAAACGCCGGTCTGCTACCAGGGCAACCGCAAGAAAGCGTGCACCTACAGGCTACAGCGATGCAGCCCAGCGCCTGATCGACCGCGGCAAGAGTGCGGTAGGACAAGCATCTTCCTGGGCAGCAGGTGCAACCCGCTCTTTGCCCGCGTCAGCGCGCAACATGCAAATGCCAAGCACCCGTGCGGTGCAGAGCTTTGCCAGTGACAGGCCGTGGGTCCTGGGAGCTGTAGGTCTGGGCATTGGCATGGTTCTGGGATCGGTCATTCCGGCAATGAACATGTCTCGCAATAACCACACCCAAACCGTAGCCCGCGCCAGACGTCGCAAATAAAAGCGAACTGCGAACCATCAACGGGCGTTGCTCGACACCTCTGAGGATGTTGAGCAGCGCCCGATGTGTTTTAGGACACTGTCTGCATTTGACCAAAGCAAAATAGGCAAAAAAAAGCGACCCTTGCGAGCCGCTTAGTTGGGGGAAGAAAAAATTCTAGCGCCAGCGCGTGAGATGGCTGAAATCGGTTCCTTCATTGCGATGCTTGCCACCCATGGTCGCTGCCCACCAAGCCGCCACAGCGCCCACCAGAAGTGAAGCAGCGGTCAAAAAGGCAAAGAGAACACCGTAACGACGCGCCCGGTCAGCTTGCGCCTTCATCTGAGCAATCGTTTGATCCAGGCGGGCCTGTGCATCTGCTTGCGAAAGTCCAGTACGACGCGATATTTCATTTACCAGGAATGATCGATCGCCATCTTCCACGCTAGATGAAGTCACGCTTCGGGCCAGATTGCGGCTCACAGCGGAATTGTCGCCATTGACCGTCGGCAAGGTGGTTGATCCCGGCGCTGGTACAGCAGCACCTGCATCAGGTGTTGCGGTATCGCTGCGCAGCAGTCGATCGACATAATAGTCTGTAGCAGATGTGGAAGTGCCAGAATTTGCACTGGTCAACGCGAGTGTCGTTCCATGCAGCGCCAGAAGGCTTGCCAATATCAGGCCAGCCACTACACCTAAAGCCCATACGACAAGTCCGTGACTTCCGTCTCTCACTTCAGATTCATGCTGGGATGAATCTCCAATGCGCCGACGCAGGCGACCGGCAAGATAGCCGCCAACCATGAAGCTTGAAACTTCCACCCACAAAAACCACAGCGCTGCCGCTATGACAACCCCGGTTCCTGAGGCAGAACTTCCGCTTTGAAAAGATGTAAGCGACAAACCAATCGCTGAACCAAATGCAATAAACATGGAAGACACGGCAACCGCAACCAGGCTTCCGGCGATTATGGCGCCCCAATCGACATAGTGAGGAGAGGTATTGGTATTGATGGAAATATCAGCTTCGCTCATGCTCATGATGTCGTGACCCTCAGTCAGTTAAACGTGTGATCGAATATTTGTTATCGCAGTCCAAGAAACGAGAGAATGGCCAGAACAACAACAACAAGGCCGACAAGATAGATAATTGAATTCATCTCAAAACTCCTAAAAGATTGAGGGCTGCGCCCCGTCCTGCAATGAACGTAAGAGTTTCCTATTGGTTCCAAATACAAGTAACTATTTTTCACTTTGGAACAAAAATTTTTGTCTGCAGTTCAACACGTGTAAATCTGTGACAGGAGCTGCCCATGCGTGGAATACTATTATGGTTGGTTGGAATTCCAATTCCGATAATAATTCTGCTTTTTCTATTCAACGTTGTTTAATGAATAGGGATGAAAAGACTGGAAATCTTTTCATCCCACTTCCGAATATGCCAGAACGTTAAATGCGGCCTGTAAGCGCTAAAACCACCACAATGAGAAGAATCAAGCCTAATCCACCTGAGGGACCGTATCCCCAACTGCTGCTGTGCCCCCACGTGGGCAACGCCCCAATGACAATAAGCAGCAAAATGACAATGATGATGGTACTCAGCATATGTTCCTCCTAAATAAACTCCGCCAGCCGTCCGGAGCACGCTTACAACGTTTGTGGCGAAAATTAGTTCCTGAGAGTGCTGGCGAGCACGGCTTCGGTATTGGCATCAGGCCCGAATGTTTCGCCTTCCACGATATTGAGAATCGCCGCCAGACGCGCCCGTGCGCGATTCACACGGCTCTTTATTGTGCCAACCGCCACGGAACAAATCTCGGCTGCTTCCTCATAGGAAAAACCTGAAGCGCCCACGAGTATCAAGGCTTCGCGCTGGTCTTCTGGGAGCTGGGCCAATGCCACCCGGAGGTCCGCCATATCCAGGTGACCATCCTGTTCTGCATGGACAGCAACCTTGCCGGCATAAAATCCGTCGGCATCCTCTACTTCCCTTTTGCGCTTCCGCAATTGCGTGTAAAATTCATTGCGCAGGATCGTGTAGAGCCAGGCTTTCAGGTTGGAGCCAGCTTCAAAGCTTTCGTGATGCTTCCAGGCTTTCATCAATGTTTCCTGCACCAGGTCATCAGCCCGGTCACTGCGCGCGGTCAGCGACAAACCGAATGCCCGGAGGCTGGGAATTGCAGCAATTATCTGCTGTCGAAATTCGGTGGTAATTGTCATGCGACCTTTTTTCTGAAATAGATCATTTCATGCAACGCAAGCCGTCAGTTGGTTTTCTTTTGCGCGCTGGCTGCTTCAAGCTGATTAAGCAGCTCCTTAAATCGATCAGGAACGGGTTGCCGCGCAACCTCATCATAATAATTACGCAAACGCTGACCAATCAGATCTGCAACTTCAGGTTTTGTGGAGGAATGAATCATTGCCGTTGCTTTTTTCCCAAGCTTGGAAGCCTTGCTTTTTTCTTTCTTGTCTTCAACCATAAGTCACCTTGCCCTCAGGCTGGTTCATCTTGCATGCTCAACTCAACATGCCAGCGATGAACGTCTAATTTAATGTTCGCTATGCGCATTGGTTCCACAATTTGAAATAAATCTTTCTAAATGCGGAACTTAATAGTTAATAAAGGGTTAACAATTTTGGTCTTTCTCTATGCGAGTTATTAATCTTTTCTTAACAATACATCTTCAGCAATGCGAGAACTTTCATGGGTGTTATTTCTGATATTGCTCCACATGTGCCATACTTGCGCCGCTTCGCCAGAGCCTTGACCGGCAATCAGGAAATTGGCGATGCACTTGTGGCTGCGCTGCTGGAATCCTTTATTGCTGATCCAGATAAGCTTCAGTTGGGAGATGACGCACGCCTGGCGCTGTACGCAGCCTTTTGCAGGCTTTGGGAAACCCAGTCACGAGAGTCTCATTTATTGCCTGAAAATCTGGAAGATACCGAGTGGGAAGCAAAAGCCCATCGTCAGCTTGCTGTCCTCGAACCTCAGGCTCGCGAAGCGTTCCTGTTGATGGCCGTGGAAGGTTTTGACCCCGACGAAATTGCGGAAATTCTGGAAAGGTCCTCCGCCGATGTGCAGCACCTGCTGGACAATGCCTCACAGAGCATAGTTGAACAGGTCGCAACCGATGTTCTGGTAATTGAAGATGAGCCCATTATTGCGATGGACCTTGAAACCCTGCTGGAAAGTTTGGGCCACCGCATCACCGGCATTGCCCGAACCGAAGAAGAAGCCATTCAACTTTCATCAGCCCAAAGGCCAGGCTTGGTCTTGGCCGATATTAAACTTGCCGATGGCAGTTCAGGCATAGATGCCGTCAACCGCATCCTGGCAAAATTTGAGGTCCCCGTAATTTTTATCACGGCCTTCCCCGAGCGTTTATTAACGGGTGAAAAGCCTGAACCGGCATTTTTGATCACCAAACCATTTATGCCCGACATGGTCAAAGCCGTGGTGAGCCAAGCCCTGTTTTTCGACATCAAGCCTCGCGTGCTTGCCTGAGAATTCCTCGACGCACCAATCATTTAAGCAAACAACATGAAACAGGAGATCAAGGTAACATGATTACCGCAAAGGATTATGATAAAGCCTTGCTCACGCCGTCACAAATCTTTGCCAAGCCCATGGAAGTGGTCAACACGGATTCATTGACGACACTGCAGAAGCTCAAAGTTTTAAAACGCTGGGAAGCAGATGCGCGCGATCTTGAGGTTGCCACCGCTGAAAATATGTCAGGCGGCGAAACCTCACATTTGAGCGAAGTGCGAACCGCCATACATACTCTTTGCGACCGTGAGAAAATAGATGAAGAAGGAAACCCTGTGAATTAGCTCATCCTGGCCAAGAATGCCCTCGTACTGCCTATGTTCCAAACCCACTCAGGCTTTTCTGACTGTCCCAAAGATAAAGGCTACAGCAGCACTTATGAGTGCCAGCCATAGCACCACGCGTGCGGCCGCGAAGGAAGTTCCCGCTATCCCGCCAAAACCCAAAATGCCCGATATGACAGCAATCACCAGAAATATAATTGCCCAGTGGAGAAAGCTCGAGAAATTCATGGTATTTGTCCTGAGCGGACCGCCCCGCTAGCCATTAAACGCGATATGAATCCATTTGTTCCAACGTTTGGAAGTTATTGATATGGTTATAAATAATAGAAAATAGAGACTGAAACCATACTTTGTATGTGGATCACGTCATATTATTATTTCCGGCGTGCAATTACAAGCCAGTGGGTTATAACGCCTGTTTCAAATAAATAGTTCCGAAATATTCGGCTGAGATGGAACTTATGCCAATCTTCTGCATTCTATGACATATTGGATGGGCAGCGGAGAGGGTTGGCTTATAGCCATATTACATACTTCATGAATTTAGCACAATCGGTTTCACCACATCTTCCATATTTGCGGCGTTTTGCCCGCGCATTGAGCGGGTCTCAGGCAAGCGGCGATGCATATGTTGCAGCAATGCTGGAAACATTGATTGCGGATCCTGCTGCCATCAGTGCGGCCTCCAACAAGAAAATCGAACTGTACAAGGCGTTTTGCAAACTTTGGGGCTCGATTTCCCTCAACAGCGTAGCCGATTCAACCCAGCCTCTGTGGGAAGAAACCGTACAGAGCAGGCTTTCACATATGCAAGGCCCGTCTCGACAGGTTTTCCTTCTGATGACAGTAGAAGGTTTTGACAAATTGGAAGTGGCAGCGATCATGGAAACCAGCGGAAGCAAAGTCGAGGAATTGTTCAATGAGTCCAATGCCCAGATTTCAAAGATGATTAGCAGCGGCATCCTCATCATCGAAGATGAGCCTCTTATTGCATTGGATATTGAAGAAATTGTCACGTCGCTGGGCCATCGCGCCATTGGCATCGCCAGAACCCACAAGGAAGCCGTGAAGCTCGCGAAGGAGAAGAGTCCTCAGTTGATATTGTCGGATATCCAGCTTGCCGATGGCAGCTCTGGCATCGACGCTGTGAATGATATTCTGAAATCCTTCAACGTTCCCGTCATTTTCATTACAGCTTTTCCTGAAAGACTGCTCACTGGCGAGAGGCCGGAACCCGCATTTCTTATTACCAAACCATTTTCACATGAGATGGTGAAGGCCGTCATTGCCCAAGCTCTATTTTTTGACATGAAACAGCCAGTTCGCGCCTAGTTGTTACCCTTTGGTACCACGGACGATTTCATATGGAGCCAGCAATTCCCATTCGAGACCCTCTTCCAGATATCGCACATGGGCTTTCCCCAAAACGGCCGATTCCACCATGCTACCCACCACCAGGTGGCCAAACCCTGTAGCTGACGGAGGAATGACCTCAGGTCCGCCGCGTTCACGCCATGAAATGCAAAGATTTTGCAAACCATCCTCGTCATTGATAAGTGACCAGTGGATTTCGACATTCCCATCGGCATGCGATAAGGATCCATATTTTCCTGAATTGGTGGACAGCTCATGCAGAGCCATTCCGATGCCCTGTGCCGCTGCCGCAGTTATTGTAATATCGGGTCCTTCAAGTGTGATGCGTTTTCCCAGAATAACCCGAAAATGAGCAAGTTGGGCCTGAACCAGGTCCCGGATCGACACACCCCGCCAATCGTTCTTGACCAGCAGATCCTGGCTTGCTGACAAGGAACTAATACGCTCTGAAAGCTTGTCCATAAATTCACCAGGCGTAGTTTTCCGCGCAGTTTGCCTTCCGACCGCAAGCACCACACTCAGTAAATTCTTGGAACGATGATTGACCTCTCGCATCAGCATGCGTATTTGATTTTCTGCATCTTTCCTCTTTGTGATATCGAGAATAGTCACAAATGCCCGTTTGGCCTGCATGAAGCTGTCGCTTTCGATCTCAAGGTTACATTCCAGCATCAGGGGATCACCGGCATCCGTATGAATTTCAAAATCAACCCGCTTGTTGGATGTTGCAAACTTCATGTTTTCAAAAAGTGATTTCACTTTTTCACGGTCATGCGCTGCAACGAAATTGAGAAAAACATCTTTTCCCTTGTAAAAATTTCTATTGGCGCTGCGAAAATGGCTCGCCTTTATTCTGATAATCGACCAGAAATTTTCTGCCATGAATATTTTGCCGGTTTGCAAGTCGATTTCCACATAGGTTAAACCGGCAGCGTTGCTTGCCTGGCGCAGGCGCCTGCGGCTGGTACGGATTTCCATTTCAATGGATTTTTTGTGGCTGATATCGCGCGACGAAGTGATGATGTTCAAAACCTCGCCGCGATTGTTGACAATGGGACTTACCACGACATCCCACCAGCGCGGCGTTCCTTTGGCTGTTAGACAAAATGCTTCAAACCTCGTTGTATGGCCGTCTGCTGCATTTTTCACGGCATTCTGAATGATCACCCGCTCCTCATGTGGCCATAATGCAGCCCAATTCGTTCCTTTCAGCTTCTGGAAGTCGTCAATTTCCATAAGCACACAGCCATTTTGGTTCATGAATTCGAGATGGCCAGACTTGTCGATGATTTTCACGCAATCCGGACTGACTTCTATGATGCTTCGGCGAAAGGCTTCATTTTCAAGCACCAGTTCCTGGGTTCGCGCACGCTCGCTGAGATCCCGATATATTGCCGATACCGCCCAGACCTTTCCGTTTCTGTCCCGAATTGACGAGCCGCTGACTTCAACAGGAATGAGATTGCCATCCTTGCGCCGTCTCATTGTTTCAACAAGAACATGAGCGGTCTCACCTTGCAATTCCTTGAAGCGCGTCAGGTGCTCTTCTTCTAATAGCGCTGGAACAATAAGTTCCTTCACGGAAACGCCAACGGCCTCTTCAGGGGAATAGCCAAATAACCGTTCAGCGGCGTTATTCCAGGTCTGAACCTTGTTATCCAACCCAACAGTGATAATGGCATCTCGCGAACTGGAAACGATCGCCGCCAGTCTCTCAGCCTCTGGCCCTCCTCCAACTATTTTTTCTTTCGCAAGCGAAATGTGATTTTCAATTGAACTCATATATCTTCGAACTCGCAAAAATTATACTCTTCGACCAGCCGGATAGCCACGCTTTCAAAATACAAAACCGAACCCACAGCATTGTTCCTGAGATATCCACTGGAGATTTGAGAGCTTTGAAACGCATGATGCGAAACTGACCCAGTCATTGATTTTGCCCAAGTTCAAGAAGGCATGTATAACAAAATTGCAGCCAGACCGCGTTAAAAACTTTCCAATATATATCCCGCGTAATGTTTGGCCGTTTTGCGGCATAAAAAGTGATGACGCGATGGAACTAATACCAACGTACAAAGTTTATGATACTCGGGAGATGTATCATGCGCTTTTTAATGTTTGTCCTATGTAGTACCAGTCTTGCAATAATCCCTGCATTTGCTGGATCGAAAACAGCTCAACCAAAGCCTGCTATTGTATTCTCAGTAAATAATTCAGAGAAAACAAGCACTATTGTGACGAATAAAGCGCCGGTTGAAGTTCTCGACTGGAAAGATGGACCATATATCTTTGAGATTATCTCAGAGGAGGGTCAGAATAACTCCACAGTACTTGATTCCCCCCGAACACCGCGCCCCGCCGGTTGAATTAACTGAATGTATATTCCTGCTTGGAGGTGAGTCCCTTTTCCAGGACGAGGAACTTTTGCCTCTTTCAGGTGTTAACGACTTCGAGTAGGGCATCGCATTGCCCTTGAAAGGGGGTCCTCGTCAACATGGTGAAATTGAAATCCAGGACCATGGGGGCATATTCTGCTGAATGGGCAGACCTTGAACCCATAAGGTCTGAACTTTTCGGGGTGGAAAGACTAAAGCAACATGCCAGAAGCCTCGCCCAATCCCAGAATATTACTGAAACGCCTCCCCCGGTAAAAGACATTGTTTCCAGGCTGAATGACAACGCTGAAACACTTCTCTCCGCCTATCATGAACTTTGTGCCAACGTATCACGCGGCGCGGCAATTACACCTGCCTCGGAATGGCTTATCGATAACTATCATGTGGTGGAAGAACACGTCCGGCAAATCAGGAACGATCTGACACCGGGGTTCTATCGGCAACTACCAAAGCTTGCTGATGGACACCTTGCCGGACATCCCAGAATATTCGCCATCGTATGGGGTTACGTTGCCCACGTGGATTCTTACTTCCGCTCAGATACACTGACGGAATATATAGCCGAGTACCAAAAAATTTCCACG
Source organism: Hyphomicrobiales bacterium (assembly GCA_031359445.1). GTDB lineage: Bacteria > Pseudomonadota > Alphaproteobacteria > Rhizobiales > Aestuariivirgaceae > Aestuariivirga. Next base: position 18,654 of record JANMAE010000007.1, on the reverse strand, counting down.
CTGACAGTGGGCGAACTCTGGGCGGTTGCCATCAGCCTCAGGCTGATACTGATTGAAAATTTCCGGCGAATTTCTGAACGCATCATCATTTCATTGCGTGAGCGGGCCGCTGCAGATGCTTTTGCGGACTCCCTGCAGTTAGACGATGTCACCAACCCAACAATTGACCAGGACAAACGCCAGCTTCCAATAATAAAGAAAGATGTTTCCCTTCCCTACGCTGTCCGCCTGGTCCAGCGGTTGAAGGACCTCGACACCACGCCACCAAGCATTCTCAACACGTTGCAAAAGCGTATGCAGGACAAGGGATTTTCGCTTGATGACTGCGTAAACCTTGAGCACCAGCGCCAAAGCGCGGCCAATGTCACCGTCCGCAATATTGTCACCAGCCTGAAGCTGATTACCGATGTGAATTGGGAAAACTGGTTTGACAGCGTCAGCCTTGTTGACCAGTTGTTGCGCGAACGCTCGATCTTCGGCGAAATGGATTTCGCAAGCCGCACGCTCTATCGCAATGCGGTGGAAGAACTGGCGCGCGGATCGGCACATGACGAAATCACAATCGCCCGCAAAGCGCTGGAATTCCTCAATGCAAATCCCCAGGACGCCGATCCCGGTTACTATCTCATTGGACGCGGGCGCCGTGATTTTGAGCAGGCCCTCTCATTTCAACCTTCCTGGAATCTCAAATTCGTCAATTGGCTGAAGCGAAATGGCGTGTTGGGATATGTCTTGACGCTGGCCATAGTAAGCATTTTGATTGCCGTAGTACTTGTCTATTTGACCGGCGTCACGGCGTTCAGCGGCTCTGTGATCGCTGCTCTTGTCGCAACAGCTTTGTTTCCAGCCTCTGATACGGCAATTGTGCTGTACAACTATTTCTTGTCGCGCGTAATCAAGCCCACCATCTTGCCAGGCTTGTCGCTGCGTGACGGCGTGCCTGATGTCATGCGCAGCCTTGTCGTCATTCCCACCTTGCTCACCTCGAACGATGATATTGACGAACTGACAGACCGGCTTGAAGTTCATTACCTGGCGAATTCCGCGGGGGAAATTTATTTTGCGCTTCTGACCGACTGTATGGATTCCACTACCGAAGAGAGTCCCCAGGACAGGGATCTGCTGGAACGCGCGAAAACCAGGATTGAATCCCTTAATTCCAGATATGGTTTTGAACGCTTTTTGCTCTTGCATCGTCCGCGTTGCTGGAATGACAGCGAAGGCAAGTGGATGGGATGGGAACGCAAGCGCGGCAAGCTCATGGAATTGAATAATCTCCTGCGGAATGCGAAAGACGTAAGCATCAAGGTCGTCGCAGGCACTCTGCCGGCTGATGTGAAATTTGTGATTACCCTGGACTCGGATACGCTTCTGCCGCGCGATGCGGCACGTCGGATGATCGGCAAATTGGCACATCCCCTCAACACGCCGGTGTTTGATTCCAACTCAGGTCGCGTTGAGCGGGGCCATGGCATATTGCAGCCTCGCGTAACGCCGTCCCTGCCGCTTGATCACTATGGTTCACTTTACCAGCGTATTTTTTCCACAACCCGCGGCCTCGATCCCTATGCCTTCACGGTATCCGATACCTATCAAGACCTTTTCGGCGAAGGAACATTCACCGGCAAGGGCATCTACAATATTGATGCCTTCGAGCGCTCTTTGGAAGGTCGCGTTCCCGAGAACACCATGCTTAGCCATGATCTGTTTGAAGGCACCTTTGCCCGTTCCGGGCTGATGACGGATGTCGAAGTCGTGGAAGAGCACCCGGAGCGGTATATTGTAGGTGCGCAGCGCACCCACCGCTGGGTGCGAGGCGACTGGCAGTTGCTCCCCTGGCTTCTTGGCGCTCGCAAAATTGCATCCTCCCGAACTGATACGATACCGGCTTTGGGCCGTTGGAAAATGTGGGACAACCTGCGGCGCTCGTTGACTCCCATTGCAATCATGTTGTCCATGCTGATTGCCTGGGCTTTTCTGCCAGCGGCCACCGCCAATGCGTGGGTTGGCTGTCTCATTTTGATCGGTTTTTTCCCGCAGCTCCTTCCAACCGTGAGAGGCCTGTTGCAAGGCAGCAAGAACATGACGCTGTCCAGCCGCTTGCGGTCCTTAAGTCAGGACGCTGTCCAGGTTCTTGCGTTGGCGGCGGCAAACCTCATATTTTTGTCACACCATGTCGTCATCATGGTGGATGCGATACTTCGAACGTTTTATCGCCTTTACGTTTCACACAAGAATTTGCTGGAATGGACCACTGCTGCCCAGGCGAGCCGGTCCTCGTCGCGAACCCTGTTTGAACACTTCAGGCTAATGCTCGCCAGCCTTTGTGTCGGGCTGCTTGCGCTCTTGCTGGCAATAATGCGCGCCGATGACGTCTGGGTTACGGCACTTCCCCTGTCGCTGGCATGGATAACAGCACCTGCCCTGGCCTTTTTCATCAGCAAGTCGCCACGCTTGCAAGACGAACTTGAGGCTGCCCCTCAGCAGCGCCTCGAGCTTCGCGCCATCGCGCGCCGCACCTGGCGCTATTTCGAAAAATTTGTGACCGCCGAAGACAATATGCTTCCACCTGATAATTTCCAGGAATATCCCGAAGGCATCATTGCCCACCGCACCTCACCCACCAATATCGGTCTCTATCTGCTGGCAGTTGTAAGCGCGCGGGAATTTGGCTGGATCGGCCAGCAGGATGCAATCGACCGCATTTCCGCCACCTTGGCAACCGTGAAGAAAATGGAATTCTTCCGTGGCCATCTCTACAACTGGTATGACACAAGAACCCTTGATCCCCTCCACCCCAAATATATTTCCAGCGTCGATAGCGGCAACCTTGCGGGCCATCTCATAGCCGTCGCAAATTCGCTCGAGGCCTGGGCTATATCGCCTGTCCGAAATTCCAACTTTCTCGACGGAATAAACGACATCATCCAGATTGCTGGTGAGGAACTGAAGGCGCTCGACAATTCCGGGCGAAACTCAAGGGCTGTGCGAATGCAGATTCGCGTTCAACTTGACAAATTCAGGGCCGCATTGACTGCAGCCAAGGACGCACCTGAATACGCCCCTCTCCGGATGATCGACTTTGCCGTACAGGCTGCAAATATCCATGCAAATGTGACGCGGATCATAGATCTCGTGGGACCCTCGAACATTGGCAATCTGCTTCACTGGTCAAATGTTCTTCGAGAAACCATCGAAGTGCATTTCCGCGAACTGTCTTCCGATTCCATGAGCTATTACAATTCCGTGGCAACCTTGCGCGAAATTGCTGCCGAACTCCGCAAGATTGCATATGCAATGGACTTCAGCTTCCTCATGGATCAGCAACGCCAGCTCCTGTCGATCGGATATCGTATCGCTGATAATTCCCTGGATGAAAGCTGTTATGACATGCTTGCCTCGGAAGCCCGCCTTGCCAGTTATTTTGCAATTGCCAAAGGCGATGTGAAAACCCGCCACTGGTTCCGGCTTGGCCGTACAACCACAGCCATCGATGGAGGTGCTGCCCTCATCTCCTGGTCTGGTTCCATGTTTGAATATCTCATGCCTCCCCTCGTCATGCGCGCGCCAACCGCCGGGCTTCTCGACCAGACAGGCAAGCTCATTGTGCGCAGGCAAATCAGCTATGCTCGAGCCCTCGGAATTCCCTGGGGCATTTCTGAAGCAGCCTTCAACGGTCGTGATGTCGAGCAAACCTACCAATATTCAAATTTTGGAATTCCCGGCCTTGGCCTCAAGAGGGGGCTTTCTGAAAATGTCGTGATCGCACCCTATGCCACGGGTCTTGCATCGATGATTGATCCAAGATCGGCAGTGGAAAATTACCGCCGCATGTCGGACCTGGGCGCGCGTGGTGATTTTGGATTTTACGAAGCCATGGATTTCACGCCCTCCCGCGTTCCAAAAGGAAACAAGTTCGAAACCGTCCAGGCTTATTTTGCCCATCACCAAGGCATGACGATTGCAGCCATCCTGAATGCCGCCGAAAATGGCTTGATGCGCGAGCGATTTCACGCAGAGCCCAGCATTCGCTCGGCGGAACTGCTGCTACAGGAGCGTGCTCCCCGTGAAGTTCCTGTCACTTACACAAGAAGCGAGGAGAGCAGCCGCGTCGCAGAGACCAAGGAATTCATGGCCCCGGCGCCCCGCGTTGTCGATCTCGCGCTGGATGCTTTGCCATCCAATACAGCCCATGTTCTTTCAAACGGCCAATTCACCACGGTGATCACCGGAGCCGGTTCAGGATATTCAAGCTGGAACGGTATGAGGATCACGCGGTGGATCGAAGATCCGGTACGCGACGACTGGGGTTCCTTTATCTATTTGAAAGACCTGCGCTCCGGTGAAACCTGGTCTGCATCTCATATGCCCACGAGCGCGCCATGGAGAAGTTGCCGCGCCTTTTTCTCGGAAGACAAAGCTGAATTTTTCCGCAGCGATTCCATTTTTTCCTCAACCATGCTTTGCATGGTGTCGCCCGAGTCCAATGCTGAGGTGCGCAAACTCACGGTGAGAAATACAGGGGTGGCAGCACGCACCCTTGAATTCACGAGCTATACCGAGCTGGCACTCGCCACAGCCGAAAGCGATCTTTCCCACCCCGCTTTCTCAAAAATGTTTGTTGAAACAGAATATCTGCCGGACATCGATGCCCTTATCGCATATCGCCGCAATCGAAGCGCGGGCGATCCCGAAATATGGGTCGCGCAATTCATGGTCTCGTCTGCAAAGTCCTCAGGCAATGACCAATTTGAAACAGATCGTTACAAGTTCATAGGTGTGGGTCGCGACCTTCAGGCGCCAGCCGCACTGGATACTGACGGCACCCTGTCCGGCTCAACGGGATTCGTGATGGACCCGATCTTCTCATTCCGCAAGCGCTTGCGCGTTGCAGCGGGCCAGCAGATATCGGTAACGATATGGACAATGGTGGCAGACACGCGAGAAGGTGTCTTGAACCTGATTGATCAGCACCGCCAGTCATCGGCATTTGACCGGGCCCTTACAATGGCATGGTCCAATGCCCAGATACGGTTGCGCCACCTCGGTCTCAGCATTGAAAAGGCCCAGGAGTTCCAGGATCTGGCGGCAAGTCTGATTTACGCCTACCCTGGAGTGAAGCCTGCCGTCAGGGGTAGTGCCGAAGTGGGCGGAAGCCAGTCAAATCTGTGGCCTGTCGGCATATCCGGCGACCTGCCCATCTTGCTCATCCGCATTGACAATGAAGGGGATATTAAAATTGTGCGGTCCATCATGCAGGCCCATGCCTATTGGGTTGGCAAGGGTCTCTCCTTTGATATTGTAATCCTGAACGAACGTATTTCCTCCTACGTGCAGGATCTGCAGATTTCGATCCAGGCAATCGTTGCAAAGGGACTGGCTTTTGAACCGAAATTCCGCGCGTCCCCCATGGGCAAGGTTTTCACGTTGCGGGCTGACCAGGTGGCGGCTGATGTTCTGCGAACCCTGATATCGCGGGCGCGTGTAACGCTCCATGGCCGCCGTGGCGAAATCGCCACGCAGATCCTGTCTTTCAAGATGCCGCTGCCTGCCAAGGCCAAGGCCCGCACATTCAGCAAATATCAGGCGCGCAGCGATGGAACGGTTGCCGAACGCGACCAGCTTCAGTTTTTCAATGGATTTGGAGGATTCTCACGCGATGGAAAAGAATACATTGTAAATCTTTCGCCCAAGCGCTTGCCACCTGCGCCATGGATCAACGTTATCGCCAATGACAATTTTGGGTTCCATTCAGCAGCGGATGGTGGCGGTTACACTTGGTATGGCAACAGTCGCGAAAATCAGCTGACGCAATGGACCAATGATCCTGTCATCAATCGCCAGAGCGAAGTTTGCTATGTCTATGACGAAGATGAACAGGCAATCATCACCCCAACCTACCAGCCCATGAAATCCGCGGAGGGCACGCACACGGCTCGCCATGGCATGGGTTACACGACCTATACGCGCCAGGCCCGCGGCCTCTCCCTGGAAATGCTGCAAACCTGCTCACCAACTGATGCGGTGAAATTTATCAGGCTGAAGATTACCAATGACACCACGTCACTGCGAAAACTTTCCGTCATATTTTTTGCGGAATGGGTCATGGGTCCTCCAGGCTCAGGTCCCCGCGCTGCCATTTCAACTGAAATGGAGGAAAAAACCGGCGCCATGCTGATACAGAACCGGTGGAACAATGACAGCGCGAACAATGTCATATTTGTCCACATGGATGAAGTGCTTCAATCCTGGACCAGTGACAAGAATGAGTTCCTTGGCCCCTATGGCACGCTTCAGGCTCCCGCTGGAATTGTTGCGGGCCTGCCCTTGTCGGGAAGAACCGGCCAAGGAAACGCCGCCTGTACAGCCCTTCAATCTTCGCTGCAGCTGCAATCCAAGGAATCGACCATCGTCACAATAAGGCTGGGTGCTGCGGAAAACCGCCGCGATTGTCTGGAACTGCTGCAAAAGGCTCTGGCCACATCAGCATTGAAGGCCAAAGATGCAAACCAGAATTTTTGGGACCAGCAGCAATCCCTGTGCGAAATTAAAACGCCGGACAAATCATTTGATTTCATGATGAATGGATGGCTGCTGTACCAGGCGCTGTCTTGCCGTATCAAGGCGCGAAGCGGCTTCTATCAGGCAAGTGGCGCTTTCGGCTTTCGTGACCAACTTCAGGATTCGTTGGCGTTTCTGAACACCCAGCCCGAACTGGCGAGAAATCAGCTTCGCCTCGCTGCCTCGCGCCAGTTTGAAACCGGAGATTTCCAGCATTGGTGGCTTCCAGGTTCCGGCCGTGGTGTACGCACCCATATTTCGGATGACAAGGTTTGGCTCGCCTATTGCCTTCTGGCTTACATTCGCTCAACCGGAGATGAAACCATCGTCGAGGAAAATGTACATTTCATCGAAGGCCAGACAGTGCCGGAAGGTGTGCATGACATTTTCTACCAGCCCGAAGTTTCACAGCAAACAGCCTCCATCTACGAACATTGTGCAAGAGCGCTGGACGCGAGTTTGGCTGTGGGTGAACACGGCCTGCCTTTGATCGGTACCGGCGATTGGAACGACGGATTCAACCGCGTCGGAGAAGCCGGAAAGGGCGAAAGCGTTTGGCTCGCCTGGTTTCTTTTGGCAACACTGCGTGACTTCATTCCCTGGGCCATGAAAAAAGGCGATGTGAAACGGGCTGAAATCTGGCAATCCCATTGCAAGGATTTGCGGGCAGCGCTCGAAAGCCATGGCTGGGATGGAAAATGGTATCGCCGCGGATTTTTTGATGATGGCTCGATATTAGGCTCGGCCACCAGCGAAGAGTGCAAGATAGATGCTATCTCCCAGTCCTGGGCTGTGCTCTCCGAAGAGGCCCCTGATAAGCGCGCGCGCCAGGCCATGGAGCAATCCTTCAATCAGCTCGTACAATCAGAAAACGCTTTGATGCGACTGTTCACACCACCCTTTAATGCATCAACGCAGGAACCGGGCTATGTAAAAGCCTATCCCCCCGGCGTTCGTGAAAACGGCGGCCAATACACCCATGGCGTCATCTGGTCAGTATTTGCTTTTGCAAAACTGGGCGAAGAGGACACCGCCTATGAACTTTTCCAATTTTTTAACCCCGTCAACCATGCACGCACACGCGAAGATGCGCAGCGCTACCGCGTTGAACCTTACGTCGTGGCAGCCGATGTTTATTCAGTTGGAGAAAAAGCAGGGCGCGGCGGGTGGACTTGGTATACGGGTTCTGCCGGCTGGCTCTACAGGGCGGGGCTGGAAGCCATTCTTGGTATCACCAAGGAAGCCGGTGAGCTTGTGATAAATCCCTCCATACCAACTGCATGGCCTGGCTGTGAGGTAAAACTCCGCTTTGGAAATACTACTTACCAGATCAACATGGCACGAGACCAGCACACAGCGCCAAATCAGCTGGTGTCGGGCTCTGGCGCAATTCGTGTGCCCCTGGTTGACGACGGCGATGTGCATGTCATCAACATCAAGCTGCCAGATGTCGCGCAGAAAAAGCTCGAGACATTTGCTCCAGCCGCCAAATAATCGAGCTCACGCTTTGAGTTCGAACAAGTCGATGTTGGGGTCGCAGTAACCCGTGATAGCGCTTGAGCAGAATTGCCATAGCGATTGGCCCTCCGCCAAATCTTTCTTCGGGGTTATCACCTCACGTCACGGCACCATCAATGCTTTCGCTTGCATACATGTGGGAAAATACCTCGTTGAAATGTTCGGCCACCATATCGTCGCAACTGCAGGCCTTGGTTTTGAGTTTGGCCGGGTTTTCTACAATCAGCCGACCCCGCCTGACTTGCAGGATATTTTCAGCTTTCAAATTTTTGATCACGCGGCTGATGTAGCTCCGCCCTACTCCCAGCATTGCCGAAAGCCGCTCCTGCGTCAGGGGTAAATTGGTGGAACCGGTACGGTCCATCGCAGCCAACACCCATTTTGCCGTCCTTTGCTCAATGGTATGGGCAGCATTGCAAGCGCTTGCCTGAAATATCTGGGCAAGCATGCAGTCGGCATATCTTGCAAACATTTGCGCAAGCGGCGGAGATTTGTGCTTGGCCTCATCCAGCCGTGAAATCGGCATTGCAAGAAACCTCCCTCCGAATTGCACGACAATCCTGCTATAGGCCGGCAAGTTGCCTTGGCTCACTATTCCACCAATAGCGCCTTCCTTTCCCACCAACATTGTTTCGACAAAGTTGCCATCATGAGATGCTACAAGGAATGACACGACTGTGGGACCACATGGAAAATACACCGTTTCCACATGCTCTCCCGGATTGTAGAGCACCTTGCCAACGTCTGTCTGCAAGCCGCGAAGATGCTCTTCCAAAAGATTGAAATCCGTTGGACGCAGCATCTTCAGTAGTTGATTTTCTTGCTGTGCCCTTACGAAATTCATATCTCGCTTTACCCAAATCTCACAGTTGTGTGCATAAGTGGACAGACAAAGGAATTTCTGTGTGTAAGAGTATACATAGGTTAATTCAGTGCTTCATGGTGCTGAGGCTCTGGGTGATGATGCGAAGTTTTTCTTCTGCAAACGGCTTTGATAGAAAAGGCGCCGATCGCAGGTTTTGTGGGACTGAGGCAGGATCAGACCCCGAAACAAATACATATGGTATTTTTCTGTCTGTCAGAATTTCTGCAACGCCAAAGCTGTTTCCGTCGAGTACCTCTATGTCAAGAATTGCAAATTGCGTATCCCGACTGATAAGTGCCATGGCCTGGTTTGCCGATGCGGCAGATTTGGGCTCAGCCGTAAACTGGCCCTTCACAAAATCGACGAGGTCCTGCCGCAGGAAGAAATCGTCTTCAAGAATGAGGATGGTGGGTTTCATATCTGTGAAACCCGCAAGACTGCGCATGGTTCCATGTTGTCCACATAACGCAACATATGGTTTATTAAAGTTTAATTCAATTTCACGTGTTTGCATGGTGCTGGGTAATGAGACAGGGCCTGTAAGCGCATGAATCAGGTACTCGAAAACCAGGCTTCTCCGCAGCCCCGCGACCTTATCAAGGCTGCAACATCAGAGCATCACAAGAAACTTGACGCGATGCTATCCACGTTAAACCTCCGCGATCCACCTGATTACATAACATTTCTCAAGGTGAACACGTCTGTTCTTGCCAATCTTGAAGCAGCCGTTGAATTAGCTTCAACCTCTGGCTTTGGCTGGAACTTGGTGCGCCGTTCCGATTTGGCACAGCGTGATCTGGAATTAATGGATACGTCCCAACCCTTTCTGCTGCCAGTTCAGCCTTTTGACGAAGGAGAGGTTTGGGGCGCGCTTTACGTTCTGGAAGGTTCACGGCTGGGCTCGCGATTGATGTTGCAGTCACTGCTGCAAGGCGTTGGGGGGGCCCCCGTTTTTCCCTGCCATTTTCTGCAAGCTTCAGCTGATATCTCAAAGTGGAAAGCCTTTGTTCAGGAACTGAACTGCGCCGTGCAAACTCCTTCCCAAGTCGCCCAGGCCCTCTCTGGCGCCATAAAAACCTTCAAGCTTTTCACCCTTTCCGCCCAACTCCACCTCACCCGAATACCAAGGGAAGACGCTAAATTGGTAAATGACCCTGTGAAGCAGAAGACCTTAAATACTGAGGCGCTCACACCCGACCACGGCCTCACCGGCCATGGTCTGCTTGTGGAAGATAATTTTGTGATCATGATGGACCTGGAAGACATGCTTCTGGGGGCTGGAGCCGATAAAATCGACCAAGCCATCAATACGCGCCAGGCTATGAAACTGCTGGACGAAAATACCTATGATTTTGCAATTTTGGATTATAATTTGGGAAGCGAAACCAGTATCGACATAGCCCGAAGACTGAAAGCCGAAAATGTTCTTTTTGCTTTTGCAACAGGTTACGGAGATGCCTTGGAACTTCCGCCCGATATGCAATCACCGCTTATCTTCTCGAAACCTTTTTCCAAGAGCAGCCTTTCGCGGCTCATCAACGAAATGGCGGAAAAATCCCGGAATTCCACCTGAAAGGCCAGTTTTTTTCCAATATTTGGAACAAAACTGAAGAAATTTCGTTTGGCTTAGGGATACGGATTACAGCCCGCAATCCTTTGTTTTTCTAGGAGATTCCGGATGAAGATTTTTACAATTGCCGCAACGGCTGCATTCCGCGATGCTTGCGGCAAAGGCACATTGGCCATGCCGAAAAGCTGAATGATATAAGAATTTTCGACCGGATTGATTTCCAGTCGAACGCCGTGTTTTCGCACCTTTGGCAACGGGATATGTACGTTATAGAAGCTGGACATTTGCACCCGGTAACGGCCGCAACTCAGCGAAGCGAAAATTACCAGGGAAGCGGTTGGGAATGGAATCAAGGGCAATACCTTTTATCAAACGCAATACCAGATTGGGCGTGGGAACAATTTTGGCTCTTGCCATATTGGTGCTGGGAGCGAGCCTGTTTCTCTTTGAACGCCAGCAAACTTCAATCTCACGCTATTCCGAGGTCCGCAAAGCTGGCGAAGCCTATTTGTCATCCCTCAAGGATATAGAAACCTCCTATCGTGGCTATGTGATCGTCGGTTCCGAAGCGTATCTGGATCCTTACAAAGAGGCGCTTGCAGCTTTACCCTCGCGTTTTTCAGAATTGAAAGATGCGTTGGTTGCGGCAAATATTAATTTAAGTGTGACGGAAAGGGCTACCGGCTCATCGCAAAAAGTGGTGGACTTTGCCAAACGGGTCATCGAAGCACGCCGAATTTCTGTCGAAGAAGCCAGAGCGCTTGTCAGATCGGGACAGGGAAAAACTGTCATGGATGAAGCGCGTGATGCAATAGCTGACATCACCTCGATTGCTGACGCAAATTCAAACATCCTGAGAAAAAATGGCACGATCACCTTTACCATCGCTGCCATCTTGTCACTCCTTGCCATTGCCGTGGCATCATATGCTTTGTTCAGGATAGCTAAACTGGCACGGCAGGATGAGGAATCAGCCAGGCTGATTACATCTGATATCGTCGTCAACGCGCCCATTGGCCTGGCAATTCTGGATGCCGACAACGTCATCACCCAGCACAATAAATCCTTCGCGCAACTCGTGGGAAAGCCCGATACCTCGGTTGTCTCGCAGAATCTCTCGGAAACAACCTGGAATTTCCACGAAGCCAGCAAGCTTATCCAGGACGGTTGTCGTAAGTGCCGACACACGCATGAGCCGGTATTTCTCGACAATGTGGAAGTGACTGACGGCGATGAACCACGCTTTCTCGACATAACGATATTTCCGGTTTCCGCTTCCCGCTATTCCAGGAAATCCAAAAGGGGAGCTGGGGTTGTTTTAACGGATGTCACCCGGCAGCGAAAATGGGAATTGGAACTGGAAGAAGCTCGTAATGCCGCGGAAGCCTCGAACCGGGCCAAATCGGCATTTCTCGCAAATATGAGCCATGAATTGCGAACACCTCTTACAGCCGTTCTCGGCTACTGCGAACTCATTGAGGATGATCTGGCAGACAGCCCCGAGAGCCACATCATTCCAGATCTGCAAAAGATCTCGCTCAATGCCAAACATCTCCTGACGCTCATCAATGATGTGCTCGATCTTTCCAAGATCGAGGCGCAAAAAATGGAAGTTCATTCCATCGAATTTAATATCTCTGACATGTTGAAGGAAATTGAAGCGGCAACCGGCAGCCTCGTTCTCAAGAATGAGAACCAGCTCGTCTTGAAACAGGCAACACCCAACATGAAGATGTTGAATGATGACCTCAAGATAAAGCAGGTCCTGCTCAACCTCGTCAGCAATGCCTCCAAATTCACCAGCAATGGCACTGTGACAGTAGCGGTTGAAGACTTCACAAGAGAAGGAACACCCTTCACCCGGTTCCGCGTTTCTGACACTGGCATTGGCATGACGAAGGAACAGATAAAGGGCCTGTTTGAAAGGTTTAATCAGGCCGATACCACAACAACGCGCAAATATGGCGGAACAGGACTGGGATTGGCGCTCACGCGCGCCCTTGCCCACATCCTGGGAGGCGAGATACTGGTCGACAGCACCCCAGGCCAAGGCAGCGTGTTTACGCTGGAAGTCCCCACCGATTTCAAGGCCAAAGCGGTAGAGGAACCCGCCGAAGGTGACGGTGTCAAAAAACCTGCGGCGATGACCGACAAGGAAAAGGAAAATGCTGCTCTTGTGCTGATCGTCGATGATGAGCCGTCAGCCCGCGAGCTTTTGGAAAGGCTTCTGGAGAAAGAGGGTTTTGCCACTGTTTCAGTTTCCAACGGAGCACAGGCCTTGGAGAAGCTCAAGGACACAAAACCCATAGCCGTTCTCCTGGATATCATGATGCCAGGCATGGATGGCTGGCATGTGCTGCGCGCGATCAGAAAGAACCCCGACACTGCCAACATTCCCGTCATCATTCAAACAGTGCTGGATGACCAGAATTTTGCCTTTGCGATGGGTGCATCGGGTTTCATCAAAAAACCTGTAAAGCGCCAGCAGCTTTCCGAAATCCTCGGTGATCTGGAAACCCAGAACACTGAGAGCCGTGCCCTCATCATTGACGGCGATGAAAAATCATCGGCAGAACTGAAAGCCATGCTGGAAGAGGATGGCTGGAAGGTAACTATCTCAGCCGATGCCGATACAGCCAAGGAAGATGTGAAGGATGAGCCGCCCAATGTCATCATTGTGGATATGAAATCTTCCGATATGCGCAATTACAAATATGCAAAAGATTTGCAGCAGGCCCGTAACTGGAGTGCCATTCCTCTGGTGGTGATGACGTCGGAGGGCGAGCGGGCAAAGAAGGTGAAAACCCTCCACACCAAAAGCAAAATTCCCGACGGCACCATGAATCTGGCCGAACTGGTTCTGGAGTTGCGTCGTTTTTCGCAGATGCCGCAGGCTTCTGCAGAATCGCAAAACACTGCACATCAAATTGAGGTTTCCAATGGCTAGGATATTGTTGGTCGAAGACAGCGAACAGATTTATGATTTTTTGTCCAGGCGTTTGCAAAAGCGCGGTCATGAAGTTCTCATGGCCCACGACGGTGAAACGGGCCTGGAGGCAGCAAAATCAAGCCTGCCGGAAATCGTCCTGCTTGACATGAATTTGCCCGTGATGGACGGCTGGACCGTGGCCAAGTCGTTGCGTGCCGATCCCAGCACGCAAGCCATTCCCATTATCGCCCTCACTGCCCATGCGCTGGCGGGTGATCGTGAAAGAGTAATGCAGGCGGGCTGCACGGATTACCATCCAAAGCCCATAGATTTCACTAAATTGCTGAGCCAGATCGATGATCTCGTAAATATCGACAAGAAGGCGAGCCCGTAACACAGTGGATATTTTAACCAACCGCCTCTTGCGCCAGGCAGTGCCCCTTTTCAACGCACTGGCCGTTGTGCTGCTGGTTATTGGAATTTGCGCCATCCTTATTCTTGGCAAGGAAGTGTTGGTTCATTTAGCGCTTGCCATTCTGCTCGGCTTCGTTTTGGCACCCGTTGTGAGGTTGCTGCAATCAGTTGGCATGGGGCGTGGAATAGCCGTCACAAGCTCGCTCATGGGAGCTTTGGCAATTATCGGGCTCGTGGCCTATGTTGCCTACTGGCAGATATCCCTCTTGGCCGTGGATCTTCCCAACTACGAAAACACAATCCGCCAGAAGATCCATAACATCTCGGTTCAGATGTCAACCGGTGGTGTTTTCAGCCGCGCTGGAAAGGTTGTGGGCCAGGTCCTCGATGATGTGCAGCACATAGGCGCACAGCCCACGCCAACACAAGTGCCCACAATAAAATTGGATACCGCCAAAAATGTTTGGGAATCCATTTACGAATATACCGCTCCCGTGCTCGAACCCGTCGGCACCCTTTTTGTTGTCTTGCTGCTCGCCGGATTTATGCTCATCGGCCGGGAGGATTTGCGGAACCGGTTTATCAGGCTGGCTGGCACCGACGACATCCAGCAAACCACATTTGCTTTGGATGACGCGGGAAGCCGCTTAAGCCGTATGCTGCTTGCCCAACTGGCCTTGAACTCCGCATTCGGCATCATCATCAGCTTTGGGCTGTTGTTGATTGGAGTGCCCAGTCCATTTCTATGGGGTATTTTCGCAGGCATCATGCGGTTCGTTCCCTATGTTGGCGCGATAATAGGGCTCCTTCCTCCCATGGTGGCAGCATTTGCGTTTGATCCCAGCTGGACCAGCCTGCTTCTCACCGTTGGCCTGTTTGCCCTTCTGGAACCCATCATCGGGCATGTAATTGAACCCTATGTTTACGGCCACAGTTCCGGCCTCTCTCCTTTGGCCATTGTAATTTCCGCAACACTCTGGGCCTTTCTCTGGGGACCTATCGGCCTGGTATTGGCCACTCCCATCTCCATTTGCCTTGTTGTCATCGGTCGCCATGTCAAACGGCTGGAGTTTCTGGAAATTCTCATGGGCGACAAACCAGTGCTGGAGCCGCACGAAATATTTTACCAGCGCATGCTGGCCGGAGATCCCAGGGAAGCAGAAGTGCAGGCGCTTGAATACCTGGCCAATAATTCGCTGACGTCCTATTATGATGACATTGTCATGGAAGCCGTACGCCGCGCCCATCTCGATGTCATTCGCGGCACTATTGATAGTGATCGCCTGCAGGTGTTGGTGTCTTCAACCCGTGAACTGGTCATGTCGCTGGATAAGCTGGAACCTATTGAACAACCTAGGAGACGCCCTCCGAGCTATGGAAAATTGCGTCTTGCCGGCACCTTCCTCAAACCTGCAGCCAGAAGCCCTGGCATGGAGCAAGCTGGAATAACCGCAATTCTGCATGGAACGGACCCTTTGGATGAAGTCGTGGCTTTGATCGTGGCACAGGTCTTGGAAAAGACCGGGGTGACCACCACAATTGTGCCAATGACAGATCATCTCGTAGACGCTGGCCAGGTTGTCGATCGGCAGCAGGTGAAGAAAGTCTGTTTTTCGTTTGTTGAACCCTTGAGTATTTTGCATTTGAGAGCCTATTCGATTGCCGTCCGCAGATGCGTTCCGGCCGCGAGCGTTTTCATGTGCATATGGCAAAAAACTGAAGAGGATCTGGCAAATGAGATGCGGGGCAAGCTGCGGGTGGATGGCTTGGCCATGAATATGGCTGACACGGTGAACCTTGTTTCCCAAACCTGATAGCAGCAGCGGGAAACCCCTGCCTTGAAAATATGCTGCATCATCAATGTGGGCTCAGGCACAGTTGGCGACGTGCCGCGCGAAACCATTTCCCGGCTTTTTGCCGCCCGCCACATCCATCCCGAGATATGGGAATCCGGCAAAGACGGAACGCTGATTGATCTCGCCAGAAAGGCATGCAAGGCGAACTTTGATGTAATTGTGGCAGCAGGCGGTGATGGCACCATCAATGCCATATCAGGAGAAATTCTAAAATCAAAGAATCACAAGTTGGGTGTGCTGCCAATGGGAACCTATAACCACTTCGCGCGCGATCTCGGAATACCCGCCGAGTTGGACGCTGCCGTGGAAATTATTGTGGCAGGCCACCATGAGGCAGTGGACGCAGCCGAGGTGAATGGCGAAGTCTTCGTCAATAACTCCAGCATTGGGTTCTATGCAGAAATGGTTCGGATGCGGGAGCGGCTGCAAAAATCGGGGTCCACCAAACGCTGGGCAGCACTGTGGGCATCCCTGCGGATACTCCTGAGGTTCCGCACTTTCTACCTCGAGGTGCAACCCAAACATGGTCCCCCCATCAGGCGGCGCACTGGCATGCTGTTTGTGGGCAATAACATTTATGAAACAGGCTTTCCCCAGCCAGGAATACGCAAGTCGCTCAGCGAAGGAAAACTTTGGGCCATGCTGCCGGAAATTTCCACGCGCTGGCATTTACTATGGTCTCTGGGTGCGTTGGTTTTTCGAAAGAAAAATGCAAGCAGTGTGCTGACATTTGAAGCAGCGGAGATGACCGTGTCCACCCGCCGCCGCAGCTTGAAAGTCGCAGTGGATGGCGAAGTGCTCCAGATGAAACCTCCACTGTGCTATCGCATATTGCCTAAATCACTGCTGGTATTGATGCCTGCTCCAAAATAAACGGTTCAATAGAATCTTGAATTTGCCCTGCCCGATAGTTGATAATTTAACTGCATAAAATCAATTGGTTACATTCGCCAGTTCATGAAATGGCTGAATTCAAAGGGTGGGTCAGACTACAAATCACTGTTCAAGCATTCAGCCCATGCAAATTTGTCGGAACCATTTGCAGCATAAAAGATTGGAGACAAGAGCGATCTCAATATCGCGATTCTGACAGGAGAGAAAAATGCAGAAATTTTTGGTAACAGCAGCTTCAGCTTTGAGCTTGTTCATCGCTTCACAATCCGTTCATGCCCAGAGCAACGCGGGCGTTGATGCGTCTTGCATGATGAAAGATGCGAGCGGCCAGGACACGGTTGATATGAAGAAATGTCCGGATGGGAAAACCCCCGGCTCAGCCGCAACAATGAAGAGCGACCAGCCAGCTGGCACGGACACTTCAGCAGCAGGCACCGCAACAGATCCTAACGCAACAGCCGCAGGCACAGCAGGCACTGCAACAGATCCGAACGCTCCAGCAGCGGGAACCGCAACAACCGTTGATCCGAACGCTCCAGCAACCACCGCTTCGACAAGCCCTTCAACGGACTTGATCGTACCGCAGGAATCTTTGGCCAATGCGACAATCATGAGCGCCAATGATTTTATCGGAAAGCGCGTTTATACCAAGAACAACGAAGATATCGGTGAAGTCAATGATATCATCATGACGGACAACGGAAATGTTCGCGCCGTTATTCTGGGCGTCGGCGGGTTCCTCGGCATGGGTGAAAAGGATGTGGCCGTATCCATGAATTCCATCAATGTTTCACAGGATGGAAATTCCACGAAACTCGTCGTTGAGGCCACCAAGGATCAACTGACGGCCGCTCCGAAATATGACCGCACCAAGCGAACATACGTCCAATAATTTCACAAAATATCGTGATGGCGATGCTGCAAGCGAAAGTTTGCAGCATTTCCTATTCGCAAATCCGGTAGTTTCCCGTGGTGCCATGCTTGGCCAGGTCAAAGTGGAAATGGTTCTTGTGGGCCTTATTGCTGCCCGGACCTAACACAGTGGTAAAATAAATGCACCCCGCCTTACGGATTTCCTGCAGCACTTCATTATTCGCGGTGCTGTTGGGGCCAACGCCCGCCACCTGCAGCTTGTCCCCCTGTGTAACCCCCAGTATCATCACATCCACCGCATTGCCAAATCCATGCTCGCTGATTTTTGCGGAAGCATCTCCATTGCGCCCGCGGCATTCATAGCCAGGCCCTGTGGAAATACTTTTCACATTCCCATTCAGGCGGCTGGAAACGGCTTTTTCCACCGGTCCCTTGGTCCACTGGCTGAATGCAACCGCAAACCTGCAATTCAGCAGGGGATGGTCAGGAAACGTAATGATGTTTCCATGGTCCGTAATGCTGGTTAATTTGACCGGATCAATGACATAGCACCTGCTGTCAGTTGGCGTGCCATTCACACGGGAAAATTCAACACCCAAGCCAGCAAGTTCCTCATAACAGTTTGATGCAATAGCGCCCTTGCGCGGTCCCGTGGGAGGAAGTGGAAGTGAAGGCCTTGGCACAACCTCGCTCTTGGGAACACTGGCGATCACACGCCCAGGCTTGGGCTTGGGAACCGGTATTGCGTCTGCAGGTCCATTTATTTTCGCTTCAACGCTGATGGCAGTATGGCCCAGAGCGACAGGCGCAGGTTCCTTGACCGGATCACGTAACACAACCCCAATAGGCTTGGCCCGGGGCAAAGGAACAAATTTCACTGGTTTTTCATCAAGAAGCTGAGGTTTGGTTTTAGCTTGCTCTGTCTCGCTTTTCGAGGAGCCCGTCTTGCGGGAAACATTGCGCGTGGCTTTACCATGGCGCCGACTTTTATGAGCTCTACAACCCGTGAGCTTCAATGACAGGCAAGTTCTTTCTGTAACTTTTTTAAGGTCACGGCTGAAGCTTTCCATCGCGGTCAAGGCTGATACAGGGTGGACGTCTAACATCAGCATAGAAATGCCGCTCAAAAAAAACAGTCGGAAAATATGCCTCATGCCCGCTGATCTCCCCATAT
>JANMAE010000154.1:0-2709 GCA_031359445.1 Hyphomicrobiales bacterium | reverse complement strand
CTGGCGATGATCTCCAAAGCTTCAGCCTTGTTGGGCGTGATGCTGGTGAGATCCAGAATGAGCGGACGGTTGGTGAAAAAGCCGAAGGAGGACAGCACCCTCTGATCAAGCTCGCGGAACCACTCCACAACGGGACGTTCCGGGGTGAGCGTAAAGGCCAAGATGGAACGGCCCAACAGACGAAAAGAAACGCGTGTTTGTAAATCAACTGACACTTTGCAAACCCTCTACGCAACACTTACCCATCCCAACACGGGGGATTACGCATCGGATATGGTTAACAACTGGTTAACGGTTTGCTTCAATACGAGAGGGATCAGGCCGTTTCGGCACCATAGTAAAGCGACAACACATGCTGGGCCTCGGCGAAAAACAACCAGCGTTCAAACACGGCAGCCAGCACTATTGCGGGTGCTGCAATCCAGGAAAACCACGGTGTCAGCTGGCACGCAGCCAGTGCAATCAAAGATGCAAGAAGCAGCAGAAACACTGCATTGCGGAGCTTCATGGTGTGCCTGCGGGCGACGGCAAAACCCATTTCCTTCATGATGTAATTTTCCGAGGTATGCGGCACTTCCCATTGGCGGACACCCGCGCCCAGGCCTGTTGCCGCAGCCATGGTGTGACTGCGCTCGGCGCCATCAATCTTACGCCAATACAGAAATTTCAGGATTGCCACGAGGACTACGGCTGCAACAGCTACCGCAACCTGAAAAATCTGAAAGCGGTCATAAACTGTTGCAATTGCTGTCAATAATGATGCGCCGGTGGCCAATGCGAAAGCCAGATAGATCGTGGGCACGAACGCGTTATTCCAGGCGCGAATGGTGGTGAGAGTGGAGTAGATTTTTGCCGTGCAGTAAACCGTTATGGCGCACATGACGAGGGTTAAAAGGCCGAGGGGTGCCACGAGCTGAGGGGCATGAATGAGGTCCGTCCATGTCGCGGCAAACAGCACCGCTGGCACATAGGTGGCGACGGATGCCACGCCTTCGCGCGAAAGCCACGAACTCCGCCATTGTGAAAATGCCCGCCATGCCCTTTCCGGCCGGCCGAGATGAAAGGTGGATGACAGCAAACCCAGGGTCACCAGACCCAGCGCCACAATGATTGCCGTTGCACCAAATCCAAAACTCGATGCAGGGCCGTGGTTGAAGCCCACGAGCCCCAGAAGCGCCAGGAGACCATAGCCGGCGCCAGACGCAGTGGTAAACAGGATGACGGAATAAGCGGGGTTCATCAGCCTTCCAACTTATCCGAATAATCTTCCTGCATCGTCAATTTGGTTGAAATCTTGCCGCTCAGCAAACGGTCGGCCCAGCCAAAGAGGCGGTCCATGGCAGAGCCATCGCCCTTGGGAAGTGCTATCTGCCGGGATGTCACGGCATCCCTGCGCTTGCGGGGCGGCAGATATTTGTTGGTGGGCTTGTATCCCATCTCGCCCAAGAGATCGTAGCCTTCGCGCTCTTTCACCAATTGTGAAACAGGCGAGTTCGCATCACCGAGATCGCCGAAATGGCGGGCGCCGGTGGGGCAAGCCTTTACACAGGCGGGAACCCGGTCTTCGGGTTCAAGATTGATGTTGTAAATCCGGTCGACACACAGCGTGCATTTTTTCATGACGCCCACGGTGTAATCATATTCCCTGGCGCCATAGGGACAGGCCCATGAGCACAGCTTGCAGCCAATGCAGGTTTCGGGGTTCACCAGCACAATGCCATCTTCAGCGCGCTTGTAGGAGGCGCCTGTGGGACAAACCGTTACACACGCAGGCGTTTCACAATGGAGGCAGGAGCGAGGAAAATTCACAACGCGGCTGTCGTCCCTGCCCTCATCTTTCACCTCATAGCCGTGAACGCGATTGAGCCAAACACCCGATGGATTGGTTCCATAGGGATCAGTGTCACTTAACGGCGCGGAATAGCCTTGCGTATTCCATTCCTTGCAGGAGGTGACGCAGGCTTGGCAGCCAACACAGGTATCGAGATCAATGACGAGCCCGAGTTTTTTCTGGTTGGGCTGCGGGGCGGGAAGCGAAGTCATGCTTTTACCCACCGCCTTTCTAACGGAGGAAATTGCGGCGCGCTGGATTCTGACTGATCCGCAGCCTTCTCAACACGCACCTTGAGATCATACCAAGCGGCCTGGCCGGTGATGGGATCACTGTTGGAAAAGCGGTATCCACCTTCGCGCTCGGGGAGAAGATCGGAGATCAAGTGGTTGAGGAGGAAACCTTTTTTCGCTTCAGGGGCATTGGGCGATAGGCCCCATGTGCCGGAGCGTTTGCCGATGGCATTCCATGTCCATACAGTGTCGGCATTCACGCCGCTCATCAGTTTCGCTTGCCCCTTGATCTCACCGTGGTGGGAGGTGACGGTGACCCAATCGCCATCGGTAATGCCTAGGGCTGCCGCGCGGCGTGTATTAATGTAGAGCCAGTTGCGGCCAAGGATCTGCCGCAGCCAGGAATTCTGCGATCCCCAGGAATGATACATGGCCATAGGGCGTTGCGTTATGGCGTGCATGGGGAATTCGGTTTCCGAAACCATGTTGCCTTCAAAGGGTGGATACCAGAACGGAATGGGATCGAAATATTTTTGTATGCGCGCGCGGTGGTCTTGCGGCGGCAGGATCTTGCCGTGGCCTTGCGCTGCGAGACGGAACTTCTGCAGGGGTTCGCTGTAGAGCTGGTGAATGATGGGTTCAGGC
>JANMAE010000149.1:0-10116 GCA_031359445.1 Hyphomicrobiales bacterium | reverse complement strand
GTTCGGGTTCGTTTTAGGCGCCCTGTCGCCCCGCACCCGCAATGCCCAAGTGGCCCTCTCCCAGTCAGGTGACGGCGATTATATCGTGGCAACGGATGCGATCGGCATGGGCCTCAACATGAATGTGGACCATGTTGCCTTCGCGGCCACCCGCAAATTTGACGGTTTCCAGTTCCGTGAATTGAACGCAGGCGAACTGGGCCAGGTCGCAGGCCGCGCCGGCCGTTTCATGAATGATGGCACTTTTGGCGTAACAGGCGAAGCCGAAGCCTTTGACCAGGATATGGTGGAAAGGCTCGAGCATCATAATTTCGATCCCATCCGCACCCTGCAATGGCGCAACCCGGACCTGGATTTTGCAAGCCTGGAGCGGCTGCGCCGCAGCCTGTCCACCTTCCCCCGCAAGGAGGGCCTTACCCGCGCACAGGCAGGCCCCGATGTGGATGCGCTCGAAGCCATCGCAAGGGATCCCGCAATTGCTGATATGGTGAAATCCCGCAGTGATGTGGAGCGCCTGTGGTCTGCCTGCCAGATTCCCGACTATCGCAATATTTCGCCCGCCGAACACGCCCATCTCGTGGGCCGTGTGTTCCAGGATCTGGCAACCGGCCAAGGCTTCATTTCGGAAAACTGGTTTTCCCGCCAGCTCAGCCATTGTGACAATGTCGAAGGCGATCTCGATACCCTTTCCAACCGGATTTCGCATGTCCGCACCTGGACTTTCATTGCCAACCGCGGCAACTGGCTGAAGGCACCCATCTACTGGCAGCGCCGCGCCCAGGAAATTGAAGAAAAATTGTCGGATGCCTTGCATCAAAGGCTAACCCAGCGTTTCATTGATCGCAGAACCAGTGTATTGATGCGCCGTCTGGCTCAGAAGGAAGAATTGATGTCGACTGTGGAAGAAGATGGCGCCATCCATGTGGAAGGCGAATATGTAGGTCGCATCAAGGGTTTTAATTTCATTCCGGATGGGGTGAACGAAAGCCACGAGCAGCGCACCTTGAAGGCCGCTGCCGTGCAGGCGGTTGCGGCTGAAATTCTCGCAAGAGCCAATGCGGCCTCGATGTCGGCAGACCCGGATCTCAAGCTCACCCACGATGGCCAGATCATCTGGAACAATGCAGTGATAGGCACATTGGAAGCGGGTGAAACCCTGCTGCACCCCAGGGCCCGCATCGTGGCTAGTGACCTCCTGGCAAGCCAGCCCCGGGACGATGTGCAGTCAAGGCTGCAGAAATTTATTGACCGGCACATTGCGGCCCTCCTCGAACCCCTGATCAAGCTCAGCGAAAACGAAACGCTCACCGGCATTGCCCGCGGCATTGCCTTCAGGCTGGTGGAAACCTTAGGGGTATTGCCCCGCGAAACCGTGCTTGAAGATGTGAAATCCCTGTCGCAGGAAGACCGCGCCGCACTGCGTGGCCAAGGCGTGCGCTTTGGTGCCTTCCATATTTTCATTCCCCTGCTTCTCAAGCCCGCCGCAACCGAACTTCGCCTGTTGCTCTGGGCCCTGCAATTGAAAAAGGCCGGAAACTTCGAATTGTCTGCCCTGCCCAATCCGCCGGGCCAGGGGCTCACCTCCACCCATTTTGACCGCACCACGCCGGTGGGCTTTTATGGCGTCTGCGGCTACCGCATCTGCGGCGCGCGCGCCGTCCGCATCGACATGCTGGAACGCCTCGCGGATCTCGTGCGTGAGCGCGTCTTCTGGAAACCGCGCTTTCCCGAAGAGGTGCGGCCCGCAGGCTCCCATGAAGGCGGCGGCTTCACCATTGTCTCGGACATGATGTCGCTGGTGGGTTGCTCCGGCGAAGAGTTTGAAGGCATCCTCAAAAGCCTGGGCTTCCGCGTGCAGAAGAAAACCGTAAAGCGCCCGGTGACAGCAATAGCTGCAGTTCCCGCAGTGCCCGAAACCCCTCCAGCAGAAATCACCGAGCCTTCTCCAACCGAAACCGAACCCGCAGCAGAAGCGACCCCTACCGAGGTTGCATTCCCACCCGCCGAACCCCTCATGGAAGATGTGGAAATCAACATCTGGTGGCCCAAGGATACAGGACCCTTCCGCCACAAGCGCGAAGCCCCCAAGCGGGAAGCCCCACCTGAAAAGCCCCAGGCTGAGCGTGCCGAGCGTCCCCAGCGCCCCGAGCGCAAACCCCGCGATCACGACCGCAAACCCCGTGAATTCGAGAGAAAGCCTCAGCGTGAGGAAAAACCCAGAAAGCCCGAAAAACCCATGGATCCCGATTCGCCCTTTGCCGCACTTGCTGCTCTCAAGGCCAAAATGACGGGAAACTGAACCTGCCCCAGCGTCTGGACAAATGGCTGTGGTTTGCCCGCATCGTCAAGCACCGCACCCTCGCGGCCAGCCTCATTGAAGAAGGTCATGTCCGCCTCAACCGCGTCAAGGTTATAAAACCCGCCCATGCCGTCAAACCCAGCGACGTTCTCACCATCACCATTCACGACAATATTCGCGTCCTGCGTGTAAAACAAGAAGGCACACGCCGTGGTCCCTCCCCGGAAGCCTGCCTGCTCTATGAGGATCTCAGCCCATCCCCTTCACAGGCTGAGAAAGACCGTGCATAAGCCGCGTGAACTTGCTATCAATCGTTCGTTATAAAGAACAAGTGAACCCGTTATGACCTATATCGTCACCGAAAACTGCATTAAATGCAAATACATGGACTGTGTTGAAGTCTGCCCTGTGGATTGTTTCTACGAGGGCGAAAACATGCTGGTGATCCACCCTGATGAGTGCATTGACTGCGGCGTCTGCGAGCCCGAATGCCCGGCGGATGCGATCAAGCCCGACACTGAGCCAGGCCTTGAAAAATGGTTGAAAATCAACACGGATTACGCGCCGCTCTGGCCCAATATCGCGATCAAGCGGGACGCCCCGGCAGATGCCAAGGAATTTGACGGGGTCCCCAACAAATTTGCGGAATATTTTTCCGAGGCCCCCGGCGAAGGCGACTGATTTCATTAACCATACGCCGAACGCAGAGCTAAATGCGCCGTACACGGATATATCACTCTTTAATATTCATTAAAATTGTGCTATGGTCCTCCAGATGTAACAGAAACCCTGCAATCCGAGCCCCATAAAGGCTCGGTTATTTTTTCGCCTGAATGGTGGATTAAGAAGGGGTTTGGGAAAGTGGCGAAGGACATAAACATGAAAAAACCCGTCAAGAAGTCGACACCGGCCAAGGCTAAACCGGCCCATAAGCCCGTGGCAGCCAAGAAAACCACCGTAAAAGCCAAAATTGAAACAAAAGCCAAACCAGTAACAGCGAAGAAACCTCTAGCTGCCAAGGCAAAACCTGCTCCCGCAAAGGTTGCCAAGGTCAAGTCTGCCCCTGCGGCAGCAAAACCCGCTACAGCCAGAAAGCCCGCCTTCACCAAGGTAACTGGCACCGTGAAATCAGCCACCGCTGCCGTGGCCCATGCGCCCGCAGCGGTAAAACCTGCGGCAGCGCCCGTAGCGCACAAGCCTGCTCCGGTAGCGGCAAAGCCCGCGCCCGTGGCAGCAGTTCCTGTCACTCCCAAGAAGCTTTCCTTCAAGGTGGGTGAGCTGGTGGTGTACCCTGCCCATGGCGTGGGCCGCATCACCGCCATTGAAGAGCAGGAAATCGCCGGTGCCAAGCTCGAACTCTACATTGTGGATTTCGAGCGTGAAAAGCTCCGTCTCAAGGTGCCCACCAACCGCGCCGAGCAAAAAGGCATGCGCCGTCTGGCCGATCGTGGCCTCATCGAGCATGCCATGAAGGTCATCCGCGGCAGGGCCCGCATCAAGCGCACCATGTGGTCAAGGCGCGCCCAGGAATATGACGCGAAGATCAACTCCGGCGATCTGATTGCCGTGGCCGAAGTCGTGCGCGATCTCTACCGCTCCGACCGCCAGCCCGAGCAATCCTATTCCGAACGCCAGCTGTTTGAACAAGCCCTCTTCCGCATGGCCCGCGAACTCGCCGCCGTGCGCAAGATCGATGATGACCAGTCAGTCAAGGAACTCTCCGAATTCCTCGCCAAGAACGCCAAGCGCATTCAGGTGGCGGGCGAAAAGGCAGCCGAAGACGAAGCCGCAGCAGCCGAAGAAGCCGCATAAGTCCATTAGCAAGGCGTCAAACAAGAGGCCCGGGAACCAACCCGGGCCTTTCCTTTTACACCCCTTTCAAACTATAAAGGCCCCGTGGTCCCGTAGCTCAGCTGGATAGAGCACCGGTTTCCTAAACCGGGGGTCGCGTGTTCGAATCACGCCGGGGCCACCATGATTTCAAGGTCCATTCTTGGGACATAGGTCACACTTCATACCGGAGACATCGGTTACACTTTTGGCCCTTTGCAAGGAGAGCCGAATGCCTTGGAAGGAGTTTAACGTGATGGATGAACGCGTGAAGTTTGTTGCCCGGTTGCTGGAGGGCCTCGGAGAAGCCGAGCCCCTTCATAACGTCGCAGCAACATTCAGGCATGTGCCTTCTGCGGGAACGAGACAACATTCCCAGACTGCATCGGGCTCTCAGGAGCTTTCTCTTCTGACAGATGCAGCAAGGGCGAGATGACTAGTTGCTCCCAGAAACCCGTAGCAATTTCTTCCAGTTTTTCTTTGAGGCCCGCGTTCTCACCAAACCACTGATCCAGTCTATCAGCGACACGGGTTTTGAAGCCCGGACCCCTGCCCCACTCTGAAGCACACTCAAGCCATATCGACGACTGCGTTAACGGTTCACGATAAACTTCCATGCCGGCTCTCTGGGCATTTTCAATAAAAGTTGCCTTTGAGGCGGCCGCGCTCTTACCAATCTGTTCAATTGTCTTCTCGGCAAGTGCCAACCCAGCATCCGCTTTCAATGCGTTCAGGAAAGCATCAAGAGACTTGAACCAACTATTACACCGTAGCCGCGCATCGCGTGCAGCGCCAATACCAACTTGGTGGACTAAGTTCAGTCCGGAATACACTCCACTCCGGCGTGTGGCTGCCCATAACGTTGAAGCATAGCGAACACCCCGAATTGTAGCTATCGCGTCAACGTGAGCCAGACGCTCTCGTGCTCCCAATCGCCGATTTGCCTGAAGAAACGAACTCAAGCGGCTGGCAACCTCCTCGACCGCGGCGCTCATTGCTTGTGTTTCGTGATTTTCGATAAGTTCTTCGACGGCGGCGCAAAGGTCCAGTAGGCGTTCGGCAGCAGCCTCTCGCATCCTGCTCAACTGCGCGAATAACTCTCCTCGCACCTTCGCCGCATCATCTGCTTCGACATTAAAAAACAGCATCGGAACACCAGGCATATCATCTGCTGCCAATTCACCGCTCACTTGCATTCCTTTGAACGTGTATCCTTCCGCATCGGTGAGTGCATGCTCTCCCATATCGTCCTTCACGGCCCGTGCCTCCCCAGCACGCGGTAGAGCAAGGATAGAGACTTTGCCTGTGTCAAATCGGTCGGAAAATGTCTGCCTCATATGCTGGAGCAGTGCTCGAGCACTCGTCCCAGGCGCGTCGTTGAAACGTGAGCAGAAGACAACGGCAGTGCGTGAGTCTTTCAAGCGGAGGTCAAGGTCCTCTCGTACCGCAACGTCATCCACACCCTTTGTATCAATGACCGTGATTTCAAGATCACCGAAGCTCTTACCAAATTCCGGCACCAAGAGGTCGATGCTACGCGGAAGAGAAACTTCCTTCAGTCTCCCGTTATTGACCATCTTGAATGTTTCGGTCACCCATTCCATCGGATGCTTGCGACTAGCACTGTCATACCAAATCTCGCGCTGCGTGCGATCTGCTAGTTGCATAAGATCAAGTACACGCGTTCTGAACTCATCTTCGCTTGAGCAAGACTTCGCAAGTTCCTGCAATGGATCATGATAGATCGTCTTTCCGTCCGACATTTCACGGCGGCGGACGAGACCCGACATGTTACGGATTGCTCGTTCGGCCTCGCGGCTTACGCCGATACTGTCACTTGACGAATTTTCCTTCTGACCACCATGACTGGCGCCCCATTTTGCCGCGCAGAGGTCTGCAACAAGCTGACGTAGTTCGCCATCTTCCATCGGCAAAAGGGAGATGCCAAACTCCGGTCCTTTTTTTACATGAACCTCACAGATTGTTGTGCCACCCGCACCTGTCTCAAGGACAACTCTGTTGATGGCCTTGTCAGCCAACGACACTGGCACCAGCAGGTCGAAAAGGAAACTAAGGGCAGTTGACTTGCCAACGCCAATATCGCCAATGAAAGCTACTTTGTGATTGATACGACTGAGGAAACTTGATGCCTTAAGAAGATCATCGCGACGGCGCTCCATTTGTCGACGCAAGGGCCAAGGATGATCTTCTTCTGACAGAAAAGCGTTTACCGCATCCAGCGTCTCCTCGGCCATCTCAAGATAGCCTAGCTGTGGATTCCAAAACGAAGGTGGCTCGACATAATTCCATTCACGCTTACAGAATGATTTGAACGCCAAAGCATGCTTCGACCCGAGGCCTGCAAGGGCATCAATTACCCTTTCGACCTCCACAGGCGCCGCGACATCACCTTTCTCGATTCTAGATACCCTGCTCTGGTCGAGGCCAGCTTTATGAGCGACCGCGCCCTGAGTGGCACCGATTTCATTCCTTAGACGGGATATTGTGGACGAAGTGTGTTGAGCTGAAACTTGGGAACTCATGTTTAAAACTCCTTATGCAGATTATCACTGCATATATGCAGCATAAATGCGGAATGTCAACCCCTATATGTGATAAACTACGGGCCCGCTTGCCAAGCCATCAGGTGCGCATTGTCTCCATGTTTATTCCGGACATTTTGTGGTGCAATTTTGTGTATCGATTGGAGGGATACAACTTCCGCTTTCATTTCGTTTATTTACCCGCGCATCAGCTTCTATGAAATCGCCCGGCCACTTCTCGTTCGTTTTGTTATTCAAATCTCTGCCATCACGAGTCGGCAAAATGCAATGTGGAATCCCCTGAGGGTACACTTCCACCAGTCCCTTCTGGTTCTTTGCGTCACCCAATGCCCTGTTCAATCTCTCGAAGCTGTCGGTGTGGTGGTTGAGGCTGGGGATTGGCATTGAACGGATCAAACCGGGCAATCCGCAGCAGAATGGCAGGCATGAGCGCATGCACCTGACATTGAAGCTGGAGACCCCCAAGCCAGCGGGTCAAAACTTCCCCCAACAGCAGGCGAAGTTCGATCACTTCATAGCCGAGTTCAACAGCGAGCGACCGCATCAGGCCTTAGACCAAAAACCGCCTGCCGCCTTCTACGCCCCCTCAACGAGGGCTTATGACGGTTTGCCCGAACTTGATTATCCGCTACACGACAAAAGCATCATTGTCACTACCTGTGGACGCATCTGTTTCAACACCCGCAAGATCAACCTCAGCCAGGTCTTTGCGGGCCAGCGCGTCGGCATCAAGCAGGTGGACGACCGCTTGTGGCTGGTCAGTTTTATGGCCTATGACTTGGGATACTTCGATGACACAGATTGCAGACTGGAACCGCTCGACAACCCATTCGGCGCAAAACTGTTACCCATATCTCAGGAAGGACATCCCCCCTCACGACACCATCTGACACCGCTTCCACAGCTCAGGCGCATCGTGCACACCGCCGCGCACGCGGCTGAAATTCATGTAGTCCTCGCTGAGCTGGCGGATCTCGATGCCAAGGCCCGCATCGGGGTCCCCCTCTGGTGCCACATAATCAAACGCATGCCGACGGTAATCGCCGCGCAAGGTGGCGCCCGAAGGCGTGGTGATCATGGGGCCTTTGATGGAAAGATGCAGGCGCTTCCCGTCACACCAGTCGCCGTCGAGGGCGTCTGCCAGGGCAGGCACAGCCCACCCAAAAATAAATGCCGCAGCAGTAATGATCCGAAGCATGGTCCGGTCCTCCCAAGGCAGAGCCAAAGCCTAAACCCTGGCAGCCCGCCTGTCCACCGTCTGTTAAACCAGGGAACCATTTCAGCTTTCAATGACTTTAACCTCTAACTATATGTGGACGAAGCCGCATCCGTCAGAGGGCGGCTTGTTATTGCTGAAATTACGGAGAAGACAATGATGAAAGCCCTTCAAACTTGCATGCTGGCAGGCTTTGCAACCGCAATGCTGTCGCTCACCCCCGCATATGCCGGAGTAACACCTTCTGGAACCTGGTCCATGGGCAAGGTCACCGTGAAGGTAACGGAATGCGGCCCCGGCATCTGCGCCAATATCGTGGGTTTGAAGGAGCCCATCAGCAAGATTGACGGCAAGCCAAAGGTTGACCGTGAAAATCCAGTTGCCGCAAAGCGCAGCAGGCCCCTCATTGGGCTGGCCGTCATGAATGGCATGAAGCCCGCAGGCGAAGGCAAGTGGAAGGGGACGATCTATAATCCCGATGACGGAAAAACCTACGCCGCCACTGTGCGCCTGAGCGGTGACAGCATGAAGGTCCAGGGCTGCGTGGCTGGCATCTTCTGCAAGACCAATAATTTCACCCGCATCAATTAAAAATGGCCCCGTGCTTCTCCCTCGCGCCGCGCCAGGGAGAAGTCCGTCCTCCACGATATCCTCCTTGTACTGACGATCTGCGATGAGAGCCAAATCTGCCGTTATGGCGATTGCGGGGCTCGGGCTCGCCACGTCAGCTGAAGCCCATGTAAAATGGTTCGCGCCTTACATTGTCAAGGCCGCACCTCAACCTGTGGCCAATACATTGGAAAACCCCTGGTTCTGGACCGGGATTGTTTTGGTCCTGATATTTCTGGTGTTGACGCGGCTTGTGGAAAAATCACCCGCAGGCGCAACCCTCATGACGGCGATGGACCGCGCCACGGACCCGCTGTGGAACCGTCTCGATGATTTCATCCGGTCCGTCATCGCAGCTTTTTTCGTTGCCATTTTCGCCGTGGGCGGGATTTACCTGACACCAGATCTCAAGACGCCCGCTGAATGGGTGTCGTGGGTTCAACTGGCGATCGCTGCGGGAATTTTCTCGAAGCGCACCATGCCGTTCTCGGCCCTTGGTATCATCGGGCTATGGCTGCTGGCGCTCAGGGATTATGAGCTGTTTCATCTCTTCGATTATTTGGCGCTCGGCGTTGGAGTGGCGGCTTATCTGGTTTTGGCGGCATCATCCCATGAACAATGGCGTTCCCATCGCTTTGAAGTGTTGCGCTGGGCTGTGGCCATTGCGCTGATGTGGTCAAGCCTCGAAAAATTCGCCTATCCCGATTGGTTTTATCCCCTCGTGCAGGAACGCCCTTTCCTCACCTTCGGCATCCCGCGCGACGCCTTTATCCCCATGGCGGGCGTATCGGAGTTTGCGCTGGGCTTTGGCCTCCTGGCCACGCCGCTCGTGCGCAGGCTTTCGGCCATTGGCCTGCTGGTGATCTTCACCGCCGCCGTCTATCCCTTCGGCCGCATCGACATGATCGGCCACGCCCTCATCATGATGATCATCGTGGCCATTGCGATCGATCACACCAGGGATCTGCATTTCATGAACGCGATACGGCGGAACATCGTGCTGCTGCCTGCCTCACTTGCAGGTTTTCTGGCAGTGTTTGTGATCAGCTATTGGGGCTTGCACGGCCTGATGTATGGCAATACCTATAGCACTCCCGCTACCACGCCCCTGTCCACCCACACCCAAGATCCGGAAAATCCGCATCCCACAGCAGCAGGCGGAGGCGGGTAGTGTCACGCATCTGAAACCTTCACCAGCAGCTTGCCGAAATTCTTGCCTTCGAGCAGGCCCATGAAGGCCCGCGGTGCATTCTCCAGCCCCGCGACAATATCCTCCTTATACTGAATATCTCCCGAGGAAATCCACTGCGCCATCTCGCGCTGGAAGGCTCCTATCTGGCCGGCAAATTCACGCTGGATGAAGCCCCGGATCAACAGGCCGGACAGGCTCAATTCTATGTGGCTTTGCAACATGATTTTGGCCGATCTTTTCAGATTACAGCTTATTATAAAGAAATGAATATTTTGGATTTGACGAGCTATGTGGCCGCTTTTGTGGCCGATCTGCAGGCAACCCAATTCGCCCCCAACGCCGTCACCCCCGCGTAGGCGGCTATCTTATGCACACATCTTTCTAACCAAAATCTACACATCAAAAA
>JANMAE010000147.1:0-1814 GCA_031359445.1 Hyphomicrobiales bacterium | reverse complement strand
GCATCAAGACTCGCATCATCCAAGACAACCATCGGGTTTTTGCCACCCATTTCCAATTGATACTTGGCACCCCGGCTTGCGCAGGCCAGAGCAACCTTGCCACCCGTGTCGACCGAACCCGTAAATGAAATCGCGTTTACGCCGCGTGAATTGAGCATGGTTTGGCCTACGGTTGAACCTCTGCCCATCACCAAGTTCAAAACGCCGCGGGGAAGACCGGCTCGCGAAAGAATTTCGACCAAGGCCCATGCCGTTCCCGGAACAAGATCAGCAGGCTTAAAAACAACAGTATTTCCAAAAGCCAGTGCGGGAGCAATTTTCCATGCAGGGATCGCAATGGGAAAATTCCACGGGCAGATCAAACCTACAACGCCTAGAGCTTCACGTGTAATGTTAACGTCAACGCTGGCTCGTACCGATGCAAGGGAAACTCCCTCAATGCGCAACGCTTCCTGCGCAAAGAATTTGAAAATCTGTGCCGCCCGCATGGTCTCAGCAACGCCATTTGCCAATGGCTTTCCTTCTTCCCTCGACAAAAGGCGTCCAATTTCATCCCGGCGTGCCATCAATTCAATGCCGACCGTTTCCAGAATATCCGCGCGTTGTTGGGGCGTCGTGTTGGCCCATCCGGGAGCCGCAGCCTGTGCAGCGTCAATCGCAGCTTGAGCCTGGCTACCATCAGCCTGTGCATATTCCCCAATGATGTCGTCAAGATCAGACGGGTTCGTGTTCAGCTTGCTGTTCGCGGCCGCTACCCATTCGCCATTGATGAAATTCTTGTATAAAGCCATGATACAATTGTGCTCCTTTGGTCGAATGAATAGCACGGGATAAACAGGAGACAAGCATGAGAATAGGTTTCATAGGTGCTGGTCTCATGGGACATGGCATGGTGCTGGGCCTCCTGAAGGGTGGCCACTCCGTATTTGTCACGGCTCACCGCAGCCGTTCTGCAATTGATGACCTCGTAACAAAAGGTGCGGTGGAATTGCCCGATCCCCGCGCTATTGCCAGTGGGACAGACTGCATTATTCTCTGCCTTCCAAATTCTCAGATCGTGTACGCAACATTGGAGGTTATTGAAGGTGTTTTGCGCCGTGGACAGATTTTGGTCGATACAGGGACATCGGAACCCGACTCGACCCGCAAAATTGCGCTGCGCCTGAAAGCCCGCGGCCTCGTGTATGTTGACGCGCCGCTCACCGGTGGGCCGGAGCAGGCAGCAAGATCCGAGCTCGGCGTGCTCTGCGGCGCAAGCTTGGAAGATTTTAACGCCGTATCGCCCATTCTTTCGTGCTTTGCTTCTACGATCCGGCACATGGGACCAGTGGGCACAGGCCACACGGCAAAACTCATTTCCAACTACCTCGTCATCGGTATGGCGGCGCTGGTTTCTGAAGCGTTTGCGACCGCAAATTCAGCCGACATCGATTGGCGTAAACTCTATGAGGTCATGTTGAACGGATCAGGAAATTCCGGTGTTTTGCGAAAAATGGTGGAACCTGCCTTGGATGGTGATTTCGACGGTTATAAATTCAGCCTGGAAAACGCTGCCAAGGACATGGGATATTTTCAGCATCTTAACAAGACCCATGGAAATTCACCCAATCTGGCAAATGCGGTTGAACAAATATTCTTGAGAGTTAGGCAGGATGGCAGAGGCGCTCAAAATGTGAGTCAATTGCTGAACTTACGAGAGCCGCAAAGCGACCGCACCGATCACGACAAGAATTCCACCTAAGGCGCGCGGCCAATTCATGGTTTCGCGCAGAAATTTTGCAGACATGACGATGACGAACAGAATGCTGGTTTCC
>JANMAE010000138.1:0-6310 GCA_031359445.1 Hyphomicrobiales bacterium | reverse complement strand
TTTGAAACCAAGCGGTTGAATTTCGCCAATGGGGACCAGAAAAAGCCGGAATATCTGGCGATAAATCCCAAGGCCCGGGTTCCCGCGCTCGTTACCGAACGGGGCATTATTACCGAGAATAATGCGATCCTGCTCTATATTGCCCAGGCATTTCCCAAGGCTCAACTTGCGCCTTTGGATGATCCCTTCGCCTTGGCCCAGGTACAGGCCTTCAACGGCTATCTTTCATCAACCGTGCATGTGGCGCATGCCCATCGTCCGCGCGGCAGCCGCTGGTCTGATGACGCGGCAGCGCTGGAATCGATGAAGAAAAAGGTGCCCCAAAACATGGGCGATTGCTTTGAGGTCATTGAGCACCATTATTTCCAGGGGCCGTGGGTGATGGGGACAGATTATACGATTTGCGATCCCTATCTCTTCACCATAGCAAGCTGGCTGGAGTCTGACAGCGTGAATCCCAAGCGGTTTCCCAAAGTGCTGGATCACCGGAACCGCATGGCCGCGCGGGCTTCGGTGAAAAAAGTGCTGGCGCGTGAGAGCGCCTGACAGCAAAGCCACTGCATTTCTTGCCCTGGCTTTCACCATTCTGATCTGGGGCATAGCGCCTGCATTCATCCGATCCTTTTCACTGGCAACGGGCGCTGCCGATGCGCTGGTCATCCGCACCAGCAGCGTTGCGATTTGCTGCGCGGTGCTGCTGCCGTTCCTCGGAGGCTTTCATGTGGCGCGCGTCGACATTCCCAAGCTGCTGCTGATTTCGCTTGGCATGTTCGGATATTTTGCAGGCTCCATTTTTGGTTTCGCCTATGTGACCACGGGCGTGGGTGGCATCGTCATTTCCACGCAGCCCCTCCTCATTGCACTCCTTGCGGGATTTCTGGGTCTTGAAAGAGTTAAGCTCGCCACGCTTGCAGGCCTGGCTGTTTCCTTTGCCGGAACCATTTACCTGTTCAGCGGAAGCGCCACGGTGGGCGTGAGCCAGCTGGACCTGATCACGGGTGGAACGATGATTTTCGTGAGCGGGTGTTTCTGGGCCATCTATGTGTTGTTCAGTGCACCGCTGGTGAAGAAATATGGGTCGTTCAAGATTGCCGCCCTCTCCAATATCCTGGCATTGGTTCCAGCCCTTGTGTTCATTTCTTCCAGCACCTGGACGAGTGTTACCACGCTCGATCTTTCCGCATGGGGGTCGCTCGCATATCTCACGCTGATAGGCACCCTGCTCACGCTCAGCACCTGGAACTATGCCACGGCGCATTTTCCGCCGTCCACGGTGGGGGCCTCGCTCTACCTCATCCCCATCATCGCGGTGGCTGCAGGTGTGGTGCTCATGGGTGAGAAGGTGGCGGCCAGCACGCTCATAGCCGGTGGCATCATATTGCTGGGCGTTGCCTTGGCGCAGTTTGGCGGGCGGTTGCGTTCGGGTGCGGGACTGGCAGCGCTTGCCGCCGTCATTTTTGCAGTGACCGTTTGGGGCCTGGTGCCAGTCGCCACGCGTTATTTGGTGCTTAGCATACCACCTCACACAGTGATGATCCTGCGCGTATTTCCTGCGGGCATTATCGGGCTGCTCATGGCCATGTATTTGGGCGTGCGGCCCATGCCGTGGACCGCTTGGGCCCGCATCACGGCCGCTGCAATCATCGGGAACGTGGGATACCAGGTTCTCTCCATTGTCGGGGCGCAATATATTCCGGCGAGCTGGACCGGAATGCTGTTTGGGCTGGAGCCTGTGTTCATCGCCTTGTTTGCCGTTGTGCTGGCTGGCGACAGGCTCACAGCTTCGCTGGTGGGCGGCATGTTTCTGGCACTGGCCGGCACGGCCACCCTTATGCTGGGCAATGTCCTGGTGCCGGCCAAGGATGTTGGCCTGCTGGGCATTGTCCTCGTCACGTTGGGCACCATGGGCTGGGGCATTTACACGGTGCTGGTGCGCCCTATTTCGCGGGAATATGGCGCGATCCAGATTGCCAGCCTGACACTTGGCATATCGGCCTTCCCAATGCTGCTTTTCCTGACGCCGGAATTTACCCAAAGCCTATCCGCCATGACCAGCGGGCATTGGATCACCATGGCATTTGTTGTTGTCTTCTGTACTTTCCTGGGCACCGTGGCATGGAATTTTGCACTAGGGCATATGGAAAGTTCACTGGCAGGAATGTTCCTTTATGTTCAGCCATTGGTAGCGGCGGTGGGAGGGATTGTGCTACTGCGTGAACAACTCAGCCTGCCTCTGGTGGCGGGCGGCCTGCTGATCATCAGCGGTGTTGCCGTTTCGCAGTTTGGACCTGTGTTTTGGACAAGAACGACAGAATTTAACGAGAGCGAAGCCTGACATGAACACGATGACCGACACCAAGCAAACGCCCTGGTATTTCACGCCCGCCGTTATCATTGCAGCGGGTTGCCTCGTGGCCATCGTCAATTTCGGGGTGCGCTCCAGTTTCGGGTTCTTCACCGCGCCCATTTCCGAGGCCCATGGCTGGCCCCGTGAGATTTTCTCGCTGGGACTTGCATTGCAAAATCTCCTGTGGGGCATTGCCACGCCGATCGCTGGGGCACTTGCTGATCGCTATGGTGCGGCCCGCGTGATCATTGTGGGCGCCATTGTCTATGCAGTGGGCGTGGCGCTGATGTCGATCTCGGATACGCCATTTCTGTTTAACATGAGTGCGGGCATTGTGGTGGGCATCGGCATTGCCATGTCGTCTTTCGGCATTGTCATGGCAGCGCTTGGGCGCATTGTGCCACCGGAAAAACGTTCTTGGGCCTTTGGCATTGCAACGGCTTCGGGATCTCTGGGCCAATTCATATTCGCGCCCATGGGTGCCGCACTTATTGCGGCTTACGGCTGGCAGACAGCGCTGCTCGTTCTGGCCGCGAGCACCCTGCTCATCATCGTGTTCGCACTGCCACTTCTTGTGCAGAACACGTCAAGCTCCAGGGTCAGCAAGGGTGAGGCTGACATCACCATGCGCCAGGCAATTGGCGGCGCTTTCGGGCATGGCTCCTACATCATGCTGGTTGCCGGGTTTTTTGTTTGTGGATTTCAGCTTGCTTTCATCACGGTTCATCTCCCGCCCTATCTGGCCGAGCATGGCATCAGCAAGGAATTTGCTGGCATTGCCATGAGCCTTATCGGGCTGTTCAATGTGGTAGGCTCCTATATGTCAGGCATGATCGGCGGCAAATATCAAAAGCGCTTTCCATTAAGCGCAATTTACATCCTGCGCTCGCTCTCCATCATCGGATTTGTGATGTTGCCCATCACGCCTGTCACCACCGTAATCTTTACGGCCACAATGGGGTTGCTCTGGCTCTCCACCGTGCCGCTTACCATGGGGCTCGTCGTTGTCATGTTTGGCACGCGCTACATGGCCACGCTCTATGGCTTTGTGTTTCTCAGCCACCAGCTCGGTTCGTTTTTCGGCGTTTGGCTGGGAGGCAGGCTTTATGACATCTATGGAAACTATGACATCGTGTGGTGGATGAGCGTGGCGCTTGGCCTGTTTGCCGCCCTCATCAACCTGCCGATCCGCGAGGCGCGCGCGGTTAAATTCGCTGGTGCATGATGCAGGGTTGGTCGGGACATCGCCTGGCTCTCACGCTGTTTCTCACAGTTCTCGTGGCGTGGCTTGCGATCATGGCCGTGTTGATGCACCGCGCATCGCTTCCGGCAGATGCCACAGGCCCCATGTTGGCGGTGTTTGAGCCCGGCACATCTGCCGATGATATTTTTGCCAAGCTCACATTCGCAGGCGCCACGCCGGTGCGGCAGACGGCTTTTGGATTTATCTGGGTTGTCACCAGCGAGCAGCCTGGACTTGCGGGCAAGCTCGTGCAGCACGGCGCCATCGGAGCCTATCGCGAGTTGCCCATCAGCCCGAGCCTTGCTGGCTGTTTTGCGCTCGCTGATGCCAAGGTTACGGAATATATGGGGTTGTGATGAACAACCCGAGCGCACTTTCCCAATTGCAGGCAACCGTTGCCGTGCCCTTCGAGCAGGCGCAGGCCATGCCCAAGGCCGTTTATACGTCAGAAGAATTCTGCGCGCTCGAGGTTGAACATATTTTCCGCAAGGAATGGTATTGCGCCGGTCGCGCCAACTCTCTTGCCAAGCCGGGTGATTTCATCACCCTGGAACTTGCCGGGCAGCCCATCATGGTATTGCGGGACCGGGAGGGCAAACTGCGCGCGCAATCCAACGTGTGCCTGCACCGCATGTCGATTCTGCTGCAGGGCACGGGCCACGTGGGCGGCATTGTTTGCCCCTACCATGGCTGGAGCTACAACCTCGATGGTAGTTTGCGCGCAGCACCTGCCATGACCCACAATGAAAGCTTCTGCAAAGACGATTACAAGCTGCCGCAAATCCGCTGCGAGGAGTGGCTGGGCTGGGTCATGATCACGCTCAATCCACATGCGCTTTCGCCGCGTGAAAAATTTGCCGATGTGGAATCCCTGATTTCCGACTACGGCATGGAAAGCTACGTCGAAAATTTTCATGAGCAATTCACCTGGAACACGAACTGGAAAGTGCTCGCCGAGAATTTCATGGAAAGTTACCATCTGCCGGTGTGCCACGCGAAAACCATCGGCGGTCTTTCGAAGCTCGATGAAATGGTGTGCCCACCGGGACTGCCATCGTTCAACCATCATACCATCCTGAAAGATGACCGGCTCAAGATCGCGCTGGCGCATCCCTCCAATACCCGCATGCAGGGTGACCGGCGCAGGACAACGTTCCTGCTGGCGATCTACCCCAGCCTGCTGATTACATTGACACCCGGATATTTCTGGTACCTTTCGCTTCATCCGAAAAGCGCTGGCCAGGTTCTGGTGAATTTCGGCGGCGGCCTGTCTCCCGATTTCGTTGAAGATGTTGACGCGCAGCAACATTTCGCACAGCTCAAAAAACTCCTGGATGACGTGAACATCGAAGACAAGGGCTGCACCGAGCGCGTGTATCGAGGCTTGTGTTCAGACCTGGCCAAGCCCGGGCATCTCTCGCATCTCGAGCGGCCGAACTACGATTTCGCAACGTATCTCGCTTCGATGATTGATTAGGAAGGACCTTCATCTCCGCAGTTTTGAAAAAACTGCGGAGATGAAGGCTACTTTAATTCAAGTAACATTGGCTGGGACGTACATGTCCATTTCATTTTGCCAGTGAATTTAGCGTGAGTAGTATTCCACCACGTAGTTGGGTTCCATCTGCACGGGGTATGGAACGTCCGTGAGCGCTGGCACGCGGATGAGTTTGGCGGTCATGGCCTTGTGGTCAACTTCCACATAATCCGGCACATCGCGCTCGGCCAATTGTAAGGCTTCGAGAACGATTGCGAGTTCCTTGGACTTGTCGCTGAGTTCCAGTGCATCGCCTGCCTTGATGCGCATGGAGGGAATGGTCACGCGGCGGCCATTAACCTTGACGTGACCGTGGCTCACGAACTGGCGGGCGGCAAACATCGTGGGCACGAACTTGGCGCGATAGATAATTGCATCCAGGCGGCGCTCGAGCAGCCCAATGAGGTTTTCGGAGGTATCGCCCTTCATGCGCGATGCTTCTTCGTAAACCTTCGAGAACTGGCGCTCGGAAATATTGGCGTAGTAGCCCTTGAGCTTCTGCTTGGCCTTGAGCTGAATGCCGAAGTCCGACATCTTGCCCTTGCGGCGCTGGCCGTGCTGGCCGGGGCCATATTCACGCTTGTTGACCGGGCTCTTGGGACGACCCCAGATATTTTCGCCCATACGGCGGTCAATTTTATGTTTAGCGGGCTGACGCTTTGTCATTTACGGTTCTCCATTACCATTACGTTGGAACCTACCCTCCTCTTCTGGTCTCCCAGCCGACAGAGCCTTCAAGGCTCACGGGCAAGCAAAACGGGGCGTTAGGCCCCGTCAGTGGGCGGGTGATAGCGGAAGGTGGTGGGGTTGTCAAATTCACTGAACCGGCGGTAGTGTATCAGTTTGAAATTTGTTCATCGCGCTTTTTGTAAACCTTCGGCCGTCCTGCTTTTGGCGCAATAGCGTCCATGCCAACAACAATCTCCTCGAAGCTCCAAAGCCTGTCTGTCAATCCAGCGGCCATTGCAGGGGTAACGCGCAAGGTCTTGTGAATCCGAACCCAGTTATACCAGATGGTCCAGATCGCAACCATGTGAACGTGACTTTCAAACTTCTTGCTGAAAGCGTTTGTGAGGCGGGTAAAGCGGCGGTTGTGCATGCGGAGCGTCAAGTTTGAACGCTCAACGTAGCTGGTCGAAATGTGCTTCGGATCGGGATCGCCTTCGATGACCTTGGTCGTGAT